>NZ_BAABBY010000010.1:0-195815 GCF_039538295.1 Pedobacter jeongneungensis | reverse complement strand
CTCTCCATTGTAAAATGTTTTGTTCAATACTGACCAGTTTTAACTATTGTTAAAAATAGTCTTCTTTTTTTTATGTTGTCTGTTAGACACCACCTTTAAAATAAAGCAAAATAATCATGTACTTTGATCAGTACTCCATTACCCCGCTACGCTACATTGACATCTCTTTTAAGAACTTATCGATCTATAAACCTCGCGGCAGATCTTTATATTGTTAAACCTTTACTCCGTTAAAGTCTTGTTAGTCTTTATCTTCGTGCCGGTATTTTCAATCTTGTTTTGTTATCTTTCCGACATCCGCCGTTCCGATTCTTTTTTCCTTCCCTTTCGGTTGGGAGTGCAAAGGTAAGGATCTTTTTTAAACTTCCAAATAAAATAAATTTTATTTTTTAATCCTCTTTTTCTCCTCTTTCCTTTATTTCAATACGCCAGCTTTAACTGGCTTTCCGTTCTTCCGAACCGGGCTGCAAAGGTAGCAATCTTTTTCTCTCCTGCAACATTTATTTTAAAATAAATATCGCTTTCCGTATCTCTAAGCCATCCTTTCAACTAAAACCCTTCCTCCGAAGCGGGATGCAAAAGTAGGATTTTTTAATTTATAAGCAAAGCATATTTGCTATTAATTGGGAGTTTTATTGTAACTGGATGGTTTACAGCAACAAAAAGTTTTGCATGAAACAAAACTTTTTGGAAGACCAGGTGTTTGCAGCCCACCCGCAACTAAAATTTCATGCTAAACCCGGCAGGTTTAGAAACCTGCAAGGCTGTTTCTGCTGCACCCAGCACTTTAAAACTTCCGGAATGCCTGCCCAACTAAACCCGATAGCAGCGGAAAACACGAAGGGGAGGAACGAACCGAGGCTTTGAAGCGAATAGCGGGACCAAACTTATATAGCAGCACAACACCTGATTTGCTAAAAAAAACAAGTGCATACTATATAGTGTACACACTAGCCTTATATATATGTTAAAATTTGTTAACTGTTATATTGTACTGAATTGCTTTGCATAGCTTAGCGGCGAATTGTTTTTATTGATGTTATCGTATTATTAATTATCTTTGCAGAATGTTTAAAGTTAAACACTTAATTATTTTAGTTTTTGTTGCCGCTCTGGGTATTGCGGGTTGTAAAAGTCGTTTCGAGAAATTGAGAGCGAGTAATGACGTTGCAAAAAAATACCAGGAGGCGCTTCGTTTGTATAATAAACGCGATTATAGTAAAGCTTTGGTGCTTTTTGAGGACCTATCTCAAAAATACCGTGGCCGTGCAGAAGCTGAGGATCTGAATTATTATTATGCATATACGCTATATAGATTAAGTGATTACACTACTGCGAGATATCAGTTTAAAAGCTTTGCAGATACCTATCCTGCCAGTAAAAATGCGGAAGAAGCGAGGTATATGGGCGCTTACTGTTTCTATTTAGAATCGCCAGCTTTCTCTTTAGACCAGGAAAATACTTATAAGGCGATTGATGCTTTGCAATTGTTTATCAACTTATACCCTACCAGCGACCGTGCTGCTGCTGCAGGTAAATATATTGCTACTTTAAGGGGTAAATTAGAAGATAAAGCTTTTGAAAACGCTAAGATGTACTTAACTACCGGTCCAAGTAATGTAGATAATTACAGGGCTGCTGTTATTGCTTTGAAAAATGCGCAAAGAGATTTCCCGGATATTAAATATGCAGAAGAAATGGACTTCCTGATGATCAGGGCGCAATATTTATATGCAAAAAACAGTTATATCATCCGTCAGGAAGACCGTTATAATGAAGCACTTGCCTTATATACTGAGTTTACTGAAAACCACCCTGACAGCAAATTTATGAAAGAGGCTAAAGGACTTAAGGAGGATGTTGAAGCGGGTATTGTAACCACGAAACAAGAACTGGCTTTATATGCTGCCGATCAGGAAAAATACAAGCAAATGCTGATCAGAACAGGTAAATTAAAAGATACTGTTTCTGCTAAGCCGACTAATGCAGATAATACGAATATTAAAAACAAGTAATACATGAATACTAACAAACCTGCTGTACCAAATACTACAGTAACCAGAAACGTACACGATTTAGATAAAACTACTGATAACCTATACGAATCATTAGTGGTAATTGCTAAAAGGGCAAATCAGATTTCGAACAACGTTAAAGAGGAGTTACACGGTAAATTGGCAGAATTTGCTTCCAGCAACGATAATTTGGAAGAAATTTTCGAAAATCGCGAGCAGATTGAAATCAGCAAGCACTACGAGCGCATGCCGAAGCCTGTTTTGGTTGCTATTGATGAATTTTTGAACGAGAAAATTTATCACAGAAATCCTGCTAAAGAACAAAAGTAAATAGCATAGCGCATAGCGTTTAGGGCAAAGCGTTTAGCACTACGCTCTATGCTCTATGCCCCATGCCCTACATGCTATGCTAAAAAATAAAAATATAATCCTTGGCGTTTGCGGTAGCATTGCGGCATATAAGTCGGCTTTTTTGGTTAGGCTGCTTGTTAAAGCTGGTGCAAACGTAAAGGTTATTCTTACCCCTGATGGTGCTAATTTCATTACACCACTTACCCTTGCTACGCTTTCTAAAAACCCTGTTTATACACAATATTTCGAAGAAGAAACAGGTGTGTGGAGCAATCATGTTGAATTAGGTCTCTGGGCCGATCTCATCATCATCGCTCCGATAAGTGCCAATACTTTGGCTAAACTGGCAACGGGAATCTGCGATAATTTACTGACTGCGGTTTATCTTTCAGCTAAATGCCCGGTGTATGTTGCGCCTGCAATGGACCTGGATATGTGGAAACATGAAACTACCCAGGGTAATATTGAACAGATTGTTAGTTACGGCAATACGGTTATTGCACCGGCCAACGGAGAACTTGCGAGCGGGCTTTGGGGTGAAGGCCGGATGGCTGAGCCTGAAGAAATTGTTTCTTTTCTGGAAAATGCCCTTAAGAAATCATCACCATTGTTTGGCAAAAAAGTAATGGTTACTGCGGGACCTACTTACGAAGCTATTGATCCTGTCCGTTTTATCGGGAACCACTCTTCTGGCAAGATGGGTTTCGCCATTGCAGATGAACTGGCCAAACTGGGTGCCGATGTTACGCTAATCGCCGGACCTACAGCTCAAAAAGCTGTTCAAAGCTTGAGAAGAATTGATGTGGTAAGTGCGCAGGAAATGTTTAATGCCTGCACTTCTGTTTTCCCCGAAAGCGATATCACGGTGATGTGTGCGGCAGTAGCTGATTATCGTCCAAAACAAGTGGCCACACAAAAAATCAAAAAACAGGATAGCGACCTGGTTTTGGAACTGGAAAAAACTACGGATATTCTTGCCTCATTAGGGAGAGAAAAAAAAGCAAATCAGATTCTGGTAGGCTTCGCCTTAGAAACCAATGATGAAGAAAGCTATGCCAAAGGCAAACTGGAAAAGAAAAATCTTGACCTGGTGATTTTAAATTCTTTAAACGATAAGGGTGCAGGTTTTAAATCAGATACCAATAAAATTACTATTTTTAACAAAGCTTTAGAACGGACTGTATTCGAGATGAAATCGAAAACCGAGGTGGCTAAAGACATTTGTGCTGCCATTTTAAAAATTGCGAAATGATAAAAAAGATTTTTTGGATATTGTTATTGGTTAGTTTCGGGAAAGTACATGCGCAGGAGTTGAATGCAAGGGTTACTCTGCTGGCGCCACAGGTTTCGAACATCAGTAAACCAACTTTAGATGCACTTCAAAAAACCATCCGTGATTTTTTAAACAACAATAAATTCAGTAACGAAAGTTATAAACCTCAGGAACGTATTGAGTGTAGTTTTGTCATTACCATCAATTCGTGGGATGGTGGTTCTGGTTATACCGCCGAAGCGCAGATTCAAAGCAGTCGCCCGGTTTTTAACAGTTCTTATAATAGCACGTTGTTGAACATGAGCGATAAAAATTTCGATTTTAGTTATCTTGATGGTTCTACCATTGATTTTTCTGATCAGAATTACATTTCCAACATTAGTGCTCTACTCACCTACTATGCTTACACCATCATAGGGATGGATAAAGACAGTTTTAGTAAAATGGGTGGCACTCCTTTTTATAAAAAAGCGCAGAACATCATCAATTTAGCACAGGCATCTGGCAATACAGGCTGGAAAGCTGCCGATGGCTTGCGCAACCGTTTCTGGTTTAATGAAAATGTGCTGAACCCGATATTTAGCGAATTACGCAATTTCATTTATAGCTACCACTTAAACGGATTGGACCAGCTTACTGATAATGATAAAGGTTTAACCCAGATTGTTGCTGCTTTACCCGCATTGGCACAGATGGATAAACAAAAACTAGGTTCCATTTTCCCGAATGTTTATTTCGCCTCTAAGGCAGAAGAAATAACTAATGTACTTTCTAAATTAAACGGACAGGAACGCATGAAAGCCTACAACATGCTGGCAGAAATTGATCCGGCTAATATTGGCAAGTATGAAGGGTTGAGGAAGAATTAGGTTCATTAGTTGATTGGTTAATTGGTCATTAGTCATTGGTTTATTAGTTCATGGGTGGTAATCTAGGGGTTAACTGATCAATTGTTTAAATCGGTTAACTGTAGACAACTCCTCAATTAACCAATTACCCAGTTTCTACAATTAACCTTCTCCCGATGCAACATTTCCCCCACTCCTGCGTCTTATCTCAAAACAGGCATTAGCACTTAATGCACAGTTAACCAATTAACCAGTTTATACAGTTAACCTAAAACACAAAAGTTAAAAATTTGTTAAAATATTTTGTTATTACGAATATCTTCGTACATTTGATTACGAAACAATTCGTACAACTGTAACATATGAGCAATCAGAACATCAAACCAACAGAAGGCGAAATGGAAATCCTCCAGGTACTTTGGCAAAAAGGCAATGCTACCGTAAGAGAAGTGCATGAGGCATTGAATAAAAAAGACGCTGGTTATACCACCACTTTAAAGCTGATGCAGATATTGCATGAGAAAGGAATGGTAGAAAGAGATACGAACCAAAAAACGCATATCTATAAAGCATTGGTGAGCCAGGATAAAACTGAAAAGCAACTGGTAACTAAAATGATCGACAATGTATTTAACGGATCGGCTGCAAGATTGGTGATGCAGGCCCTGGGTAACCACAGTGCAAGTGCTGATGAAATTGATGAAATAAAAAAATATTTAGATAGCCTTAAATAAGGTTGATGTGAGGGTTGAAAGGTGTAGGGTTTAGATCCCTAATAAACAATTAAATTTCGGTTTATCCCGGCTAAAAATTAAAACCACCGTTATGGAAACTTTATTACAACAGTTTATCAAAGCATTTGGATGGAGCATTTTAAATTCACTTTGGCAAAGTGCTATTATTTATGGCGTCCTGTTTATCATTATGCTAAGCATACCAAAGCTGGCAGCAAAGTATAAGCACAACCTTGCCTTTGGTGCCATCATTTTGATGTTTGCCGGCTTTGTTTACAACTTCATTAATCAATTAATGCAGAGTATCAGCAGTCAGGCGGTTGCCATTAATCCACAAAATATTCAGGTTTACCAGTATTTTAATAACCTGCCTCCAAGCTTTAGCAGCAAAGCGGAACAATATTTCCCTGTTGTGGTAGCTTTTTATGTAATTGGCATTGTGCTTCAGCTATTTGTGATTGTTAAAGGTTATGGTCAGCTTTCTAAACTGAAAAAGGAAAGCTTAAGTGCCATTCCTGATGGATGGAAAGCCATTTTCGAACAGGTAACGGCCCATCTTAAAATTAAAAAGGCCATTAAGTTTCACCTGTCATCTATTGTGAATGTGCCCTTGGTTATCGGTTATTTAAAACCTGTGGTATTATTTCCTTTGGCACTGGTTAATCAGTTAGATAACGATCAGGTAGAGGCCATCTTAATCCACGAACTATCGCACATCAGAAGAAACGATTTCTTATTAAATCTGATTAAAACAGCAATCGAAACCTTACTGTTCTACAATCCATTTGTGTGGATGGCTGGTAGGTTTATACACATCGAGCGCGAGCACGCCTGTGATGACCTGGTGTTAAAAATTACCGGAAAACCGTTAAACTATGCCCATGCATTGCTTAAACTTGAACTTCTGAAAGATAAAAACAGTCCGGCATATGCACTAGCTGCAACAGGTAAGACCCAAAATTTATATCAACGCATTAAAAGAATAACCAACATGAAAACAAATTATTTAAACGCCAAACAACAAATGGCAGCCCTGACTTTGGGTGTAGCCTGCTTGTTTTCTATTGCCTGGATCAATCCAACAGAAAAGAAAAAAGAGCATAAAAAAAGTAATAAGATTGAGGTTTTCAATCATCATGATCTTAAAACTATTGTTTGCACCGATACCACTAAAAAACGTAAGATAAAAATTGTAACCATTGATGCTAATGGCAATAAAACCGAATATAACTCGGTAAAAGATATGCCTGATAGCTTAAGAAAAGATTTTTACAGGGATGAGCTTTTTGCTGGGCATAATGTGTACCGCATCCACGCTGATAGTTCATTTAAATTCAGGTTTAACGATTCGCTGGTTCGCAATAAAATTTTTAAAGAGTATAATTCACCTGAAGCCCAGGCTAAATGGAAAAAATTTGGCGAAGATATAGCCAAACAATACAACTCACCGGAAGCGCAGGCCAAATGGAAAAAATTCGGTGAAGATATTGCCAAACAATACAATTCTCCTGAAGCACAGGCAAAGTGGAAAAAAATGGGTGAAGATATGGCTAAGGAATTTGGTTCTCCCGAGGCGCAGGCAAAATGGAAAAAGATGGGCGAAGAAATGGCTGCGAAAATCAATACTCCAGAATTTAGGGCGCAAATTGATAACATCAGGATACAGGCTTTAAAATCAGGTGATATGGTTAATTTATCGGGGCTTACAAAATTACAATCTGATTCGATTTTTAAAGGCAACAGGCACATGCTTACCGGTCCGGATGGTGCTGTTTTTTATTACGACAATAACAACAAGGTAAAACAGACTGAGGAATATAAAAAGTTAAAAGAAAAATTCGACAGTGAGGTGAAGGAACTAAAAGAGAAAATGGAGCAGAAAGAGAAAAAAGAAAAAGTTGAAGGCGGTAACAAAAGCTCTCAAATCAGTCCTGCTGTTATGCTTTACAACAATAAAGGTTTTTCAGACCCTGTTAAAACATTGAAAATTGAGAATGCAGTGGTAACATACAAAAAAGCCGATTTTAAAAATGCAGATCAACTTGCGGTAAAAAGCTTCGTACAAAATGGAAACTTAACCATTTCAAATAACAATGCCATCAGCATTTCAGTAAAATAAACTACACACAACCAAACAGATTATGAAACAGCGGAGATTATTCTTCGCTGTTTTTGTTTTGTATTCACCTGTTGACATAAATTTTAATATTTTTGCTTAGCATGCTACAAAAACTTTCTATACGTAATTACGCATTAATTGATAGTCTTGATATCGAATTCGACAAAGGCTTAAATATCATCACAGGTGAAACCGGTGCCGGTAAATCCATTATACTGGGTGCATTATCGCTGATTTTAGGTCAGCGGGCAGAAAGCAAATACTTTTTTAACCAGGATAAAAAATGTGTTATTGAAGGTAGTTTTGCACTGGCAGATGAAAACCTGAAAGAACTTTTTGAAGAGAACGATCTCGACTTTTCAAAAGAAGGCCTTTTACGAAGAGAAATTTCTATAGATGGCAAAACCAGGTCGTTTATTAACGATACCCCTGTTAATCTGTCTATCCTGAAACAAATCGGAGAAAACCTAATCGATATCCATTCGCAACATGCTACACAGGAAATTAATGACGCCGATTTTCAATTATTGATTGTTGATTCATTGGCCAACCATCAGCCTCTCCTGCTTAATTACCGCAGCGGATTTAAAAAACTTAAACAAGATACTTCACTGTTAAAGAAATTAATTGCTGAAGCCAACGAAGCCCGTAACAAACAGGATTACGAACAATTTCTGTTTAACGAACTCGAACAGGCAAAATTACAGGAAGGCGAGCAGGAAGAGCTGGAGCAGGAATTGGAACGCCTAACCCATGCCGAAACCATTAAAAGGGCTTTACTTACTGCCTCAGGATTAATTAACGAGAGCGAACCTTCTGCCCTGCAGATTTTAAAAGAAGCTTCTTTACAATTACAGGGTATTGAAAAATTCGACCCGGCAATTAACGTGCTCTATGAACGCCTGCGCTCATCAATTATTGAGATAAAAGACATTACCGACGAGGTTTCTACAATAGAAGAAAATACGTTGCACAGTGCCGGGCGCTTAGAAATTGTAAACCAAAGACTGGATTTGTTTTATACCCTGCAACAAAAACACAGGCTTAGCAATAATACTGAACTGTTAGCGCTTCAAAAGCAATTGGAAGAAAACCTGAATATGCTGTTGTCTTCTGATGAGCATATCGAAAAATTACAGCAGGAAATCGATCAGCTTAAAAAAGAACTGCATCAACAGGCCGGTCAATTAAGTGCTAACCGTAAAAAAGCAATTAAAATTGTTGAAGAGCAAACCAGTGCCACACTTAAAAAAGTGGGGATGCTTAATGCTAAACTGGTACTGGATCAAAAAGTATTACCTGAACTGAATAAAGACGGGCTTGATGAAATTAACCTGCTTTTTACTGCAAATGCTGGTCAGGCCCCTGCCCCGGTAAACAAAGTGGCTTCAGGTGGCGAATTATCACGCTTAATGCTTGCCATAAAAGCTTTATTGGCTAAACACACTTCCTTACCAACGATTATTTTCGACGAAATTGATACCGGAATTTCTGGCGAAACCGCCTTAAAGGTTGGCGAAGTAATTTCCGAACTGGGCAAAAACATGCAGGTGATTTCGATAACCCATTTACCACAGATTGCAGCCAAAGGTACATCTCATTATTTTGTACACAAAAATGAAGATAAAGGTAAAACCACCACCGGAATACGCAAACTTAAACAGGAAGAACGTATTGGCGTAATTGCAGAAATGTTAAGCGGTAAAAATCCGGGAGCATCAGCAATTGAAAATGCAAAAGAATTGCTTGCTTAATCATCTACCGCCATGGTCTGTGTCCCCACAGACTATTCCTAAAAATCGATAAATTATGAGTGGTCTGTGAGGACACAGACCACGGCAACGGCTTAATTCTTACATTACGTCATCTCGAGCGGAGTGCAACGTAGTCGAGAGATCTATCTAAGCAGATCTCTCCGTTCCACTGCGTTTCAGTCGAGATGACGACTTTTCTTATGGATCTGTTAATGGTAGGGAAATGTTGTTGTGCTGTCGGGTGTTCCCACCTGACGAAGCTTGTATCTGTAGAATTTATAAAAGATAAATAGTATATTGATTTGATTCAGTATCAGATCGTAATATCTGACACCAGAAAGAAATGCACCAATATTTTACAGCTACAGCTTGATAAAACTAAATAATTAGTTTACATTTAATTAATGAAATCTTTTATATTTCTACTTTCATTATTAACCATAGGCAAATTTTGTTTCGCTCAACAAAGTTATACGCTTTCAGGTACGGTTAAAGATAAACGTGGCGAAGCATTACCCGGTACAGGTGTTTATGTAAGCGGTTATAAAATGGCCACGGTTACAGATAATGATGGCAAATACACCCTGCCATTAAAACCAGGCAGCTACGACATTTTGGTGCAGTTAATAGGCTACAAGGCCTTAAATAAAAATGTTGTGATTTCGGATAATGCGGTAAAACTTGATCTCACATTAGAAGAAAGTATTACCCAATTAGCTGAGGTAACCATTAAACCCGATCCGAACCGGGCAAATTATATCGAAATGTTTAAAGGTTACTTTATCGGTACCACGCCTAACGCAGAACAATGTAAATTAATCAACCCAAACGTGTTGATTATTGATTACGATAAAGAAGAACATAAACTCACCGTAAAAACCAATGAATTCCTGATTATCGAAAACAGGGCACTCGGTTACCGCATTAAATACTTATTAAACAATTTTGAGTATGATAGTAAAACGAGAATTATTTATTATGAAGGATTTCCATATTATGAGGATTTAAAAGGATCGGTACGCCGGAAGAAAATTTGGGAACAAAAGCGGATTACTGCTTATTTAGGTTCTTCACAACACTTTTTTAAGTCGATTTTTAACCACCACGCCACAGAAGATGGCTTTATCATTAATAAACTGATTACCAAAGAAAATCCGGATAAACCATCCGACAGCGTAATTAATGCCAATATTAAACGTTTAACAAAAGTTCAAACCGGTTTAACCAGGCCTTCAACCATTACCATAGGAGATTCTTTAAGCTATTGGATAAAAAAGAAAAACCTGCCTGGTGGTATATCCATTTTAAGCCGCGCCCCTATTTTACAGGATACCCTGGTGCATGTGGAGAACCAGAATATAAAAAGCATTAATTTTACCGATAAGCTTTATGTAGTTTACACCAGAGAAAGAGAAGATCCTGCCTATGCCAACCGGATCGGTTTATCAATTGCCAGGCCGCTTGATATGCCCGATTATCAGATTTCTACCATTAGCCTGCAGGTTGTTCCGGTTTATTTTTACGAAAACGGCTCCATTTACAACCCACGTTCTATGATTTATTCGGGTTACTGGGCCTGGGAAAAAATTGCCGACAGTGTTCCGATGGATTATTTATTGCCGGTTAATGCGGAGGGGAAAAAGTAAAAATATGAGTTACAGAGAACCTCAATGCATTATTTTTATTTTTTATGAAAAGCAGCCATAGTGCTCCCCGGTTTTGCTGGCAAAACCGGTAATTCTATCTGGGGTTTTGTAGCATCGCTGCACCCACCTTTGTTAAATAAACCCGACAGAGCGGGTAGCCCACAGTGAAGCGCAGCGTAACGAGGACTACAAGCGATGGCGGGGCAACTTTGTCCATGGAAAACAGAACGCTCGTTTTCAAATAAAAACGGCTTTACTTTTGGATTAATTCTATTCAAAAGATCCTTCGCTTCGCTCAGGATGACAACTCTTATTAACTGTAAATGTTAAATTTGTTAAAAATCTTTTGCGTTTTTTAATAAATATTACGCCTTTTAATTACATTCGTCTCTATGATTAAAAGCCTTTTAGTAGCCCTTATGCTAATCATCGTGGGTACTAATGTCGATGCTCAAAATACCTTCTCAATAAGTGGTTTGGTTCGCGATCAAAAAGACGGACTACCCGGTGCAAGCATTTATTTAAGTGGTTATAAAATTGCAACGGTAGCCGATAATGATGGCCGCTTTAAACTTACCAACCTGAAACCCGGCAGTTACGATATCCTTGTTCAGCTGGTGGGCTACCTCCCCTATTCTAAAAGTGTAATTATTTCGGATAAATCGGTACAGGTAGAATTGGTTTTGAAAGAAAATGTTGCCCAGCTTGATGAAGTAGTGATCAGGGCCGATCCTAACCGGCAGAAATACATTAACCAGTTTAAAGAGTTTTTTATTGGCAAAACGCCCAATGCATTGCAATGCAAAATTTTAAATCCACAGGTTCTGAATGTAGATTATGATGTAACCAAAAGTACCATAACGGTTTCTACAACCGAGTTTTTAGTGGTCGAGAATAAAGCTTTAGGTTATCGCCTTAAATATATGCTCGATCATTTCGAATACAATTCGCGCACACACATTATTTATTACTCTGGTCACCCGTTTTTTGAAGAGCTTAAAGCTTCTGCAGCTAAAAAGAAAAAATACATCGCCGCCCGCGAAATCGCCTATTATGGCTCTTCGCAACATTTTTTCCGTTCGCTTTATGCCAATAAAACACAGGAGGAAGGTTTTATCATCAATAAAATGATCAAAATCCCCAATCCTAACCGTTATCCGCAATATGTAATCAATACCAATTTAGAAAAAATTAAAGCCGTACCTGAAAAAACCGGAATCAGGCAAAGCAAGGGTAAAATAGATACCGCCCTACTGGCCTTTTGGACGAAACAGCAGGAAATGCCAAAAACCATCGATAAATTTTCGAGGGCGGAGGTGCTAACAGATACGCTGGTGCATTATTTCAACCAGAACTTAAAGTACATCAGTTATACCGACGCGCTATTAATTCAATACACTAAAGAAAAAGAATCAATGGCCTACTCTAAAACTGGTTTCTGGATCTTCAGACCTTTAGATGTGCCTGAAAATGAAATTTCGGTTGCAAATTTAACGGGCGAAGGCGTCCGTTTTTACGAGAACGGCGGCATTTACGATTCGCGCTCACTCCTTTTTGAAGGCTATTGGGCTTACGAAAAAGTGGCAGATATGGTACCAATGGATTATATCCCGCTTGCAAAAAGTAAATGATGGAAGATGTACGATGGAAGACGGCAAATAGATGATGGGATCTGACTAAAATTGTTGAAAAGTAACCCTTTTTCAATCCTTAAAATTACTAAAAATATTAGTAATTTTAATTTATGATTGGCGAAGAAGAAAAACAGTATTTTAAGGGACGGGGCGCTCAGGTTAATCCACACAATAAATTTTTGAAGGATGTTTACGTTAAAGAACATCATGAAGGGATTGATGATTGGGAGGAAAGCGACCGCAAAACTGCTTTCATTTTTGAAAATTCGAAAACCATCGTAAATAAGGTTGACAGCCCGGATGTGGGGATGGCCTACTCTCTTAACCCCTATCAGGGCTGCGAACATGGCTGCACTTATTGTTATGCACGCAACTCGCACCAGTACTGGGGCTACAGTGCCGGAATAGAATTTGAGAGGAAAATCATTGTAAAAAAGGATGCTCCGGAACTGTTTAAAAAGTTTTTAGAGAAAAAAGGCTGGGATGCCACTACCATTTCACTCTCGGGCAATACCGATTGCTACCAACCGGCAGAAAGAAAATTTAAACTCACCCGCCAGTTACTCGAAATTGCCCTGGCTTATAAACAGCCCATTGGTATGATTACCAAAAATTCCTTGATACTTCGTGATCAGGATATTTTGCAGGAAATGGCCAAGCTTAATCTCTGCATGGTTTATGTTTCCATCAATAGTTTGAATGAAGATTTGCGGCAGGTAATGGAACCGCGTACTACAACGGCCAAACAACGTTTAAAAGTGGTAGAGGAGTTGAGTAAAGCCGGAATACCCATGGGCGTAATGGTTGCACCACTTGTACCCGGGCTAAGCGACCATGAAATTCCTAAAATTTTAAAAGCTGTGGCTAATGCTGGAGCCATTAAAGCGGGTTATACCGTAGTGCGGTTAAACGGAGCCATCGGCCAGATATTTGAAGATTGGCTGCGAAAAAACTTTCCTGATCGTTTCGATAAAGTCTGGCATTCGATTCAGAGTTGCCACGGCGGTAATGTAAACGACAGCCGTTTTGGCGACCGGATGCGCGGTGATGGCAATATTTCACAAATGATCAGAGATAATTTCAGGCTGCACTGCCGTTTGAATGGCTTAAATGTAAAAGATATCATTTTAGATCATACCTTATTCAAAGTTCCAAGTAACCAGGTAAGCCTGTTTTAATATTCGGGGAGAAAAATCCTCCGCTCTCAGGGCCGTGGTTTATAATCACGGCCATCTCAATGTTTGGTCCTATTAAATATAAATTAACCACAAATGAAATGATGAACACAGATGCAGCACATCTAAAATCTATGTTTATCTGTGTCCTTCCATGGTTTAAAAATTTGCAATCTACCCCTATAAAACTTAGTTTTAGCACCATGAACATTGCATTAATAACTTACCTTGATAAAGGCGCTTACGATACTACTACTGTTGAAAGTGAAGATGATAAACTCTTACATTTCTTAAAAGATAAAGGATTAAATATTGAAAAATTAATCTGGAACGACGAGCAGATTAACTGGAAAAACTATTCGCATGCCATTTTAAAATCGCCCTGGGATTATTTCGACCTGATTGAAGATTTTTATGAATGGCTTAATCTTTTGGAAGCTAAAAAAGTGAAACTGCTTAATCCAATAGATGTGGTGAGGTGGAATTCGAACAAACTTTATCTCCAGGAAATTGAAGCGGCGGGCTTAAAAATTATACCCAGTGCCTTTATCAAAAAGCAAGAAAATATAACGCTTGAAACTTTCTTCGAAAAATTTAATACTGATAAATTAATTGTAAAACCCTGTATTAGCGGGGGTGCAAAAAATACTTTTAAAGTAACCAATGAAAATGTTGAAGAAATAAACCAAAAATTGAATCAGCTTATCCAGGATGAAGATTTTATTATACAGCCTTTTTTACCCGAAATATTGGAAAGTGGAGAATGGTCTTTCATTTTTTTTAACGGCGTATATAGTCATTCGTTGATTAAACAGGCCAAGCCCGGCGATTTCAGGGTTCAGCCAGCGCATGGTGGCACAGTTCATCCACAACAACCTGATGAAGAACTAATTGCAACAGCAGCAGAATATGTTAGTTTATTTGCAAAAAATTGTCTTTACGCAAGGGTTGATGGCACTTTTGTAAAAGGAGAGTTTTTATTAATGGAGCTTGAACTGATTGAGCCATTTTTATTCTTAAATACCGAACCTCAAATTTATGATCGGTATTATCAGGCTTTAAAGGAGTTGATGTAAAAAGAATCGTCATTGCGAGGAGAAACGACGAAGCAATCTTAAAGCATATGCTCCCCTCAAGTCGTCATTTCAAGCGAAGCGAAGCGGAGTCGAGAAATCTATCTTTGGAGCAATTCCGGGATAGATTTCTCCATTTCGCTACCAATGAAAAATCGGTACGCTACAGTCGAAAGGACGAAGAAAGTGAGACGACGGCCATTGGTTTTAGGTTATTTAGCAGCAAAAACCTGCACCCAATACTTATCCGTTTTGGCTGCGCCCATTTCTTTAAAAGAGGCAGTCATGATATTTTTACAATGCTCCTCGCTCTTAATCCAATCGTTAAAAACCTGTGCTTCGGTAGTTTGTCCGAAAGCAATATTCTCCCCTACCGATGTCCAATTGTAGCCGGTAGCTTTAACACGGGCACCAACAGTTTCACCATTAGCAGAATTGTGGGTAAGTTTTGCAATAGAAGCGATGTAACCGCTTTGGTTAATGGCTGCAGCACCTAAATTAACATTCCAGGTTAGCGCTCCAACCGGAGGCATAATGGTTATACCACAATTGCAGCCTGCCAGGCGGGTATCGTTTACCAATTTAAGTAAAGCGTCGTTATTGATGTTGGTGCTGACATTAAGTACCACAGGATCAGTGGTTGTTGTAGTAGCGTCAGCTCCTTTTTTACAGGATAAAGCACAACATAGCGCTATGCATGCTAACGGGAAGACATTAAATTTCATTAATAGTGAATAGTTTGAGGAAAGGTACAATGATTTTCTTTAAAAAAAATAATTTCTGTCTACCTTTTCGTACTCTAAAAACAACTATAAATTTTAATGCGCTTTAATTAATCTCTAAAACAAAAAAACTCCCGATTTTCATCGGGAGTTTTTTATTTATTTACTCGAAGAATCTTCTTCTTGTTTCGGCTCTTCTTTTTTCTTCTCGCCCTTTATGTGGTTGATTGAAATAAGCTCGGTAGTTTTATCGTAATCAATTTCTAAAACATCTCCTTCGGTTAATTCACCTTTAAGGATCTCTTCAGCAATTGGGTCTTCTAAATATTTCTGGATCGCTCTTTTTAACGGGCGGGCTCCAAAATTACTATCGAAACCTTTATCGGCAATGTATTCTTTAGCGTTATCAGTTAGTGCAATTTCATAACCGAGGGTATGAACGCGACCAAATAATGCTTTTAACTCGATATCGATAATCCTAAAGATTTCTTCTTTACCTAAGCTGTTAAATACCACTACATCATCAACACGGTTTAAGAATTCAGGCGCAAAAGCACGTTTTAAAGCACTTTCGATTACGCCACGGCTGTGAGAATCGGCCTGATTTGTTTTCGCAGCTGTAGAGAAACCAACACCCTGACCAAAATCTTTTAGCTGACGGGCACCAATGTTAGAAGTCATGATGATGATTGTATTTCTAAAATCAACTTTACGTCCTAAACTATCAGTTAACTGTCCTTCATCCAAAACCTGTAATAAGATATTAAATACATCAGGGTGAGCTTTTTCAATCTCATCCAATAAGATTACGGCATAAGGTTTTCTTCTAACTTTTTCAGTTAACTGTCCGCCTTCTTCGTAACCAACGTATCCCGGAGGCGCTCCCACTAAACGTGATACCGCGAATTTCTCCATGTATTCACTCATATCGATCTGGATCAAAGAATCGTCGCTATCGAACATGAAACGGGCCAGTTCTTTTGCCAATTCGGTTTTACCTACCCCGGTTGGACCTAAGAAAATAAATGAACCAATTGGTTTTTTAGGATCTTTTAATCCAGCTCTTGTACGTTGAATCGCTTTGGTTAATTTCTTGATCGCATCGTCCTGACCAATAATTTTCTCGGCAACCTTGTCGTACATGTTTAACAGTTTAGCACTGTCTGTTTGTCCAACACGTTGTACCGGGATACCAGTCATCATCGAAACCACTTCAGCTACGTTATCTTCCGATACTTCGTAACGTTTGGTTTTGGTTTCAGCTTCCCACTCTGCTTTAGCTTTATCTAATTCTTCAATTAAATTTTTCTCTGTATCGCGGAGTTTTGCAGCTTCTTCGTATTTCTGGCTGCGAACAACTTTATTTTTTTCTAACTTAATGTCTTCGATTTTCGCCTCGATGTCAATAATATTCTGCGGAACATGAATATTGGTTAAGTGAACACGAGAACCGGCCTCATCTAAAGCATCGATTGCTTTATCTGGCAAGAAACGGTCAGAAATATAACGCGAGGTTAAAGTTACGCAGGCCAAAATGGCTTCGTCTGTATAAGTTACACCATGGTGTTCCTCATACTTATCTTTAATTCGGGTTAAAATCTCAACGGTTTCATCCGGAGTAGCAGGCTCAACCATCACTTTCTGGAAACGACGGTCTAAAGCGCCGTCTTTTTCAATGTACTGACGGTATTCATCTAAAGTTGTAGCACCAATACATTGAATTTCGCCCCTTGCCAAAGCAGGTTTGAACATGTTAGATGCATCTAATGAACCCGATGCGCCACCAGCACCAACAATGGTATGGATCTCATCAATGAACAAAATTACGTCTGTAGATTTTTCAAGTTCGTTCATCACGGCTTTCATACGCTCTTCGAACTGGCCACGGTATTTTGTACCGGCTACCAACGAAGCCAAATCTAAAGTAACTACACGTTTGCCAAAAAGCACACGCGAAACTTTACGCTGTACAATGCGCAAGGCTAAACCTTCTGCAATTGCCGATTTACCCACACCTGGCTCACCGATTAAAATCGGGTTGTTCTTTTTCCTGCGGGATAAAATCTGCGATACACGCTCAATTTCTTTTTCGCGGCCAACAATCGGGTCTAAACGACCTTCCTCAGCTGCCTTGGTTAAATCACGACCGAAGTTATCCAGAACCGGGGTTTTAGATTTTATATCCGAAACCTTTTTAGGTGTACTAAAGCTTTCTTCTTCGCGGTAATCGTCATCGCCTCCTGTAGAAGCGCTGTTTGAGATATCATCTCTGAAACCATTTTTATTCACTTCAACCTCCTGTTTAAAAACATCATAAGTAACGCCATATTGTAATAAGATCTGTGAGGCGATGTTATCATCATCTCTCAAAACCGATAACAATAAATGTTCGGTGCCAATTAAATCGCTTTTAAATATTTTAGCTTCTAAATAAGTGATTTTTAAAACTTTTTCTGCCTGTTTTGTTAATGGAATATTGCCTAAGTTTACTGTAACACTCGAAGTACCGCGAACGGCATCTTCAATTGAGCGGCGCAATTTACCGGTATCAACCCCTAACGATCGTAAAATTTTTATAGCCATACCATCGCCTTCGCGGATGAGGCCCAATAATAAATGTTCGGTTCCAATGTAATCATGCCCTAAGCGGAGCGCTTCCTCCCTACTAAAAGAGATTACATCTTTAACCTGTGGTGAAAATTTTGCTTCCATAATACCTTTCTTAACAGCTACGTCCCTAAACTATAAAATAAATTATAAAAAGCGACTGTACCATTTTGTTTATTTTATCAACAATTGCGCCATACGGGTGGATAAAAGGCAGTAAACATATCCCCCAACCTAAAAAATACGGTATGAATATCGTCCTGATAAATATATATCTATCTACGTAATAACTGTTTTATAGGTTTTAAAAGGGAATTAATTAAGTATCTTCCCCCTTAAATATCATTTGTCGGTTTATTGTAAGGATTTTTTCGATTCGAATAACTGACAATTTGTTGCTTTTTACTAAAGCAATTTACAAGTTTTGACAGAAAAACAAAAAGAACGTGACATCATTTAACAATTTAACCAGACAATTATCAATAACATTGAAACCCTATTAATGAATACAACAATATTAATACGAAAATAACTGTTGAGAGGTTGTTTTTGTTTTGGAAAAACGATGTTACAGAGCTTTATGGAGATGGAAGAGGTAAGATGGATAATGGAATTGATTTTTATAGTGAAACCTTAATTTTCTTAACTTCTTAATGTTGATCAAAATATGCCTGAAGATACTTTTACTATTAAGAGAAAAGATGGAGGATGTAAAACGGAAGAGGGAAAATGGATGATGGAACTGATTTTTTTATAGTGAAACCTTAATTTTCTTAACTTCTTAATATTGATCAAAATATGCCTAACGATACTTTTACTATTAAGAGAAAAGATGGAGGATGGAAAACGGAAGATGGAAAATGGATGATGGAACTGATTTTTTTTATAGTGAAACTTTAGTTATTGCAACTCCATAAGGTTGAAATAAATTATGAAGCTATAATTTGATTAAGCCCAAATATTGCTATACCTCATTATAAAAACTCCGTAAAAACTGTAGCGGAGCATCAGATGGTGCTGATTTGTTACAGTATTCGATAATATCATTTAAATTAAAATGCCCGGATATCGATTGAAAAGTTTCATCGTCTGAATCTTCAAAACCCATACCCCAATCGCTGAAAATACATTGATCATACTTGCCAATCTGTAGTAAAACAACCGATTCATGTCGGGTATCTTTCATTATTTTTTTATAAAGCTTACGCACAATTCTTTCATCACCTTCCAGCAATTGCATAAATCTGCCTTTACTTTTGGTAATCTGCTGACCTTTAACATATAGTAAAATACCGGTAATATCATTTTGTTTGTTAAAATCTCTGCTTTGGTTAATTAAGGTTTTAATCATGTCGGCATCAAACACCTTACTTTCTACACTGCTGTAAATTAAATAGAAAACGGGGGGCATATTTTTATTTTCTGGTTCCATACAGCAATTATCATTAAAATATCTGAATTCCGGGTTAATATTATTTCAAAAAAAACCTATTGAAATGCTGTTATACCCCTTTAATACAAACGGTTAACTACCTGATATTTACCGACTCCGAGCTCCTCTCAACTATTTCAATCGTTAGAACTGCGTCAAAAGAAGCATAAGCTACTATTATGTAATATTAAACCCACATAATCTGTATAATTATTTTACATTAGCATAGATAAGGTTATCGAAATTAGTTTATTAGGCATCACGATTTGTACAGTGAGCTATGAAGCTATGCGCTTCAGCCATACCTGAATAAGGCTTATCATAAGAATAATCAGATAAATAACCTAAATAAATCACTAACCAATTAATTAAAAACTTATGAGAAATGCAACAAAAACATGGCTTGGCACATTGCTGGCCCTTACTGTTCTTTATTCCTGTAAAAAATCGGAGATGAATCCTGAACAGGAAACAGATCTGTTTGAAGGTAAAAAAAAGGAAATGGCAGTTAGTTCGCTTATTGCAGGCACCTCTTTCAGAGTGGTGGGTTATATGCCATCGTGGGCAGGAGCCGTTAACCAGATTCAATTTAGTAAACTTACCCATGTAAACTATGCTTTCGTACTGCCAAATTCGACCGGTGGATTGCAGCCTGTGGAAAATCCTTCCAAACTGCAAAGCCTGGTTAGCGCTGGCCACGCCGCTGGTGTAAAAGTGCTGATAGCAGTTGGCGGGTGGAATAATGGGAATGACAGTGCTTTCGAAAGCCTGGCCGCAAATTCGGGCTACCGAACCAATTTTACCAATAATATGATCAATTTCGTAAATCAGTATAACCTCGATGGGGTAGATATTGACTGGGAATATCCGGATAATGGAAACTCGGCCAATAACTACACACTCCTGATGCAACAATTAAGCACAGCATTGCATAACAATGGAAAACTGCTCACTGCAGCAGTAGTTTCTGAGAATGGCGGAAGTATCCAGAATGCTGTTTTTAATGCTGTAGATTTCCTTAACCTTATGGCTTATGATGGTGGCGGCGCTAATCACTCTACCTATAATTATGCGGTAAACTCCATTAATTACTGGCAAGACAGAGGGCTTTCGGCAGCTAAAACTACTTTAGGCGTACCTTTTTATGGCCGCTCCTCTTCTTCATACCTCGATTATAAAGATATTCTTGCTCAGGGCGGAAGTCCGAATTCAGATACCTTTGGCAACATTGGTTACAACGGCATTCCTACCATCAAAAATAAAACAAACCTGGCATACGACCGAACCGGCGGAATCATGATCTGGGACCTGAACGCGGATGCTACAGGGGGTAATTCGTTACTTAGCGCCATTAATGATGCCATAATTGCCCGTGTAAACAATGGCGGATCAGGCATCCCTTATGGAACGGTAATCACCCTTAAAGGATTTAACAATAAATATGTTAACAGCCAGAACGGCACGCAGGCGATGACCTGTACAAGCACAACGGCGCAGGCCTGGGAACAGTTTACTATTGTAGATGCCGGCGGTGGCAAAGTAGCCTTAAGAAGTATGGGTAAATATGTATCATCAGAAAATGGCACACAGGCTGTTACCTGTAATCGTGCCACGATCAGCGATTGGGAAAAATTCGACTGGGTAGTTGCAGCAGACGGCAAAATTGCTTTCAGGGGCAATAACGGAAAATATCTTTCGAGCGAAAATGGTACACAAGCCATGACCTGTACCCGTGCTACTGCTTCCGGCTGGGAGTTTTTTACTAAAAGTTAATCGTTAATAACCGGATCCTTAAATCTATATTGGTGCGGAGTGTTTAACTCCGCATTTTTCATTTTCTCAGCGCTAAATTCCGCTTAATACGGCTTAAGGTTTCAGGCGCAATTCCAAGATAAGAGGCTATAAGATTCTGCGGTAAACGTTCAATAATCTGCGGATTCGATTCAGCCAGTAAGAGGTATTTTTCTTCAGCGCTATGTGTAATGGAACTCATCAATCTCCGTTCTTTGGTAACTAAACTATTTTCATAAAGTAAACGAAAATACCGGTCCATAATGGGAACAGCCACTGTTAAAGCATCATAATCTGCACGCGAAATCATAAAGAGTTCCGAATCTTCTATGGCATCGATATTAAATAAAGCAGGCTCACCTGACAAAAAGCTGTTTAAATCTGAGATCCACCAGCCCTCCCAGCCAAAAACACTCATGTGTTCATCGCCTTTATCATCAACATTATAAGTGCGTAGGAGCCCTTTTGCTACAAATGCCAGGTGCCCGCAAACATCGCCTGCCTGCAGCAAATACTGACGTTTCCTTAATTTTTTAGGCGAAAAAAAGGTTTTTATTTCCGCCCGATCCTTATCTGTAAGCGCAACTTTTTCCTCAATATGGCTGAAGAGTACATTAATCATGGGCGAGATAATCTTTAGGCAAAGATAAATTTTTCATTGAAAGAACTTCAATTACTGATTGCTTGATCCAGATCAAGTGTATTATCTGATCCAGGTCAAGTATGAATTATCTTCGCCAGGCTAATTTTGCTTAAAATTATAACATCATGAGTAAAATTGCATTAGTAGTTGGGGCAAGCGGCATAACCGGAAGTAATCTGGCAGAAAGCCTGATTTCAAAAAGCTGGAAAACCTATGGCCTGTCGCGGACACCAAATACAGAAATTGAGAAACTTAATCCCGTTGCGGCAGATCTTTTAGATATTATAAGCCTTAAACAGGCCCTGGCAGATATAGCACCCACCCACGTTTATATCACTACCTGGATGCGCAACGATACTGAAGCCGAAAACATCAGGGTTAACAGTTTGATGGTGCGTAATCTTTTAGACGTACTATCAGAAAAAGGATCGGTTGAGCATGTTGCATTGGTAACCGGATTAAAACATTACCTCGGGCCGTTTGAAGCCTATGCAAAAGAAGGTTTTTTACCTGAAACACCCCTGAGGGAAGAACATCCGAGGTTAGACCTTGAAAATTTTTATTATGCACAGGAAGATGAAGTATATGCCGCAGCAACACGCGATGGTTTTACCTGGAGCATCCACAGGCCACATACCGTTATTGGTAAAGCAGTTGGTAATGCTATGAATTTAGGAACTACACTGGCTGCATATGCCACCATCTGTAAAGAAACAGGTCGACCGTTTAAATGGCCGGGTTCATCCGCACAATGGAACGGCATTTCGGATGTTACCGACGCCAGGATATTGGCAGAGCACCTGATCTGGGCTTCTACTACTGATGCAGCCCGTAACGAAGCTTTTAATGTGGTTAACGGAGATGTGTTCCGCTGGAGCCGGTTATGGAAACGTATAGCAGCTTATTTTGGGGTTGAACCAATAGGTTTTGAAGATAAAATCCGGCCACTGGAACTAGAAATGAATAACGATTCTGACACCTGGAAACAGATTGCAGAAAAATATCAATTAAGAGAAAAGGAATTAAGCCGTCTGGCATCGGCCTGGCACACCGATCTTGACCTGGGGAGACCAATTGAAGTAATGACTGATATGTCGAAAAGCAGAAAACTAGGTTTTACTATTTTTCAAGATACAGAGGAATCGTTTTTTGATCTGTTTAAAAAACTAAGTGCTGCACACTTAATCCCTTAAACTTTAACAGGCATGCTGCCGAAATTTTTGAGGACTGATTGGCATATGTAAAATTAACAAAAAAGGGCTTTCACCAAAGAAAGCCCTTGCTATATTCACTACAATTCTACACCGTAGTAAATTTCAATCTCCCGGTAAACCGATGCCTGGGCACGATCTATCGCTTCACTTGCCGAGTAGCCATACTTAAGGTACACATCAAGGTACACGTTAAATAATTGAACCCAGTAACCGGGGCCCCTCCTGTCCTGAACTCCGATTGTGTTACCAATAACCTGACCAGGTTCTATTTCTGAACCGAACGTATTTGCTACTGGTTTCTCCGAAACAGAATTCAGGGTTTTACTTTGAGCGCTGACTGAATTTGATGAAAATGTGGCTAACGATAAGGCCACAGTGCCTGCAAAAATTAATTTTTTAATTGTTTTCATGGGATGTATTATTTTATTTCACACTACTAAGATATATTTTTTTAAGTCTTTTTTCAAAAAAATATTTTTTTAGTCCCGCCGCTTTAAAAACAGCAATTTGCAATAGTCCGTTGTTGAAAGTTAAAATCATCAGTCAGATAGATGGATCTAACTCTACTCTCCACATAAATGGAGAAAATGTTAATACCAGTAGATAAATAAGCCAAACAAACCGTTTTGTTATGGGCTTGTTGTTATCTTTGCAAACAATTTCAGTACAGCTGTTATTGTAGTGAGGTTAAGGCAATCTAAAAGTTAATCCTACCTTTATTATCTTAAAGAAAAAACATTAAACTAATTAAATCACATATCTTATAATGTCTGACGAAAAAATAATCTTTTCAATGGCAGGTGTAAATAAAATTTACCCGCCACAAAAACAGGTTTTAAAAAATATTTACCTTTCTTTCTTTTACGGGGCCAAAATCGGGGTAATCGGTTTAAACGGTTCTGGTAAATCGTCCCTTTTAAAAATTATTGCCGGTTTAGACAAGTCTTATCAGGGCGAGGTGGTTTTCTCACCGGGTTACTCTGTTGGTTATCTGGCACAGGAACCGATTCTGGATCCTGAAAAAACCGTCCGTGAAGTAGTTGAAGAAGGTGTAGCCGAAGTAACTGCTATTTTAAAAGAATACGAAGAAGTGAATGAGGCTTTTGGTCTAGAAGAAAACTACTCTGATCCGGATGCCATGGATAAACTGATGGCCAGACAAGGCGAACTTCAGGATAAAATTGATGCATTAGGAGCCTGGGAAATCGATTCGAAATTAGAAAGAGCAATGGATGCCTTGCGTTGTCCTGATCCTGAAACCAAAATCGGAGTATTATCTGGTGGTGAGCGCCGCCGTGTGGCCATGTGCCGCTTATTGCTGCAACACCCTGATGTATTATTATTGGATGAGCCTACCAACCACCTTGATGCAGAAAGTATCGATTGGTTAGAACAATTCTTACAGAACTATGAAGGTACCGTAATTGCCGTTACCCACGACAGGTATTTCTTAGATAATGTTGCCGGATGGATTTTAGAGTTAGACCGCGGCGAAGGTATTCCATGGAAAGGAAATTACAGCAGCTGGTTAGATCAGAAAGCAAAACGCTTATCTCAGGAAGAGAAAACAGAAAACAAACGCCAGAAAACTTTAGAGCGTGAGTTGGAATGGGTACGCATGGCACCAAAAGCACGTCACGCAAAATCTAAGGCACGTTTGGCTAACTATGATAAACTGGCCTCAGAGGATGGCAGAGAAAGAGAAGATAAATTAGAACTTTTTATTCCTGCAGGTCCGCGTTTGGGTAATGTAGTCATCGAAGCCACAAACGTAACCAAGGCTTATGGTGATAAAGTATTATTCGATAATTTAAACTTCTCATTGCCTCCCGCAGGTATTGTGGGTATCATCGGTCCAAACGGTGCGGGAAAAACTACTTTGTTCCGTTTAATTACCGGACAGGAAGAAGCTGATGCCGGTACTTTCCGCGTAGGAGAAACGGTAGAACTGGGTTATGTAGATCAGATGCACAATGATCTGGATGCCGATAAAACGGTGTACGAAAATATTACCGATGGTTTAGATAATATCCAACTGGGTACTAAAGCGGTTAACGGACGTGCTTATGTATCGAAATTCAACTTCAATGGCGGCGATCAGCAGAAAAAAGTAGGCATTTTATCTGGTGGTGAACGTAATCGTGTACACCTGGCCATCACTTTGAAAAAAGGAGCAAACGTATTGCTACTGGATGAGCCTACCAACGATATAGACGTAAATACGTTACGAGCACTGGAAGAAGCTTTAGAAAACTTTGGCGGTTGCGCCGTGGTAATCAGTCACGATAGGTGGTTTTTAGATAGAATTTGTACGCATATCCTCGCTTTCGAAGGCAACTCTGAAGTTTATTTCTTCGAGGGTAACTACTCAGATTACGAAGAAAACCGTAAGAAACGTTTGGGTGATGTTACGCCGAAACGCATCAGGTACAAAAAACTAGATTAATACTAAGTCCCGATAAAAATCGGGACTTTTTTGTTTGAGAGCGCAATTGAAATGTTTTAAAACAATTCGGGATTGGAAAAAGATAACTTCAAAAGTAAGAGGCTATCTTAATTTAATTTTCTTTCAAAAATGTCACGTTGAGCTTGTAGAAACGCTTACGATAAATCTAAGTAGGCCCTTCGACAGGCTCAGGATGACAAATTTTTCTCATAATCTATGCAGGCTGAAAAGGCACAGGTCTTTGATTTTCTTTCGCTTTGCGTTTCCCCCTGAAAAAGAAATACAGGTTGATAAATAGCATAATCCCTAAGTAAATGGCAAAACCACCTATTTTAGAACTTAGCGCTTCAACTAAACTGCGGTAATCGTTTGCGCCAATCGTAATCTTCATAATCAACAGTGCGAAACCGATATTGAGCAGGTAAAAGCCTGTTTCGAAAAGTTTGTTAGTCGCATTCGCGATTTCTTCCCTCCCTTTAAAAATATCAAGCATATAGATTTTACTGTTTTTGAACAGCGTTTTTGAAACATAAAAAGTCAGAAAAAAAGCAATTGGTAAATAAACTGCATAGCCGATTAAAATTTTTGTCGTTTCCATGATGAAAAGTTTAAGGTGTTATTTTATTAATTTATGTATGGTATTGGTAAGCAAATAGATATTTAAATAATGAAGAACAGACAGGATACATACAATGGTGGCCACTTTTACCGCCATTACTTCTACCAACTGTTGCGAAGAACGGATCGTCTCCCAGCCTACCAATGTCATGGCACAATAGCCAATGTTTACCAGGTAGTAAGAGACTAACAGTGATTTGTTAATCTGCTGACAAAGGTCCAAATGATCGGGAATGAGTTCGGCTACAAAGATATTTCCGTTGCGGTAGCAGATCTTCCCTACCACTACGATAATGAACACGATAACCGTTATAAAGATGCCATATCCGAGTATATTATAATCCATAACCTACCACTTAAATTATTTAACTTTCAGTAAAAATTGAAAATAAAGATTAAAAAAATATGCCATTTTTACGGCGTTTTTAATCTTTTGTATGTTTCATTTCTCCCTCACGATGTAAAAGTAAATTAAATTTATTAAACTTTCAAATATTATTGAAAATTCATAAAAATAAATAAATTACAGGAAGTAGTTGGTCGCCAAGCTCATTTTTACTACCGTTATTTCGAGCGTAGTGCAACGAAGCGGGGAAATCCAGTGTAGATCTCTCCATTCCACTGCGTTCCAGTCGAGATGACGACCTATTAAATTAGAAGTAACTCTTGCGACTTGTCATCCTGAATGTAATGAAGGATCTTATTTACCATTGGCTTCTATTTTATTAAAAGATTCTTCACTCTGTTCTCTCACAATCCCGTCATTCGAGCGTAGTGCAACGAAACGGGGAAATCTAGTGTAGATCTCTCCATTCCACTGCGTTCCAGTCGAGATGACGACTTATTAAATTAGAAGTAACTCTTGCGACTTGTCATCCTGAATGTAATGAAGGATCTTATTTACCATTGACTTCTATTTTATTAAAAGATTCTTTACTCTGTTCTATCACAATCCCGTCATTTCGAGCGTAGTGCAACGAAGCCTGGAAATCTAGTGTAGATCTCTCCATTCCACTGCGTTCCAGTCGAGATGACGACTTATTAAATTAGAAGTAACTCTTGCGACTTGTCATCCTGAATGTAATGAATGATCTTATTTACCATTGGCTTCTATTTTATTAAAAGATTCTTCACTCTGTTCTCTCACAATCCCGTCATTTCGAGCTTAGTACAACGAAGCCGGGAAATCTAGTATAGATCTCTCCATTCCACTGCATTCCAGTCAAGATGACGATGCTTTGTTGTATTTTGTTAATGATAGCAGAGTCGAAAGGCCGTTAAACTGGTTTTTAATTTAAAGATTCTTCACTGCGTTCAGAATGACAATCAGTTTAATTTACAGGAATTAAGTTTCTGCATCGTGCTGACCAATCGAATTTATGACTAATGAACCAATGAATTTCCAGCCACAGATTCACGGAAAACACGGAATTTAATTTATCAAAAGATTCTTCACTGCGTTCAGAATGACAGCAAAGGAAAATTTAGTTTCTGTTTACAGTGGTTAAATTCCTGCATCAAGCTAACCAATAAACTACTGACTAGTGAACTAATGACTAATCAACCAATAAACTTAACTTAGTGCCTGTTTTTCAGCGCTTTTTTGATCGCCGCATCCGTTACACCTTCCATAATCTTATAGCCGGCAAGGTTGGGGTGTACACCATCAACCGTTAATTCAGGTCGTTGCCCCTTGCGTTCATCAACCAATGGGGTCCAATAATCCAGAAGGGTATAGTTTTTTTCTTTTGCGTAAGCAGCAATCATTTCGTTCAGGGAAACAATAATTTCAGCAGGTTCAATGCTTTTGTTCCATGGATATTGGTAAACAGGTAAATACTTACAAAGTATTACTTTAATGTGGTGTAAGCGAGCCAGTTCTGCCATCGATTTGATGTTGTTCAGAATTTTTTCGTTGGTTACATGCCCGGTATTGCCCGAAATATCATTGCTACCCGCTAAAATAATGACCACTTTTGGTTTAAGGTTAATTACATCCTGCCTGAAACGGATCAGCAACTGTGGCGAAATCTGTCCGCTTATGCCCCTGTCCACATAAGAATTATTGTTAAAATATTCAGGATCTTTTTGCTTCCAGAATTCGAAAATCGAGCTTCCCAAAAATATTACGCGTTTTTCTTTTCGGTTTGTTGGCGGCAAAAGTTCATTCTCTTTCTGGTATTTGGTAAGGGCTGCCCAGTCATCGGCAAAGTTTTCTTTCTTTGGCTTATTATTTAGTGAATCTGTTTTCTGATCCTGTGCAAATAAATTATTGGCAGAAATCAGCAAAAGAAAAAATAGAAATTTACTTTTCATGGGATATTTAACAGGTAAATGAGCGAAACGCTAAACTAAATAATTTGGGCTTAATTATTTTATTCGTCGCCATTAAAGTTACCATTCGTTTTACTTTTTCTATTTCCAAACTGGCTTAAATTATAGCTCAGGGTAGCTTGCACAAAGCGGCTGATAAACCTCGTTCTGTTTTCAGAAATTGAGTTATTGCTGATACTCGTGCTAAAAAGTGCGCCCTGATTAAATAAATCGTTGGCCTGAACAGAGAAAAGCAGTTTGTTCCCCTTAAGAAAAGAGGTATTTAATCCCATATTCACCAGCAAGGGATTTCCGGCATATAAACTATAACCAAAATTTAAACTTTTAGAGGCCGAGGCATTTACCCGAAAACGTTTGCCTGGAATCCAGCTGGCACTTCCGGTTAAAGCCAAAACCTGCACATTTTTAATGTTCTGGTTCATTACAGAATAGGTATTGGAGCTGAAACTGTATGATGCACTGGTATTAAAAGAATATTTTTTCTCATTCAGGTTAAACCTGAAGGCATTTGAAACGTTAATACCGCTACTCCTGTTCAATACATTATCGGTATAAAAAACATTGTGGCTGTAAGCGATATTACCATTTACAGATAACGACAGTTTATTATCAAGCATCCTTTTATTAAACGAATAATTTCCACCTACGTTATAAATACCATTTACATTTTCGTAAGTGGTTTGCTGTTTTAAACTGTTCAACGTATCTCTGAGAAAAACCGTATTGCTTACCACACTGTTAATGGCAAAAGTACCCGATAAACCAGCCATAATACTTAATCCGGATTTTAACCCAAATCTGTTATAACTCAGATCGGCGGTGTGGCTCGATGTTGCTTTCAGATCGGGGTTACCAATAATCAGGTTTTGCACATCATTATTGTTCCTAACTGGCTGCAGCTTGTTAAAATCGGGTGAGTTGGTGTAACCATTGTATCCAAAGCTTAAATTTCCATTGTCTTTAATCTGATAGCTTAAATTAGCCGATGGCGAAAAGTTTAATTGATAATTTTTAAGTTCCTGTCCGGTATTCTGATATTTACCGGTGATGATGCTGGGTGAAAAATTAAGCCCAAAATTATAACTGATCCGGTTACTGTTGGTGTTATAACCAATACTGATGTTCTGGTTAATAAAATTGGAAACATAATCCTGCCCAAGCGAATCGACTACAAAACGGTTCCCAAACGGGTTGGTAACGGT
Organism: Pedobacter jeongneungensis; assembly: GCF_039538295.1. Classification (NCBI taxonomy): domain Bacteria; kingdom Pseudomonadati; phylum Bacteroidota; class Sphingobacteriia; order Sphingobacteriales; family Sphingobacteriaceae; genus Pedobacter; species Pedobacter jeongneungensis. Next base: position 166,184 of record NZ_BAABBY010000010.1, on the reverse strand, counting down.
GGTGGTTTGCAGGTTCTGGCTCCTGCTTACCGAAAAACGGTAAGATAAATTGATAAAACTGTAGCCGGTACTGTCGTTTGCTTTTTTCAAAGAATTTGAAAACTGGATGTTCCCGCCAAAATTAGCGCTTGAAGTATTATTTTCTACCAAACGATTTAAGAGCGAATCTTTAACCAGTATATTGGTGGTTTCGTTGTAATAGCGGATAATATCATTAATGGTACTATTGGTATTTCCGCCGCTGGTTCCAAAATTAAAACCCATGGAAAGTGAGCGCTTGTTATTGGCCAGCCTCCGCGACCAGTTGATACTGCCATTAAGGTTTGGATTGCTGTTACGCGAACCTGAATTAGAGCTCAAATCCTGTTTAATATATCCGGTTTTATTGGAGGTAGAAAAAGCATCATTCCGGGTATCGGCCAAAGAGCCGGCCAACGAAGCATTGAAATAATTCTTTTTGGTAGCCCCGTTTAAACCAAGGTTAATGTTATTATTCAGAGATTTTGAATTACTGGCACTCTCCCTTAAATCATAAATGGTACCCTGTGGATTAAAGGTTTCGAGGTAATTGCTCTGAATGGATTTGTTGGTACCATTACTAAAATTATAACTCCCGTTTACGCTAAATTCTTTCGAAATTTTATCCCTGATGTTACCGCTTAAACCTCCGTTATTCATTTGGTTAAACTCATTATTGGTAATACCATAACGACCTCCAAAACCGATCTGCTTTGTTTTTTTCCAGATATTTCCACTAACACCCAAATTATGCGCATTATTGGTAGCCGAATTTAGGTTCATTCCACCAAAAACGCCTTTATCCATGCCCGGTTTAGTAACCAGATTCAGCATTTTTTGTGGTGTACCCGTTTTTATCCCTGTAAAATTAGCTTCATCGCCATAATCGTCTATTACCTGAAGTTTGGCAATAATATCTGCCGGCAACTGCCTGATGTAATCTTCTACGTTACTGGTAAAAAAATCTTCACCATTAACCCGCAGCTTTGTCATTTTTTTGCCCATTGCTGTTACAGCACCTTTTTCATCAACCTCGATGCCCTGCAATTGCTTTAACAGGTCTTCTACCTTATCATTTTCCCTAATGGTATAGGCCCCGGCATTGTACTCGATGGTATCTTTTTTGATTTTAATTGGATCTACTTTTACTTTCACCTCTACATCTTCCAATTTGATGCTTTCAGATTTGAGCATAATCGGATCCAGCTCAACGCCTTTTTTCGAAGGTTCGATTTCGTAAACAGAGGCATAAGGTTGATAACCCAATGCTGTAATGCTAAGGTAGAATTTGTTGTGGTTTACTTTCAGGAATGTAAAATTGCCTTTCGAATCAGCATTTGAACGAAGGGTATCTTTATCGGTAATCAATCGGATACTTACGCCCTCAACGGGCTTTTTTAAAGAATCGATTACTTTGCCGCTTATTTTAAACTGAGACTGAGCGAGAGCGTTAAAGGAGAAAGTGATCAGTATAAAAAATAATAAAAAGCATAAATTATTGCTTTTTCTCATCCCTCGGACCTCTTTTATAAATTACCAGACCATTTAAGAAATTACGGAGGATCTGATCGCCGCAAGGTTTAAAATTCTCATGATCTTCATTCCTGAAAATGTCGCCCAGTTCTGCCTTGGTTACCTTAAAGCCCACCAAATCACAAATGGTAATAATATCTTCTGTTTTTAATGATAAGGCTACTCTTAGTTTTTTTAATATATCGTTGTTGCTCATGCTTATTTAAGTGATTGAATGACAGAATGATTGAGTGAGTGAATGACAGAGTGAATGAGTGAATGAGTGAATGTTGTAAAGTTTAATTGTTAAAGGTTTTAAGGTTGCAAAGCGCAGATTCAACTCCCAACTCCAAACGCTCAACTCCAAACTCTTCTTTAACTTGCTATTTCTAATTTAAGTTTTTTCCCTTTAATTTTTTCGCCGCTTAAATCTTTTAACAATTTTTCTACTTTGCCTCTTTTAATGGCCACATAACTGGTGGTATCTTTAACTTCAATCAATCCGAGATCTTCTTTTGCCAGGTTACCTTTTTGCAAAAATAAACCCACAATATCAATCTTGTTAATTTTATCTTTTTTGCCATGGGCCAGGTATAAAGTTACCCAATCGCTAGCCTCAGGCAGTTTATATTTGTCTGATAAAACTTCTTCTTCAATATCTTCCGGCAAATATTTATAATTCTCTTCTGTAGTTAAAATGGCATAAGCCGTTCCTTTGGCGTGCATCCGTGCGGTACGGCCATTACGGTGAATATAGGCATCTTCGGTATAAGGTAACTGATAATGCACAATATGCTCTACCTCAGGAATATCCAAACCACGGGCGGCAAGATCGGTTGTAATTAAAATCCTGTGACTACCGTTCCTAAATTTTAACAAAGCCTTTTCGCGGTCGAACTGTTCCATGCCGCCATGAAAAACATCATGCCCTAAACCATTTTCAAAAAGAAGATCGCTAATGCGGTCGACGGTTTCCCTGTGGTTACAGAAAACCAATGTATTTTTATCGCCGATTTTACTTAGCAGCCTGAAAAGATAATCAAGCTTTTCATCTGCAGGAGCCGTTATTTTTTTTAGTTTTAAATCTGGCTTAGCCTTAATATTTTTTGAAAAATCGACTTCAACCGGATTATTGATTTTCACAAATGCAGGAATCTCTTCCATTTTGGTTGCCGAAGTAAGAATGCGTTGTTTTAGCGAAAGCAATGAACCGATGATATAAGACATATCACTTTCAAAACCAAACTCTAACGACTTATCAAATTCATCTAAAACCAATGTTTCAATAAAAGATTCATCAAAATTCTGATGTTCCAAATGATAGGCGATTCTACCCGGTGTACCAATCAGCACAGCAGGCGGATGAGCAAGGTTATTTTTTTCTATCCTTACGGCATGACCGCCATAACAGCAATTTACCTTAAAAGAAGTACCCATTTGTTTAAAAACCTGCTCAATTTGCAGGGCAAGCTCTCTGGAAGGCACCAAAACCAAAGCCTGAACACCCTTAACCCCATTTTTTAAATTGGAAAGTAAAGGCAATAAAAAGGCCAACGTTTTCCCCGAACCCGTTGGCGCAATCAATATTAAATCTTTACCGGTTTTAGCTGCTTGTAAAGAAGCTTCCTGCATTTCGTTAAGTGCAGAAATATTTAATTTTTTTAAGGCATTTTCTATCATTCCGCCATAAAGGTAATCATTTCTCTCTATGGCAAAAACCAGGCTCTGCGTTAAGGTCTGAAAAACCTGTTTCTAAGTTTGCGTATTGTAGAAAAATTTAATGTCTTATCTAACAGCATCAGCATATTGCCGCGTTTAGACATAGAAGATTGCACTTTTTCATTAACGGCATCAACTGATGATAAAATCCTGTCAGCCAGTTCATCCGCAAATTTATTGGCTCTGCTATTTTGTAATAATTGAAGTTCTTGAATTAATTCTGCTCTCATAATTAAGAATTTTTAATGAATGTACTAATATTTAACGACCCGATAAATGATTTGTTTCAATAATTTATAAACTGATCCGAACTATTATCACTAACTTGTTGATAACTAACTTTTTGTTAGCAAATAAACAACCTGCACTTAACACATATTTAATTTATAGCGCTTATTTTTATAAAAACCTGATTACCATTTATTAACCTCAAAAACACATAATGTATGACGTGGAAAAAATTTAGTGGTGAAATTATTCAGTCTTCCATCCTCGAAGAAGTAGAAAAAGCAATTATCAGAGAAAGTGAAAAGGGATTTAAACTTAAAGTTTGTATCGGTACCGACTCGCAGGTTAAAGGAGCGATAACCGATTTTGCAACAGTAATCGTATTATTAAGAGAGCATCATGGTGGTTTTATGTACATCCACCAGGAAAAAAGCACGCAACAGGTAAGCATTAAGGAAAGAATGTTGATGGAAGTACAAAAATCGATTGAAACTGCTTATTCTATCTGCGATTTGCTTGATATTTATGATGTTGCGCTCGAGGTACATGCCGATATCAACACCAACCCGTCATTTAAATCGAACAAAGCACTGAACGACGCCATGGGATATATTTTAAGCATGGGTTTTATTTTTAAGGCAAAACCGGAAGCATTTGCAAGCTCAACCTGTGCGGATAAGATGGTGCATTAGGATGGAAGATGTGGGATGGAAAAGGGATGACGGGATTAGTCCGGAAATAAGGGGGTCGGAGGTCCGAAGCTTAGTGCCGTAATTGCCAAGCGTAGTGAAACGCAGTCGAGAAATCTGTGAATTAGGTTGATAATCGATGTGCTTGATAGATCGTTTTAGGTCAGTTTTGTTCTACACAATAGAATCCGTCATTGCGAGGCACGAAGCAATCCTAATGCTTTCGTTATATTTTAATGTTTGTTGGCATAGTCATAGTTGTAAGATTGCTTCGTAGGCTGAAAAAGCCTTCAGCAATGACGAATAAAATTTACTCTTTATCTTTGTGAACTTTGTGGTGAAAAACAAGAATTCCAATTTTTCTCAACAAAAACTTCATCTTTGCTGTTATCTTTTTAAAACAAGAGCTTGAAAACATACAGATTAGAGTTTACCCAAAAACTCCCGATTGATTTAGATACCGCATGGGATTTTTTTTCTTCGCCCTTAAACCTGGCAGAAATTACCCCAAAAGATATGACTTTTGATGTGACTTCGCCAAATATGGCCAATACCAAAATGTATCCCGGTTTAATTATTACTTATAAAGTTTCTCCCCTTTTTGGCATTAAGTTAGGTTGGGTAACCGAAATAACCCATGTTAAGGATCAAGAGTATTTTATAGACGAACAGCGCTTTGGCCCTTTTGCTTTTTGGCACCATCAGCACCATTTCGAGAAAATAGACGGAGGTGTTTTAATGCACGATACCTTACATTACAGCATTGGCTGGGGACCAATTGGCCCAATTGCAAACGCCCTGATCGTTAAAAATAAGATCAATGAAATTTTTAAATTCCGGTATCAGAAAGTTGAAGAATTATTTGGCAAGTTTAAATGAGTTGGTTACCATTTTTTAGTAGAAATGGTTTCTGTCTTTTTTTTAGCTTTCTCTACCCTATTGGTTGCTAAATACTTTTTAAAGTCTTCCCCAAATTTGTCGATCTTATTATAGGCACTGTTGACAACATCTTTCCAGGCACCAGCATTAAGTTTACCCGGATTTCGTTCTAAAGGAGTACCAATCCTGGTTGTGGCAACAAAATTGCCATAACGGTCGCGCTGGTATGGAATGTATAAAAAGTCGGTTAGCCAAAACCTGTATTTTCCATTACGGGCTTCGAACACAAAATTGTAGCTGATTTCTCCGCTTGGGTGCCCGGCAACCAAAATGGTTTTATCAATCACCATGGTTCCTTTAGCCAAAATAGAAGTATCGGTAATACTTTCTGCCTTCATCGATTTTTTATAAACCACATTAACAAAAGATTTAGCCCTTTGCAATAAAGTATCTTTACTTAACAATTGAGAATCGACAACTTTATAATAAATAAATTTACCGTTATCATCTTTAGAAAACTGTTTTTGTTGTGCCGAAAGATCAATGGAAAATGCAACTAAAAGAAAAAGAATAATGTATTTCATCAGAATGGATTAATGTACTTGCCAAATATTTAAAGATACTAAAAAGCCGTTCCGATTTTACACCGGAACGGCTTAATATTTGAAAATTTCTTCCTTAAAAAGCGTAAACAGCGGCTAAAGAAAACTGACCGGCGTTTGGTGCTATCGCACCGCTTTTGTTAAAGAAAGGTTTATCACTGTTATGATCTAACCTTACCTCAGGGATAAAAGTTAAGCCACCCGATTTCACATTTGCAGTAAGCGTAACCGCTGTAGTTGAAGTGGCGGCGGTAGTGCCATAAGCTTTGGCTTTAAAATACTCTCCCCTTAAACCAATGGTAACCGCATCAGCCACCGCATACTGAGGATATAACGCGGCCCCTGCATAACTTCCCTGCACCGAACTATCTTTAATATCATAATTAGCGGCATTTAAACCTAGTTTAAATTTCTCTGTAATCTGATAAGAAGTAGTTAAATCAATAATGGTTCCGTAACCGCCATAACCGGCACCTGATAAGGCATTGATATAAGCCGTCCAGCCTTCTACAGGCGCAACCATTAACTGACCGCCGATTGCCGATACACCACGCGTTGCACTGTAAACATTCCAATCGTTAAATAAACCAGCCATTAAGCTTACTTTATCGCTGAATTTATAAGTAGCTTTAATACCTGCATTTTGGAACGGACCATTTGTAAATAAATACGAAGTTGAATAATTGAAATTTCCAACCGGAGAAATAACTTCATATCCGACAAAAGTACCCATGTAACCAGCGGTCATGCTAAACTGATCAGTAAAATCGTAATTAACATATAAATTCTGGATATTGAACGATGAGCCGCCAGCCGCAGCATCAGGAATAGATTGCGATTGTCCCCGTGGACCAAAAGACAACTCTCCTACAAATGAGGCTTTGCCTGTTTTTTTCTTCAAGGCAATATCAATCATACCCAACGAAACCGAATTATGGTCAGTTACAAAAGACGTTTTTCCGTTCAATGGATTTTTCGCAAAATCATATTTAAAGTACGTATCAACCGACCCTGAAATTTCAAGTGGTGATGTGGTGGTTTCTTGCGCCAGGGCACAGCTTGCGCTGGCCATTGCGCAAATAGCAGTTAAAAATTTCTTCATGTTTGAGCTTGATTTGAGTTTAGATATTATAAAATCCTTAAGAAATTGGTTCTGTTAAGGGACTGTTTCTTTCGATATAGATCGCTCTTTCTTCAACTAATAAGGTACCTTGTGAGTATTTCTCGTCGTGTTGAGAAGCATCTAATCCTAATTCTTCTTCTTCTTCAGAAACCCTGATCGGATTAATAAGGTTGACCAGTTTAAAGATAATGAACGATACCACAAAGCTGAAAGCAATTACGATTACCGCACCTTTTAACTGCGTAATAAAGAAAGCAGGGTTACCATAAAATAATCCGTCAGCACCAGCAGCATTAACCGTTTTTGTAGCAAAAACACCTGTTAATAACATCCCAACAATACCGCCCACACCATGGCAAGGAAAAACATCTAAAGTATCATCTAAGCTGGTTTTTTGTTTCCATGAAACCACAAGGTTAGAAATAACAGCGGCAATGGCACCGATAAATATACTTGATGAAATACTTACAAAACCAGCACCTGGCGTAATGGCAACCAAACCTACCACTGCACCGATACAAAAACCTAAAACAGAAGGTTTTTTACCTCTTGCAACATCGAAGAACATCCACGATAAACCAGCAGCACCCGCAGCAGTATTAGTAGTTAAAAATGCAGAAACAGCTAAACTACCGGCACTTAATGCAGAACCTGCGTTAAAACCGAACCAACCGAACCATAATAAACCTGTACCGATTAATACGTAAGGAATATTTGCAGGCGGAACTTCTTTATGCTCTAAGTGAGATTTTCTGCGTTTTAAAACCAGTGCACCAGCCAAAGCGGCCATACCTGCAGAGATATGCACTACAGTACCACCGGCAAAATCCAAAACACCCATTTTAAACAGGAAACCTTGTGGATGCCAGGTCCAGTGTGCTAATGGAGAGTAAACGAAAATGGCGAATAAAACGATAAATAAGATATAAGAAGTAAAACGGATACGTTCTGCAACAGCACCTACCACTAAACCTGGGGTAATAATGGCAAACATTAACTGAAATACAGCAAATAAAGAAAGTGGAATGGTTAAATCAGCACCGCCCTGAAGATGTGGTGCACCAGAATTTACACCTTTAAAAAATAGAAATGTTGATGGGTTTCCGATAAAACCGCCTATGGTATCACCAAAAGCTAAACTAAAACCGACAACTGTCCATAAAACGGTAATTACTCCTGCTGCTACCACACTTTTAATCATGGTAGACAGTACGTTTTTACGGTGAACCATACCGCCATAAAAGAAAGCAAGACCTGGAGTCATTAAAAATACAAGCGCTGCAGCGATTAAAATAAATGCAATATCAGGCGCACTGTATTTACCCTCGTCGAAATTTGGAAGAAGTGGAATAAATAGAGCGAAAATCGCGACGATCATTAAAATCGCGAAGGGCGCAAACTGTTTAAAGGAAAATTTACTCATAGTTTTTAGTTTAATTTGTTAATATTATTTAAATAATGTGATTTTTGGTTATTTATTTTTATAAAAATACGACATAATGTATTTTTTACACTATTAAATTGAAATATTTTAACAAAAAACAGTGATTTTTATAAAACAAAGCAAAAATTAACCTCAAAAATAAAAATAACAAAAAAAACAGCCGATTTTAATGCAAGTTTTTAATAAAAACAAAACACACCATTAATTGTATTTTATATCATTTTACCTAAAATTTATAATAAATTAGCTTAAAAAACTATCTTAAAATAGAAAAACCAGTGAAATTTCACTGGTTTTTCAAAAAATCATATTAAAATTTGATATTTCATTAAAAATACTCAGAGCCCTGCACCACCCCTCTTTTTTCTATTTCTTTATCCATATAGGTCTGAATTGCCGATTTATTAAGCCCCCAATTTGGTGCAATTAGTAAATCCCAGTCGGAAATTCCAAAAAGACGCTGTATCACAATATCCGGACGCAAAAGCGGAATCAGTTCGCAGAGCAGATCTGTATATTCTTCTAACGAAAACAGTTTAAATGGTTCTTTTTTATATTTCGCCCCCATAATCGATCCTTCTACCACATGTAAATGGTGAAATTTCACAAATTTGATCTGCGGGAAGCGGTTAATTTCGTGAATATAGCCGCGCATCTGCTCTCGGGTTTCCCAGGGGAAGCCAAAAATGGTATGTACGCAAAGATCGAGTTTGCTGTCTTTTAAAAGTTCTACGGCAGCCACGAACTCTCCATGACTACAGCCCCGGTTAATCTGATCGAGGGTTTCATCATAAATAGATTCCATCCCCATCTCCAGGTCTACGTCAAAACGATCGGTATAACTTTCCAGCAAAGCCACTTTTTCGGCATCAATACAATCTGGACGGGTACCCACAGCAAAACCCACAATATCTTCGGTATTTACAGATAAAGCCTCATCATACATCATTTTTAAATAATGCGCAGGGGCATAAGTATTGGTATTGGGCTGGAAATACACAATATACTTATCGGCTTTGTAAGAAGTTTTGGCACGAAGCATGCCCTCTTCGAGCTGATCTTTAATATTCGGGTTTTTACGTGATGGCTCAGGCGTAAAAGAATCTACATTGCAATAAGTGCAGCCGCCATAACCTTTGCTTCCATCGCGGTTGGGGCAGGTAAAACCTCCATCTACAATTACTTTAAACACGCGCTGCCCTTTATATTTTTCGCGCAGGTGCGTCCCATAATTTTTATAACCTTTTATACCTGAATCTACTAGTGTTCCCATTTGCTGCAAAAATACGCTTTTTGTTTGAGAGGTAAGATGGGTTGTAAGATATTAGGCATGAGATGTGAGATTGGGCAAACAATTAGCGGTAGCTGGAAATGGCTATTGTTTTCCAAAACGCTTTTTAAATTCGTCTTTTGGCATGATGTAGGTTAAATAGGTTAGAACATTGTGTTTATATTGTTCATTGGTGGGCTCTAAACTTTCATATCCATTAACTGACCCCTCACTTTCAGAAGTAATTCGGATTGGCTCACCCATTCCTTTAAAATTAAAAACAGGAATCGGCTTTTCTTTAGTACCATAGCTAGGATCTTTTAAATCGTCCTGATTTACCCATGCAGTTATTTCTTTACCATACATCGATTCCGATAGAGGAAAATACAATTGATCATTGACATCATAAACACTTACTATAAAGTATTTTTTAATAGTCGGCTCACGAAATCTAACCGAAATAATATTTCCATTTAGACTTTTAAACCCGATTGCGCTGGCTCCTGCCCGATAACTATCAAACCCAACATTATCTTCTGACAGATAGTATGGATCCTCTTTAGGTATCGACAACTTCATGGGAGCTATACCATTAAAAAAAATATTGTAATATTTTTTACCATCATTTTTCCTTACGGTAATCTTATTATATAAAAACACGAATAAAGGAAATAATATAAAAACGCCAATTATCCATCCTAGAAATTGCTTACTCATTTGTTTTTTCAAAACGCTTTTTAAATTCGTCTTTTGGCATAATGTAGGTTAAATAGGTTAGAACATTGTGTTTATATTGCTCATTGGTGGGCTCTAAACTTTCATATCCATTAACTGATCCCTCGCTTTCAGAAGTAATTCGGATTGGCTCACCTATTCCTTTAAAATTAAAAACAGGAATAGGCTTTTCTTTAGTACCGTAGCTAGGATCTTTTAAATCGTCCTGATTTACCCATGCAGTTATTCCCTGACCTTCCAATACATCTGACAGAATATGATATTTTTGGTTGTCAATATCATACATTCTTATTTTATAAAATTTATGTTGATTCAAATCCAAAAACGGGACACCAATTATATTGCCACTTAAACCTTTATATCCTATTGGACTTGCCCCAACCCTGTAATGATCAAATTCAACATTTAAAGTATCAGAATATCCGCCTCTCAATTTTGGGACACTTAATTGAACGGGAATTATTTTTTTGTAATATGCTGAAAAGAATTTTGCGCCATTATTCTTTCTTACCGTAATTTTATTATACAAAACCACAAATAAGGGAAACAATACAAATACACCGATTATCCATCCTAAAGTTTGCTTACTCATTTGTTTTTTCAAAACGCTTTTTAAATTCGTCTTTTGGCATAATGTAGGTTAAATAGGTTAGAACATTGTGTTTGTATTGTTCATTGGTGGGCTCAAGATTTTGATAGACTACTTTAGAACCAGTTTTGTCTCCTCCCCACGTTCTAATTGGCTCACCTATCCCTTTAAAATTAAAAACAGGAATAGGCTTTTCTTTAGTACCGTAGCTAGGATCTTTTAAATCATCCTGATTTACCCATGCAGTTATTTCTTTACCATACATCGATTCAGATAGAGGAAAATACAATTGATCATTGACATCATAAACACTTACTATAAAGTATTTTTTAATAGTCGGCTCACGAAATCTAACCGAAATAATATTTCCATTTAGACTTTTAAACCCGATTGCGCTCGCTCCTGCCCGATAACTATCAAACCCAACATTATCTTCTGACAGATAGTATGGATCCTCTTTAGGTATCGACAACTTCATGGGAGCTATGCCATTAAAAAAAATATTGTAATATTTTTTACCATCATTTTTCCTTACTGTAATCTTATTATATAAAAAACACGAATAAAGGAAATAATATAAAAACGCCAATTATCCATCCTAGAAATTGCTTACTCATTTGTTTTTTCAAAACGCTTTTTAAATTCGTCTTTTGGCATAATGTAGGTTAAATACTGCTCTACATTATATCTAAATTGTTTATCAGTAATATCGACATTCCAACCATCTTCATAGCCTCTGTTTTTACTAACCGAATCTGGCAGATTTTCCCTTACCTTAAAAACAGGTATTGGATTTTCTTTTGTTCCATAGTGAGGATTTTTTAAATCATCTTTATTGATAGAAATAATTATTTTTTTGTTATGCAATACTGTGGTAAACTTAGACGCTTCAAAGTCAGGATAATTAAAGAACATAATCTGGCAATGCTTATTCAGTATACTATCAAAAAAAGATATTTTATATATACTACCCGCAGGACTTGTTAATGAAGTAGAATATTGAGAATATGACAATTTTAGATCTTTATATTTAGGGAAACTGGTACTAATAGGTACAAATTCCTCCAAATATTCATCAATATGTTCTTTTGCCTCATTCGCTTTGGATTTGAACAAAATGTTAACGCCATAAATTATTAAAGGGAATACAACTAATACTCCTAAAGCCCAGCCAATTGCTTGTGATATTTGCTTATTCATTTATTTGGGATTATTTGCTATTACACTAATATTATTATCTATGTCTTGATTATTAGCATTATCAGAAGCTAATAATGAAGATTTTGCTTTCGCCAATTCATAACTATCCGATCCTCTATCAATCAAATAGTTTGCAATAGCACCAGCAATCCCTTTCGCTAAGCCTTTAAAAAAATCTTTCCCCACTAGCGCCGAACGTGTTGAAGGATAAGACCTTGATGCAATATCAGCAGCCAATCTGGAATTAGCAGCACCAGCCGCATCACCGGCAGCCTCTCTCATGGCCGCTTGTGTATTAAATTCCATCATTTCACGTGTAATTTGTTGATTGGTACGAGTAAGGTTTATTCCATTTTCAACAACAGCCCCAACAGCGCCCGCAGGCTGATTGACTAGCCCTTCTGTTTTTGCACTTTCCCCAACATCACTCCATCTCCATATGGGAAGATTTTTTTTTGCTGCTTCTTCCTTACTATTTTCGCCATCAATATAACCATAAACCGCAATAGGAGCTGCCACCAATAAACCTATAGGTGTAAAAGCTGTAGCAGCAGTAATTACACCAATTATTGCCTGAGAAGTTAAATGGGCTGCAATTTCAGCATTATTATTACTAGTGATTTCTTTTGCGGCAGCCATTGCAATAACCGGATCGATGATAATAGAAACAACCCCACCTTTTGGGCAGTTCATCAATGATTGACTAAGTAAAGCTTGTTTTTTATCAATTTTGACCCCTCCATGCGGCAACATCCACGTACCATTTAGCGTTGCATCACAATCGTGCCCTATCTTGTATAAACCGGTTACACCTGCTACAATACTGGTTCCCGCAGCCGCAAGCATTACCCCTGCTGCCACCAATGCTAACCCGCCGGTTGCTACAGTTGCAACAGCCAATGCAGCTACCGCAATTACTGCAGTTAAAATCTGTAATCCTCCCCAAAATTTACTTGCAACCTTACACGAAAAAGTATCACTGATTTTTCTATCATCAATATTTAGCAAAGGGGCTTTTTTACTTGCTAAGATTACCGTGGAAACCCTACTGATACCAATTTGAAGCGGTTTTCCATTAGTCATATTGGTACAAATAACATTAGCACCCTCATGTACATAAGAATAACTCATTCTATCCTCCTTAATTTATAGTCTACAACTACTTCAACATTATTTTTAACTTCTTCAGCAAGAAAAAGATCAGTTTCTTCAATTAATGACAAATCCGTATTAACAACTTGCCTAACCTGATATTGAAAATCGTAATTTGAAAATTTATAGCCTACAATAGGCTGAAATTTTTGATCATACTGTTTTTTGATTGCATTAATATCAATCACTTTTATGTCCATCTTACCCTGTTTTTTAAGCTCAACAGTTGATGGTTTTTCAAAAATAATTTCTGATGAAACATGCAAGGGCACTGCAATTCCTTCAAAAAGCTGGGAATGGTAATTCAAAGTATAAGGTTTATATAGGTCTGAAAGCTTAACAAGATACCTATCAAAAAAAAGATCAAAGAACAACTTAGTATGTATATCCTCAATGAGGAGTTTTTCATCCTTAATCTGCGCTTCTGCCAAATAAATAAATTTTTGGAGTTCAATTTCGGCATTACTTGATCTCAAAAAAGAATACCGCTCTTTTATATTGCCTTTAAAACTTTCCCAATTTTTTAGCACCTCACCGTAGTTCAATATCTTGTTTATTTTCCCTGTCTCTCTGTCAACCTGTACGGTTATATTACATTTAATCAGATCCAGGGATGAAAACAAGTCCATTGCTTCTGAGAGATTAGAAGGATTTATCTGAATAATATTATCGAAAAGCAAAACTTCTACAATAAGATTCCCATTATCAATTCTGTTTTTAACATGAAACTCTCGCTTTGTGGTAGCGTGATTGGTAATTACATTATTTAATTTGGTAGCAACCGTTTGTTCACAACGATATTTTAAGAGTACAGGATCAGTCTTTTCAATATCAACTACCTTATCATACTGTGTATCTGTTTTATTTTCGACATGAACTGGTTCTTCATCACTAAAAAATTTAAATCTACTCATAGCTAACTTAATTAATATCTACTTGACTACCATTTATCGTTTGTACCCCATCCGATTTTGAAAGAATTGTTGTTCCACTGGTTACTGAAATCCCCTCAGTTACAGATTCTTTCTTGGTTTTTCCATCAAAACTGTAATTGGTATAACCTGATTTACCTACAAATACACTAATCCCAGATTTATCGCCCCAATTGATGTTCACAGAGTTCTTCCCTTGAATATTAATGATTTCGCCGATAATATCAATCGTTCCATCTTTTTTCATCGTAATACTACTTAAACCCGTTTTAATTACGATCGTTTCAGCAGATTCTGCTGTAATCAGCCCCGGGCCATTTTCTATTTTTACAAAATTAGCTGCATTGGTACCCAGATTCAGTGCATGATTAAGATCATCAAAACTCAAACAGCTTCCCTTTCTCGATGTTAAGCCTTTGGTATTACTATTTTTAAAGCCACTGCTATCGCCGCTTTTGCCATGGTAAACACTACCCATTACAACGGGCCTGGCCACATTGCCTTCTTCAAAAGCAATCACCACCTGATCGCCTTTTTCGGGAATAACGTGGAACCCCCGATTTTTCCCGGTATCGCCGCTACCTGCATTGGGACTTACAACCCGCAGCCATTCTGTCGGGTCGTTGGTTTGGCATTCCCACTTAAATTTAACTTTAATCCGGCCCTGCCCCTGAGGATCATCATTATCTATCACATCCGCCAGCTGCATATCCGAGTGTGGCTTTTCGTAATTCCTAACCATGATACGCTCAGTGGTAGCCACCAAACCTTCGAAAGTATTGCTGTATTTACCTGTTCCATCTATCTGATGATTGATATTGGTAATCAGAAATTTACCGAGGCTTTCGGTTGCAAAAGCAAGCTCCTTTCTTACACTCATGGTAATTTCGGCAATGCTGCCAATGCTGAGAGAGGCATTATCGCCACCTGCATTTATCTTTAACAATTCGCTGATATGTGCTTTTTCTTCGTTTTCTACATGACTTTTTATGTCGCTGCCATTATCAACCCTGATTAAGGATGGCTGGTTAAAGGTTTTGCTGTACATTGTATTAGATGCCTTAATGGCATGCGCCAGATCTGGATTTCCATCTGCTTTGCCGGTACTTTCGCTATGCAGCATTTCATCCTGTTTAGGATTGTAGGCAAAACGCTTATATTTTATAGGCGAAACTTCCATGGCGTACTGCAGGTTATGTACATCACGACCGTAAAAAAGGGCTATTTCCTTTTGTTTATCGGGCTTTCCGAAATTAAGCTGTTTACCATCATAGTAGAACCATTCGTGATATTCGCCCGATAAGCGGTTAAGAAATGCGAAATCACTCTCACGGTATTGGATCAGATAATCGATTGCCGCTTTTCTGGAAGCATTGGTTACAATGGCCAAATCGTTAGCTGGGGTATCTTTTGTAGCCAATCTAACAATGGTATCCAGATCTTTATCTAAATATGACCCTAAATCTGGTCCGCGGTCTATTAAAATAGTAGGACTATATCCACTTACAATGAGTACGCCGTGATAGCCATGACTTTGTGAGAGTTCTACTTTTGTAACCAGTCCGGCAAAATGCTGCAGGTTTTCTGGCGAATGACCAAAAGAAGCGGTTAGGGTTTTGCCTACAAAATCGCGACTGTCATCCAAATTGATCAAACCGGGAGCACCCAACTGATCGTGGTTAAGATGTAGTTCGAAATAATGGTGCTGGTTAAAAGCCTGTAGCAGATTAAAAGATGCAAAGTGTGCAATTGCTGTATCTTCTATACTGATTTCTACGAGAAGTTTATTTTCCATAATGTATTCGTTAATTGTAGCCGTAGCGTTTTAAGCTACATAGTTTTATAAATGGCAATTTTATAAAGTCCCGGATAAAAATGCACTTCAAATGGCATACCAGCTGCATTTCTTTTGTGCGAAGCATCTATGGCTTTTTTAGTGTAGGGATGCACTTCTATGGTATTGCCTTTTTTCAGGTAGCCGTTGCCGATCATGGTATCGATATCGCCGGGCCGTACATGGATGCAACCATGCGATTCTGCCAGCTGGAAAATCCTTCCACTTGCAGTTGCAGCTTCATCAGGAGGTGTGGTATGGATAAAATCGCCCATTACCTGTTCCTTTCCATTCATTTTCCGATCATTGTTCAGGTCTTTGAAGTATTTAACCGAAACATGTCCAAAATCGTTAAACAGCCATTTGGTTGGTATAGGAGAATTAGGATAAAGGTTACGCTGATAGTTAAGTACAGCTTGGGTAACTTTTTTCTGATCGTTTTTATAAGCTCCCCACTGCGCATTTACATCTGTTAATTTTTTCCAGCTTCCCAGCTGTTTAATCATCACAATATTTCCGCTTATTTTTACTTCAGTTCCCCATGCTATACCCGACCATATGGCATAACGACCATAACTTACATGCTTTTCGATACTTTTAATTACAAACCTGCCGGTAGTTGTAGAAGTTTGCGCATGACCATCGCCCCCCATTTTTTCATTCGAAGGTCCGCCATGTGCATCATATTCTTTAATTTTTACAAGCGTATTCATTGATTATTATTTGTACTTTAAAACCTCAACCATAATCACGTGGGCGAGTTCTAGTTTTTCACCAGGGTTAAAAGTTAATTTCATAGCAGTATTGGCATCAACGTTTATCTTTACAGGTAGTGGCTGCTCTGTTGTGCCTATCGTTTGCTTTTCTTCCTCTATATTTCCAAAATGGTGGGTAAAATCATCAATAAGCAAAGAATCTGTGAGGAATTTTGGCACCAGTAATATTACTCCTGCTTTTACCATATTTTCTGTACCGTTATTCTGATAAGGCTGTACAATAACATTCTGATTATTATGCTGTTGTTCACCATTATAAATGGCCAGCGGCAGTTTACCTGTAAATTTCCTGTTTAATGATATTATGCCAGCCTCATTCAGCTTTGCCAAAGGGAGTTTAGTTACCGAATCTGTATAATTAAGGAATAACCGGGTAGTACTTTCACTCTTTTTATTTGCCAGGAGGACATTTTTATTTTTTGTACGATCTTCATTACAGCTTAAACAACAAATCAATATTAACGCACCAGTAATAGCAGGCAACAGCTTAAAACAAGAAGGTAAACGCATCTTTTCCATGTACAATAAAAATTAACCTAAAAACATCTCTGTTACCATTTAATACGCCAACTTACTGGCAACATGATGGTAAGTTTTATCATGACTCAAATCAATTGCCTTTTTGAGTAAAAAGGAACATTAATTTATACTTTACGGGAGATTTGAGACTTAACAGACGAATGTTTAGAACTCATCTAACTTTCGTCTGTTAAATAATAATTAAGCTTTTGGCCAGTCGTTTTCGTGTTCTGCATTGCCCAGCTTTAGTTTACGGGCAGATACTACGAAACTTAAAGTCATTGGTGTATTATCGTTTACCGCAATACCCTCGTTATACTGGATGATGTAACCATCTTCGAAAGACAGTTCTTTCATTTTTGAATCTTCTTCGCCTTTTTTGAAAACAATTGTTCCGGAAAGCGGCTTGTACTGGTTATTAACCATTGATTCGATTACTGAAGTATCTTCAGTTGATTCGATTTCGATGTGGATGGTACCACCATAAACACCTGACGATGGACGGCCTTTTGCGTCAACATCTCTATTTAATGAAAAGCTGCACTGTAGTACATCAAATTCTTTTGATCCTAAGTTTAAGCGGGTTTTGAATGCCATTGTAGTAAAGTTTTAATGTGGAAGATGAATTGCGGTGAGTGGTTGGCGATAAGCGCATAGAATGTGGCGTTTTATTGCCCTAAACCTTATGCCTTAAACCCCTCTTTAGGCTTTTGGCCAATCGTTAATGTGCTCGGCGTTGCCTAATTTAAGCTTGCGTGCTGAAATCTGGAATTTGAGCGTCATCGGGTGATCGCCAACAATGTTAATCCCTTCGGAATATTTAACAATGTAGCCGTCTTCGAAGTTAACTTCTTTCATTTTGGCATCTTCCTCCGATTTTTTAATCAGCAGGGTTCCTGTAATGGGTTTGTACTGGTTGTTTACCATCGCCTCGATAATTGAGGTATCTTCGGTTGATTCGATCTCAATGTCGATGGTACCGCCGTAAACTCCGGAAGAGGGTCTTCCTTTAGCATCTACATCACGGTTTAATGCATAGGCACAATGAAGTACATCGTACTCCTTGCCTGAAAAGTTTAATCTAGCTTTGAAAGCCATAGTTTTAAAATTTAAAGGTTATAAATTTGGTTAAGGCAGGCTAGCTACCGCCATTATCAAACCAAATATTAAGCCAATTATGCGATATACTATTCATTAACAAGTAGTAACGTTGGTGGAAAAAGAAAAAAATTGGCTGATTAATTGGCTCAGGATACATTAAAACTAACTTTATAGGTTTAATATATTGTTAATAATTTTTTAGGCTGCAAAATTAAACAGCTACAACTTTGAAAGGTTATGACTAAAAAATGATACGTTTAATACGTTTTATTCACTCAATTTCAGCACCCGCCGGTGTACGCTAAACCCGGTAGCAGCGGGCACGATCCCGATTTTTTCTATCGGGTGAGTAAAGCGGATAACGGGGCTTTCGGAACCGATTGAAACCAGACCTTGCTTTTCAAAAAAATTTTAAATTATTCTGGCATAAAAAAACCTCGCAGATTTAGAAACTTGCGAGGTTTAATATTAAACTAAAGTAACCTAAGGCTGCTGCTCTTTTTTATTGATGAAAAAATAAACAGGAAGCCCCAATAAAACAATAACCAGCCCCGGCCAGGTATATTGTTGCTTGTATATTAATAACAGAATGCAAAACGCTGCACCAATTAATAAGTAAATAACCGGTGTTATCGGATATAACCATGTTTTATAAGGTCTTTCCAAACCAGGCTGTTTTATCCTTAAATAAATAACGCCAAAAACCGTAATCATATAAAAGAGTACAATAACAAAAGAGATCATATCTAATAGGTTACCATACTGTCCGCTTAAACATAAAGCAGAAGCCCAGATGCCCTGCATCCAAAGTGATTTTTCCGGCACTCCGTTTTTATTGTTTTTAAGCGCTGCTTTAAAAAACATGCCGTCTTCTGCCATGCTCTGAAAAACCCTGGCACCAGCTAACACGATTCCGTTAACACAACCAAAGGTAGAAATCATCACCAGTACAGCAATTACAATGGTACCGATCCCGCTTCCAAAAATCTGCTCTGAAGCAACAACAGCTACCCGATCATTTAATGCAAAAGCAATACTATCACGGTTTAAGGTGTTGAGATATACAAAATTGACCAATAAATACAGAATCATTACTGCGGTGGTGCCCAAAACCATGGAACGCACTACATTTTTCCTGGGATTTTCGATTTCTCCTGAAACAAAAGTTACGTTTTCCCAGGCTACACTCGAAAATACCGAACCTACCATTGCAGCTGCAATGCCACCCATAATAGTTACTCCGGAAATAGATTCCCAGCCTGATTTCAGGAAATTCCCGCTAAAATCTGTTTTGAGGTTATTGAAAGCTTTCCACCCCAGCCCCATATTATCGTTCCAAAAATTGTTTTTCACAAGCAAAAAGCCTAAAATGATTAAGCCAATTAGAGCAACAATTTTAGATCCTGTAAAAATATTCTGCAGTATTTTACCACTTTCAACACCTTTTGTATTGATATAGGTAAGCAGCAGAATAACGCCAATGGCTAAAATCTGGATCCAGGTAATTTTATACCCGCCACTTTGAAAAATCGGCGCGGCATCGTTTAAGGCAGGTATTAAATAGGCAGTAAATTTACCAAAAGCAACGGCAACGGCAGCAATAGTACCTGTTTGAATCACTGTAAACAGCCCCCAACCATACAGGAATCCCATCATTTTGCCGAAAATTTCTTTCAGGTAAGTATATTGCCCACCCGCTTTAGGAAACATAGAAGAAAGTTCTCCGTAAGAAATTGCGGCAGCAACTGTCATTACGCCAGTGATTACCCAAACCACAATCAACCAGTAACCAGAACCTAAATTTCTCATGATATCGGCACTTACGATAAAAATACCGCTACCAATCATTGAGCCCATCACCAGCATTGTAGCATCGAAAAGGCTTAATTTTCTTTTAGAAGGTTCTCCTTCTTTTTGAATTTTCATTTTAGTTCTGTTTAGTTTGGGGCTAATTTATTTAAAAAAAAGAAATTGTAGGATATTATTTTACGATGACAAAATTTTATTCATACACCTTGTAAAATTTTAACCACAAGAATATTTTGTTATCTTGCTAGAGCGTTGCTAGCGAAGAGTTTGGAGCGATGAGCTTAGCGCCGGGCATTTGGCGACCAGCGCCGATTAACCGATTTAAACAATTAACCAGTTAACCAAATGACCAATGAATCAATGACCAATGACTATTGAACCAATAAACAACTAACCAAATATAAAACCAATTATTAACTATGGATTTTTTACAAAACAATTTAATTTACTGTATCCCGACTTTGGGCCTTGTCGGGATTATAGTTATGCTAATTAAAAGCGCCTGGGTAAATAAGCAGGATGCAGGCGATAAAAACATGCAGGAGCTTGCCGGCTATATTGCCGATGGTGCTATGGCCTTTTTAAAAGCTGAATGGAGGGTATTGAGCATTTTTGCTGTCTTTACAGCAGCGTTATTGGCTTATTCGGGAACAATTACAGAAATTAAAGGTATTCCGATGCATTCAAGCTGGATTATTTCCCTATCTTTTATTATCGGAGCAGTATTTTCTGCAACTGCAGGTTATATCGGTATGAAATCGGCCACTAAAGCCAATGTAAGAACTACACAGGCAGCCAGAACCAGCTTAAAACAAGCCTTAAAAGTTTCATTTACCGGAGGTACGGTAATGGGCTTAGGCGTGGCCGGATTGGCTGTTTTAGGTTTAGGTGGATTATTTATTGTGTTTTTACAGCTTTTCCATGTAACCAATGCCAATAGTGTAGAAATGAGAACTGCTATTGAGGTTTTAACCGGATTTTCTCTGGGAGCCGAATCAATCGCACTTTTTGCACGTGTTGGCGGTGGTATTTATACCAAAGCTGCCGATGTTGGTGCCGATTTAGTGGGTAAAGTAGAAGCCGGTATCCCCGAAGATGATGTACGTAACCCTGCAACTATTGCCGATAATGTTGGCGATAACGTAGGTGATGTGGCCGGTATGGGCGCCGATTTATTCGGTTCGTATGTGGCAACCATATTGGCTACGATGGTTTTAGGACAAGAAATTACGGTAACAGATAAATTCGGAGGCATGTCGCCTATACTTCTTCCAATGGTAATTTGTGGATTGGGGATTATATTTTCGATTATCGGAACCTGGTTCGTTACCATTAAGGATGAAAAATCGAGCGTGCAGAATGCATTGAACCTGGGTAACTGGTCGTCAATTGTGATCACAGCGGTAGCTTCATTTTTTATTGTGAAATGGATGTTACCGGAAACACTTAATCTTCGCGGTTATGAGTTCTCTAGTATAAATGTATTTTATGCCATTATTGTGGGTTTAGTGGTGGGGACCATGATGAGTATTGTTACCGAATATTTTACTGCAATGGGTAAAGGACCGGTAAATTCTATCATCCAGCAAT
Organism: Pedobacter jeongneungensis; assembly: GCF_039538295.1. Classification (NCBI taxonomy): domain Bacteria; kingdom Pseudomonadati; phylum Bacteroidota; class Sphingobacteriia; order Sphingobacteriales; family Sphingobacteriaceae; genus Pedobacter; species Pedobacter jeongneungensis. The sequence continues at coordinate 144,463 of NZ_BAABBY010000010.1, read as the reverse complement.
CCTCAACCGGGCACGCCACCAATATTATTGCAGGTTTGGCAGTGGGTATGAAATCGACAGTGATCCCGATTTTGGTTCTGGCCGGAGGGATTATGGCCTCTTACCACTTTGCAGGTTTATATGGTGTGGCTATTGCCGCAGCTGGTATGATGGCCACCACGGCGATGCAGTTGGCAATTGATGCCTTTGGACCAATTGCCGATAACGCAGGCGGTATTGCAGAAATGAGCCAGTTACCGCCAGAAGTTCGCGAACGTACCGATAATTTAGATGCGGTTGGGAATACAACTGCTGCTACAGGTAAAGGTTTTGCCATTGCATCTGCTGCATTAACTTCGCTGGCTTTATTTGCTGCCTTCGTAGGAATTGCAGGCATTACAGCTATTGATATCTACAAGGCCCCTGTGCTTGCAGGCTTATTTGTGGGTGGAATGATTCCATTTATTTTCTCTGCTTTATGTATCCAGGCGGTTGGTAAAGCTGCTATGGACATGGTACAGGAAGTTCGCCGCCAGTTTAGGGAAATTCCGGGGATAATGGAATATAAGGCCAAACCGGAATACGAAAAATGTGTGGCCATTTCTACCAAAGCATCTATCCGCGAAATGATGATGCCGGGAGCCATTGCCTTAATTACGCCGATTATTGTAGGCTTTATCTTTGGCCCTGAGGTTTTAGGTGGTTTATTGGCCGGAGTAACCGTAACCGGCGTGTTGATGGGGATTTTTCAAAGCAATGCGGGCGGTGCCTGGGATAATGCCAAAAAATCTTTTGAGCAAGGTGTAATGATTAATGGCGAAATGCACTATAAAAAATCAGAACCACACAAGGCTTCTGTAACCGGCGATACGGTTGGCGATCCTTTTAAAGATACTTCCGGCCCTTCAATGAACATTTTGATTAAATTAATGTCTATTGTTTCACTGGTTATTGCTCCATACATCGCAGTTAAGGCAATTGCGGGCGAACACAAACAAGAAGTTAGGAAAGAAATCAGAATTGAACAAAAAACCGATGCTTCGGGCAGCATAAAAACCGATACTTTAATCAATACAACCGATACTTTAAGTCGTTAGTTGTAAAATCGCAGATATAATACAACTGAAAGGGGGATTTTAACAGAATCCCTTTTTCTTTTTGGTAATTTTTATTTAGGTTTACCGCTTATTATCATAAAATCAACAAACATAAAAGACTAAACAACTTATGAATCTAAAAAAGCCTATTGATGTGCTTATAGCAGAATCTGCTGAAAGCGGTGAAGGCACGCTGAAACGGACACTGAGTAGTACAAGCCTTGTTGCATTGGGCATTGGAGCTATTATTGGTGCAGGCTTATTCTCTTTAACCGGTATTGCTGCAGCTGATCACGCAGGACCTGCTGTAACTTTATCATTTGTACTGGCGGCTGTAGGCTGTGCTTTTGCAGGATTGTGTTATGCAGAATTTGCATCAATGATTCCTGTTGCAGGAAGTGCCTATACCTATTCTTATGCAACCATGGGTGAGTTCATGGCATGGGTAATTGGTTGGGATCTGGTTTTGGAATACGCTTTAGGGGCCGCAACCGTTGGCGTTTCATGGTCTGGATATTTTAATAAATTATTGCATGAGTTTGGCCTCGAAATGCCGCTCTACTTAACCAAATCATTTGCAGAAGTAGATGGTGGCGGAATCAATTTACCGGCTGTGGTGATTGTTTCTCTACTTTCATTGATGTTAATCCGCGGTACAAAAGAATCTGCAAGCCTTAACAACATTTTAGTAATTGTAAAAGTGGCTGTAGTAATTATTTTCATTGCACTGGGATGGAAATTTATTAATCCGGCTAACCACACGCCTTATATCCCTGCAAATACAGGTGTTAAAGGAGAATTTGGTATTTCGGGTATTGCAGCGGGCGCAGCATTGGTTTTCTTTGCATTTATCGGTTTCGACGCCGTTTCTACTGCAGCTCAGGAAGCAAAAAATCCACAAAAAGGTATGCCAATCGGTATATTGGGCTCGCTGGTAGTTTGTACGATATTATATGTGCTTTTTGCTCACGTAATGACAGGTTTAGTACCTTACACTGTTTTTAAAGGTGATGCTTCTCCTGCCGCTACCGCTTTTAAAGTTACCGGATACGGCTGGTTGCAAATGGGTTTAATTATTGCCATTTTAGCGGGTTACACTTCAGTAATACTGGTGATGCTAATGGGACAATCGAGGGTATTCTATACCATGTCTAAAGACGGATTGTTACCAAAATTCTTCAGCAACATCCATTCTAAATACAGAACACCTTTCAAAACCAACATCTTCTTTATGCTTTTTGTAAGCATTTTTGCTGGCTTTGTTCCTGTAACCGACTTAGGCCACATGGTTTCTATCGGTACATTATTCGCATTTTCACTGGTATGTATTGGTGTAATGTTATTACGCAAAACAGATCCTGACAGGCCTCGTCCTTTCAAAACACCATTTGTACCATTTGTGCCAATTATGGGTATCATTGTTTGTGTGTACTTAATGTCTTCACTTCCAATTGAAGCCTGGATCAGGTTAGCCATCTGGATGGCCTTGGGTGTGGCTATTTACTTCTTCTATGGCAAAAAGAACTCGGTTCTTGGAAACAGTGGCAGAGTGGTAAAACCAGTAGATCCTCCTAAACCAGAATTGTAAACAATTTAAATATTTTTGAAGCCTCAACGCAAGTTGGGGCTTTTTTTGTGTTAAATAATTGTTAATAAAACTACCTTTGCAAAAAATCGATAACATGAACCGCCATTCTACCGGATATAAAAAGGTAAATTTTCTGATCATTGCCTTTTTCCTGCTGTTTTCTTCAATAAGTTATGCGCAAAGAACTATTAATGATGTAATGGACTCTACAACGGTTAATCATTTACTCATTATTTCCAAAAAATATGGTTCATTATCGTTTAGCGGATATTTACAGCCACAGTTTCAAATGGCGCAATCAAATGGTACGCAGGCAGAATACCAGGGCGGAAATTTCGGCGAATTTACCAATAACCGGTTCAGGTTGAGAAGAGGCCGATTAAGGGCCGATTATATGTTGTTAACAGACGATGGTGCTCCATCAACCTATTTTGTACTGCAGTTCGACGGTACAGAACAAGGCGTTGCCGTAAGAGATTTCTGGGGCCGTTATTATGAAAACAAATGGAAGATTTTAGCGGTTACTCTAGGGCTTTCCGGCCGTCCCTTCGGGAATGAACTTCAGTTATCATCTTCGGTAAGAGAGGCACCTGAACGTGGCCGGATGTCGCAGATTTTAATGAAAACTGAGCGCGACCTGGGGGTTACCTTTACCTTAAATCCCCGCTGGAAAGATGCCACACTTAAAAACATTGTGCTGGATTTTGGTATTTACAACGGTCAGGGTCTGGCTGGTCCTGCAGAATTTGATAACAGCAAGGATTTCATCTTCAGACTAAGCCATAAAACCTATGCTTTTAATAATTTTACCATTGCGGGCGGCATCAGCACCTTACAGGGTGGTTTAAATCATCGTTTGCCTGTAAGTTATAAAATGGACAAAATTAACGATCAATGGAACATGGTTAAAGATTCGTCGGCCGCCACCATTAATAAAGTTGCTCCACGCAGGTATTATGGTGCCGATATTCAGCTGGCTACCAAAACCAAAAGCTGGAAATCTGAACTTCGGGCAGAGGTTGTTTCAGGACTGCAAACCGGAACTTCTACCAATTCTACCACCCCGGGCTCCTACCCTGTTGATAATAAATCGATCGCCCTTCCTTATTATACCCGAACATTTAACGGTGCCTACCTCACCTTTGTACAAACCCTGAACAGTACCGATAACCAGATTATTTTAAAATATGATTGGTACGATCCAAATTCGAAAGTGAAGGGAATGGATATTAGCAGCGCTAAAGGACTTTCACCGGCAGATGTCCGTTTTGATACTTTTGGCTTTGGTTTTTTACATCACTTTAATACACATTTTAAAGCTGTATTGTATTACGATATTATCAGAAATGAGGCTACCCAGATTCAGGATTATACGGCTGACCGGAAAGATAATGTGCTCACTTTAAGAACACAATTCTATTTCTAATAAATAATTTTACAATTGAGGATTTGATACAAATTCCGCTACCTTTGCTTAAAATTGTCCTGCTATGAAATTCGATTTTATGAAGTTCAACTTAAGCCAGATCCTGTCGACAACGATGGTGCTCTTTGCAATTATCGATATTTTGGGGGCCATTCCGGTGGTAATCGAGCTGCGTAGAAAAGCTGGCCATATCGAATCAGAAAAGGCATCTCTGGTGGCCACAGGTTTAATGATCCTCTTTTTATTTCTTGGAGAATCTTTACTTAAAGTAATTGGTTTGGACGTAGAATCTTTTGCTATTGCAGGTTCTTTTGTGATCTTTTTTATTGCCATGGAAATGGTTTTAGGACTCACTATTTTTAAAGAAGAAGCACCAGAAACCGTTTCTATCGTTCCGTTAGCTTTTCCCTTAATTGCCGGAGCGGGAACCATGACCACCCTGCTTTCGTTAAAAACAGAATACCATACACAAAATATTTTAGTGGGGATTATCCTCAATATGCTTTTTGTTTATTTCGTATTGAAAAACACCAACAGACTGGAAAAACTTTTCGGAAAATCGGGTTTAAATATCTTGCGTAAAGCTTTTGGGGTAATTTTACTCGCCATTGCCATTAAGCTGTTCAGAAATAATACAGGACTTTAGAAGATGGAAAATGTGAGATGGAAAATGGATGATGTATAATGTAAAATTAGCCAGTTCGTCATTTCGACTGTAGCGCAGCGGAATGGAGAAATCTAATTAATAACGTCGTTGTATTTTTCTCTCGCGGTAGCAATGACCATTTTACTATAAATGACAATCCACTCACCAAACTGTAACAATAAATCCGTATATTCATCTAAACATAAAAGCTCACCACATGAAAAGCTTTGAAGAATATACCTTAATTATTGGAGCCATCGCCGTTTTAATTGAAGCTGTGAAGTACCTAAAGAAGAATTTTAGGTCCTGGTTTGAACATACATAACGTCTCAAAGCGACTGTCATCTCGACTGTAGCAAAGCGGAACGGAGAGATCTACCCCGAGATAGATTTAGCTTCGCTGAGCACTTACGTGGTTCCCGATTACGTTGCACTGCACTCGAAATGACTTAAATTAATAAACGCCCCGATCTTAAAAATCCTACAATCCCTTAATCCTGATTAATCCTGGCTTTTCTTAATTAACCTTGCTACAAACATCGTATCGGCGTTATTTTCGTAGCCCTTTATTAATTCCATCTTTTCCAATTCTAAAGGAAGTGTGTTTAACATATGCTGCACAACTTCTTCATTTTCTTTAGCGAAAGCAGAGCAGGTAATATAAACCAGCGGTTTACCAGGCTTTAAATATTTCACTATATTCTGTACAATGCCTTTCTGAATAGTAACAAACTGATTGATCTTACGTTCCTCGAAAAAAGTAAGCATTTCGGGCGTTCTTCCCCATGTTCCTGAACCAGTACAGGGCGCATCCAGAATAATTCCGTCAAAGGCATAGTGATGCAGAATCTGATCGTTATTCTGTAAAAGATCGATTTCTTTTTTATGGTATTTTTTGATACCGGCCAGTCGGAAACGTTCATCAAGGTTTAACAGTACACTTTCGCGTAAATCAGAAACCAGAAGCTCGATAACGGGCTCTAAACTGTGCAAAAGCAAACTTTTTCCGCCTGATGCGGCACAGCAATCCCACCATTTATCCCATTTATTCGGCTTAAAATATTCACCGGTATGCTGCGAAGATAAATCCTGCACCTGATAACTACCCTCTTTTAAAATGGTTTCGAGTTTGGTACCGTTTGGTAAAGCCAATGCAGTATCAGAAATCGCTTTAACGGCTATATTCTCCTCCTCTAGTTTCGCAATAATTGCAGTAGAATCGTCAGCCACTACCCTGATAAACAGGTCAGGCTGTTTGAAAAAGGAAGCAAAAAAGGCTTCTTTATCGATATCGCCGGAAAGCGCAGTATGAAAAGGATATACGTCTTCCGCATTAAAATCAGGGTATTTAGCCTTAATCAGGTTTAATTTAGCTGCTAAGGGTAAATTAATACTATCCTTCAACTCAGGAAGGTTTTTCTCCACAATCTGGCTTAAAGTATCCTGACATAAGAAATCGGCAATGCTCAACCGTTCTTCATTTGGCAGAGCAGCTAAAGCCTTACCCAGCCTGAAAAAGCTATAAATATGTCGTGTGGCCCATCTTCTGTCGGATGAACCCATTTGCTTGTGCTGTTTAAAATAAGCAGGCAAAAATCGATGCAAAGGCAAACTTCCATCGTAACTGCTTAAAATCTGTTCAAAGGCTCTTAACTGGTGGTCTGCTCTCATGCAATAATTAAAATGGAAGGAATGATTGGTTATTCAACAATATTTAAGGCGAAGTTTTTATATTTCAATAGCATTAAACTAGTGTTAATATAACCTAATTTTTCATCATGAATAAATGAAAAGCTATTATGAAGTCCTCTATATTTATCCTTTACAAGATAATCTCTGTAATCTTCGCCATAATTTACCAATAGTTTACCGAAATAATAACCTATATCGAAGCCTTTAAAAGCATATTCTCCAGGCTCAAAACCATATTTATAGCGGTATTTTTTGATAAAAGTAATTACAGCACTGCTTTTATAATCTATTTTATAAGATGAACTGATGATGGTATTCAGGTCTTGTAATTTCTCGGCAGGATAATTCTGTTTTACCCAGTTGGGGTGACCAAAAAGGTTAATGGCGTATCCTCCGGTTGGCAAATTCTTTAATTTATAAAGCTTTTCTACGGTTGGCAATACAAAAGCACGATCGGATGAGGTTACCACTACTGCATATTGCTTTCCTTTAATCATTTTGGTTTCGAAAGTGTAAGCAGAAGCATATTCCTGTACAATAAATTTTCCGTTAGTCTGGAAATAGTTCCTGATTGGGGCTGCAAAAGCCTCATCTTCCGTTTTCTTTGGATTGATCAGCACCACAATGGTATTGGCTGGATTAAAGTTTTTGGCGATATAAGTACCGATCTTTTTTCCATGCAAACCAATATTATTGACCACAGAAACAAGATTAGGATTGTTAAACTCCCCCGGATCAGTAGCAGCCAGCGGCGAAACAACAGTAGCGTTGTTTTCTTTGGCATAATTCGCTATAAATTTCAAACCTTCGGGAAAAACAGGACCGATAATTAAATTGCTCTGTTTAAAGCGTTCGTTTTTGTAGAGGGTAGAGATGTGTGCATTATCATCCTGAGTATCAAAAACATTGAGTTTAAAGTTTAAACCCTGGGCAGCAGCAGAATCCAGACCTAATTTAAAACCCTGATAAAAATCGATGGGCATGGCATATTTTTCAATATCGGCCTTTGTAGCGGTTTTTAAGTTCAGCTCATCCAGTTTAAAAGGAACAAGTAATGAAACACTGGCCTGGGTAAACTTTTTGACGGGCTTTTTATCTGCCGGTTTTTCTTTCTCGGCCGGTTTACTCGTTTCTGGCTTAGGCGTTCTCACTTTTGGCGAACAAGCACCCAAAACCAACATCAATAAAACTGGCAAGCAGTAAACCTTTTTATAAATCATACCTATCGTTTTTAACAAAATATGCTAGCAAAGTTTATTCCACCTTGCTAGCATACTATATATTTTATGCCGTTTGAACTGAAAACTCCAAACTGAAAACTTGCAACTAAACTATTCCCACTCTATGGTTGCAGGCGGTTTAGAGCTGATATCGTACACTACCCTATTAATGCCTTTAACTTTATTGATGATTTCGTTAGAGATTTTAGCCAGTACCGGATAAGGCAAGTGGCACCAATCAGCCGTCATACCATCTAATGATTCAACTGCTCTTAAGGCGATTACATTTTCGTAAGTACGTTCATCGCCCATTACCCCAACAGATCTTACCGGCAAAAAGATTGCTCCTGCCTGCCACACCTGATCGTACAATCCGGCTTCTTTCAGGTTATCGATGTAAATTTTATCTGCATCCTGTAAAATCGCTACTTTTTCTGCAGTAACCTCGCCAATAATACGGATACCTAAACCTGGTCCTGGAAAAGGGTGGCGGCCTAAGATAAATGATTCTAATCCTAACGCAGTACCTACTCTCCTTACCTCATCCTTAAACAAAGTTTTAAGTGGCTCTACTACTTTAAGTTTCATAAAATCCGGCAAACCGCCAACGTTATGGTGCGATTTAATGGTTGCCGATGGGCCTTTAACTGAAACCGACTCGATAATATCGGGATAGATAGTACCTTGTGCCAGCCATTTCACATCCTGGATCAGATGCGATTCTTCATCGAAAACTTCGATAAAAACACGGCCTATAATTTTTCGTTTCTGCTCCGGATCTTCTACCCCGGCCAATTGACTTAAGAATTTATCTTTCGCATCAACGCCTTTAATGTTCAATCCGAAATCTTTGTACTGTTCTAAAACACTTTCATATTCGTTTTTACGCAATAAACCATTATCAACAAATATACAGTGCAGGTTGGTACCGATGGCTTTATGCAAAAGCACCGCAGCAACGCTACTGTCAACACCGCCTGAAAGGGCTAAAACAACTTTATCATTACCAACAGTAGCCTGAATATCGGCAATGGTGGTTTCTACAAATGCAGAAGAAGTCCAGTCCTGTTTACAGCCACAGATATCAACCAAGAAATTTTCTAAAAGAATTTTTCCATCAATACTATGCGTAACTTCCGGGTGGAACTGGATGGCGTAAGTATCAGAATCTTTAATGTGGTAAGCGGCAACTTTTACGCTATCGGTACTGGCAATCAGCTCGAAATTTTCAGGAATATCAGTAATGGTATCACCATGGCTCATCCAAACTTGTGAATTCAAATTAATGCCTTTAAATAATTGATTATCCTGGTTAACAAAGTTTAAATTGGCACGGCCATATTCGCGTGTTGAAGAAGGCTGAACCGAACCACCAGAATGTTGGGCAATATATTGTGCACCATAGCAAACAGCCAATAATGGGTATTTTAAATGGTATTTTGATAAATCAATCTGAGGAGCATCTTCCTGGCGGACAGAATAAGGACTACCTGAAAAGATAACACCTTTTACATCTTCGGTAATCTCAGGAAGATTGTTATATGGATATATTTCACAGTAAATATTTAGTTCGCGAACCCTACGGGCAATGAGTTGTGTAAATTGCGAACCAAAATCGACGATAATGATTTTTTCTAGCATCCGCAAAGGTACCAATTAGATATGAGATTTGAGAGCGGAGATTTGAGATTTTTAGTAGTGTGCGGAGAGTTTTGAGAGAGGGCATGGCGATAAGCGTTTAGCGCTAGGCGTTTGGAGTTGATTAACCGATTAACCAATAGCAGACTTGCAGGTACTAATGAACCAGTGAACAATAATTACCAAACAACCTTTAAACCTGCCGATTGATATTTATTAATGTCTTCCTCTTTGCTGATTAAAGTTATATTTTTTTGAATGGCTTGCCAAATAAGCATTCTATCAAAAGGATCTCTGTGCCAGGTGGCATTTAATTGATGATAATTAGCTACATCATCTGGTAAAAGAGGCAAAAGTTCGTAGCCAGCCTCGATTGCAAGTCCAGGTAAAGCATCCGGTACGATTCTTAAAATGTCAAGTTTATTCATCGAATGCTTTAAAGAAATTTCCCAAAAACTTATAGTACTTAAAAGAATTGTGTTTTTCTTATTCTTTAAGATTTCTAAAAAGACTTCTAAAAGCTTAGACGAATACATTAACGACCAAATTAGCACAGGGGTATCTAACAGGTAAATCATAGGCTTAAAAATTCTTCTTCTGTAATTTTGAAATTATCTTTAAATATAATTTCAGCTTTCCCATCCAACAGACCTATTTTACGTTGATTATTGCTTTCTTCTAAATCAGGAACAAAGTAACCAATAACTTCTTTTTTCCTCCCATAAGTTACTGCAATACCAATACCCGCTTTAACATCTTCAAGTACTTCAGAAAAATGAGCTTTAAATTCCCCAACTGACATTGTTTTCATAGTTAATAGTTTTATAATCAAAGACAAACAAAACTTGTCAAGTTGTCAAGATAGAATTTTATCGTGACTTAGTCGGAGTCAGGGACTCGAAAGACAAAGTCGGTTAATCTATTTGTTGACCATCAAGAAATTAAGAACATTACGTTTTTAAGCTAAAATGACTAATGACCAATTAACCAATGACTATTGACCATTAAACCTTACGATTCCATCAAATTCACTTCTACCCCAAACTTCCTTAAAAAATCTACGCCTTCATCACTTGGCAAACCTTTATAAGCGGCATACGATTTTGAATAATATACCAGTTTAATTCCTGATGATAAAATTAACCTTGCGCAGGCAATACAGGGCGATAAAGTGGTGTATAAGGTACAGCCTTCTATCTTCGATCCGTTTTTAGAAGCATAGAGGATGGCATTTTCTTCTGCATGTAAAGCTAATGAACAACTTCCTTTACTATCACGAGCGCAGCCATGTTCGGGCCATTCCTCATCACAGTTATGCGTTCCGGCCGGGGGACCATTATAACCGATGGAAATAATCCGGGTATCTTTGGTTAATACTGCACCAACGTGGGCACGCACGCAATGCGAACGGGCAGCCAGATCGGTGGCAAGGTTCATAAATATAGAATCGAAACTTGGTTTATCAGTCATGTATAAAATCAAAAAAGCCACAGAGCATTCATCCCTGTGGCTACAAAAATACTTTATTAAAATTAATGTCCGCCTTCGGCAGTAATATTTTCAACGTCGATACCTTGTTTCTTAAGTTCGCCACTCACTTTCCATGCAAAGAAAATTAAATAAGCAAACCCTAAAACAGGAATGATATAAGAATTGTGAATACCAGCACTATCAGCTAATTCTCCCTGAATTGGAGGAATGATCGACCCTCCTAAGATCATCATAATTAAGAATGAAGACCCCTGAGAAGTATATTTCCCTAATCCGGTAATGGCTAATGAGAATATTGATGGCCACATGATAGAACAACATAAACCACCACTAACGAAAGCAAAGATGGCAACATGACCAGTTGTTAGTAAACCAATAATAATGGCTATCGCACCTAAGGTTCCAAAAATAGCCAATGTTTTGGCGGGCTTTTCCTGACCAATAAAAACTGCTAAAATCATTACAGCAATACACAGTGCATAAACATATAAATTACCCACATCTGTACCGGTTGCATGGTTAACACCTAAAATAATACCGAAAGCCACAAAAGGCACAATAATAGTTAAAACATTTTTGGTCATTTTAGTTAGATTGAAAGCACTGACCGCACCTGCCCATCTGCCAATCATCATACTACCCCAGTATAAAGAAATGTAAGGTTTGATATCCGCATCTGCTAAACCTCCAAAATCTGGCAATTTAAGTAAAGCGCCCAAATTACTTTGAATAGTTACTTCTGTACCTACATACATAAAAATAGCTAACATACCCAAAACCAATTGAGGGTATTGCATTGCGCCCCAACTAGCAGCATTTTCTTTTTTTACGAAGTAACCGAATAATAATGCACCTAGAATGATTACAAACGAAGAGTAAACAAAGATAGATGCGCTAATTCCTGTCAAGTTTGCTAGAGGACTCGCAGCTGCAACCATTAAGAAACCTAAAATCATTACAACCAATGGTCCGGTAGGTTTGCTACTTGCTTCAATTTTTTCTGTACTTGTCACATCAGGGAGCTTGGATACACCAAAGAATATTGCAACGCCTAAAAATAGTCCAGCTAAAATATAGTACAAATTATTGATAGAAGAAATTTCCACCACCTTGGCAACAGCATCGTTTGCAGTTCCAAACAAAACAACACTTACAATAACCGGGCCCATCAAACCTCCAAAATTATTAATACCGCCAGCCAGGTTTAAGCGATGCGCACCACTTTCCGGCTCTCCTAAAGCCACTACAAATGGGTTTGCAGCTGTTTGTTGTAACGAAAAGCCTAAAGCAATAACAAAAAATGCAAATAGGATAAACAAAAACGAACCAGAATGCACTGCAGGAATCATAAGAAGGGCACCACCTGCAGAAATAATTAAGCCGGCAATAATTCCTTTTTTATATCCTATTTTGTTTAAAATATCAACTTTTGAGGCCTGTGAAGCAAAATATAAGATTAATGATCCTATAAAATACCCGCCATAAAAGGTAAAATCTATTAATTGAGATTCGAATTGAGTTAATTTAAAATGAGTTTTACAAAAAGGAATAAAGATGCCATTTGAAGCGGCAACGAATCCCCAAAAAAAGAATACAGTTATAATTGTATATAGAGCTGTACCATAATTTTTAGTTGTGTCTTTTGTCATCGTTTGTTATTTGGTAAATTGTTTTAGTGGCTCTAAACATAAATAAAAAAAATGAAAACCCGTAAATTTTATGCAACCTGTGCAACAAAAATAAAAGTTATATGTTTAGGTATAAAATTGCATATTCGCATATTATAAACAATACAATGCATGTTTGAAGCCATATTACTAGGAATAGGAGCAGGGATTATTTCGTCGTTTTTAACAGGGCCGGTATTTTTTGCAATGATCAAAACCAGCATAGAGAGAGGCTTCAAAGCTGGTTTTTCTTTAGCCATAGGAGTGATTATCAGTGATGTAATCTTAATTGGCCTGGTCCTTTTTGGCAGCCAGTTTTTCGATTATAAAGCAGAATTTGATAAATATGTAGGCTCCATCGGGGGCCTGTTTTTATTAGCAGTAGGTATCTATTACCTGGTTTCTAAAATAACCGTACATTACGATAGTTCAACATTACAAAAAGTGAGTAAACGGGGTTATGTAATAAAGGGATTTCTGATGTGCATCCTCACTCCTTCTACCCTCATGTTCTGGATTATTGTTAGCGGAATTATCTCTGTAAAGCTCAACAACATGTTAAACGAAAAGTTGGTCTGCTTTTTTATTGCCATGGCCACCCAATTGGCTATCGATGGCGCAAAGAGTTTTTACTCCAGCAAACTCCGTTATAAAATAAAAGAAGATGCGCTGAAAAAACTCAATAAAATTGCAGGAGTTGTCATCATATTCTTCGCCATTTGGCTCATCGTTAAAACTTATCTGAAATTTTACGCATAATACATTGCGTTCTTATCCTTGATGTCTCAGTCAATATTTTTTTTTTGAAAAGCAGGTGCAGTACAACTATTATTGTTAGTCCTGCCAATGCTGCAAGTCCTCGGCAAATGAAGAATTTGCCTCCGGGCTTTCCGCGAATGTCAGGTTTAAACAGGAGAAGCAAGCAAATTAAATAAAGATGAAAACCTGCTTTGTCTTTTGTAGTTAAAAATTAAAAATATAACTACTCGTTTGTCACCCTGAGCGTAGTTGAAGGGCATTCTTTTTTTGTATAAACTCACTGCACCGGTAGTAAAATGAGTGCAAAAAAATAGCCCATATTACTATGAGCTATTTATTATTCAAAATATTTTAGGGTCTAATAAGCCCTTTGATTATTTCCTTCTTTCCAGTTAACAAAAGCTTTGTTTACCACTTTGTTACCACCCGGGGTTGGATAATTTCCCGAAAAATACCAGTCACCTTTATTTTTCGGACAAGCCTCGTGCAAGTTCTCTAAACTCTGATAAATCACTTCAACCTCAGCAACAGTACCTTTTGGGGTAATAATCTGTGCAATTTTGGCCGAAATTTCTTCCGGGGTAAATGGTTTATAAATTTCTTTAACGTGGTTTACAATTTCCTCTTTCGGTAAAAGTAACGAAGCTTTACATTTGGTGTAAACATCTTCAATTACCTGCCACATGCCACGTTCCGTTAACAACTGAATAGCCGCATCGAAAGCCACAAATTGTCCCATTCTGCTCATATCAATACCATAACAATCAGGGTAACGGATCTGAGGTGCAGAAGAAACAATAATGATTTTTTTAGGGTGCAATCGATCTACAATTTTAATGATACTCTGCTTTAAAGTTGTACCACGAACAATTGAGTCATCCAATGCAACCAAAGTATCCTGGTGGTTGTTGATAATACCATAAGTGGTATCATAAACATGTGCCACCATCTCACTCCTATCGGCATCCTGGGTGATAAATGTTCTTAGTTTTACGTCTTTTACCGCAAGTTTCTCTACCCTTGGCGCAAGCGATAACAGTTCATCTAACTGCTCATCATTTAACTGTTCCTTTTTATGTAAAAGTGTTTCTTTCTGGTGGTTACGTACGTAACGCTGTACGCCATCAACCATCCCGAAAAATGCAACTTCAGCAGTATTTGGGATAAACGAGAATACAGTATTTTTAAGATCGTAATTAACCGCTTTCAAAATTTTATCGCTCAATAAACGGCCGAGCTGTTTACGTTCACGGTAAATCTCTACATCACTTCCTTTTGAGAAATAGATGCGTTCGAATGAGCAAGATAATCTTTCGGTAGGCTCGCGGAACTGCTCCATGCTTACCTCTCCGTTTTTCTTGATGATTAAAGCATGACCCGGATCGATCTCTTTAACATCTTTAAACTGGATATTAAATGCAGTTTGTAAAGCTGGTCTTTCGGAAGCAGCTACCACAATCTCATCATCGTAATAATAATAAGCCGGACGAATACCAGCCGGATCGCGCATAATAAACGAATCGCCGTTACCTACCATACCACAGATCGAGTAACCTCCATCCCAGGTTTTGGCCGAGCGGCGCAGAATGTTCGCGATATCCAGGTTATCAGATATTTTGTGCGTAATCGCAACGTTATCGTGTCCTTCTTTTTTATACTGATCGAAAAGCTCCTGGTTCTCATCGTCCAAAAAGTGGCCGATTTTTTCCAGTACCGTAACGGTATCTGCTTTTTCTTTTGGATGCTGGCCCAGCTCGTATAATTGCTCCAATAACTCGTCAACATTCGTCATGTTAAAGTTACCAGCAATCACCAGGTTACGGGTCATCCAGTTGTTCTGCCTTAAAAAAGGGTGGCAATTTTCGATGCTGTTTTTACCATGTGTACCATAACGCAAATGGCCCATTAACACCTCGCCGATAAAGCTTACGTTGTTTTTGAGCCATTCTGTATCCTGCATTAATTCAGGTGTATTTTCCTGGATATCAACAAATTTGTTCTGTACATATTCGAAGATATCCGCTACCGCATTTGATGCCATGCTCCGGTATCGGCTGATGTACCTACTGCCCGGTTTCATATCCAGCTTAATGGTGGCAATACCTGCGCCATCCTGGCCCCGGTTATGCTGTTTTTCCATTAAAAGGTATAATTTGTTAAGGCCGTAAAGTGCTGTACCGTACTTTTGCTGGTAGTAAGAAAGTGGTTTTAACAGGCGAATAAAAGCGATTCCGCATTCGTGTTTTATCTGATCACTCATTGTGTGGATTTGAAGCCGCAAAGTTATCCTTTTAAACCATTAGAACCTAAACAAAAGTGTTTTCTTTTGTCACATCGACGTTAATTTGGAAATCATACAGTTTAAGCATTTATTTAGAATTATTCAAAATAACTTGTGATTAACTACTAAAATAGTTAATATTGTCATTGATATATTAATTTATAAAAAAAAAAACTATGAAAAGAAACTCTACTATTTTATTATTATTGATTTGCCTAATAACATTTACGATTGGCTGCAAGAAAAATTCTCCCAATGAAGAAACTCAAATTGAATCCTTATCTCGACGAGGTTTTAAACTTCAAAGTAAAGGAAATTATTCAGCGAATATAGAAAAGGAGATAGTGTAACATTGTTAAAAAGAGGTACGGAAAATGCTATTATATCCACATCATTTCATAGTTA
Source organism: Pedobacter jeongneungensis (assembly GCF_039538295.1). Classification (NCBI taxonomy): domain Bacteria; kingdom Pseudomonadati; phylum Bacteroidota; class Sphingobacteriia; order Sphingobacteriales; family Sphingobacteriaceae; genus Pedobacter; species Pedobacter jeongneungensis. The sequence continues at coordinate 128,574 of NZ_BAABBY010000010.1, read as the reverse complement.
CACTAAATATTCCATTGATCCAAGCCGATGTATAATGTCAGCTCAGATGGCTCAAGCATCGAACGATTATGTAGATGATTATGGAACTGCTTCCCATGCAGGTGATTTAGCTATAAAATTAAATTTACCTGGTATTCAAAGTGCTAGCTACACGGCAGATGAATCAGTTCATCAGTATCCATCAACCGGTTATTATAGTTTCAAAGGCAACGTTACATTTTATTGGGATGATTCTTTCGATGCAATAAATTCACAATGGTTTCTTGCAGCAGCAGCCGACGTTTCACCGGATCAATCGTTTAAAATAATTCTATAAAACCACAAATTAATATTCAGAGGCTAACCTAAGCGTTAGCCTCTTTTTTAATGTCCAGTTTTAAGAGTAAAAATAATCAATTAGATATTCGTTAAAAGGAAATTTAATGATCGCTATTTTGAATTCTTAAAAATATAATAGGTGCATTGTTATTTATGATGATAAAGATTCAACAATCTTTACAAATCGCTGGATGTTTTTTACACAAATTCAACTAATACAACCCACAATTGTAAGAATTAGGCTACAAATGTTAAATTATCTAGAATTAGTCTAAATAATTTTGTTAAAAACCGTTAAAATTCCATCTTTGCAGAATCATTAGAATAAGTCTAATTAAGAATACAGGGTTTGGGAAAGTTTTTGAAATTTTTTATTGTTTTTATTATCTGCGGATGTGCATCGGTTGCATTGGCGCAAAATGTTGTTTTAAGGGGGAAGGTTGTGGATCTGGCGTTACATCCAATTTCACCTGCAAATATTAAAATTGTTGAAACAAACCAATACGCAGTTACCGATAAAGATGGAGACTTTTATATCCCACTGTATAAGATAGGCAATGTTAATTTAACGCTTGAATTCACTTTTATCGGGTACCAAAAACTCGTAAAAGTTGTTGAAACCAAGGGAGAAACAATTGAACTGGGGAATATCATCTTAAAAGATTTAAACCTGGCCCTCGAAACGATTGATATTAATGCAAAACGCAATTATGAGGGATCTTCCAATTCATCATTAATCATCAGCCGCGACATTATAGAACAAACTTCTGCCCTCAGTTTGAACGATTTACTGAACCAGCTTCCTAACAGAAAGGTTGTTGCCCCTTCTTTACAAACTGTACAGAACATTACTCTAAGATCAACCTTTGCAAGTACAACCAATGGTCGTGGTGCTTACGAGATGAATAATTCTTTCGGAGTTGCTATCATTTTAGATGGAAATACCATAAGTAATAACATGAATATGCAGAGTTTTAATCCTGGCATACTGGGAGTTGGAAATTCGTTAATTACTTCTGGCAATTCGTATGGATTAAATGGTAGCCCAACAACTTCATATTCAGGTGATTTTGCTTTTAGCGGCACAGATTTAAGACAAATTCCGGTTGACAATATTGAGAATATTGAGGTGATATCAGGTGTTGCACCTGCAAAATATGGCGATTTGAGCGAAGGAGCCGTAATTGTAGAGAGGCAAGCCGGTGTAGCCCCTGCTTTTTTAAGAATGCAATTGCGCGATAACGCCACTTCATACGGATATTCTCAAGGCTTTAAATTACCAGGGAAGGCAGGAGCACTTAATATCGGATTGAACTATGTTAATTCGTTTGCCGATAACCGCGACAAGTTGAAAGCATATAAAAGAATTAATGGTTCATTAATGCATACCAATGTATTTGGAAAAGAGAAACGTTTGAAAAATACACTTAGCCTTGATTATGGAAAAAATTTAGATGGAATAAAAACTGATCCTGATGACATTACCGATCGTGTAGTGAGGTTTGACAGCTGGAATTTTAGTGTCGCCAACAGAAGTTCTTACCGTGTTAATTCCAGCTTTTTAAAAAACATAGCTTTAAATCTAAGATACTCAGAAGGGCATCAGGTTAGTTACACTGAAGAATTCAGAAACGTGCCTTACGTAATTATGTCTGATGCAACCACCACAGGCATACATGAAGGATATTATTATGCGGGTATATATACTGCCCAATCTTTAATTGATGGCCGCCCCATTAATGCTTCAGCAAAGCTTGATTTTAATTCTGACTTTAAAACAGGGTCGACAACACATTTTTTAGGATTTGGAATCAGTTATGATTATGGTGCAAATAAAGGTTTAGGACAGGTTTTGGATCCAGGCAGACCGAGATCGAACACTGCAGTAGCCTCTTCGGGAAATGCATCAAAACGATCTGAAAGATATTACGATTTTAACCTGGCGGTTGCCCAACAGAATATTGGATTATATGCGGAAGATATGTTTAAACTCGATGTGTTTGGTAAACCCCTTAATGTTAGGGCAGGTATAAGATACGATCTTCAGAATTCATTGCCGTCTTTTTCGCCCAGGATTAATGTAAATTATGAGCTGAACAAAAACATAAAATTTGGATTTGCTTATGGTTTATCGTATAAATCGCCTTCTCTTGGCCAACGGTATCCCGGACCAACCTATTATGAAATCCCGGTAATCAATGCTTATAATGGTAATGCCGCCGAGAGTATCTATCTGGTTTATGTTAACCGGTATGATTACGATTCAAGTAATTTAAAATCCCCCAAGAGCGAAACCTTTGAATTTACCTCTCAAATTAAAATAAAGGAATTCAACCTTTCACTTTCTCTTTTCAACAAAAATTCGAGAAATGGTATTAACACGGTTTCTCAACAAAACTATGTAACGTTACCTGTTTATGCTGCAACGTCAAGACCAGGTCAACAGCCAATACTTACTCAAACAGGAATCCGAACGGTTGCTTTTTCATTCAGCAATTTCGAAAACGATCTGAAATCAGATAACCAGGGCATTGAACTAATCTTAAACACGCCAAAGATCAAATCCATCGAAACATCATTTAACTTAAGCGGTGGTTTATTCAGAACCAATTACCAAACAAACAGCAACAGAGTACAATCTTTTGATGACTTAGGACCAACCTTGCCAGATTACGCTGTTGTGGCCTATTATCCCTCAACAAAAAGGATATCGTATTTAAGCAATGCCAGGGTAACTTCATCTACCCATATCCCTAAAATTAGTTTAATAGTAAGTTTTGTAGCCGATTTTTCTCTCCTCCAAAAAACAGTGCAACGTGCAGATGCAGGCAGTCCGCTTGCCTATTACACACGTGATGGAAGGTATATTACCCTAAGCAATATTGATAAAACAAATATCAACTATGCGCATACCATCCAAACTAATGCAGAAATCAATGAAAATAACGTACCGCATATTATACCAAACTTCCATTTGAGTTTAGCGAAAGAAATCAAAAAACGCCTCAGGTTTTCTTTTAATGTGTACAATGTATTTAACTATCAACCATATTATATCACCAGTACCGGAACATACACATATCCCAATGCAGCACCATCGTTTGGTGCCGAAATATCTTTAAAACTATAATTAATTTAGAATGAAAAAGTACCTTTACTTAGTTATTACTGCAATGCTGTTTGCTGCATGTAAAAAAAACAATACAACTGATATTGAGCCGGTTAACCTGAACATCAGCGTTGCATACAACCTGCAAACCAGTACTTATAAACTGCCACTAACTAGTGTTAAAGTTAAAATCACAAACCTCGACACCAAAAATATGCAGGAATTTACGGTATCTGATAAGGGTACTGTAATTGTGCCAAAATTATCGCCGGGCGCTTATGATATTGATGCATCGGCCACCATCCTTGCTGCCGATTACACTACCATTACAGGTATTGCAACCACTAAAGATGTAACGTATAATGCCTCGGTTAAAGGCAAACAGATTACAGTGGGTTTTTCTGATGTAATTAATTTAAGCCTTGTATCCGGTACTGTAAACGATTGGGTAATTAAACAAATTTATTATGCTGGTTCTGACACTAAAAACGGTGCTATCCAACGCGATCAGTTTATCGAATTCTATAACAACAGCGATAAGGTATTGTATGCCGATAGTCTTTATTTTGTTGAAACAACTGGCTTAATAACAAAATCTAGCGCAACGAGTTATAATTTACAAACAAACGGGCAGTTAGATTGGAGTAAATCGGTAAATATGCCTGCAAATATTGATGCAAACAATGATTATATCTATGCCAGGGCATTTTTAATGATTCCGGGTACCGGAAAACAATATCCTGTACAACCAGGAAAAAGTATTGTGGTGGCACAAACAGCGGTTAACCATAAAAGTCCTTTTACGGGTACAGATGGTAAAGTGGTATCAGTTTTAGATCCTTCTTTAACTGTAGATTTAAGCACAGCTGACTTTGAAGCCTATTATGCTTCTTTCCTTTCTAACCCTTTTGCTTCTGATATCGATAATCCATCAGTACCAAACCTTGAGGTGATTTCTTATTTTGGAAGAGATATGGTTTTCGATAATCCAGGCAGATATTCGTATGCTTTAATTAAAGTTGATGGTACACAAAAACCTAAAGAATGGCCTCAGTATTACTATCCAACCAAAGCTGCACCTACATCAACAGCTACAAAATACTATCAAATTCCTAACAAATGGGTAATTGATGCAGTTGAGATTCAACCTAACGAGATATCTGATCGTATTCCAAAAAAATACAATGCAAATTTAGATGCGGGCTTCGCTTTTGTACCACTAGGATCTTACACTTCTCAATCGGTTATCAGAAAAACTGATAAATCGGTTAATGGTAGAATCATACTGAAAGACACCAACAATAGCACCGAAGATTTCGACTATTTCACAATTGCTACCCCTAGGGGATTTAAATAACTTTCAGCCAGGTAAGGCAAATAATAGATGAAAATCAATTTAAAAATAGCTATACTTTTTCTCTTGTTCCCGTTTTCATTAATGGGGCAAGAGAAAATTATTGCAAAAAATACGAAACAAACACTTTTATCAACTTCATTCTACACAGATTCTGTCAATCAGGAGATTTATAATTTTGCTAAAGGGAGCAGTTATTACCTTATAAATTTAATGCCAGATCATGTAAGTAAAGCATCGCTCCGATATACATTTGAGCAGGGAAATTTTATTCCTTCGCAAGGCTCAACAAGTATCAATGCAGGCAATGCATCTACCGAAGGTACTGCAAAACTAGGTACAGTTAAACTTTTCGGGGCTTTTTCATATCAAAAAACATTTGAAGATAGTACAAGGTTTGCCCACCAGACACGAAGTAACGTTTCTACCCCATATTATTTTGGTTCGCCTGCTTATGTTCATTACGAAAGAAGTGTATATACATTTAATGCAATGGCAGGCAAAAATTTTTTAGGAGACAAACTAAATCTTGGGCTTGGAACAGATTACAAAGTCGGCGATCATTATTCAACAAATGATCCGAGAGGTTCAGTTGGTGAATACCAGTTTAACCTATTATTTTCGCTCGGATATAAGGTGAATAAAGCATTCGGTTTTGGTGCTGCATACCGTACAGGTTACGGACAGGAGCGTGTTACAATAGGCTATAAAAACCCACGTTACTATGAGAGTTCATTTTACCCGATGTATTACAACCATTTGATTAATGGTTATGGAGAAGGGCGACCGGCGTTGAGTGCAGCGAACCGAAGATATACCGATAATCAAAAACGGAACGGTGCCGATCTGTATATGGATTTGAACAGCGAAAATTTAGGCCGTTTTCACTTAAAAACAACCTATACCAAAGAAACACAACGCTACTTTTACAGCACCAGCAGTGGTTTTGATGATTTTGCGCAATATAATCTGGCCAACACTGATGTAAATTTTTTATGGTATATGACATCAGGCATATTAAGTTTCGGAACAGCTATAAACTATAGTAACAATGCCGGGAAAGACTTTAATCTTCAATATCAGGCCAACAATTACAGGTATAATGATGAAACTTCATCTATAAAAATCTTTTTATCAAAAAAAGGCACCAAAAATACCTATAATCATTTTGTACGGGCAAGCATGTACAATGAAGAACGTGTGGATGGCACAAAAGCAAATGATATTTATTTTAGCAACTTATACCTCAACATTGGTTCAGGCTTTACCCGTTTTCAGGATAAGCAGCGCTTTTTAAGTGTAAATTTATCCGCGGAGTATAAAATTGCATTAAATGATCAATTTCAGGTAACGCAGGCAAATGAAGGATATTTTACCCGATATGTAATTTATCACGATTATCTTTATAATACTGCATCCTCTATCGGTGGGAAGATCACTGCAGAGTATGGATTTCCATTCCTTAAAACCATGCAGGCCGGTTTCAAAGTAGAAGCTCGTTATAATGATAAACTTGATCAAAAAACACTCGATCGCAATGTAGTAAGCTCCCCCGGCAACGATCGTTTTTCTTCCAATATCAGCTTAAACCTGTATTTTTAACCCATGAATAAAATTTTTGCCCTTCTTGCTCTTGCCCTTACCGGATTAATCCTGTTTTCTTTTCAATCGGCAGATTTTAATAACGACGATGAACTGAGCATAGATAGCCTGCGCAAAGTTTATTCTAAACCTACCGATCAGTGGCCAAAACCAATGGTAGATAAAGATGCCGTTTTTCAGGAACTGGGCGAACTTCCACCCTCTCCTGTTGATCTTAAAAATGATTCGGTAAAGAATGTAGTAGAGCTGGGTAAAATTTTGTTTTTTGATCCGCGTTTATCGGGTTCCAATCAGATTTCGTGCTCCAGTTGCCATGCACCGGATTTACACTGGACGGATGGCCGACAAGTTTCCATCGGGCACGATCATTTGGCCAATATCCGCAATGCGCCGTCATTAGAGAATGTTTGGTTTTACAAACGCCTGTTCTGGGATGGCCGTGCAACCAATCTGGAAGAGCAGGCCGGAAGTCCTGTAGCTGCGCACAATGAGATGCACCAGGACATGAAAGTCCTGTCAAAAAAGCTCAGCAAGATTAAAGGTTATCAGCCTTATTTCAAGTCTGCCTTTGGTTCAAAAGAAATTACCAATAAAAGAATCTTCGAAAGCCTGGCCACTTTTCAACGCAGTATTGTAAGCAGAAGAACACCTTTTGATCGTTTCCTGGCGAAAGATAAAAAAGCCTTGACCGATCAACAGCTCATGGGGCTGCATTTATTCCGCACCAAGGCACGCTGTATTAATTGCCACAACGGACCATTTTTTACGGATAACGAATTTCATAACGATGGCTTAACCTATTTTGGCCGTAAATATGAGGATTTAGGTTTGTATAATGTTACCAAGAAACCTGAAGATGTGGGCAAGTTTAAAACGCCTGGACTAAGAAATGTAATGAAAACCGCTCCATGGTTTCACAATGGTTTATTCCCTGATATGGATGGTGTGATGAATATGTACAATGTGGGCATGCCGGTACAACGCGTAAAACCGGAGCAGGTTAATGATCCTTTATTGCCAAAGAACGATAAATTACTAAAAGGCCTTAAATTGAGTATTGCAGAAAAAGATGCTGTTGTTGCATTTTTAGAGGCCTTGTCTTCGCCCACCGTTCTTGTTCGTGTAGAGAAATTGCCGGAGTAAATAGTCTGGAGTTTGGCGTTGAGCGTTTGGAGTAGCTTTAGCCGATTTTAAGGCACAATGACTTAGAAACCTTCTCACCATAGGCGGCTGTAAAATCATAAGCTGGCAGTAACAATTCAGCAATTTTAATCATTCGTTTCAATGAACAGTTAACCGATTAACTGTGCTCAGCAATTAACCACATCTACATTTTACCCGATTTCAGCGCTTCACCGAAAAATATCGAGGCGTGCTCGTCGAAAGCAATTGGATCACCGCTGGTATAGAAATGCCTTTCGCCGTTTGTGGCCAGTTTTTCTTCTATCTCCGGATGTCTTGCCAAATAATCGATCAAGCTATCAGCAACAATTTCCCCTTGCGTTAGCACGTTGATATGATCTGGAAATACCTTTTTCAGTTTGGGCATTAACAGCGGATAATGGGTACAGGCCAGCAGAACACAATCGATATCTTTGGATTGACTCAATAACTGATCGCAATACTCATTGATAAAAAAATCTGCTCCTGATTGTAAATGTTCATTATTCTCGATCAGCGGTACCCACATCGGGCAGCTTTGTTGATACACCTTAATTTCAGGAAAAAATTTATTGATCTCTAACAGATAAGATTGCGAATTAACCGTTCCCCGGGTGCCCATTACACCAACCTGTTTACTATGGGTATAGCTATCGATTACTTCGGCTGTAGGCCTGATTACGCCCAGCACCCTCCTATCTGGATATTTGCATGGAAGATCTTTCTGCTGGATCGTCCTTAAAGCCTTTGCAGAAGCTGTATTGCAGGCAAGGATGACCAACCGACATCCTTTTGCAAAGAGCCATTCCACGCATTCTAAAGTATATTTATAAATGGTATCGAAAGAATGATCGCCATAGGGCGAACGCGCATTATCACCTAAGTAGATATAATTATAACCGGGCAATTTATCGGCTATCGAACGGAATACCGTTAAACCACCATAACCGGAATCGAAAATACCTATAGGAGAAGTGTTTTGCATGGGTTGATGTTAAAAAGTTGGAATGTTGTAAAGTTAGGTTGAAAAGTTGAAATGTTGGTGTTGTTGGAAAGTTGAAATGTTGGTGTTGCTGGAAAGTTTAAACGTTGGTATAGTTGAAATGTTTTAATGGCATTATGAACAAAACTTTTAAACCTTTCAACCTTAAAACATCTTTCGGACAAAACCTTCCAACCTTTAAACTTTTCAACCTTAAACACCCTGAATGAAACCTCTCAACCTTTAACCCCTCTATAATAAAAAAGCGGAACTAAGATAAACTTAATTCCGCTTTATATCTTGAATTGGTAAGGAGACTGATGACTCCAAACTCACTACTCACGACTACTTTTTAGGTGCAGCTGGTTTTGCAGCAGTAGCAGTGATTCCTAATTTAGTTTTAACTGAACCAGTGATATCATCACCACCTTCCCAGAAAACCAAATTGTTGCCACCTTGTCCGTTTGCGATATCGAAAACGTAAGCTAAACCTTTTTCTTTAGCTACAGCAGAAATTGCAGTTGCAACTTTAGCCTGGATTGGCTGGAACAACTCACCTTGTTTTGTACCTATATCCTGTGAAGCTTTGGTACGTGCATCAGTGATGCGTTTTTCTAAATCCTGTAATTCCTGTCCGGCAACCTGTAACTCTTTTCCTACAGTTTCTTTGTTAGCTTCGCTCAAAGTTTTTTCTTTAGCCTGAGCAGCTGACAATTTAGTCTGATATTCTTTGATCATTGCATCAATATCAGCTTGTTTTTGTTTACCTAAGGTTTCTAAAGTTGTTTGAGCTGCTTTAGCCTCTGGTAAATTTGCGAATACCTCTTCAGAATTAATGTGACCCAATTTTTGTTGTGCACTTGCCATATTCGCTGTAAACATTAAACCTGCTGCTACAAAGAATACGTTAATTAACTTTCTCATCGTTCTATTTTACTTTTTTATTTTTTTCTAATTGTTTTTTCTAAAAATCAGGGGCGAATATACTAATTATTTACAGTCCCTGGCTTGTAACCTAATTTTACAATTACATCATTACTAACGTCGTAACTGCTGCTTGCATAAATCATCATGGTAGCTTCACTACTCTTGTCGAAAATGAAATCTAAGTATTTGGATTTTGCAATTTGTTTAATGGCTTCAGCCACTTTGTCCTGAATGGGCTTAATTAATTTGGCTCTGCTTTGAAAAAGATCACCATCAGGGCCAAATTTAGAACGTTGAAATTCTTTAGCCTGTTTTTCCTTTTCGATGATCTCGTTCTCACGGCGTTTACGCATATCATCTGTTAATAAAACCTGATCTGCCTGGTAGGCTTTGTACATCCTGTCGATTTCAGAAAAATTCTGATCAACCTGTTGCTGCCATTGTTTAGAGGCAACATCTAACTGACTTAATGCCGATTTATATTCTGGCAAATGTTTTAAAATATACTCGGTGTCTACATAAGCAAACTTCTGTGCAAAGGCACCGATAGAAGTGCAAAGCAGCAATGCGATAAAAAGATATTTCTTCATTTTTGTGTGTGTTAATGATAATTAATAACCTAAGCTTTCTTTAAACTCATCTTGCAACGATTTATTGCATAATTAGTTATTTTTTTGTTCTTTATCAATTAAAATCCACCTAATTGTTGTGCGATACTAAAAGTAAAGTTTTGCTTTCCTCCATCTGCAACTCCAGGGATCCTGTCAAATGCATGTCCGTAATCGATACCCAATAAACCAAATATTGGTAAGAAAATACGGGCACCTACACCAACTGATCTCCTAACGTTAAAAGGATTAAAATCACCAAATCTGTTCCAGGTGTTACCCGCCTCAGCAAAGGCTAAAACAAATGCGGTAGCCTGCTGACTTGCAATTACCGGATAACGCGCCTCTAATACATATTTGGTGTAAATCGGGCTACCAGACTGCTGCGCGATACTTGGATCAGAACCATTTGGAATAACGGTGTTGTTTGCATAACCACGCATAGCGATCAGCTCAGAACCCTGTAAGAAATCGAATCCCTGCATACCATCACCACCCAGTTTGAAACGCTCGAATGCTGACTGGCCCACTGCTTTGTTGTATTGACCTAAGAAACCAAATTGCGCCTGTGCTTTTACCACTAAGTTACCAGCAACACGTTGGTACCACTGCGAATCGAATTTCCATTTGTGGTATTCGGTAAAGCGGTATTTTTCCCTGTCGGATGCCGTAGCGTAATTCACTTTGTTAAACAATGAATATGGTGGCGTAGCCTGAATAGTAAAACGTAAGAACGATCCTGATTTAGGAAAGATTGGCGAATCCCTTGAATCGCGGCTGATTTCTTGTGATAAACTTAAGTTATAAGAAGTACCGGTATTAAATAAATAACCAGTATAGTTATTTAAGATATATTGTTGCAAACTCACCGCGTGGGTTAACTGGAAATAGTTATCCGGCCAGTTTAACCTTCTGCCTAAACTAACGGTTACACCATTTAAACGGATTTTTTGAAAAGCTGCATCACCATTACTTAAACCGTTTGATTGTAATGAGGTAAATGCACTTACACCAAAGCTAACCGGTTTCTCGCCACCAAACCAGGGTTGTGAGAAGGAGAAACTGTACGATTGGTAATATTTACCGTTGGTTTGTCCACGTAAACTTAATTTCTGTCCGTCGCCTTTTGGCAAAGGTTTGTAAGCTTTTAAGTTAAACAGGTTACGTAATGAGAAGTTGTTAAAGGTTAAGCCCAATGTACCAATGATACGGCCACCACCAAAACCACCTGATAACTCAATCTGATCTGAAGGTTTTTCTTCTACTGCATATTCGATATCTACAGTACCATCTGCCGGATTAGGGCGAGGCGTAGGAACAGTTTTAGATTCATCAAAGTTACCCAACTGACCAATCTCACGGATGGTACGGATCAAATCACTTTTGTTAAATTTTTGTCCCGGTTTAGTACGGATCTCACGCAAAACCACTTTATCATTGGTAATGGTGTTACCTTTTAAAGTAATGCGGTTGTTGGTGTACTGCGGACCTTCATACATGCGTAACTCCACATCAACGGTGTCACCGTAAATTTTGGTCTGTACCGGATCGATGTTAAAAGTTAAGTATCCGTTATCGGTGTACATACTGTTAATGTCGCCACCGTTTTCGCCACCACCGTTTAATTTTTTGTTTAATCTTTCTTCACTAAAAACATCACCTTTTTCGATGGTTAATACTTTCTGTAAAATACTATCCGGGTAAATGGCATTACCAGCCCAGGTGATGTTACCGAAATAATATTTTTTACCTTCATAAAGGTCCATCCTGATGTTAACCTTCTTTTTATTGTACTGGTAGATAGTATCTTTTAATAATTCAGCATCGCGGTAACCTTTTTCATGCATTTTAGCAATCATTTTTACCTTATTCTCTTCATATTTCTCTTTTGAGAATTTTCCGGAACCATAAAAACGCCACCAGGCAAACTGTTTAGGGTTTTTAAGGTATTTTCTAAGTTTTGTTGCTTTAAAATCTTTGTTTCCGGTAAAATCGATATGCTGAACTTTAACACGATGACCTTTATCAATATAGGCTTCTAACACCACACTGTTTTCGGCATTTGGATCTTTACGGGTTTTATAATCAATTTTGGTAAAGAAAAAGCCTTTATCCAACAGGTACTTTTTAACAATGGCTGAAGTTGTGTTGTATAAGTTATCGTTTACGATTTTACCGGTTTTATCATTCAGTTTTTCCTGAATGGCGGTTTTTTCAGATTTACGAACACCTTTTAAATCGATGGAGCTTAAACGCGGACGTTCTACTACTTCGATTTCGAAGTAAACAGAATCCTGAACAAATTTTTGGATATTAAGTTTAACATCATCAAACAATCCCTGCGCCCAAAGCGTTTTAATTGCATCGGAAGTTGCTTCGCCAGGAAGAACGATTTTATCGCCCTTGGTTAATTTAGATAGTGTAATTAACACTTCTTTATCTAAATATTGGGTTCCTGTTACCGTGGTACCACCGATGATATATTCTTTTGGACTAAAATAATCGAGATCTAAGCCACCAACCTTTAAAGAAGGGGTTGCCGGTGCCTGACCTTGTGGACGTACTTGAGCGAAGGCCGGAGCGGCTAAAACTAGTAGAATTAAAACTTGAAATATTCTTTTCATTAAAATAATTTGTTCAGTAATGGCCACGAAGGTAACAATGTTTTATAAAGCAAAATTTTCTTTATTGTGTTTCCCTTATTATGGTTTCATTTATCGTATAAAAGTGGTGCTAAGTTAGTTTAAACGCTTGTTAAAAAGTGTTAAAAGAAAAATTAGTTTAATTGTTCACTAATTTTGCCAAAACGGCGTTCGCGTTTTTGATAGTCTACAATAGCCTCGAAAAGATCTTCGCGCCTGAAATCCGGCCATAAAACATCGGTAAAATAAAACTCTGTATAAGCCATTTGCCAAAGCAAATAATTGCTGATGCGATGCTCTCCGCTGGTCCTGATCATCAACTCCGGATCGGGTATATTTACGGTGGTGAGTTTAGACGAAAACAGGTTTTCATCAATATCATCTAACGATATCGCATTATCTTTTACAGCTGATGCTATTTTTTTGGCCGCCTCTATAATTTCCCATTTTGCACTATAACTTAATGCCAGTGTTAGTGTACATTTCTCGTTATGAGCCGTTTTTTCCATGGCTTCTTTCAAATCATCAATACACTCCTGCGGTAAAGATGCAATGTTGCCAATCGCGTTAAGCTTAATGTTGTTTTTATTAAGTGTTTCGGTTTCTTTATTGATGGTAGAGATAAGAATCTGCATCAAAGCATCCACTTCTTCTTTAGGCCGGTTCCAGTTTTCGGTAGAAAATGCATATAGAGTTAAGTACTCGATACCTACTTCCACGCAGCCTTCTACAATGTCTTTCACAGAAAGTACACCTTGTTCATGGCCAAAAACCCTCACTTTACCCTGGCCTTTTGCCCATCTTCCATTACCGTCCATGATTACGGCAATGTGCTTTGGCAGGCGGCTATAGTCTATTTGTTCTTTAAATCCCATTAATTATATCAAAATCAGCTTAAAAGGAATAGCATTTTGAGGATACAAAGGTAAAAGATATGCCAACACTAACAAATAGATAAGTGTCCCTTTTTCGAAAATCGCCTCTTTGTGTGCCTGGCTGTCCAATTTGATAACGTGAAGGATCGGATAAATTCACCTGATTCTGGCCATTTCCAACAAAAACGGGATTAACCGGATAGCGGCCGCTTACATCATCAATATAATCGGTAGAAGGCGTTCTGTAACCCAACTCGGTAAAAACACTCCAGGTATCTTTATAATTATACCTTAAGCCCAGGCCATAAGGAATGGTTAAAACGGCATTCTTATATCCATTTTCCTGTCCTTCGGTAGCCAGGCGGTCTAACCGGTACCGCTCGCCATTTACTTTTACAGTTGGTTTAAATACCAGTAAACCCACCCCGGTGAAGAGGTATGGTGTAAATTGCCTCGTTCCGCCACCAAGGTTGAAATTAAAAAAATTAAAATCCACCAGTCCGCTAAATTCGTTCAGTGAAGTTCTAAAACGCAGGTTCCGCTCACGGAACTGCTCACTGCTCGAATAGGAATCATCAGCTTTTACCTCTCCATAGGTATAATTTAAACGAACACCCAGGTATTGGTTAAAATTCCGCTTCACATAAGCCCCGCCAGATAAACCACTGATATATAAAGGATTGTTTTGATTGAGATCACCAATATAACCTGCCCCACCAGCCATCAGCCCAACTTCCCAGGAGGGTTCGCCTATAGGTGCACGCTGTGCATGGACAAGCTGCCCGCTAAAGAAGAAAAAGAGGATAATGAATAGCTGTTTGCCTGGCGTCATACTTAGTAGTTACGGGTATCAATGCCCCATAATAATTTATTCCTTAACGTGTTTAAGTACGTTTCATTGTTAAGGCGGATCAGATTTATGCAAAAATCGGCTTTTTTGATGCTGATTTTAACCGAACGCTCTACTGTTACCGTGCGGCTATCGCAGGAAACGAGGAATTTCGATTCCCTGGCTTCTACTTCAAAAGAGAGGGTGTTGCCATCAGGAACCACTACCGGCCTAACATTTAAATTATGTGGTGCAATGGGCGTAATTACAAAGTTTTTGGAATCAGGGTAAATAATCGGTCCGCCGCAGCTTAGTGAATAAGCGGTAGATCCTGTTGGGGTGGCAATAATTAATCCATCTGCCCAGTAAGAATTAATAAACTCACCGTTCATGGAGGCATGGATAATCATCATGGCCGAATTATCGCGTCGGTGGATCGTAATATCGTTCAAAGCAAAGTTTTCTTCGCCAAATAAGCCATTATCCGATTCTAAGGTTAACAACGAGCGGGAATCTAAAGTATATTCGCCATTGCTCAAGGCCTTTAATGCCTGTCCGATTTCATTTTTATTGATACTCGCCAGAAAACCTAAACGGCCAAAATTAATCCCGATTACGGGGATCCCCGAATTGCGGATTAGCGATAATGTATCTAACAAGGTCCCATCACCACCCAGGCTCAGCAATACATCAGCATGGTCTTTAAGCTCGGCGTGGTTATGAAAGATAAGGGTATTTGAGGGCAGTTTGATTTTGCCGTGAAGGGATGTTTTAAATTTAGAATATAAAACGGGTTGGATATGATGTTCGGCAAAATGATCAAAAACCTCCTGAACATAGGGCAAAACCGTATCATTAAAATCTCTCCCGTAAATTGCAATCCTCATAAAGCAGGTTTATACATTTAAATAATTCATGAAAGAATCGTAACGCTCCTGCGACCCATCATCAATCTGTGTGTTATTATATACTTCTTTAACGAGGTAATCGTACCTTTCGAAAGAAGCTACCAATGAAGTAATTTCTGTTTTATTTACTTTGAGCGTTACTTCTAAACGTGTAGAATCTTCGAAAGCGTTGACGTAAGAAGAGAGTACCTGTGCATTATCGGCTTCAACAATCTGAGCGATGTGCGCAAGTGAATTATCACGGTTGCTGATTTCGAGTACAATAATTCCACCGGGTTCATTTACGGCGTATTGTTCTGCTACAGCATTAACCATATTATTGATGGAAATTAAGCCTACATAATTTTTCTGTTGATCCAGTACCGGAACAGCAGTAAGTTTTAGCTGGCTCAACAGCCTGATTACATCATATGTATGTGCATTGTTGAGCACAAAAACATTAAGTGTATTTACGGCAGCATCACTTAAAAGGGTATCGTGATCAGGGATATTTAATAAATCATCTTCAGAAACCAAACCCAGCAAAGTAGCCTCGTTAACTACCGGCAAATGCTTTAGTTTAAAATCGTTCATGCGATCTAAAGCTTTTTGCACCGTGTCAGCGGTTCTTAATGATGGAATTGCATCCGATATGATTTCTGCAGCAAACATTATTTCAATAATATCCTATCTAAAAATTTATCCAAAAAGGTATTAAATATTTCGGGATGTTCCATCATAGGCGCATGCCCGCATTTATCTACCCAGTTTAATTCAGAATTTGGCAATAACTGGTGAAATTCTTCTGCCACTTCCGGTGGGGTAACTTTATCGTTTTTTCCCCAGATCAATGATACAGGGATGGTAATTTTTGAAAGTTCTTTGGCCATGTTGTGGCGGATTGCCGATTTAGCCATGGTTAAAATCCTGATTACCCTCGAGCGGTCGTTAACGGTTTTAAATACGTCATCAACCAGTTCTTTGGTTGCCGTTGCCGGATCGTAAAAAGTAAATTCTACTTTTTCTTTAATGTAATCGTAACTCTCCCTGCGCGGAAAAGAACCACCAAAAGCATTTTCGTATAAGCCCGAACTTCCGGTGAGTACCAGGGCTTTCACAAATTCCTGATGTGCAACCGTAAATACCAGTCCAACGTGGCCACCAAGCGAATTGCCCACAAGCACTACCTGGTTTAAATTTTTATATTTTAAAAAACGGTGAATGTACCTGGATAAAGCCTTTACACCGAGGGTTAAAATCGGCAGATCATAAATGGGTAAAATCGGGATAATTACACGGTAACGGTCTTTAAAGTGCTCTATAACAAGCTCCCAGTTACTTAGTTCGCCCATTAAGCCGTGCAGCAATACCAGTGTCTCGCCTTTTCCAGCTTCGATGTATTTAAATCCGTCTTCTTCTATTATCGGGTAAGTCATATATATTTAGATGGTATTGTGCTACTAAGTTAGTAGAGTAAAATTAAATTTATGCATTTCTATGCCATTTTTCTGAAATAAAATCGAAAACGGTATAAAAACTCCATTTGTAATGCGTAAAGCGGCTAGCGGCTGGCGATAAATTAGCCTTAAACCTTTCAAGCCTCTACCTTTTACCTTAATTAAGCCAGTTTTTCTTTAACAATTTCGGCAATTAATTTTCCATCGGCTTTACCAACAAGTGCTTTATTTGCCAGGCCCATTACCTTCCCCATATCTTTAACCGATGTAGCACCAGATTGTTTGATTACCTCTTCGATAATTGCGGCAACTTCTGCCCTGTCCAGCTGCTTAGGCAGGAAGCGGTTAATTACTTCAATTTCTTCTTCTTCAACCTGGTATAAATCTTCGCGATTTTGCTGTTTATAAATATCAGCAGATTCACGACGTTGTTTAATCAGTTTCTGAAGGATTTTAAGCTCAGCTTCTTCTGTAATTTCTTCGGCTGAACCTTTTTCTGTTTTAGCCAAAAGTAAAGCAGCTTTAATTGCCCTTAAACCTCTTAATGTTGCCTGGTCTTTAGCCAACATGGCTGTTTTCATTTCCTGATTTATAGTATCTGATATCATTTTTATTACCCCAAACCCCTAAAGGGGCTTTCTTTTTATTAATTTGAATTATTTCTTATTAAATTTCCCACGTAATCCCCCCTTTCAGGGGGTTAGGGGGTTTTATTCACTATCGTTGCTGTTGCCTGTGCGGTTGGCATTATCAGCATATCATTAATATTTACATGCTTTGGTCTGCTCACTACGTACCAGATGGCATCGGCAATGTCATCGGCAATTAAAGGCTCAAAATTTTCATATACCTTTTTTGCCCGCTCTTCGTCGCCTTTAAAACGCACCACCGAAAATTCGGTTTCTACCATACCCGGATTAATTGCAGTCACTTTTATCCCGTGGGCAAGCAAATCGATACGCATGCCTTTGGTTAAAGCATCAACAGCATGTTTACTGGCACAATATACGTTTCCATTTGGATAAACTTCCTTACCTGCAATAGAACCGATGTTGATGATATGGCCTGACTGGTTAGGGATCATCCAGTTGGAAACAATTTTGGTTACATAAAGCAAACCTTTCACATTGGTATCAATCATGGTATCCCAATCATTTGTATCGCCTTTATCAATCGGATCTAAACCCTGACTTAAACCTGCATTGTTAACTAACACATCTACTTTTTTCCATTCGTCAGGCAAAATTGCTAAAGCCGCGGTAAGGCTATCTTTATCGCGTACATCAGCAAGAACCTGTTTAATGGTGATGGCATATTTATCTTCAAGGTGATGGGCAATTTTAGCCAGTCGGTCTTCCCTGCGCGCCAATAGCACCAAATTGTAACCTTGTTGGGCAAATGTATGTGCACAGGCTTCGCCAATACCAGAAGTTGCGCCTGTAATTAATGCAATTTTAGACATGTTTATGAATTTTAAGTCACGGTAAGCCCCAAGCTAACACTTCAAGGTTTACCTACATCAGCAAAGGTAAGTTTTTTTGAATTGCAGGACTATTGAAAAATCAAACTGAATGTTAATTGACGTAATTTCAACTTATCTATCGGATTGGCATAAACGGTATCGTCATGCTGGAGCAGATCGCCTTTAGAATACGACAGTTTAATTTCGGGCGACATTTTGAAATATTCGAAATAAATATCAAAGCCAATCCCCGTTTCGTAAGAAAGATAATTACGCTGATTTTTTAACAATTTGTTTACCGGACTTTCACCTTCATCGAAGGTTTTCTTCTTCGAGGCAATATCTATCGAGTATTTTGCACCACCGAGCCAGTAAGCCCTGAAATTGTTCAGGCGGTTGGATTTTACTTTTATCCCCAGTGGAAATTCGAACATGGTAGCCTGCACTTTCCGCTCAACCAGTGATTGAAAATTTTTGGTCTGTCCGTTACCCAGGTTAATCGGTTCCTTTGGTTCATATTCGTAACTGACTACCCTATCGCTGAATATAAGTGAAGGGGTTGCACGGATATCAAAATTATCGGAAATCATCCGGTTCATTACAAAGCCCAGTCCAAACCCTTGCGAGGGGGTACTGTAAATCGCATTTAAACGTGAAGTAACAGGAATGCCCGAATTGGGATCGTAAGAAACCCCTAATGAATTTGGTACTTCGTAGAAAGGCTCACGCCAGTTTGCTTTTTTAAGGATTTTGTATTCTGCAGAGATGTATTGAAAATTAAAACCAAAACTCCAATCTTCATCATCTATACCACCACCCCAGTTTTGGGCAAAAGCAGTTGCAGAAACAGCGAAGAGTGAAAGAATGAGGCTTAATTTTCTGATCATTTGGTCCCTATGTATATCGAACTTATTCCAAACGTTAAAATTCTTTGTTTGGTACTTTTGAAACCTATTTTTTGCATCAGCCCTGTAAAATCTTCTCCATCAGGAAAAGCCGCTACCGATTCGGGCAGATAAGTATAAGCCCTGTGATCTTTAGAAAACAGTTTACCAAAAAATGGCGTGATGTGCTTAAAATAGAAGTTATATAATTGTTTTACCGGAAATACCTTTGGTTTGGAAAACTCTAAAATCACCATTTTTCCATTGGGTTTTAGCACCCGGTACATATCGGTTAATCCTTTTTCGAGGTTTTCGAAATTCCGCACGCCATAAGCACATGTAATGGCATCGAAAGTATCATCTTCGAAGTGTAAACCCTCCGAATCGCCCACCTGAACGGTAAAAGTTTCGTTCAAATTACGTTCGTTGATTTTTTTCCTGGCTACATCAAGCATGCCTTCAGAAATATCTACACCAATTACCTTTTCGGGATGAAGCTTTTTAATGGCTTCAAAGGCAAAATCGCCCGTTCCTGTAGCTACATCAAGCATAATCCGTGGCTGGATGGAAACCAGTTCTTTAATGGCTTTCTTACGCCACAACACATCAATGCCTAACGACAGAAAATGGTTTAAAAAATCGTAAGTGCCCGAAATGTTATTGAACATGGTTGCAACCTGCTCTTTTTTAGTTGCATCTTCTACTTGGTATGGGGTGATATTCTGATTCATGATATGAGGCAAAGATAGATAAAAGTCGGGAGTCTTTAGTCCGGAGTCCGAAGTCTTTGACGCAAAGTATTCAGTGTATTGTCAAAAATGAGATTAAAAAAGATTATCAAATTGGACTCCGGACTTCGGTCTTCGGACTTCCGACTCAAAACCCTACCTTTGCGCCTATGATTATCAAAACGGCAACATTTGTTTGCAGCAACACCCAAATTTCGGCCCTGCCAGTACCAACAATGCCCGAATATGCATTTATTGGCCGCTCTAACGTGGGTAAATCTTCCCTGATCAATATGTTGGTAAATCAGCATGGATTGGCCAAAACTTCCCAGCGACCAGGAAAAACCCAATTAATTAATCACTTCCTGATTAACGAGAAATGGTATATTGTCGATTTACCGGGTTATGGTTATGCCAAGGTTTCGAAAACAAGCAGAGAGAAATGGGAAAAATTTATCCGCGCTTACATTACCAAAAGAGAAAGCTTACAGTGCGTTTTTGTTTTAATTGATAGCCGTTTGGAGCCTCAGGGAATCGACATTGAATTTTGCTACTGGTTAGGCGAAAAACAGATTCCTTTTTCTTTGATTTTCACTAAAGCCGATAAACAGGGAATGACCACCACTCAGAAAAATGTAGCTGCCTTTAAGAAAAAATTAGGGGAATTTTTTGAAGAAATCCCGGCAACCTTTATTACATCTGCTGAAAAAGGAAACGGAAAAGACGACGTTTTAAACTTCATTTATGAGGTGAATAAAGATTTCGTGGTTCCGACAGATTATAAAAAGTTTTAGATGGTTTAGTAGTTCATTAGTCATTGGTTAATGGTTCATAGTTTTGTAGCTCATGGTCCATGGTTGGGTTGTCGATAGCAAGTTTCAGAAATCTATTTAACGACTGATTTTTCTTTAAACTATTAAATTTTCAACTATAACGATCAAACCATTGAACCAACTAACACAATTAACCGTTAACCAATTTATACAGTTAACCCTTTCTATTAAATGAAAAAATACTTTTCACTCGTATTATTCGCTCACTCAGTTTTTGCGCTTCCATTTGCCATGATTGGCTTCTTTCTGGGCGTTACCACTACCGAAAGTCCATTTTCGTGGTATAAACTGATTCTGGTTTTGCTTTGCATGGTTTTCGCCCGTAATTCGGCAATGGCCTTTAACCGTTATCTGGACCGGAATATCGATGCTAAAAATCCGCGTACCAAAATGAGGGACATTCCGGCTGGTAAGGTTTCGGCAAATGAGGCGCTGATTTTCGTCATAATCAACTGTGTCCTTTTTGCCATTACCACATACTTTATCAACCCGCTTTGTTTCTATTTATCGCCGGTAGCGCTGTTTGTGGTTTTATTTTACAGTTATACTAAAAGATTTACTGCACTATGCCATTTGGTATTAGGCTTAGGACTTGCCCTGGCGCCTATTGGTGCCTATATTGCCGTTACCGGACATTTTGCCCTCGTTCCTGTACTTTATTCGTTAACGGTACTTTTCTGGGTAAGCGGATTTGATATTATCTATGCTTTGCAGGACGAGGAATTTGACCGTGAAGAAAATTTACACTCCATACCATCTGCGCTTGGCATTAAAAATGCTTTAAATGTTTCGGTGCTGCTACACGTGTTATCGGCTACCTGTGTAATTTTACCAGTGTTTTTTACATCTTTCAGCTGGGTTTATTACGTAGGTATTGTGTTTTTCTGTTCGATGTTGATATATCAGCACTTACTCGTTAAGCCAAACGATATTAGCAAAGTAAACAGGGCTTTTCAAACCTTAAATGGTTATGCATCGGTGGTATTTGCCGTATGCTTTTTAATAGATGCGTATTTGAGACATAAATAAAATGAGAGAATGAATGAGTTTTAAATGAGTGAGTGATGACCATTCTCTGATTCAATCCTTCTCTCATTCAATAATTAAAAATTTTAAATGAGTGAGTGATGACCATTCTCTAATTCAATCCTTCTCACATTCAATAATTAAATATTATGATGATAACGAAAAAACCCAGAACATATATTCCGCAGGAACTAACCATTACCTGGGAAAATTTAGAACCGATTTTTACTGAATTACAACACCGCGAAATAAACAACGCAGCTGAACTGGAGCAATGGCTAAAAGACCGCTCGGAACTGGAAGCCGCTTTGGAAGAAGATTTTGCGTGGAGATACATTAAAATGAGTTGCGATACCGCCAATGGAGAGCTGGTAAAGAACTTTCAATATTTTGCAACAGAAATAGAACCGAAAATCTCTCCGTTAGGCAACAAACTGAATAAAAAGTTTGTAGAAAGTCCGTTTATGGAAGAACTGGATAAGGAAAAGTATTTCGTTTACAGCCGTGCAATTAAAAAAGCTTTAGAACTTTACCGCGACGAAAACATTGAACTGTTTACTGAATTACAGGTAAAACAACAGAAATACCAAAGCACCACAGGTGCAATGAGCGTGCAAATTAACGGACAGGAATACACTTTGGAGCAGGCTTCGATCTTCATTAAAGATTTAAACCGCGAGGTTCGTGAAAATGCATGGAAAACGATCCAGCAGCGCCGCTTAATTGATAAAGATGACTTAAATATCCTGTTTGACGAGTTAATTAAGCTACGTAACCAGGTAGCGTTAAATGCAGGTTTCGAAAATTACCGCGATTATATGTTCCAGGCTTTGGGCCGTTTTGATTATACGCCTCAGGATTGTTATGATTTTGCCAATGCGATTGAGAAAGAAATTGTTCCGATTTTAAAAGAACAGGCAGAAAAACGTCGCGAAGCATTAGGTTTAGAGGTACTAAAACCCTGGGACCTGGAAGTAAGCGTAAGTGGTAAACCAGCTTTAAAACCCTTTAATAATGGTGAAGAACTGATTGATAAAAGTATTGCCTGTTTTAACGCCATTGACGAAAAATTGGGTGCAAAACTGGCTACCATGAAGGCCAATAATCTTTTTGATGTAGAGAGCAGAAAAGGCAAGGCACCGGGTGGTTACAATTATCCTCTGGCCGAAACCGGAGCGCCATTTATATTTATGAACTCTGCAAACTCGCTGCGCGATTTAACCACAATGGTTCATGAAGGAGGACATGCCATCCATACTTTTTTAACAGCTAACCTGGAGCTGAACGACTTTAAACACTGTCCGTCTGAGGTAGCTGAACTGGCCTCTATGAGCATGGAGTTAATCTCAATGGATAACTGGGATGTTTATTTCGACAATGAAGAAGATTTAAACCGCGCTAAAAAAGAGCAGCTGGCCGATGTGTTAAAAACATTGCCATGGGTTGCGGTAATCGATCAGTTTCAACACTGGATTTACACCAACCCTAACCATACCGCTGCCGACCGCGAAGAAACTTTTAAACAGATTTATAACCGCTTTGGCGCTGGTTTTGCCGATTGGACAGATTTAGAACAGCAATTTGGTAACGGATGGCAGAAACAACTTCATTTGTTCGAAGTTCCATTTTACTATATAGAGTATGCTATTGCGCAATTAGGTGCCATTGCCGTTTGGAAAAACTACAAAGAAAATCCTGAAAAAGCTTTGGAGCAATACCTGGCTGCACTTTCTTTGGGCTACACCAAACCAATGAATGAAATATATGAAACCGCAGGTATTAAATTTGATTTCAGCGCAGAATATGTAAAAGAACTGGCCGGTTTTGTAAAATCGGAGCTTGAGAAACTGGGATAAGAGTGGTAGAAGGTTTGAAGGCGGAGGGCTGAAAGGTTTCCCTCCTCACCGTTAAATAAACGAAAGTCGTGGCATTTTGCCACGACTTTTTTTGTTTGCATTTAAAAAAAATTCGTCATCTCGACCGGAACGCAGTGGAGCGCCCGCCTGCTTCGGGCAGGGAGAGATCTATCTCGAGGTAGATCTCTCGACTACGTTGCACTCCGCTCGAGATGACGGTAACTTAATAAACAAATGGCCAATAAACTATAAAACAACTTCCTTTTTCCGAATCCTTGAGATGATAAACATGACTAAAACCGATAACAGGATCATAACCAGGTAACTGTAACTTAGGTTTCGTTCATCTTTGGCAGGGATCAGGTTTACCACACCATAACTCAATAGCGAAACAATTACATAGGTGAAACCACCTGTCAGGCCACCTGCAATTCCTGCATTTTTAGGGAACTTGCTTAAACAGAAAGTGAAGTAGTTATTAAACGTATAGCCTGCACCGACATGGATAATAAAAGCAAAGAAAATTAACGACCATAAGTTAGACACGAAATTTAAGCTCACAATCATTAGTACTACAAAAGCAACCTGCAACAGCGAATTGATCATTAATCTTCTAAAAAAGGGTTTATTAATGGTTGCTTTACCGATAAAGCCACCAACCATCCAGGCGAAACCCAGAAACAGTGAGCTATAACCTGCTACCACCGGAGAAAAATTTAAATGGTGCTCAATGATAAATGGTCCTGTCATATTGTAAACCATCACCATGCAATAGGCCAAACCCAGCATTACAATACCTAGCGTAAAACTGGTGGTTTTAATCATTTCGGCATAAATGCCTGTTATTTTCTTCAGCTGGAAATCGGTAAAATGCCTTAAGGTTTCACCGCTGAATATGATTTCCAACACTGCAAAAACGACTGCAAATCCGGCTAAAAAGTAAAAATTAGATTCCCAGCCAAAAGCGGTTTGCAGATAACCGCCTATAAATGGCGCAACGATTGGTCCGGTGCTCCAGATGATGGAAAATAAACTCAAATAATGTTTTAGCTGATCGCCTTCAAAAAGATCGACAAAATATGCCCTTTTTGCCACCACAATTGCACCTACCGTTACCCCATGGATAACACGCATGAAATAAATAAGGTAAATGTTATGCGTTGTGGCAATAACAATACTGGCTACGGCAAAAATCAATAATGCATAGAGTGAAATTTTATACCGGCCAAAACTATCGAGTACGCTGCCAATAAAAAGCTGCGAAATACCATAGCTGATTAAGAAAATACTTAAGGTAAGCTGAACCTGAACATTGCTTACCTGTATTGCCCCTGCCATATCAGGCAATGAAGGGATATAAATGTCTGTGGCAAAGCCCGAAATAGGAAGTAAGGCAAAGGCCAGTAATGTGGCAATGCCCTGGTTATGTGCTTTGATATATCTAATTGATGTTGTATTTGCGGTCATGATACTACCCTGTTGTCATTAATATTCTAATCAAACAAGGTTTTATGGCATTGTATAACCTTTTTCGATCAAACAGCGGCAAAAATATAACTTTTAAAAAGCCTAAAATTATGCGAATCAAATAAAGGATTATTCTAGCCAAATAATTGCCTTTTTTGACTTAAAATCAATAATCATACAATTTTTAAACCCGTTTTATCCTTAAAACCATCTGTAATGAAAATTATATGCGGCTTTAAACGTTTTTAACCAAACTTTTTATAAGTTTGAAGAAACAATCAAACAAAAGATGTTCGAAAAGCTATTCAGAAAGAAATCCATTTCCAAGATATTACAAGATGCAGCAAAAGGCTATGGCGACCATGAAAACACATTACGTAAAACACTAGGTGTTCGCGATTTAACCGCTTTTGGGATTGCAGCAATTATTGGTGCTGGTATTTTTAGTACGATAGGTAAAGCAAGTGCCGATGGAGGTCCGGCAGTAATCTTTTTGTTTATTTTTACTGCAGTTGCCTGTAGTTTTGCAGCCTTTGCCTATGCAGAATTTGCCTCAATGGTTCCGGTTTCGGGCAGTGCATATACTTATTCTTATGTGGCTTTTGGCGAACTTGTTGCCTGGATTATCGGCTGGTCGCTCATTATGGAATATTCCATAGGGAACATCACCGTAGCCATATCCTGGTCTGATTACTTTACCGGACTACTCTCCACGATAAAAATACCTTTTCTCGGCATAGATGGCATTCATGTACCCGACTGGATGACAATGGATTACCTAAGCGCTTATAACGGACATAAACATGCGGAGGCACTTTTGGCGGCTGGTAAAAACCTGGCAGGCCTGGATCCGGCTACGGCTCTGGCCAACAATGCCTGGCTTACCGCACCACAAATAGGTGGTTTTCACCTTGTGGCAGATATTCCGGCTTTAGGCATTATCATATTGATTACCTGGTTAATTTACCGCGGTATGAAAGAAAGCCGCAACGCAAGCAATGCCATGGTGGTAGTTAAATTGGCTGTAATTCTTTTGGTTTTATCGGTTGGCATATTTTATGTTGATACGAAAAACTGGAATCCCTTTGCTCCAAACGGTGTTTCAGGGGTTTTAAAAGGCGTTTCTGCAGTATTTTTTGCTTATATCGGTTTCGATGCTATTTCTACCACAGCTGAAGAATGTAAGAATCCACAGCGTGATTTACCCCGCGGTATGATGTGGGCAATCATCATCTGTACCATACTTTACGTTGCCATTGCCCTGGTTTTAACGGGTATTGTTAAATCAGATACTTTAGCTGTCGGCGATCCTTTAGCGTTTGTTTTTGACCAGATTAATTTAAAATTAATGAGTGGTATTATTGCAGTAAGTGCGGTATTTGCCATGGCCAGTGTGCTATTGGTTTTCCAAATGGGACAACCGCGTATCTGGATGAGCATGAGCAGGGACGGATTATTACCTAAATCATTTTCTAAAATCCATCCGAAATATAAAACACCTTCATTTGCCACTATTGTGGTGGGGTTTGTGGTTGCTGTTCCATCACTGTTTATGAACCTGACCATTGTTACCGATCTTTGTTCTATCGGAACATTATTCGCTTTTGTACTGGTTTGTGCAGGCGTTTTAGTATTGCAAAACAGACCGGATGTACAACGCGGAAAGTTCAAAATCCCTTACGTAAACAGTAAATTTATTGTTCCTGTAATATTTATCGCAACAATCATTTTCGCCTTTACACAATATAGTAAGGAAACCAAAGCATTCTTCTTCAATTCACCTAAAACCATTCAAACGGTAACTTTTGTTACTTCTTTAAGTGGCGATGAGCTAAAAATTGTAAAGGAAGAAATAGTTAGAAATGCTGCCCCACAGATTATATTAACAGAGAAAGTTGATGCTGAATCTTATCTAAGCGCCTTACCTGCTGATCGTTACGAACAGTTTATATCAGCTTCAAAAGTACCGGTAGAAAAGAAATATGAAAGCGGCTGGGGCTTGTTTAAACACAAAATCCCAATGTGGATCTTTTTGATTATCTGCATTATAATTACCTATTATTGCATCACCAAAAACCTTTCATTAATTCCGGTTTTAGGATTGATCAGCTGTTTATATATGATGTGTGAACTGGGCATCTCCAACTGGATTGGTTTTGGGATCTGGCTGGTAGTAGGGCTTGTGGTTTATTTTGCTTACGGTTACAGGCATAGTAAACTGGCACATCCTGAGGTTTAGTTTTAGTAAATGAAGTACAATCCTTTAATACACCATCGGAGATCGGTCAGGTTAAAGGGTTATGATTATTCAAAAGCAGGGGCCTTTGGCTCTATCGGTTGGTGTCTCACCAACCGAAACAAAATAATTCTAATATTTGTATCTTGTATATAGGTTGTCCCTGCAACTTAAATACTGATAAAACTATGAACATCTTCCATAAAAGACAGGGACAAATGGATTATAATTATCCATATTTTTATACAGATACCATCTGTAATTTCGCACATTTATTACATGATGATAACTTGAAAATGATCATCATAAATTCATTGAAGTTTTTAGTTGATCAAAAGCTTATTGAGATATACGGCTATGTTATCATGCCTAATCACATCCATTTGATATGGAATATGCTTAAATTAAACGGAAAAGAATCTCCAGCTGCCAGCTTTACTAAATTCACAGCACACGAGTTCAGAAAGTATTTTTTAGTTAATAATCCTATACTTATAAACCAATATCGTTCTCAAAAGAATGACAGGACTTTTCAATTCTGGAAAAGAGATCCACTGGCTATTCCATTAAGTCGTGAAAGTATTTTAATACAAAAACTAGATTATATCGATGATAATCCAATTAAAGAGAAATGGAATTTATGTACTCACCCTAAAGATATGAATGGAGCAGCGCAAACTTTTATGAAACAGGAATTGATCAATTCAAAATCCTTATACATTTTAGAGATTAATTACTTCCGCCAGTGAGCCCCCAATAAAAATACGTCGTTCAATTCAAAATCCTTTATTTCGGTCGGTGAGACACCAACCAATAGTCCCCCTTCACAGAAAGAGGATCTTATTTATTTCTTCTTAATAAAAGCCATTGCTGTAATCATTATAAGACCTAATCCTGATGCGATCATGTAATTATTCGCATGATCAAGATGGTATATCTTAGCTGCGGGACCTGCTATAAATAGCACAATACCCAAAATCAAAAGCGCAGTTCTCATTAATTAAACGGGGAGTCTGTGCAATTCAATGTCATCCGGGGTAACGAAAATCAACGGCACCTTCTCCACATCCACATAACTGCTGTCCAAGCCAAAACTGCGCTCTTCTGATAAACTTAATTTTTTAAGGATAAAGTAATAATCCATAATGGTACGTTCATAGAAACTCAGTTTGGTAAATTTAGACAAGTGTTTTTCTAAAAGCACGAACCTGAAATCGCCGGCAATTTTATGCTTGTTTAACGAGGTATATTGACTGGTGATATCAATTTCGCCGTTTTTAACCAACTCTTCAACCACTTTACGATAAAGCAGGTTTACACGCTGCTCTACCCTGAAACCTAACCTGAAATCGATCCTGATCAGCTTTCCGGGAATTAAGAACTCCACCTTATAATCTAATGTATAAGGTTCATCCATTACATCAACGTGCACTAACCAGTACACATCAGCACGTTTTGGTTCCTTCTGGATAATCGAATAAATAATTTTAGATTCTATTTCTGTTTTAAAGTTTGCACTCGTTAAATAAACCAGCTGAGAAGAATATTTCGGAACAGATTCGTCGTTACTTAATTCGCTTAAAATCTGATAATAATCTTCAATTTCTACATATTTAACAAACCGGTTTTTAATCTTGCGGGCAATAAACCAGCTCCACATCACGGTAAACAGTGCCGAACCAATTAATACGGTTAACCAGCCACCATCCGAAAACTTGTGCAGGTTACTGAAAAGGAAAGTACCTTCTATAACAACATACACCGAAATAAAAATGGCGATGAGGTATTTGGGGAAACGTTTGCTCCTTAAATAAACACTTACCAAAATGGTCGTCATCAACATTGCTATGGTAATGGAAAGACCATAGGCAGCATCCATTTTAGAAGATTCTTTCCAGAAGAAAACGATACTACAACAGCCCAGCCAAAGCATCCAGTTGATGGAAGGTACATAAAGCTGTCCCTTTTGAACAGATGGATAAACGATTTTGATTTTTGGCCAAAGGTTTAAACGTACCGCTTCTGATATCAGCGTAAATGAACCACTAATTAAGGCCTGACTGGCAATAACTGCAGCCATAGTAGCCAGAATTACCATCGGAACCTGGAAATGGCTA
Source organism: Pedobacter jeongneungensis (assembly GCF_039538295.1). Lineage (NCBI taxonomy): Bacteria > Pseudomonadati > Bacteroidota > Sphingobacteriia > Sphingobacteriales > Sphingobacteriaceae > Pedobacter > Pedobacter jeongneungensis. The sequence goes on along the minus strand of NZ_BAABBY010000010.1, from coordinate 99,214 downwards.
GATATAATCTGAAAGAAAGGATTCATTTTTGAACTTGGAATAAAAGTACCCTCATTCTGTAAAATCCAAACCCCCTGACCTAAATAATTCAAAATCAGGGTTATTTTTACGAAAATCCAACTAATTCTGATGTTATTCCGTCCGCAGTGACCTAAATCTGAATATAAGGCCTCGGCCCCGGTGGTACAAAGAAAAACACCACCTAAAATAATAAATGCCTTACTGTTTGTAGCCAGCAAATGTATGGCGTAATAAGGATTAAGTGCTTTTAATATGCTTAGGTCTTTAACGATAAATAAAAGTCCGGCGATACCCAAAACAGTAAACCAGACAAACATTACCGGCCCGAAAAGCTTTCCTACAAGGTTGGTTCCAAATTGCTGGATAATAAAAAGCACCGTTAAAATGGCAATTACTACCGGAACTACAGGTATATCGAATTTACTGGTTAAGCCTTCTATTGCTGATGTTACCGTGATACTCGGCGTAATTACACCATCGGCAAGCAGCGCACAACCTCCAACAACAGCAGGCACAATTAACCATTTTGCCTTTTTTCTCACCAGAGAAAACAGTGAAAAAATTCCTCCCTCACCTTTGTTATCGGCCCTTAAGGTTATGATTACGTATTTAATGGTGGTTTGTAAGGTTAATGTCCAGATGATGCAGGAAAGCACTCCAAGTACTACATCAGTGGTAATAGACCCCGGATGGTGCGCAATGCCTTCTTTTACACCTAATATGCTGGTAAAAATTGCGTTGAGTGTGTATAAAGGTGATGTTCCAATGTCACCGAACACAATTCCTAAACTAATTAGAACACCGCCGGCGGTTAACGCGTTGACATTTTTATGATTTGACACTTCGTTGATATTTTTAGTGCGGCAAAAGTAAACTAACTATAACAATTTAACAACCAAATTATTGTGTATTTTTAACACTATGAAAATAATTTTTTATTGTTAAATTGTGTTAAATTATGGCTTTTAAACAAAATGTTTAATTTCTTTGTTTTAAATTAATACATTTGCTATACCAATTTGATGAAACTCTACGCTAAGATAACGTTACTCACAAAAATAGCATGCACATTGTGCATCGCATTGCTGTGCAACGTAAATTCTATGGCGCAACAAGCTGATAGTATTCACATTAGCTTAAAAAACAGAACCAAAAAAGTAGGCAGAATTCCTGAAATTAAAGCCAACATTACGCCTTACAAACCGCTCTACATGTCTATTGGAGGTTCAGGAATGTTCAATACTTATTCAACGACAACCAAAAATACAACGGTTGTAGCAAAGGATAAATTGTTAACGATTGTAAAAATATATCCCAATCCGGTAGAAGAACAACTTAATATTATACTTTCTATTGGAAAAGATGGCACTCAGACCACTATTAAAATCATCGATTTATTAGGTAATGAGGTAGCAACGCTTGCCAACGAACGCCTGAATGCAGGCGAGCAAACCAAAACCTTTAACATTCCAAACAGAATAAACCCGGGCATTTACTTTTTAAGGGTAATTGCAGGGTCAGAAAGTCAGGTAAAACGCATCTCTGTTTTATAACATCATTTTCTTTTCTATTTTTGACTAAGAGATATTCTTTTATTGAAGGAATATTGAAGAATATTCTTAAACGATACAGATTATGAAAATTTTTGTTCTACTTGTATTTATGCTAATATTACAAAGCTGCCAGCAGCAGAAATCGCCTGAACAATCCTTATCTATTAAAAAAAGAGTATTCTACAACAAAGATTTTAAATGGGAAATCGCAATTCCTGAAAATTTTGAAGAAGTAAGCGCAGCCGAGAGAGAGAAAAAACAGGAAATGGGCGCAAACAAACTCAAAGATAATTACGGAGATAATGTTGAGTTTAAGGGAAACAACATTTTCTTATTTAAGAATGAGCAAGCTAACTATCTTGAAGCCCTATATGAGCCATTTTCCAGCAGCGATAGGGATTATTCCAGGTCGTTTAAAGATGTAAATAAAATGATATATGAAACGCTCAAAAACCCTGCGGTTTCCAAATTAGATTCATCAAGTACCCTGGAAGTAATTGATGGGCTCAAGTTTTATACATTTAAGATAGGGGTCGATTATCAAAACAAAACCACTATGCATTGGTGTATATATAGCAGGCTTTTTGATAAAAAAGCCTTTACTGTTAATATTATAACAATCGACACAGCTAAAGAAAGAATACTTTTGGATAGTTGGAGAAATTCAAAATTTGGTCATAACCAAAAAATTAATTAAAAAATGAAAATCATCGCCATTGGCAGAAACTATGCCGAACACGCAAAAGAACTGAACAATCCTGTTCCAACTACCCCGGTAATTTTTCTGAAACCTGATACCGCAGTTTTAAAAGACAATAAACCATTTTACCTGCCCGATTTTTCGGATGATGTGCATTACGAACTTGAGGTGGTTTTAAAAATTTGTAAGGAAGGAAAACACATTGCCGAAAAGTTTGCGGCCAATTATTATGATGAAGTGGGTTTGGGTATCGATTTTACAGCCCGCGATATTCAGGCGAAACATAAAGAAAAAGGATTGCCCTGGGAGCTGGCCAAAGCATTTGATAATTCGGCACCCATCAGTATTTTTCTTCCAAAAAGCGATTTCGAAGACCTTTATAACGTAAATTTCGAGTTAAAAGTAAACGGGGAAAGCCGTCAGGTTGGCCATACTAAAGATTTATTATTCTCGTTCGAGAAGATAATCAGCTTTGTTTCCCAGTACATCACCTTAAAAAAAGGCGATTTAATTTTCACAGGAACGCCGCAGGGTGTTGGCAAAACAAACCGTGGCGACAAATTGGAAGCCTGGTTGGAAGGAAAGCAACTTTTAAATTTTGATGTAAAGTAACGAATGATTAAAAACCCGATCCAGTACAAGTTAAAATTTTCCGTTTCAATTTGCCTTTTAATTGCTTCAACTTTTGTTCAGGCACAACAGATTTTTAGTAACAATAAATACCCGATTACCGATTTCAGACAGCCTTTAGATATTACTCCCCCTGCCCTTGCAGGCTCTTTCGGTGAAATCCGAGGTAATCACTTTCACTCTGGAATCGATTTCAGAACCAATCAGCGCGAAGGTTATCCTGTTTACGCCGTTGCTGATGGTTATATTTCGAGGTTAAGGGTACAGAACAGTGGTTTCGGACAGGCTTTGTACATTAATCATCCAAATGGCTTTACCACAGTTTATGGTCATTTGCAACGTTTTGCACCAAAAATTGCAACCATTGTTAAAAACCTCGAGTATGAAAAGAAATCTTTCGAGATTGACGAATTTCCTGATGCTACATTGATTCCGGTTCATAAAGGTGAGATTATTGCCTGGTCGGGTAACCGCGGCAGTTCGGGCGGTCCGCATTTGCATTTCGAAATCAGGGATACCAAAACAGAAGAAACCATCAATCCACAGTTTTTTGGAATTGTAATTCCCGATAATATTCCGCCGGTAATCCATGGATTATATGTTTACCGTTTAAATGGCAAAACTTTTAACGAATCTACTCCCAAACAGGCCATCGCCATTACCGGTGCAAACGGCACTTATAAAGCCGCTGCTCCAGTCAGTTTAACCGGCGAAGTAGGTTTTGGTATCGTAGTAACCGATCGCCATAATGGTTTATCGGGTACAAACGGGGTATATTCCATTCAGTTAGAAGTTGATGGTAAAATGGTGTACACCTCCGCATTGGAGCGCTTTGCTTTCGAAGATAGTAAGGCCATCAACTCGCATATCGATTATCCTACCTATTTAAATACCAAAAGAAGCATCCAGAAAAGTTTTGTAGATCCGGGAAATCCTTTAAAAATTTATAGTGGATTAGTTAATAACGGCCGTATCAACTTTAACGATGGCGCCCAGCATCATCTCCGCTACATCATTACCGATTCGAAAGGAAATGCATCTGTTCTGCCATTTACCGTAAATGCAGGTTCGGCGCCGGTTGTAACGCCGGTAGTGCCGGCCGGAATCATTTATCCTTATAATAAGGTAAACGAATTTAATGCTGAAGATGTCAAAGTGGTTTTTCCGCAAAGTACTTTATATAGCGATTTAAATTTTACCTATAAAAAATTACCTCGGCCAGCAGGAAATGCATGGTCGGCAGTGCACCAGATCCATAACAGGTTTACCCCATTACATATTGGTTTCGATCTTTGGATTAAGGCTGATAATTTGCCAGAAAACCTGAGAAGCAAAGCACTGATTGTAAATTCAAATGGCTCATCGCAAGGCGGAAGTTTCGACAACGGTTACGTTAAAGCTACTCCTAAAAACTTCGGCAGCTTTTATATTGCAACTGATACCATCGGCCCACGGATTTTCCCGGTCAATATTTCAGAAGGGAAAAGCATGGTCGGTTTATCTAAAATCTTTTTCAAAATCAGCGATAATTTATCAGGTATCAAAAGCTTCAATGGTTACATTGATGGCAAATGGGTTTTAATGGAGTTCGACACCAAAACGGCAACACTTTGGCATAGCTTTGATGAGAGAACAACTTCGGGTAAGCATACTTTAGAACTGGTTGTAACGGATATGAAAGAAAATACAAGAAAATATACCGTCAATTTCTTCAGATAGTAACAGGATCTTTTGGATTAGGAATTTCATGATCAGGATGCCGTAAAAACTTATGCTTTGAACGCAGAAATGTCATCTTTTAACATATCCCGAACAGTATAATACATTAATCTGTTTAAATTGCACGTGATAATAACATTCTATCATTAAAACATTCAAAATTCAATCATTATATATGGCAGAGTTAAAAGAAGGTGATCAGGCACCGGCAATTACATCAAAAGACCAAAATGGCAGCGAAGTTTCCTTAAGTGATTATAAAGGAAAAACGGTGGTGCTTTATTTTTATCCAAAAGATGATACCCCGGGTTGCACCGCTGAGGCATGCGATTTTAGAGATAATTATCAGGGCTTACAGGCTAAAGGCATTGTAGTTTTAGGCGTGAGTGTTGATGATGAAAAATCGCACCAGAAATTTGTAACCAAACACAGCCTGCCATTTACCCTGCTGGCCGATACCGACCAGAAAATTGTAAACGACTATGGCGTTTGGGCAGAAAAAAATATGTATGGCAAAAAATATATGGGTACTGTACGCACTACATTTATTATAAATGGTGATGGAAAAATTGCACACATCATCAAAAAAGTTGACACCAAAAACTCAACACAACAAGTACTCGATTTAATCAATAACTAATTATGATATAGCGGGTAAAATATTACCTTTGCTATGTAACAACAACCTCTTATTTTAATGAAACATACAATTAAAGAGCTAGAAGATATTGCCTCTCAGATCAGAAGAGATATCGTAAGAATGGTTCATGGATGTCAATCAGGCCACCCAGGTGGTTCATTGGGTTGCGCCGATTTTTTTACCGCACTATATTTCGAAGTCTTAAACCATAAGAAAGAATTCAGTATGGACGGCATTGGTGAAGATTTATTCTTCCTGTCTAATGGCCACATTTCTCCGGTTTGGTACAGTACCCTTGCCCACGCAGGTTATTTTGATAAAAGTGAATTGGCAACTTTCCGTAAACTGGATTCCAGGTTACAAGGTCACCCAACCACACACGAACACCTGCCAGGTATCCGTGTAGCTTCAGGCTCATTAGGTCAGGGTATGTCTGTAGCTATCGGTGCTGCCTTAACCAAAAGGTTAAACGGCGATAAATCTTACGTTTTCACCCTACATGGTGATGGAGAATTACAGGAAGGTCAAAACTGGGAAGCTGCTATGTTTGCACCATTCCATGAGTTAGATACTTTAATCTGCAGTGTAGATTATAATGGCCAGCAAATTGATGGTCCTACTAAAAAAGTACTTTCTTTAGATAGTCTTCAGGCTAAATTTGAAGCTTTCGGATGGCACGTAATCAATACTGATGGTAACGATATGCAAGCTATTGTTGAAGGTTTACATTATGCAAAAACTTTAACAGGAAAAGGTAAACCAATCTTAAACTTAATGAGCACGCAAATGGGTGCTGGTGTAGATTATATGATGGGTTCTCATAAATGGCATGGTACAGCGCCTAATGACGAGCAATTAGCTGCAGCCTTAGCGCAATTACCAGAAACTTTAGGGGATTACTAGCCCCCTTACCCCCTGAAGGGGGAGTAAATAACTTTTAATTTTAACTACAAATAAAGCCCCTTTAGGGGTTTGGGGTATGAAAACCTGCGAAGCAAGCTTGAACACCTTTAAATAAAAATATAAGCTCGTGAAAAAATATACATATACAGAAAAAAAAGATACACGTTCGGGTTTTGGTGCCGGCTTACATGAAGCTGGAAAGAAAAACGAAAATGTGGTTGCCTTATGTGCCGATTTAGTCGGATCGCTTAAGATGGATGCTTTTATCAAAGATTTCCCTGAGCGCTTTACACAGGTTGGTATTGCCGAAGCAAATATGATCGGTATTGCGGCAGGTATGACGATTGGTGGTAAAATTCCATTCACAGGTACTTTTGCCAACTTCTCAACCGGCCGTGTTTATGATCAGATCCGTCAATCGGTAGCTTATTCAAATAAAAACGTTAAAATCTGTGCTTCTCATGCAGGTTTAACCCTGGGCGAAGATGGTGCAACCCACCAGATTTTAGAAGATATCGGTTTGATGAAAATGTTGCCGGGCATGGTGGTGATCAATCCTTGCGATTACAACCAAACCAAAGCAGCAACTTTAGCCATTGCAGAATACGAAGGTCCGGTTTATTTACGTTTTGGCCGTCCGGTTATTCCTGTATTTACAGATCCTGATCAGAAATTCGAGATCGGTAAAGCCTGGATGGTTAACGAAGGAAAAGATGTAACCATTATTGCTACCGGTCACATGGTTTGGAAAGCAATTGAAGCTGGTGAAAAACTGGCTGAACTAGGCATCGATGCAGAAATCATCAACATCCACACCATTAAACCATTGGATGATGAGGCGATCTTAAAATCAGTTAAAAAAACCGGTTGTGTAGTTACCTGTGAAGAACATAACAAATTTGGTGGTTTAGGCGAAAGTGTTGCCCGTTTATTAACTACCGAATTGCCAACCCCACAAGAGTTTGTTGCGACGAATGATACTTTTGGCGAAAGCGGAACACCAGATCAGTTAATGGCTAAATACGGCTTAGATGCGGTGAACATTGTTGAAGCGGTACAGAAAGTAATTGGCAGAAAAAAATAGATTTGGAACATTAGATATGAAAAATTAGATGTGAGATTTGAGACGTTGTGTCTAAGCGAATCTCACATCTCATATCTCGTATCTCACATCTAAAAAAATAAATGAAACAAGTTGAAGATTCAGAAATCCTTGCCATGTTTGCCGTTGAGCGAACGCGAAATGAAGCCTTTAACCTGTTATTGAAAAAATACCAGCAAAAAATATACTGGCACATCCGCAGGCTGGTGTTAAACCATGATGATTGCGATGATCTTTTACAGGAGGTGTTTGTTAAAGTGTGGAAAAACCTCGATAAGTTTAGAAGTGATTCTCAGCTTTATACCTGGATTTACCGCATTGCCACAAATGAATCGATCACTTTCTTAAATAAGCAAAAACAGCGCAGTAACACGCCCCTGGATGAAGTATCATCCGAACTTGCTGATAATCTGGTTGCATCATCTTACTTTAACGGCGACAAGCTCGAGCTCAAACTGCAAAAAGCCATCCTTACCCTTCCCGAAAAACAGCGGATCATCTTCAACATGAAATATTTTGATGATATGAAATATGAAGAAATTTCGGAAGTTTTAGGCACCTCTGTAGGCGCTTTAAAAGCATCATTTCACATCGCTGCAAAAAAAATTGAAGCTTTTATTACAAATGATGAAATAGACTATTAAACCTTTTCACATTAATTGTATCATATATCTGTGATGAACGAAAATATAGAAAATAACGATTGGATAAACGAAGCCCCTGGCCTTGCGGCAATGGGGAAACGCAATCCATTCTCCGTTCCTGATGGATATTTCGAAAATTGTGATGAGGCCATTTCTTCTGCTGTCTTTTTAGATGGATTAAAACAGAAAACCAGTGACAATAATTTTAAAGTTCCGCAGAATTATTTTGAAGAATTAACGGAACGGATACAAACCCACATTGCCCTTGCAGAAATGCCTAAGGCAGAAAGTACTTTTGCAGTACCCGAAAATTACTTTGATACTTTACAAAGCAGGATTACGGATAGAATTGCAGCATCAGAATCTAAAAAAGAGGCAAAGATTATTCCTTTATGGCGCCGTAATATTGTTAAATATGCAAGTGCGGCATGTTTTGTTTTAATGGCTTCATTTGGAGTTTATTTTTACCAGAATGGTTCAACAACTACAACAGTTCAACAGGTACAATCTGCTGAAGCGGTAAATGAACAAATGTTATATGATATTGATGAAAGTACGATCATTGATCATTTAGAAGCCCAAAACACCACTTCATCAAATACCAAAACTACTTCTGCGTCAGATACAGAAATGGAAAACTACATCCTGAGCAATTTTTCATCAAACGATTTATCTCAGGAACTAAATAATTAATAAAGAAATGAAGAATTTACTATTTGTTGCTTTAATGTTTTTATTACCGACTACCCTTTTGGCACAAAGACCAAAGGGAGAAGAAATAGAATCACTTAAAATAGCTTTTTTTACCCAAAAACTGGATCTGTCACCTGAAGAAGCTAAAATTTTCTGGCCAATTTATAACGATATGCAGGAAGAACAAAATGCCCTGCGTAAAGAGCGCATGCAGAAAATGATCTCTTTCCGTAAAACAACCGAAATTGATAATTTAACGGATGCGCAGGTGCAAAGTTTAATTACGAGCGAATTCGATTTTAAGCAAAAAGACCTCAACCTGGATAAAAAATATTACAACAAACTTAAATCTTCATTACCGATTAAGGTAGTAGGCAAGTTTTACAGGGCCCAGGAGGGCTTTAAACGGGAATTGCTGAACAGGTTTAAAGGCGGACAAAGACAATAATAAAACGGACTTACAGCGATGTAGGTCTTTTTTGTTTTAAAGCACTCTATCATTTCCGTACTTTTGTGCTATGCTTACCCAACGTCAGTTGTTTTTACAACACAATGCACAAACCTCTCCCGAACCGCTCATGCTCGAATTTGTCAGGGCAAAGGGCGTTTATATATATGATACTACCAATAAAAAACATCTAGATCTGATTGCCGGCATCGGTGTCAGCAACGTCGGCCACTGCCACCCTACAGTAGTTAAAGCAATTCAAGAACAAGCCGCAACCTATATGCACCTGATGGTTTATGGCGAATATGTGCAAACACCACAGGTAAATTTTGCCAAAGCCCTTGCTGATATTTTACCCGAAAGTTTAAGTTGTACCTACTTTTTAAACTCAGGAACCGAGGCTGTTGAAGGCGCCATGAAACTGGCCAAACGTTATACTGGCCGTAAAGGTTTTATTGCCTGTAAAAATGCTTACCATGGCAGTACCCAGGGTGCTGAGAGTTTAATGGAAAGCGATTTTTATTCATCTGGCTATGGTCCGTTCTTGCCTCATGTAAGTTTTATCGAACATAACAACCATGCTGACCTCGAAAAAATCACCACAGAAATTGCAGCAGTTTTTATAGAACCCATTCAGGGTGAAGCCGGAATTCGTGTGGCCGATTTAAGTTACATGCAGGCTTTAAAGGCTAAATGCAATGAAACCGGAACTTTATTAATCTTCGACGAAATACAATCGGGTTTTGGCCGAAGTGGTAAAATGTTTGCTTTCGAGCATTACAATGTAGTGCCTGATGTATTACTTTTAGCCAAAGGTATTGGTGGCGGTATGCCAATCGGCGCTTTTATCAGTTCCCTCGAAATCATGTCGGTTTTATCGCATACCCCTATTTTGGGCCACATGACTACCTTTGGCGGCCATCCGGTTTGTTGCGCAGCAGGTTTAGCCACTTTACGCACACTTGTTGATCATCACATTGTGGATGAAGTGGAAGAAAAAGGCCAGTTGTTTAAACAACTATTAAAACACCCTGCCATTAAAGAAATAAGAGGAAAAGGTTTAATGCTGGCGGTTGAATTCGAAAATTTTAAGATCAACAAAAAAATAATTGATGCCTGTATCCTCGATGGCGTACTTTCCGACTGGTTTTTACATTGCAGCAACTCCATGCGCATTGCCCCTCCTTTAATTATCACCAAAGAAGAAATTGAAGAAGCCTGTGCGATCATATTAAAAAATATTAACTTAGTTGTAGGGTAAACACATAGCGCTGAGCGCAAAGCGCATGGCGGTTAAACATTAAAACACAGTTAGCAGAATGAATGTACTCATAGTTGAAGATGAAAAGAGCCTGGCACTCGAAATGGATGAATTCTTAAGTAAAGAAGGCTTTATTGTAGAACATGCATGGAAAAAATCTTCTGCGGAAGAAAAGATATTTGTAAACAGTTACGATTTTATCTTGCTTGATTTAGGCTTGCCTGACGGCGATGGTTTCGATATTTTAAAGCAACTAAAAAGCACCAAAGACCGCGATGATGCCGTAATCATTTTAACTGCCCGCAGTGCTGTAGACGACCGGATTAAAGGACTTGATGAAGGTGCAGATGATTACCTGCCAAAACCATTTTCGTTAAACGAACTTTTGGCACGGATGCACGCCATTACGCGAAGAAAACATAAACTGGAGAAAAACGAAATCAACGTTCATGATTTTCTGCTCAATATCCAAAACAGAACGGTGGCTTTTGGCGAAGAAAGATTAAACCTGACCAAAAAAGAATTCGAGATTTTTAACTACCTGGTACTGAACAAAAACCGAGTAGTATCGCGCATGAGCTTAACAGAACATGTTTGGGGTGATATTTTAGAAGTAAATTCCGATTCTAATTTTGTAGATGTACACGTTAAAAATTTACGAAAAAAACTAGCAGCCCTAAGTCCTACTGATTGGTTTGAAACGGTGAGAAGTATTGGTTACAGGATTAATTGCTAGTGCGTTTTGGGTTGTGCGTTTGGCGGCTAGCGTTCAATTAACCGATTTAAACAATTAACCAGTTAACCCAACGATAAATAAACCTTTATCCATTTTACATCAAACATCATCCATCTAAATGAAGTTACAGGTTAAGTTTTCTCTATACAATGCAATCACCAAAATCGCCATCATACTGGTATTGGGTTCGATCATTTTATTTTCGTTAGACCGACTTGCCTATAACCAGCTCGATAACCGTTTAATTAAAAAAAAAAATAAGATTCTCGAACATTTAAGTAATAATGAAATCGACAGTCTGTTAAATAAAGAACAATCTTTCACCGATTACAATATTTTAAAGGAAGAGTTTATCGTTTTAACCGATATTGCAGATAACCAGTCGGATTCTACCGCAAAGGTTTTTACCGAAAAAAGGGAGATAGAGGGCGATATAGAAGTTTACCGCATCCTGAACTATAAGTTTTCCTACCAGAAAAACTGGTACAACCTGGAGATCGGCGAAACAATGACCGCGCTTCAATCGATTAAAAATTCAATCCGTTTTTACATGTTGATTGTGCTGGTTGCCGCCTTATTGATTACCCTGGTTGCAGATTTTACCTTTTCTAACTTCCTGCTGAAACCATTTTACCTCATTATTGATAAGAAGATTAACCTGGTTGATGATCCCTCCCATTATAATTATCAGAACATCCCAACCAGCACCAACGATTTTAAAATTCTAGATAATAGCATCAATTCGTTAATGCGAAAAATAAACACCCTTTTTGCTTTAGAAAAACAGTTTATTGCCAATGTTTCGCATGAGTTGCTTACTCCTATTTCCATTTTAAGCACACGCTTCGAAAACATGCTCAATACACCAGATATTCCGGTAGAGCACGAAAATAAAATCTACGCTTCTTTAAAAACATTAAACCGTTTAAAGCTGATTATCAATAGTTTATTACTGATTTCTAAGGTAGAGAACAATCAATACCTAAAAACAGAAGAAATTAGCTTAAAACAGGAGATAACCGATATTCACGAAGACCTGGAGGACAGAATTATTGATAAAAAGATCAATTATCAGTCTAAGCTTACCAAAGACTTCCATTTCACAGGCAATAAGGCCTTAATTCATACCCTTTTGATCAATATTATTAATAATGCGATCAAATATAATGTAGATGGAGGCTCGATTACCATTAGCGATAAAACAGAAGCTGAAAAATATATACTCACCATTAGCGATACCGGATCGGGCATGAGCGCTGAACTGGTAGAAAACGCTTTTGACCGCTTTAAACGTGGTAACAGTGAAGAAAATGGCTTCGGTTTAGGTCTGGCCATAGTTCAAAGTATTGCCAAATTTCATAAAATTAAAGTGGATATTAAATCTGAAGAGCATAAAGGCACCAGCATTTCGTTAATTTTTTAAAATGAAATTCGGCTGATAACCTGACCGATACGTCATCGTTACAAATTTGTACCTTTGCAGATCATGCTGGCACCAATTCATTTTAGGCGTTTCCCTTTTTTCGCTGTTATCCTGCTATTGTTTTCTGTTTCAAGCTTAAAAGCGCAGAAAATAGTCGAAATGCAGGATTCTGTGCCGCAGCATATCTTCACTTTTAAAGAAATTGAGGTTTTGGAAGATGCCGGCAACCGCTACACTTTCGACCAAATTAACAGTAGGGCGTTTGATCAAAAATTTAAAGCCAGCCTAACGAGTACGCCGCAAACCAAACAGCTCAACAAAACATACTGGTTCAGAATTAAAATTAAACAGAACGACAAGGCAGATAAACCCTTTTTGCTCGAATTTTTCGACCAAACCATTGACCATATTACCGCCTACATTCCCCAGGCCAATCAAAAATATGCTGTTGAACAATTGGGTGATGCCAATCATTTTGGTCACCGGCTCATTCACCATAAAAACTTCGAAATTCCGCTTCAAAACGAAGGGAACGAAACACAGACCTACTATTTCAAAATCAATTCCTCTCAAATTGCCGATATCATTATTGTATTAAGAACCACCGAATGGTTTATTTCATATGCCCTGGACGAGTATTTCTATTTCGGGATTTTTTATGGAATGATCCTGGTTTTCAGTTTCTACAACCTCATTATGTTTATTGCCATCAGGCAAAAGCAATACCTCTATTATGTACTCTATAATTTAAGCGTCGGCTTTTTCGAAATGAGTACCGACGGGATTGCCTATCAGTATTTATGGCCCAATGCACCTGCATGGAACCAGGTTGCCTATGCTTTTGCACTCTGTGCCACCAGTATTTTTGCACTGTTATTTACGCGAGAACTTTTATATGTTAAGGCCAAAGCGCCTAAGTTAAACAGGTTTATTATAGGAGTTATTATTCTCAGGATAGTTTTCTTCGCCTATTGTTACCTGTTCGATCAAACGCTGTTCAGCTATAAATTTATAGAAGCTATTCCACTGTCGGTTGCTTTTTTTACAGGCATTTATATCTACAGAAATGGCTACCAACCAGCACGTTTCTTTGTTTTGGGTTATAGTTTCTTGTTTGCAGGCTTTACCTTGAAATTCCTGATTATGCTGGGCATTGGCTGGTTAAATTTTGGGGCCATCAGTTATTACAGTTTAAGTTTCTGTTTTGTGCTCGAAATGATCTTTCTATCATTTGCCATAGGCGATAAAGTGCGGATCCTTAAAGTGAAAAAAGATAAAGCACAGCAAAAAATCATCAGGCAGATGGCTGTAAATGCCAAACTGAAAGATAGTATTAACCAGGAACTGGAAAGCAAGGTAGAAGAACGTACACGTGAGGTTTATCACAAATCGCTGATTATTGAAAGTAAAAATCAGGCTTTAGAAGAAGCTAACGCCCTTTTACAACAACAGGCAGAAGAAATTTCGCGGATGAACGTTTTGCTGGAGCATGATAATGAAGAACTGCAAACCAGTGTAGAAAAGGTAACTCGAGACAGGGTAATGTCTACCGAGGTTGATTTTGAGGAATTCAGTAAAATTTATCCTGATAAAGAAACCTGCTACGAATTTCTTGCCGAATTAAAATGGAGTAATGGTTACCACTGCCGCAAATGTAGCAACGATCATTATTTTGCCGGACATATTTTACACAGTCGCCGTTGCAGCAAATGTGGTTATGAAGAATCGGTAACTACCTATACCATTTTCCATAATACCCGCATCCCGATTAATAAAGCGTTTTATATGATTTTCCTGATTTACTCTTCTAAAGGAAAAATCTCCTCACATAAACTCTCAGAACTACTCTCCATCAGGCAAAGTACCTGCTGGACGTTTGGCTCGCGCATTAAAAAAGTGATGGAAGACCGGAAGAAAACGCTTAAAAAAACCGCCAAAAATGGCTGGAGCCAGCTTGTAATTGAGTAATTAGCCCTCATAATCCGTCACAATTTTGTTTGTTTTAATGCTTTTTTCAAGAAAAAAGAAAGGGTATTTAAGCGTATCAGATTGTAACCGGGATACGACTTGTCTAAGCTACTTAAACGCTGATTATCAGCATTAAAAAGGCCTTTTCAACAACGGTATTAAAGCGTATCGAAATCATCACAAAAACCTAAATATCAGATAGTTACAAAAAATTTAACATTCAAAATGCTTGTATTTAACATTAATTGGGTGTTAACTTTACCGCATATAATATTATCAATGAGCAAAATTATGAGAAAAAAGTTTACATTGCTTATGGTGTGTATTCTATGCGGTATCTCACTGAGTATGGCACAGAATATTACTGTAAAAGGTTTGGTAAAAGATAAGCAGGGATTACCATTGCCTGGCGTATCTGTAAAAGTGAAAGGAACTAACCAGGGGGCTTCTACCGGAGATAATGGTGGATATACAATCAGCGCTCCACAAAACTCAACATTAGAATTTACATTTATTGGTTATAAAACGATAGAAGAAGCGGTGGGTGGACGTACAACCGTAAACGTTACTTTATCTGACGATAACCAACAGTTAAATGAGGTGGTCGTAATCGGATATGGTACCACAACTAAGAAAGATTTAACAACAGCTGTAGTATCGTTATCATCAAAGGATATCGAGAACCAGCCAGTAACCAATCCGCTTCAGGCTATTCAGGGTAAGGCTGCCGGTGTGCAGATTACTTCACAATCAGGAAAGCCAGGATCGGGCGTATCGGTTACCATCCGCGGTAACACCTCAATCAATGCATCTAACAGTCCGCTGTATGTTATTGATGGGGTAACTTCACGCGATGCGAGTTTCTTAAACCCAACCGATATTGAAAGTTTAACCATTTTGAAAGATGCCTCAGCTGCCGCGATTTACGGATCGAGTGGTGCAAATGGTGTAATATTGATTACCACCAAAAAAGGATCGTCTGATAAAATCCGCGCAACCTTTAATGCATTTACAGGTTTTTCTAACCTTTGGCAAAAACAGGATGTGTTAAACAGGGACCAATACATCGCCCTGATGAAAGAACTGGGTTATGATACCAACGGTTTAGGTAATGAGAATACCGACTGGCAAGACCTTACTTTTGGCACAGGAACCCAGAACAGCTATCAGGCATCTATTTCTGGCGGTGTAAAAGGCGGACAATACTCCTTATCAACAGGATATCAACAAGATAAAGGTGTGGTATCGCCAGCAAAACTGGATAAATACACCATCCACTTTAATGGTTCACAAAACATTACCAAATGGTTAAAATTAACCGGTAATGCGGCCATTACTCAAAATAACTCGATAGATGTAAGCGATAACGCTAACGTAGCAAGAGGCGGAACCATTTTATCGGCATTAACCACCCCTCCTACCATTGGCGTTTATGCAGCTAATGGCACTTATGCATTTAACCCTTACAAAGGCGGATCAGAAAACCCTGTGGCCAATGCTAACGCTGCAAGAAACAGAAACAGAAACTTCCGTTTCTTAGGTGCTTTTGCTGCTGAAATTAAATTCACACAGGATTTCTCTTTCAAATCGAGTATCAGTACAAACAATAACGATAACAGATATTCTTATTTCTTAGATCCGTATTCAACAGATTATGGCAGAACACAAAAAGGAATTATCAATTCTAATTTCAGTACCGACCATGTCTGGTTAAACGAAAACATTTTAAACTATACCAAAAACTGGGGTAAAAATGCTTTTACAGCCACTGGGGGTATGACTTTGCAACAATCTAAATATTATTACCTTGCTTATAACGAGCAGAATTTTATCGGTGCAAATGGTCAGCTTTTAGATCATGGTACTTCAATTCCACCACAACTGCCAAATGCATCTGAGTGGTCTAAACGTTCGTACTTAGCGCGTTTAACTTATGCTTATGATGGCAAATATTTATTCAGCACTAATTTCAGGGCCGACGGTTCATCACGCTTTGGTAAAGAGAATAGATACGGTTATTTTCCTTCAGCATCAGTAGGATGGAGAATTTCCGGCGAGAATTTCTTAAAAGATGTAAAATCGATCAACGATTTAAAATTAAGGGCGAGCTGGGGTAAGGTGGGTAATGATGAGGGCATTGGAGATTATTCTTATTTACAGTTATATAATCCAACTACTCAAGGTTCCTACGTACTTGCACAAATCGGAAACCCAAGATTGAAATGGGAAGAAACCACACAGACCAACATTGGCTTAGATTTATCTATGTTCAACAGTCGCGTGGTTTTTACTGCTGATGCCTATTTAAAGAAAACTAAGGACCTTTTAATTAACCAGCCTTTGCCTAACTCAATCGGTTTCGGTAGTATTCCCGCAAACGTTGGTAATATGGAGAACAAAGGTTTAGAGTTTGTTTTAACGACCAAAAACTTTATAAAAGATAAATTTACCTGGACAACCGACATCAACTTCTCTTTAAACCGCAATAAAGTAACCAGCTTAGGTGATAAAGTAAATTCGATTACTTTTGGTGGTATTTATGAGCGTGATGCTGCAATCAGAGTGGTAACCGGTCGTCCGTTGGGTAGCTTTTACGGTTATGTTTCAAACGGTGTAGATCCTCAAACAGGAAATATCATTTATCAGGATTTAAATGGAGATGGTGCCATTAATGCGGATGACAGAACTTTTATCGGTTCGGCACAACCTAAATTCACCTATGGTGTTAACAACACGTTTACATTTGGCAACTTTGGTTTAAACTTCCTCTTCCAGGGTGTTCAGGGTAACCAGATGTTCAATGCATCGAGAATGGAACTGGAAGGCATGAATGATTCTAAAAATCAATCGGCCGTGGTGTTAAACAGATGGACAACGCCAGGACAGATTACCGATATTCCGAGAGCAATAAAAGATAACACGAACAACACTTTAACTTCCAGCCGTTTTGTTGAAGATGGTTCTTACCTGCGTTTAAAAACCACCACATTATCGTACAATTTTGGTGCAGCTACGCTAGGTAAACTTAAAATGAGCAAAGTAATGCTTTATGCCTCTGCTTATAACTTATTAACCTTTACAAAATACACAGGTTTTGATCCGGAGGTTAACGTAAACTCGGCCAACGGACCAGCAATGGGTATCGATTATGGTACTTATCCTCAATCGAGAACTTTCTTATTTGGTGTTAACGTAGGCTTTTAATTCAGACAACAATGAAACTTAAAATATATTCATTAATTGCAGCGGGTACCATTACTTTGGCATTGAGCAGCTGTAAAAAAGATTTCTTAGATCAAACTCCCATTACACAGGTAGGTCCTGATGTAGCTTTTGCAGATGCAGCAGCAGCAGAGAAACTAATCCAGGGTGCATACGATGGGATGTACAACGATTTCCATATCTGGGATTACATGACAAATGGTGATGTACGATCGGATAATGCTTATGCCGGTGGAGATAACCCGGCCAATATCCAGTTGGATCTATTTACAGTAAACTCTACAAACGGTAACGTAGGAAGAGATTGGAATGCTTTATATAGCGATATTAAAAATTGCAATCTTATCATTACCAATATTTCAAATATACAAGATCCAAAACTTGATGTAGGTGATAGACGTAAACAAATCCTTGCAGAAGCCAGCATTTTAAGGGCTTACATGTACTTCAACCTTGTAAGAACATGGGGTTCGGTTCCGTTAGTGGTTAAAGTACCTACAACCGATGCCGAATTCTACCCTGCAAAAGCAAGTGTAGATGCCATTTATGCACAGATCATTTCCGATCTGGAGTATGGTGCAGCCAATGCACGTGTTGCAGGCCCTACTAAAGGCATTATGACTAAAGGCGTGGCAAATGCACTTTTGGCTAAAGTATATGCAAGTAAATCGACTCCGGATTGGACTAAGGTTAACACTTATTGCGATGCGGTAATTAGCGGTGGTTATTCTTTGATTTCAAATTACGATTTCCTTTGGGATTCTAACCACAAAAACAATTCAGAAGCCATTTGGGAAATGCAGTACGATGGTTACGGAGGTTTACACGGCAACTGGATGCCCAGCGTATTGGTTGGTACAGGCTGGAAAAGGTTTAACACGCCTACCAATAGTTTAGCTAAAGCATTTGATGATGCAGGCGATGCGATCCGCAAGGCTTCGAGCATCAAGTTTAATAATGTGGTATCAGAAGGCTGGAGCGATTCTTACTGGTCAAAGGCCAATTACCCATACATCAATAAATACCGTGCAGATGATAAATCTGATAACTATATTTTGAGATTGGCTGATATCATTTTATTAAAAGCAGAGGCTGTAAACGAGTTAAGTGCTTCGGGGTGGTCAACTGCTGCCCCATTGGTTAATCAGATCCGTAGCCGCGTTAATTTGGGCGCCACACCTGCTACAGACCAGGCATCCATGCGTTTAGCAATTGAAAACGAACGTCGCCTGGAACTGGCGTTCGAAGGTCACCGCTGGTTTGATTTATTAAGAACAAACAGGGTAATTCCGGTTATGAATGCACAGGTTGATGGTACAGGAGCAAACCTGAACTATAACCTGAATGCTTCAAAATTATATTTCCCGATTCCGCAGGATGAATTAGACAAAAATCCTAACGTACGTTAATTTCTATAAAAAACAGAGGCGGCTACGGTCGCCTTTGCTTTATAACTTAATTTCTATGATGTTAAAAAAAACCTTGCTCTCACTCCTGGCAATGGGAAGTCTTTTCAGCGCCCAGGCCCAGATCAAAAATACAAACCAGGCCAAAATTGAGGCTTTATTAAGCAAAATGACCCTCGAGGAAAAAGTGGGCCAGATGGCACAGATTACCCTTGATGTAATCGGAACCGGGAAAAGCCGTTTCGAAAGTGATGAGCCTTTTACGCTCGATAAAGCCGCAATGGATAAAGCTTTAATTCAATACCATGTGGGTTCGGTATTAAATACTTCCAACAACAGGGCACGCACGCCACAGGTTTGGTATAAAATTATCAGTGAAATCCAGGATGTGGCCATTAAAAAAGGTAAAAATAAAATCCCTGTAATTTATGGTGTTGATGAAGTACACGGTGCAACTTATACCGCCGGTGCAACCATGTTCCCGCAACAGATTGGTCAGGCAGCAACCTTTAACCGAAGTCTGGTTAAAAACGGCGCTTCAATCACGGCTTACGAAACCCGTGCCAGTTCTATTCCATGGAACTTTGCTCCTATTCTGGATCTAGGCGCCGATCCGCGTTTTCCACGCCAGTGGGAAAGTTTTGGAGAAGATCCTTACGTGGTTACCGAATTGGGGAAAGCAGCAGTTAAAGGTTACGAAGGAGAAGATAATAACGTAGCCAATCCTTATAAAGTAGCAACCTCATTAAAACACTTTTTAGGCTACCAAACCCCAACCACCGGAAAAGACAGAACGCCTTCTTTTATTTCCGACCAGGCTTTAAGAGAATACCATTTGCCACAGTTTAAAGCTGCTGTAGAGGCTGGCGCACACACGGTGATGATCAATTCGGGTATTATCAATGGCATTCCGGTTCACTCCAACTACAATATCGTTACCAAATTATTAAAAGAAGAACTGGGCTTTAAAGGCTTGGTGGTTACCGACTGGGGCGACATCGAAAATCTTTTTAAAAGAGACCATATTGCTAAAGACGATAAAGAAGCGATTATGCTGGCCATTAATGCGGGAATAGACATGAGCATGATTGCTTATAACTACGAAGTATTTTGCGATAACCTGGTTGCACTGGTTAAAGAAGGAAAAGTGAAACAGGAAAGGATCGACGATGCGGTACGCCGGATTTTACTGGTAAAATTTGTAACCGGTTTATTCGAAAAACCAACCACCAACCCTAAAGATTACCCAAAATTTGCCAGTAAAGAATTTCAGACTGCTGCTTACAATACTGCAGCCGAATCGATCACTTTATTAAAAAACACCAATAACATCCTTCCCTTAAAAAAAGGCATAAAATTATTGGTTACCGGACCAAATGCAAACTCGATGCGTACGTTAAACGGCGCATGGACGTATAGCTGGCAGGGTGAAAAAGTAGAAGAATTTGCAAAAGATTATAATACCATTTTAGAAGCTTTGCAACATAAAAACGGTGCCAATAACATTAAATACCTTCCTGGCGTGAGCTATAAAATGGACGGCAAATATTTCGAAGATTTTGCCGATAAAATAGACGAAACCATTGCTGCCGCCAAAGATGCAGATGCAGTGGTATTGTGCCTGGGCGAAAATACTTATACAGAATCGCCGGGTAATTTGAGCGATCTTTATCTTTCTGACCTGCAAACCGAACTGGCCAAAAAGATTGCCGCAACCGGAAAACCTGTTATTTTGGTATTGAACGAAGGCCGTCCGAGGATTATCAGCAAGTTCGAAAAAAACATGAGTGCTGTGGTTCAAACCTACCTTCCGGGAAATTACGGTGCTGATGCGCTGGTTGATATTTTATTCGGCGATGTAAATCCATCAGGTAAATTGCCTTATACTTATCCACAATTCCCAAATGCCTTATTTACCTATTACCACAAACCATCAGAGGCACGTGAAACCGTAGAAGGTGTTTATAATTACGATTCGGATTATAACCCGCAATATGTTTTCGGTCAGGGTTTAAGTTATACCACTTTCAAATACAGTAACCTTAAATTAAGCAGCAATACCCTAAAAGCTGGTGAAAGCTTAAGCATTTCTGTTGAAGTGAGCAATACCGGAAACCGGGCCGGCAAAGAAAGTGTACTGCTTTTCACTTCCGATCTTGTTGCAAGTGTAATTACTCCGGATGTAAAGCGTTTAAGGGGTTTTGAAAAAATCGACCTAAAAGCAGGTGAAAGTAAAACAGTTACCTTCACTTTAAAACCCGAAGATATTGCCGTTGTAAACGTAGAGGGCAAAAAAGTAACCGAAGCTGGAGAATTCAGAATCCAGATCGGCGACCAGAAAATAAACTTTAATTACACAAATTAAACCAATCCTGTTTTTACAGGTGCATTGCTTATACCCAAAAAGTATAGGCAATGCTTTTAAATATCTCACCAATTTTATACTATGCGAAATACCCTGAAATCTCTAACCAAAACCATAATTATGAAACCTGTTTACAACCTGGGCACTGCACTGGCCATCTTGATTGTTGCCTGTGCCTGCAGCAAAAGTCCGAAGGCAAGCGGAGGCGATACATCACCACCAACGTCTAACGAACCCGTTAAAACCGATGTAACTTTCTGGCTAACCAAAGGCGATCAGTCGCAATTGTTAAAGAAGCAGAACGTTGCCTTAAATTTTTCAAGCACAACCAACAACAATCCTACTATTGAGGTAGATCCGGCCACCACTTTCCAGAGCATTGATGGTTTTGGTTATACTTTAACAGGCGGTAGTGCAAGTTTGATTAATGCTTTACCTGCTGCGGCACAGGATAAACTATTAAACGAGTTATTTGCAGGCACTGATGATGCCATTGCCGTAAGTTACCTCAGGATCAGTATTGGCGGATCTGATTTAAGTGCATATCCTTTTACCTATAACGACCTGGCTGATGGAGAAACAGATGATAATTTAGCCAAATTCTCTATTGCTAAAGAACAGGCAGATTTAATCCCCGTATTAAAAAAGATCGTAGCCATTAATCCTTCAATTAAAATTTTAGGCTCACCATGGACAGCCCCTACCTGGATGAAAACCAATAAAAGTTTCATCGGTGGAAGTTTAAAACCAGAGTATTACCAAACTTATGCCAAATACTTGGTTAAATACATTCAGGCCATGAAAGCCGAAGGTATTGTAATTGATGCCATCACACCACAAAACGAGCCCTTGCATCCGGGCAACAACCCAAGTATGTATATGACAGCTTTAGATCAGGCTGATTTTATCAAAACTGCTTTAGGCCCGATATTTCAGAGCAGCGGCATTAAAACAAAAATTATTGTTTACGATCATAATGCTGATAAACCCGAATATCCGATCACCATTTTAAACGATGCTGATGCGAAGAAATATGTTGATGGTTCTGCATTTCACTTATATGCCGGCCCCATTACTGCACTTACGCAGGTACACAACGCCCACCCCGACCGTAATGTGTATTTCACCGAACAATGGGTTGGTGGACCGGGCAATTTTGCCGAAGATTTAAAATGGCATGTATCTACTTTAATTGTTGGCGCAACCCGTAACTGGAGCCGTAATGTTTTAGAGTGGAATTTAGCTGCCGATCCGAACTATAATCCACATACCGATAAAGGTGGCTGTACCACTTGTTTAGGTGCCATCACCATTGCCCCGGCAGTAAGCAGAAATGTGGCTTATTATGTCATTGCACATGCATCTAAATTTGTAAAACCAGGTTCGGTACGCATTGCTTCAAACATTACAAATAACCTCCAGAATGTGGCTTTTAAAACCCCTGATGGCAAAAATGTATTGATTGTGTGCAATAACAACAGTACAGAAACAGCATTCAATATTAAATACAACGGTAAAACCGTAGCCAGTAGCCTGGATAAAGGCGCGGTAGGTACTTACGTTTGGTAAAAATCTTTTTTGTTTAATTGTTAAGTTAGCCCCGTACGTACGGGGCTTTCTGGTTAATGGGCTATTCGGTTAGTATGAGTTCATTTCCTTAATGTGATCGTCACCCTGAATTTATTTCAGAGTCTATCATGCGAAAAGATGCCCTAAGTTGGTCGGTATTTGCAATCCCGACCTTCGAATTGTGGATTTGTAATCCACAGTCTAATTTTATTAGCATACCGATAGCACATTAGTTTTTGCCACGGATTCACGGAAAACACGGAAGAATTTATCGGCTTCGCTAGAAATAACGGTACTGTGAGGTTACAACAAATTCTTTTTGGCAGGCCCTTTGCTTAACAAAAGCTAACAACCCCATAAGAAAATGAAAAACATCATCCCAGTATTAAGCGTAGCTGCTTTATTTATAGCTGCCTGCCAGGGCGGTACCGCAAAAAAGACCCAGGCCAAAATAGATTCTACCATTGTAACCAATGCAGAAACTGCACCAGATTCGGTTCAATGTTATCAATACATTAAAAACCGGGATACCGCTACGCTATCGCTTAAAAACAGCGATAATAAGGTAACAGGTACCTTAGGCTATAATTTATACGAGAAAGATAAAAATGCAGGTACAATTGCCGGAGTAGTTAAAGGCGACACCATTATCGCAAATTATACCTTCCAATCAGAAGGGCAAACCTCAGTGAGGGAAGTTGCATTCTTAAAAAAAGGTGATCAGTTAGTGGAAGGTTTCGGTGATGTGCAGGAAATTAAAGGCGAAACCAAATACAAAGATTTAAGCAAACTGAAGTTTGATGGATCGCTGGCTTTTGGTAAAATTGATTGTAAATAATTTTATAAGTTGGTCGGGATTTGCAATCCCGACCTTCGAATTGTGGATTTGTAATCCACGGTCTAATTTTGTTAGCAAATCGATAGCACTTTAGTTTTTGCCAGGGATTCACGGAAAACACAGATAAATTTCTCGACTTCGCTATGCTTCAGTCGAGATGACGATTTTTTTATTTCCCTACCGCATCCTTCGCTGCCTGTGTCCACTCTTCGCTTAGCTTCAGCACATAATCAGAATACTTTTGTATTTCATCAGGCTCTAACTTAGCAGCCCAGCCTGTTGCCTGATTTGCCCAGGCGGTATATTTATCGCTGATGGCTTTAATTTCTGTTGCATTTTTGCTTTTTACAGCAGCAACATATTCATCTTTTAGTTTGCTGTACTCAGCCAGGCCTTTATTTACTTCTTCGCTTGAGAAAGTTGGAACTTCGGTTTTAACAGTTTCGGTAGTAGTGGTGGTTACCTTAGTAACCGTATCGCCATTTACAGCAATATTGCTCGAATCTTTGGTTGTTTCTGTTTTTGTAGTACTGTCGCAAGAAACTAATGTAGTGGCCAATAAGCCAACTGCTGCAATCGATAAGATGGTGTTTTTCATAGTTTTATATTTTATTCAGAGGTAATGAGTTTAGTCCGAAGATGACTAAATATTTTGCCAAATCATAAAAAATCCGGTCAATAACTCAAATATTGTAACCGGAATCTAATGTGCAGTTTTTTATAAATCCTCAAATCGTTCCCAAAAACCATCAACAGGCAATTTGGCAAAAATATTTACAGGTTCCTTTTTAACAGGATGTATAAACTGCAACCGGCGGGCATGCAAACAGATGCTACCTTTTCTGCTTCCCCGTGGATAACCGTATTTATTATCTCCCATAATCGGACAGCCCATTGATGAAAGCTGAACCCTGATCTGATGCGAACGGCCTGTTAAAGGATCTACTTCCAAAAGGTAATAATCGCCCACTTTAGCCTTTACTTTATAAGATAACTCTGCCCGCTGACTTCCGGTAACTTCGGTATTATAATAAGAAACCACGTTTTTCTGTGGGTTTTTAACCAGCCAGTGGATTAAAGTAGCCGATTCTTTTTCAGGTTTGTTCTTTACCACAGCCCAATAAGTTTTCTTTACCTCGCGGTTTTTAAAAACAGCATTCATCCGTTCTAAAGCCTTACTGGTTTTGGCGAATAAGATCACGCCACTAACAGGCCTGTCTAAACGGTGTACCACCCCTAAAAAGGCACCATTAGGCTTATTATATTTTTTAGCGATATATTTTTTTACCTGCTCATCCAAAGGTTCATCCCCTGTTTCATCAACCTGCACAATATCACCCGCCCTTTTATTAATGGCGATTAAATGATTATCTTCAAAAAGGATGTCGTTATCGGTAATTGGCATTTAACCCCTCCGCCCCTAAAGGGGGACTTAATTTTAATGATATATTGATTTATTCTTTTAAATATTAACCTCATCTAATAAAGGCCCCTTTAGGGGTTTGGGGTTAATACTGTTCTTTTTCATTCGGAAAATCATTTCCCTTCACATCGCGGATGTAAGATTGTGCCGCACCTAAAATTTCGTCGTACAAGTTAATGTATTGACGTAAAAAGCGCGGTTTAAATCCTTTGGTTAGCCCGATCATATCATTTACCACCAAAACCTGTCCGTCGCATGCCTGGCCTGCGCCAATACCGATGGTGGGAATATGCAAACTTTCTGTAACTTCTTTACCCAAAGCTGCCGGGATTTTCTCCAGAACTATTGCAAAGCAACCTGCTGCCTGCAAGGCAAGTACATCAGTTTTTAATTTATTTGCTTCCTCTTCTTCCTTCGCACGAACAGTATAGGTTCCGAATTTATAAATAGATTGAGGTGTTAGGCCCAAATGCCCCATCACAGGGATACCAGCAGTTATAATGCGCTGAACCGATTCAATAATCTCTTCGCCACCTTCTAATTTAACACCATGCGCACCCGATTCTTTCATGATCCTGATGGCAGAGTTCAAAGCTTCTTTTGAATTTCCCTGGTAAGAACCAAAAGGTAAATCAACTACCACAAAAGCACGTTTAACTGCCCTGATTACAGAAGCAGCATGGTAAATCATCTGATCGAGGGTAATTGGCAAAGTCGTTTCGTGACCAGCCATTACATTTGAAGCAGAATCGCCAACCAGTAAAACGTCTAAACCTGCATCATCCAAAATGGTTGCCATTGAATAATCGTAGGCCGTTAGCATGGATATTTTTTCACCACGCTGTTTCATTTCCTGCAAAATGTGTGTGGTGATGCGCTTAATTTCTTTATGTACCGACATGGGATTTGTTTTGTGTTGCCAAAAGTATTGTTTTTTCTTTAATTAAGCCGAAAGACCAAAGGTAAAAGACCAAAGCAATCTCAGACTAAAATCATTTTTAATGTAATCGGGGTTTCGTTTCTTTCGGCTTTGGTCTTTCTGCTTTTGGCTTTAGTCTTTCTGCCAAACCTTATTTCATTTTTCTCTTTACATTTCCAATCTTAAACCATATCTTTGTACCCCGAAATGGAAGGGATATATTCATCTTTTTTTGCATCCTGCAAATACGGCTTTAATGCCGAAAGCCATTCTTTTTTCAACTCTTTTTTAAATCAAAATCCATATTGTAATTACCATGACTAACTACACCAAGTTACCTGCGATTTTATTACTGGCCGATGGCACAGTTTTTTACGGCAAAGCGGCCGGAAAAATTGGCACTACTACCGGCGAAATTTGTTTTAATACCGGGATGACAGGTTACCAGGAAATTTTTACCGATCCAAGTTATTTTGGACAGATAATGGTTACCACCAATGCGCATATTGGTAATTATGGTATCCATAAAGATGAAATCGAATCAGGTTCGATCAAAATTGCTGGTTTAGTCTGCAAAAATTACAACATTATTTATAGCCGTAAAGAAGCAACAGAATCTATCCAGGATTATTTCCAGAACGACAATTTAGTTGCCATTTCCGATATCGATACCCGTGCACTGGTTCGCCACATCAGGGATAAAGGCGCAATGAACGCCATTATTTCTTCTGAGATCACGGATTTAGAGGAATTAAAACAAAAACTGGCTGATGTACCTTCGATGGAAGGCTTAGAACTTTCATCAAAAGTAAGTACAACAGAACCTTATTTTTATGGCAACCCTGAAGCAAGCTTAAAAGTTGCTGCTTTAGATTTGGGGATCAAGAAAAACATTTTGCGCAGTTTCGAAAACCGCGATATCTACGTGCAGGTTTTCCCGGCTAAAACTACTTTCGCCGAAATGGAAAAATTCAGTCCGGATGGTTATTTCATTTCTAACGGTCCTGGTGATCCATCGGTAATGCCTTATGCGGTAGAAACCATAAAAGATATCCTTGCAGAAGACAAACCATTGTTCGGTATCTGCTTAGGTCACCAGTTATTGGCCGAAGCTAACGGTATCGGAACCATGAAAATGTTTAACGGTCACCGCGGATTAAACCACCCCGTTAAAAATATCATTAAAAACCATTGCGAAGTTACTTCACAGAATCATGGTTTCGGGGTAATTCCTGATGAGGTAAGAAACTCTGATAAAGTGGAAATTACACACGTTAACCTGAACGATAAATCGATCGAAGGTATCCGTGTTAAAGGTAAAAAAGCATTTTCGGTTCAATATCACCCTGAATCTTCTCCGGGCCCACACGATTCGCGTTACTTATTCGACGATTTTGTTGAGGTAATGAAAGGCGATTTAGTTTGGTAGGCCTTAAAAGACCAAAGCTTAAAGACTAAAGACCAAAGGTAGGCAGATGGCTGGAAGGCGGAAGGTTTAGGATTAAAGACTAAAGGTTAAAAACTAATGACCAGTGACGAAGTTAGGAGTTTTGCGGGGCAGAACAGTTAACCAATTTAAACGATTAACCAGTTAACCCAATAAACTAATCAACAAAATAGATCTGCGGATTTGCGGCAAAACCGGCCAACAATCCGCAGATTTCTTTTATAAGCTATTTTCGCCTGCTTAAAACATCATTTTACCGACATTTTCAGCAATCCGGGTAATAATTCATTTTCAATTCATTTAAAGCTCCTTACATTCGCAGTATGGAAACAAAGAAAGCCATTATCAGCGTAAATAACCTGGTAAAAAAGTACGATGATTTTGTGGCCGTTCAGGGCCTTAGTTTTGAAGTTTATGAAAATGAGATTTTTGGTTTGCTTGGTCCAAATGGCGCCGGAAAAACCACAACGCTTGAAATTATCGAAACTTTACGCGACAAAACCTCAGGTGAAATTATTGTTGATGGCTTTTCGGTAGATAAACAGGCGCACAATATTAAACAGATTATCGGTGTGCAGTTACAGGCCGCTGGCTATTACCCCAACCTGAACCTGATTGAACTGATTGAACTTTTTGCAGGTTTATATGGCGCCAACATTAAACCGATGGAAATGCTGGAGAAAGTAAACCTTCAGGACAAAGCCAAAGCTAAATACAAGGCACTTTCTGGCGGACAAAAACAACGTTTTTCTATCGCCACTACCCTGATTAACCAACCCAAGATTATTTTCCTTGATGAGCCTACTACAGGTTTGGATCCGCAGGCCCGCAGAAATCTTTGGGACCTGATTACCGAAATCCGCGATGCAGGCACAACAGTGGTAATTACCACCCACTATATGGATGAAGCCGAACAACTTTGCGATCGCGTTGCTTTTGTAGAGCGCGGACAGATCATCGCCCTGGACACGCCGGATAACCTGATTGATAAATTGATAAACAGTGGTTTTGAGCGTAAAAAAGAGGTTAAAAAAGCCAATCTGGAAGATGTCTTCATCAACCTGACAGGGCAAGAATGGCGTGAGTAACCCCCTAGCTCCCTAAAGGGGAAAATTTATATCAAATTTCAACATACAGTTCAAAACATAATCTAGCAGAATTAATATGCAAAAAGATATACAAGATCAAAATCCAAGCTCCCATTTAGGGGTAGGGGGCTATAGCAACATTAAAGCTACCCTTGCCCTTGCCAAAGCGAGTTTCCGGTCGATTATGCGGAGCCCTTCGGCGGTGGTATTTACACTTGCTTTCCCGCTAATCTTTATCTTGGTGTTTGGCTTTTTGGGTGGCGGCGGAACGCATATCGATGTTGGGGTAACACCAGGTTCTGATGTAAATAACCCGGTTATGGGCATGCTTGAAAAAACCGGCATGATCCGTTTGGTTAAGGATAAATCGAAAGCCGATTTCGATAAATTGTTGGAAAAAGGCAATGTTGATGCCATGATCGATGTACACAGAAAGGTAAATTCTGCCGCTTATTCGGTTAATGTGGTCTATACATCAGCATCAAGGGATAAAGGCGGCATTTTAAAATCGGTTTTAAACAATATATTTTACGATAAAACCTTAAAACCAACGGTAGCTGAGATAAAAGAAAGTACCATTACCGGTCGCGAATATAAAACCATTGATTTTATTCTACCCGGACAACTGGGTTTCTCCCTTTTGAGCACAGGCGTTTTCGGAACCGCTTTTGTTTTCCTAAGTCTTCGCCAGACATTGGTAATTAAACGCTTTTTCGCTACGCCAGTAAGGCGTTCGAGCATCGTAATTGGCGAAGGCATTGCCCGTATCGGCTTTGCTTTAATCGGCGCATTATTCATCATTTTAATTGGTCACTTATTTTTTGGCTTTACACTCGTGCACGGGGCAGCCACCGTCGTCAATATGCTCATACTGGCTACAATGGGTATTATTGTTTTTATGGGCTTCGGGTTTATTATTTCGGGCATTGCCAAAAACGAGAGTATGGTACCGCCAATATCCAACATTGTTACTTTACCACAGTTCTTATTATCGGGTACATTTTTCTCCATAGAAGCCTTTCCAAGCTGGCTGCAACCCATCAGCAGGGCTTTACCCCTCACCTATTTAAACGACGCCATGCGTAAGGTCGCTTTCGAAGGTGTGGGTTTATGGGATGTTAAATTCCAGATTATGATCCTTTTATTATGGGGAATCGGTATTTATGCCGTAGCCGTGAAGGTATTTAAGTGGGAATAACCAACATCATAAAGAAATTTTAAAAAGATAACCGTTTGGTTATCTTTTTTTTTGGAGAAAAATTTAACATCGGATAAGTAAATTTTTATATCCATCCGATAATTTGTACATTTGGGTATGTGGGATTTTGATTTAAGCGATTTAGAAGAGTTACAACAACAAATAGGTAGGTTGTACGATAAAAAGACCAAGTTAGAAAACTCTAGGCCCTTGCCTAATAGCGCCCTACACCGCATCAAAGAAGACCTTACCCTCGAATGGACGTACAATTCCAACAGCATAGAAGGAAACACCCTAAGCCTAAAAGAAACCCAGATGGTTTTACAGGAAGGCATTACCGTTAAAGGCAAATCGTTAAGAGAACACTTCGAAGCCTTTAACCACGAAAAAGCAATCGATTACCTTTATACGCTGGTAAATCATAAATATACACTAAGGAGCATCGACATTTTATCATTACATGGCTTGGTTTTGCGGAGCATAGAAGACGATTACGCCGGCCGTTTAAGAAATGGCGGCGTGCGCATTGTTGGTGCAAATTTCACACCGCCAAATGCCAGTAAGGTTTCCGATCTGCTGGATCAACTGATCACATTTGTGAATGATAATCCGTTAGGGTTAAATGATATTGTATTGTAACCATTTTTCACCATAAACTGGTATGGATCCATCCTTTTTTCGATGGAAACGGCCGTACGGTAAGGCTTGCCATGAATCTTTTACTCATGCGCAGGGGCTTCCCTCCTGCTATCATTCTCAAAAACGACAGAAAAAAGTATTATGAGGCACTTAATCAAGCTAACAAAGGTAAATACCATAAGCTCTGCCTGCTTATGCTTCAGGCCGTAGAACGCTCGTTAAATATCTATTTAAATGCGCTACCCAATAGCACTTATGGCGATTACGAACCCATATCGCATATTGTTTCGGAGCCAGATGTGCCTTATGGGCAAGAGTATGTAAGTTTACTGGCGAGGCAGGGCAAAATAGATGCCTACAAAGAAGGCAGGGATTGGTTAACCACAAAATCTGCAGTAAAAAGCTATATCCAAACGCGTAAAAGGAAACGTTAACCTTTTTTAACTTTTTGCGGTTTGATAATGACGTAATTTTACCGAAAAATATTTAATGAAAAATTTGATCATCTTTTGCAGTATCTTATTGATTGCCAATACTTCAAAAGCGCAGTTTAAATTCCTCGCCAATAACAGTTCTAATCAATATAAGGCTAAAATTATTGTAGATAAGTGCGAAAACGGAACTTGTGATGGAAAAGCTACTGTTATACTCTACGATAAAATAAACGATCGGGAAATCGATACTTTTCATTCAGATGATCTGGAATTCGGCTTAACAGAAACCCAGAATGCAAAACTCGGCTGGCTTGAACTCGGAAAATACCAAACGCCTTTAATTTTCGGCGATTTTAATTTCGACGGAATTGAAGATATTGCCATCAGAAATGGCAATAAAGGTGCCTACATGAGTCCATCTTATGATGTGTACTTAGCCGCAGCCGAAAACAAGTTTTTATTAAACACTGAACTGACCAAACTGGCCAGCGAAAACCTCGGCATGATTGATGTAGATAAAAAACTTAAGCAGGTTTCTACCCATCAAAAAGACGGATGTTGCTTTGATAAAACGATCAATTACAAATACAGTAGTAAAAATGCATTATACGAAGATTCGTCGGTAATTGAAGATTCGAGCATTGCCGATTATGTTACGGTAATTACCCAAAAACTCGTTGATGGCAAAATGAAAAGAACCGTGCAAAAATTTAAGATGAAAGATTATTATAATCAATAGCCCAGGTTATTTTAGCTCAGATGCACAAGACTGATTACCGTCATTTCGAGCGGAGTGCAACGCAGCCGAGAACCATAAAGTGTTCTGCAAAGCAAAATCTATCTCGAGATAGATCTCTCTCCCGAATATTCGGGACGCTTCAGTCGGGATGACGAATTTTTATTTAAAGTGCCGCTTTTACCAAAAATGGTAATATCTCTTTCTGAAAGCTTACAAAGTTTTTACGTACATCCGAATCACTTACCGAGGTAAATGCAAACGAGAATACAATGCTTTTACTTGCTTTTAGTAGAAAAGCCAGTCCTTCTCTTCTGGCAGGGTTATTCTTAAAGTTATCCAATTGCAGGTAAGCAGCCAATAACAATGCTTCTAACTGATCTGATAAATGTTTTAAAAATTCTTGTGAGTTGGCGTTTTCGCGTACAAAATCCCAACCGATAAATTCGTTACAGGCCGTAAATGATAAACGGCTGGTTTTCATCACCAGGGCTTTTAAATGCTCTTCTTCTGATGCGTAACTTACCTTATTATTTAAAATCTCATGCAGGTTCTGATCCAGGTAATCCATCAGGATACTGTCTAATACCTGCTCTTTGCTTTCAAAATATTTATAAATCGTTGCTTTGGCAATACGTGCCTTTTTTGCAATTTCGTTTACGCTGGTTTTATGATAACCGTATTTTCTAAATAATT
This sequence comes from Pedobacter jeongneungensis, assembly GCF_039538295.1. NCBI lineage: Bacteria > Pseudomonadati > Bacteroidota > Sphingobacteriia > Sphingobacteriales > Sphingobacteriaceae > Pedobacter > Pedobacter jeongneungensis. The sequence continues at coordinate 66,793 of NZ_BAABBY010000010.1, read as the reverse complement.
CTTTGGCAGCCTTTTTTACTGTTTCTTTTATTTTTTCAGCTTCCATTTTAATTGCTTACGTGTAATAGTGTGTTGCCCTGCAACGAAATGTTGTACGCTTTTAAGTTTTTTTCGGCAGGTGCTTTTTGAGGACTTCCATCCAACAAAGAAAATTTTGCGCCAGAACAAGGATCTGTTGCGGTTACCCCGCTATCATCAGGTGCTACTTTACAAATTTTCTCAGGATTTACTGTGCTGCAACGATCAAAAGCTACATAAGTGCCAAGTGGCGTTTTTACGATCAGCAACCCACCAACACCATTGTTAGGCACTACCAGCACATTATTTACCGCTTTAATACTAAATTCGGTTAAAGTAACATTATAATTTACCGGTACATCCGGAATGTAACCATCTTCTTTACCGCAACCTGTGCCCAGTACCAGAACAAATAATATACTGTATAAATATTTCATCATTAAATTAATGCCGATTTAAACTGCTTTAAGAAACGCGCATCATTTTCAGAGAATAAACGCAGATCTTTAATCACATATTTCAGGTTGGCAATACGCTCAATCCCCATTCCAAATGCAAAACCGCTGTATTTTTTAGAGTCGATGCCACAGTTTTCCAAGACATTGGGATCTACCATACCACAGCCCAAAATTTCAACCCAGCCACTGTATTTACAAAGCTGGCAGCCCGCACCTTTACAAATGGTACAAGAAATATCCATTTCTGCAGATGGCTCTGTAAAAGGGAAATATGACGGACGGAAACGTACTTTGGTACCTTCTCCGTACAACTCCTGAACAAAATAAAATAATGTTTGCTTTAAATCAGCAAATGAAACATTTTCATCAACATACAAACCTTCTACCTGGTGGAAAAAGCAGTGCGCCCTTGCCGAAATGGCTTCATTGCGGTAAACACGGCCCGGCATAATTGCCCTGAATGGCGGTTGCCCCTGCTCCATCATCCTCACCTGTACCGATGAAGTATGTGTACGTAGCGCAATATCACCTTTTTCGCCTCCTTTTTTAATGAAGAAAGTATCCTGCATATCTCTTGCCGGATGTTCCTCAGGGAAGTTCAACGCCGAGAAATTGTGCCAGTCGTCTTCAATTTCAGGACCTTCTGCCACCGTAAAACCAAGTTTGGCAAAAATCTCTACAATTTCCCTGCGCACTAAAGCCAGAGGATGGCGTGAACCAATCTCGAAACCTTCGCCAGGTAAAGTTAAATCCAGTTCTGAATTTTCACTTTTGGTATCTGTGCTTTCGGTAGATTCTTTTAAAATCTGATATTTTGATTCGGCAAGTTGCTTAAATTCGTTTAAAACCTTACCTAACGATCTTTTTTCTTCAACAGAAACTGATTTAAATTCGTCGAAAATCTCTTTAATAATGCCTTTGCTTCCTAAATATTTAATGCGGAATTGCTCCAACTCGTCTGCTTTTTCAGTTACGAAAGCATTAATTTTTTCGGTATATTGTGTTATTTTGTCCTGTAACATGGCTTCAAATATACAGGAAATTTTATTAAAGTTTTAGGTGTGCCGGGTTCAAAAGCATTCCTGAAATGCATTTATTACAAGAAAATGAACTGGCATTAACAAAAACTGAAGAACTGTTAAAGTAATCCGATCGTTGATAAACACACCTGTTAAGATTTTTCAGGTTATTTTAACAGATTTGTAGCGGAGTAAGGCTTTTTCGCGTTTATGTGAAAAAACCATATAAAACCTATGAGAAAATTTCTAATTGCATTTGTGGCGATCTTTATCGTGAATTTTGGCTGTAAAAAAATAACCGACTCGGGTGGGCTATGTGCCTGCTCTCCGATTAATTACCCCTATTTGAGTTTAGTTATAAAAAATGCCGCAGATCAGGATTTACTGGATACTAAAAATACTGGCGCATTTACTAAAGACAAGATACAATTGTATTATAAAGAAGCAAACGGGAACACTAAACAGATTAACTTTTTTATACGTCCGCCATTTTCATACGGTTCCGATCAGTTTAAATTTTCACAGGTATATTCAGAAGAAATTGTAGCTGTATCCAATAATAAAGATAATACTCTTTTCCTTAAACTGGGAGATAATGTGCCTTATGAACTGAAGCTGCAAATGAACAGCACAAAAAGCAAGGTAGAAAAATTAACCATTGATGATAAGGAAGCACCTGCCGAAAACGGTAAAGTGAGCACTTATTTGGATGGGAATATTTTTAACCTGGTGCGATAGCGTAATGCTATAGATTAAAAATTATTATACAAAAAAGGCCCGTAAATAAATTTACGGGCCTTTTTATTTTGAATATTATTTAATTACACCTAATTCTTTACCTACTTTGGTAAATGCGGCGATTGCTTTATCTAAGTGATGTTGCTCGTGCCCGGCAGATAACTGTACGCGGATCCTTGCTTTACCCTGAGGCACTACCGGATAAAAGAAACCAATTACATAAATACCTTCTTCTAACATTTTAGCGGCAAATTGTTGTGCAATTTTAGCATCATATAACATTACCGGCACAATCGGGTGAAAACCTGGCTTGATATCAAAACCGGCTGCCGTCATTTTTTCGCGGAAATATTTGGTATTGCTTTCTAACTTATCCCTTAATGATGTGGTTTCGCTCAACATATCCAATACTGCGATTGATGCACCTGCAATAGCCGGAGCGAGGGTATTAGAGAACAAATATGGACGTGAACGCTGACGCAACATATCTATAATTTCTTTCTTTCCGGAAGTAAAACCACCAGATGCACCGCCTAAAGCTTTACCTAAAGTACCGGTAATAATATCGATACGATCTATCACGTTAAAATGTTCGTGTGTTCCACGACCGTTTTTACCGATAAAACCGGTACAGTGTGATTCATCAATCATGATCAAAGCTTCATATTTATCGGCCAGATCGGCAATTTTATCCAGTGGAGCAACAGAGCCATCCATAGAGAAAGCACCGTCGGTAACGATAATGCGGTGACGGCAATCTTTTGCAGCAATCAACTGTTTTTCCAGGTCTTCCATATCTGCATTTTTATAACGGAAACGTTGTGCTTTACATAAACGCACACCGTCTATAATAGATGCATGGTTTAATTCATCTGAAATAATCGCATCTTCAGCATTGAACAGGGGTTCGAAAACACCTCCGTTGGCATCAAATGCAGCTGCATATAAAATGGTATCTTCCGTACCTAAAAATTTAGAGATTTTCGCTTCCAGTTCTTTATGTACATCCTGAGTTCCACAGATAAAGCGCACTGAAGACATTCCATAGCCATGATCGTCGATTGCTTTTTTAGCTGCCTCAATCACTTTTGGGTGAGAAGATAGTCCTAAATAGTTATTTGCGCAAAAGTTGGTTACTTCAGTACCACCACTAACTTTAATGTCGGCACCCTGAGGTGTAATAATGATCCTTTCGCGTTTAAATAATCCAGCGTTTTCGATTTCTTCAAGTTCTTTTTGAAGAACTGGTTGTAATGTTTTGTACATGGCCTTTTTATATGGTTGATTTTACGTCCAAAGTTATAAAAAAAAGTCTTTTCTGACCTAAAAAGGCAATTTTAACAACATATTTACCAAACAAACGTTTGATTGATCCGGCAATCGTTAGCACGGCTTTTATTTTTGTTAAAATCCGGTGCATTTATTATTTTTTTTCATCGTTAACAAACTTTAACACCTCGCTATATGTATAGTGTTAAAAGTTATTCGATATTTATAGCTTACTAATCTACGTATGATAAGAATTTGCGCACTCCTGTTGTTTTGCGGCCTCACTAATTTTGCTTTTGCTCAACATTTCACAGCCACAGGCATAGTTAAGGATACGAACGGGCAACCTGTACCCTTCACTTCAGTTTATTTAAAAGGCACCACTACCGGTACTTCTGCAAATGTTGATGGGAAATATTCAATAAAACTTAAGAAAGGAGAACACACCTTAAGCTTTAGGGCAGTTGGTTACAAACAACAAGAGCATATTGTTAACATATCGGCAGATCTTTCACTCAATGTAACGTTAACAGCAGAAAGCTATACTTTAGAAAATGTAAATATCAGGGCAAATGCCGAAGATCCGGCTTATGCCATTATCCGTAATGCCATTAAGCAAAGGAAAACGCATTTAAATGAGGTTAATGCTTTCAGTTGCGATGTGTACATTAAAGGTGTACAGCGATTAAAAGGGGCTCCTAAAAAGTTTTTCGGGCGGGATATCCAGAAAGTTTTAGAACTTGATACCAACCGGAAAGGCATTATTTATTTATCAGAATCGCAGAGTAAATTTAATTTCAGACGACCTAATGATGTGCATGAAGAAATGATTTCATCAAAAGTTGCGGGCAGAAATAATGCCTTCAGTTTTAACAAGGCATCAGATCTGATTATTAATTTTTACGATAATTATTTACTCGAAAATAAACTGAGCGCCAGAGGTTTTATTTCTCCAATTGCAGATAATGCCCTTTTTTATTACAAATACAAGTTACTTGGCGAAAGCAAGGAAAATGGAGAAACCATCCACAAAATAGAAGTAATTCCGCGCCGCGAAAACGACCCGGTATTCAGGGGAATTATTTACATTGTTAATGACAGCTGGAGAATTTACAATACAGATGTGTACCTCACTAAAAATTCAGGAATTAACTTTATCGATACGCTGAACATTAGTCAGCAATTTACTAAAGTTAATGAAGTGTACATGCCTACTTCTATCAATTTTCAATTTGCAGGTAATGTACTGGGCTTTAAAATTGCCGGTTATTTTGTAGGTATTTACAGCAATTATAACCTCGACCCTAAGTTCCCGAATAACTTTTTTAATGGGGAAATATTAAAAATAACCGAAATGGTAAACAAGAAAGATTCTGTTTACTGGAAAAATAACAGGCCTATCCCTTTAACTGAGGATGAAAAAATCAATTACGTTAAAAAGGATAGTGTTGCGAAGTTGAAGGAGTCGAAAAAGTACCTCGATTCGTTGGAAAAAGACAACAATAAATTCGGTATAGGCAAATTGCTGTTACATGGCTATAGCATTAACGACAGATATGATAAGGAATACTGGTCGTTCGACCCGGTTCTCAGGGCTATATTTTATAATACAGTAGAAGGTTTCGCTGTTAAATATGGTGTTACCTATAGAAAAGAGTTTGAGAACAGAAGATCTTATTCTATCCGCCCGGAACTGAGGTACGGTTTCGCCAACCAAAAACTCACCGGAAGTTTAACCGGAAGCTATTATTACAATCCGCTTAAACGTGCCAGTGTAGGAGCATCATTCGGAAACGGAATTTTCGATTTGAACAACCTGGGCTCAATGACAACCTTGGGAAATTCGATCAACTCGTTGTTTTATGAAAAAAACTTCGCGAAGTTTTATGAAAAAAGCTTTGTGAATATCAACACTACCCGCGAGCTGGCATCAGGTCTGCAAGGCAGTATAAGTGTAGATTATAGCAGAAACAAAACCCTTACAAATAATACCGATTTTAAATTTATCGATGCAAAAGACAGGGAGTTTACTTCGAACAACCCGTTTACACCTACGGTAGAAACACCGCTTTTCCCTACTTATAATTCTTTAAGTGCAACGGCAAGCTTAACCTATACCTTCGGACAGCAATACATTACCCGTCCTGATGGCAAATTTTACACCGAATCGAAATTTCCTAAAATTACGGTATTGTATAAAAAAGGGTTTAATGGTGTACTAAACAGCGATGTTGATTATGATTTTGTAAAACTTGAGGTTTCTCAGGACAGAATCGGATTAGGCCTGTGGGGTTATACTTCGTTTTTAGCTGGTGTTGGCAAGTTCCTGAACAATAAAAACATGTATTATCCTGACTTTAAACATTTTGCAGGTAACATTTCTACCATTTTCCCTCCAAATTTAAGGAAGTTTCAATATTTAGACTTTTATCAGTTTAGCACCAACCAGCAATACTTCGAAGCGCACCTGGAGCATAATTTTGCCGGTTTCTTTATGAATAAAGTTCCATTATTGCGTAAAGCGAAGCTGGAAGAATTTATCGGCGGAGGTTATTTATCTTCTCCCGAAAAAAGAAACTACAAAGAATTTTATTTTGGTATCCAACGCCTGGTATTAAGGGCAAGCTATGGCTTCGCTTATGATGGCGGCACCAAGTTAACGCAGGGATTCAGGATATCTTACGGCTTTTAAGATGGATGATGTTTGATGTAAGATGGATAATGGCTAGCATTACCTTATCCATTATCCATTTTACATTTTCCAATTTTACATTTCTAGGAAGGATAACGTCTGATATCATATCGATGCCGGAAGTACATCATCCATATTACATCTTCCATTTTACATATTACATTTTCACATCTTACATAATTCCCGTATCTTTGCCCCGCTTTAAACGCCGTTTGCAACGGTATCAACAGCGTTATGAAAAAATATCAGACACTACTTTACTATTGCTATAGTTACATAGCAGAGGCAGAACAATTTGCTGCCGATCACCTTAAATTTTGTAAATCATTAGGTTTAGTTGGCCGTATTATCGTTGCTGATGAAGGCTTAAACGGAACTGTTTCTGGTACTGCTGAAGCCTGCAAAGCTTATATGGAAGCCGTACATGCCGATGAAAGATTTGCCAAAACAGAATTCAAGATTGATGATGTTGAGGAACCTTCTTTCCTGAAAATGCACTGCCGTTATAAATCTGAAATTGTACATTCAGGCTTAAGGGATACTTCAATTATTAATCCGAACGAAAAAACAGGGAAACATTTAGAGCCGGTTGATTTCATGAAAATGAAAGATGATGAGGATGTCATAATCCTCGATGTGCGTTCTAATTATGAACATAATCTGGGTAAATTTAAGAATGCAGTAACACTTGATATTGAGAATTTCCGTGATTTCCCCGAGCAGATTAACCAGCTTGCCCAGTATAAAGACAAAAAAATATTAACCTATTGCACCGGTGGGATTAAATGCGAAAAGGCATCTGCCCTATTGTTGCATCATGGCTTTAACGATGTGTACCAATTGCATGGTGGCATTATTAAATACGGAAAGGAAGCTGGTGGAAAGGATTTTGAAGGCAAATGTTATGTTTTCGACAACCGTATTGCGGTTGATGTAAATGAGGTAAATCCTACCATTGTTTCCGTTTGTTATAACTGTGGCAAAACCACTCCAAAAATGATCAACTGTGCCAATCCTGAGTGCAATGAGCACATTACCCAATGCGATGATTGTGGCAACGAACTTCAGGGATGTTGCTCAACGGCTTGCACTACTAATCCGCGCAAACGTCCTTATGATGGCACGGGTTATTATGTAAAGGTTCCGCAGCCGGTGGCGGTGAAAGGGTAGCTCCGCTTATTGCCTGTTGGTTGATGGTCAATGGTTTGATTGTTGATAGCTTATAGCCATCATACTATTGGTTCATGGTTAATGGTTTGATAGTAATAACAAATAGTAATTTAACTTAGCAAAAATTCGAGTAATTCTAAGCCATAATATTGAAGGAGATGATTATATTCATTTAAAATTCAATATTATGGCTTTCAAATTTGAAGAATTAAAAGTTTGGCAGATTTCACTCAATCTCAGTAACGAAATAGACATTATTGCTAAAAACTTCCCGCGGATAGAGCTATTCAGTCTCTCCAATCAAATTAAAAAAGCAGCAGACTCAGTAAACCTTAATATTGCTGAAGGTTGCATGGGTCAGTCAAAAGCTGAGTTCAAAAGATTTCTAACTTATTCTGTCCGATCTGGGTTAGAAGTAGTGAGCTGTCTCTTTATGCCTGCATCAAGAAATTATATTACCGAACCTGAATTTAAAAGGTTATACATGGAATACGAACAGCTTTGTAAAATGATATCAAAATTGAAGACTTCGCTTTAAAAAAGGTCATTTTTTTTAATGGTTCATGGTTAACAGTCTTTTAAGCAAGTAGGATAAAACTAGGTTTTGAACCTTTACTATTTGGTTTGATGGTTGATGGTCTGATAGCCGCATTGTATAATCAGCCTAATCAAGTACTTACCGCTAAGTCATGAACGATTTGCTTAAGCAATTTGGCTATTGACCGTGAACAAAAAACCATCAACCCTAGGAAATCATCAAACCACAAGCTAACCTAATCATTAATCACTGGTCTGAGCAATTTGTCTATCAACCATCAACTAAAAAACCATCAACCCTAAAGCAACATTAAACTCTCGCCCGTTTTAAACATTTTTTCATTTACTTTGTGTAATAATGGCTTTATCCAGTAACCATTTTATGCTAAACTATTTTCGTTTCCTATTACTGCTATCTTGTTTTACTATAAGCTCCTATGCATCAGAAATTAAAAGCATTGGTGTACCCTATATAGAAAATTATCCCAAATCTGTTTACTCGTCCGGCAATCAAAACTGGAGCATTACAAAAGATAAAAATGGAGTAATGTATTTTGGCAATGCCGAAGGACTTCTAACTTTCGATGGGCGTTACTGGCAGAAATATCAGCTACCTAACCGGCAGATTGTCAGATCTGTTGCTACCGACAATAAAGGAAAAATTTACACCGGCGGTTTTGGCGAATTTGGATTCTGGGCAATTAAAAGCAACAAATTAAGTTATAATTCACTCATTAATCTGTTACCAAAAGGGATCAAAATTAATGATGAGGTTTGGAAAATTTATGTAGATCAGGACCGGGTAATTTTTCAGTCGTTCTCCAAAATCTTCATCTACAAAAACAATAAAATAGAAGTGGTTAAGTCGCCATCTTCCTTTTTGTTTTTGCATAAAGTGCGTAACAGGTATCTTATCGAAGTATTGGAAAAAGGCCTATTCGAACTGGTTGGCAACAAACTAATCCACATTCCGAATAGTGAGAAACTGGGCAAAGAAGGTATTCTTTCTATCCTGCCCTATAAAACAGATGGTTTGATTATCGGCACCAGCAAAAACGGATTATTTACTTATGATGGAAAAGATTTTACACCATTAAATACACCTGCAAATGGTTATCTAAAAACCTATCAGCTTAACAATGGGGTAAGTTTATTGGGCAAATACTTTGCTTATGGAACTATTTTAAACGGCTTGATTATTATTGATGAAAATGGAAGGGTGGTTCAGCGCATTAATAAATCGAGCGGATTACAGAACAATACCGTTTTAAGTTTATATGCCGATAACGAACAAAACTTATGGACTGGGTTAGATAACGGAATCGACAGAATAGAGCTTAACTCTCCCCTGTATTTCTATTTTGACAAAACAGGACAATTTGGAACGGTTTATTCGAGCATTATTTTCAATAATAAAATTTACCTGGGCACCAATCAAGGCCTGTTTTATAGCGAGTGGTCGCCAGATAATCTTTTACCATTTAATTTCAGGTTAATCCCTAATTCGCAGGGGCAGGTGTGGGAACTGACCATCATTGATAATGAACTCATCTGCGGTCACAATAGCGGCACATTTAAAGTAAATGGCGATCAAATTAACTGGCTGTCAAGATCTGCCGGAGGATGGACAATTAAAAAGCTAAATTCAAATCCAAATTACCTTGTTCAGGGCACCTATACAGGGCTTTCGCTCTTTACGGAATCTCCCGGCTCGGGACTAAAATTTGTAACCAAGATTGAGGGATTTGATGCGCCATCGAGATATGTAGAGCAAGATAATAAAGGCGATATATGGGTGGCGCATGCCTATAAAGGCTTATATAAATTGAGTTTAAGCGCAAATTACAACAGTGCAACCAGTGTTAAATATTTCGATGAGAAGAACGGTTTACCGGGCAATTACAACATCAATATATTTAATTTAGAGAACAAAATCGTTTTTTCTTCTGATGCGGGCTTTTATACTTATGACGAGCTAAGTGATAAATTTACCAAGTATGCCGCATTAAACAAGGAGCTTGGCTCGTTCCAATCGTCTAATAAAATTATTAATGCAGGTGGCAAAAAATACTGGTTTATTAACCATGGTAAAACGGCTCTGGTAAATTTTAGTGAGCCCGGTAAGGTTGAAATCGATTCAAATCAATTCAGCATCTTAGATGGCAGGATGGTGCAATACTACGAGAACATCAGTCGCATCAGCAATTCCATCTATCTCATCAGTGTAGATGATGGTTTCGTCATTTATAATCCAACTGCGCAACTTAACCAGCAGAAACAAAAACTTCCTTCCGTTTTAATCAGGCGTGTAGAAGATATTACCGATAAATTTACCCTGATTAGCGAGGCCGGAAACAGTGAGGAAGCCACAGAGATCCAGAACAGCCGCAACAACATCCGCATTTCTTACGCAATGCCCTATTACCGGCAGGCGAAGGTTAAATACCAGATTTATCTGGAAGGTTACTCCCGCACCTGGTCTGACTGGAGTTATGCCTCACAAAAAGATTTCACCAATTTAAGTGCAGGAAACTATGTTTTTAAGGTCAGGGCAAAGATAGATGACAGTACGGTAAGCGAAGAAACCGTTTATAAGTTTACCATTTTGCGTCCCTGGTACCTGAATAACTGGGCTTTATTATTTTATGCAGTTCTGTTTGTGATTGTACTGATTATGGGTAAGAAAATTTACGAAAGAAAACTTCAGAGAGACAGTCAGAAAATAAGCGACCGTTTGCAGGCAGAGCAGGAAGAAATATTAAAACAAGAAGCAGAAACTAACGAGAAGCAGATTATTAAGCTTCAAACAGAAAAACTACAGGCCGAGCTGGCTTCAAAAAACAGGGAACTGGCCAATTCTGCTATGACCCTGGTTTACAAGAATGAACTGCTTCAAAAACTGAGTGACGAAATCACCAAATTAAAGGATGAGAATGGCAAAAAGCTTTCTGATGATCAAACACGCAAAATCCAGAAAGTAATTAATGATGGTATGAATGATGAGCGGGATTGGCACCTGTTCGAAAACAGCTTTAATGAAGCGCACGAAAGTTTCTTTAAGAAATTAAAGGCACAACACCCTGATCTCGTTCCGAATGATTTAAAACTTTGCGCCTACCTCAGGATGAACATGAGCAGTAAAGAAATGTCATCGTTGTTGAACATCAGTTTACGCGGAGTCGAGATCCGCAGGTACCGCTTACGCAAAAAACTCGAAGTACCACACGATAAAAATTTAACAGAATTTTTGATGGAACTCTAACCAAAATCACAACTTCATTTCCTTTATTTTTGCTAAAGCACCAAACAAAAGTTACGCTAATTAAAGATACAAAAAGTAACGATCTGCCGCTTTTTTGCCCAATATTAAAAAATTAGCACTACATCATTACCTCTCATAATGGTTTTCAGAGCCCCACAAAACACTTAGTGTTATTTGTACACTTGTGTAGGTGTTAAAATTATGTTAAAATCCTAAAAACTGCATTTTTGGGCTGAAATCGCATTTGGTTTAATGAGATGAGATACCCCACAAAGCCAGATGATGTATTAATGTAGAGGTACAAACACTTGCACATCAGCAAAAACAACCTCACATTTAACTAACAATTAAACTAAAATTTATAATAAAGCATGAAAAGAATCTTTACAAGAATTTCTGTTCTCGCTGCATTTTGTTTGCTAACAATTAACGTAGCATTAGCGCAAAACATTACCGTAAAAGGTAAGGTAATTGATGGAGGTGACAAAACTCCGTTACCAGGCGTATCTATTTTAATTAAAGGCACACAGGGTGGCACACAAACAGATGTAAACGGCAACTATTCCATTAGCGCGCCGGCCAACGCCACATTAGTATTCAACTTTGTAGGCTACACAGCACTAGAGCAGGCTGTAAATAATCAGACTACTATTAATGTATCACTAGCATCATCAACACAGCAATTAGAGCAGGTTGTGGTTGTAGGTTATGGTACACAAAGAAAAATTGATGTTACAGGTTCAGTGGCATCGGTAAAAGGTGAGGATATTTCAAAACAGGCTTCTGTAAACCCGGTTGGTGCACTACAAGGTAAAGTTGCGGGTGTATCTATTACCAATACAGGTACACCAGGTGGTTCTCCAACGATAACAATTAGAGGTACCGGGACAATTTATGGCAAAAGTGTGCCCTTATATGTGGTTGATGGTGTTTGGTATGATGATATAAACTTTTTAAACCCCGCTGATATTGCTAACATCAGCATTTTAAAAGATGCATCTGCTCAATCTATCTATGGTATCAGAGCGGCAAATGGTGTGGTTTTAGTTACTACCAATAAAGGAAAGAAAGGCGATGCTGTAATCAATTATAATGGTACAGTTGGATTTCAAAAGGTTACCAATCAGGTAGAGATGGCAAATGCTACAGAATACGCAACTGCAGTGAATGAAGCTTATGCTCTTCAAGGTGCCCAACCTTTATTTGCAAATACCAATTTAGGAGAAGGTACCAACTGGTATGATGTAGTTTTAAGGGAAGCAATGGTTACTAACCACCAGCTTTCCATTAGTGGTGGAGGTGAGAAATCTACGTATAACTTATCATTAGGATATTTAGATCAGGACGGAATTGTTAAAAACAATAATTACAAAAGATATACGGCAAGATTATCCAACGATTATCAGATTTTCCAGCCATTAAAAATTGGATATAATGTTACAGCCACTTCTAGTAAATCTAAAGATGCTCCATCTACCATTTTCAGAGCCCTATACGCTGCATCTCCGGTTGTACCGGTATTTAATGCTGATGGAAGTTACGGAGATCCGAATGCTTTCAATTTAGGTAACGGAAGTAATATGAACCCACAGGCAACTTTGGATTTCTTCAATCAGCAAACTACCAAATATAAAGTTACAGGTAATATATACGCTGAATTAAAATTTCTAAAAGATTTCACTTTTAAAACCAGTTTTGGTGGTGATTTCGGTCAGGAAGAAGTACGGGGTTATATTCCAGTTTACAAAGCCAGTAATACACAGCAGAATACCAACAGTAAGTTAGATATTGATCGTATTGAAAACAGAAACTGGATCATAGAAAACACTTTAACTTATGATAAAAAATGGGCTGACCATAGCCTGACAGTTCTGGTTGGACAAACAGCTCAACGGAACAAAATGTACACGATTAATGCAGATGCGTTAAATGTTCCTTACACGTCAGAAGGCGACTTATATTTGGCGCTGGGTAATGCAGCAAGCAGAAATATTACAGATAGTGGCGAGTTATCTACATTTGCATCTTATTTTGCCCGTGTAAATTATAGCTATAAAAACAAATACTTATTAAATGCTTCAATCAGAAGAGATGGAGCATCACAATTTTTCGGATCTGACAATTTGTGGGGTAATTTTCCTTCAATCGGAGCTGGGTGGGTAATCTCTAACGAAGAATTTATGAAAGATCAAAAGATCTTTAGCAATTTAAAACTTAGAGGCAGCTGGGGTAAAGTTGGAAACGCAGGTGTTCCTTTCAATCCGTCAACTCAAACAGTTGATCAATCTGCAGGATTAGTTGCAATTTTTGGAGGCCTTCCTTATACGGGAGCAAGCATACGTTCAATCGTTCCCCCTTTCTTGTTATGGGAAAGAAGTTCGGGTACAGATGTTGGTTTAGAGATGGGATTTTTAAACAACAGGTTAACTGTTGAAGCCGATTATTATAACAGAAAAACGGAACAAGCCATTTTTGATATTCCAGTATTGGGGAACTTAGGTACAGCAAGCAGTTCCTTAATTGCCAACCAGGCAGATATTCAAAATCGTGGATTTGAATTTTCAGCTACCTGGGCTGATAAAACTGAAAGTGGATTTTCTTACTCAATTAGCGGTAATGTTGGTATCAATAACAACAAAGTGCTAAATGTAACTTCAGGTTCAAACCCTATTTACAGAGGTGGTGCTGGTATTACAAGTGGATACCTTTCTACCAGAACAGTGAACAATCGTCCTATTGGTGAGTTCTTCGGGTATCAGGTAGAAGGTGTTTTCCAAACAGATGCGGAAGCTGCCGCCTGGCCGGGCTTTAAAAAAGGCGATTTCAAATATGCTGATATTAACGGAGATGGAATTATTGATTTGAGAGATAGAGTTGTTCTCGGAAATCCAAATCCTAAATTCACTTACGGATTAAATACCAACTTTGCTTATAAAAACTTTGACTTAACACTTGATATACAAGGCGTTGCCGATGTTGACGTATTTAACGCCAACTTAAGTAATCGTTTCGGTAATGAAAACTATACTAAAGATTTCATTAATAACCGCTGGAATGGTGCCGGAACATCAAACACTTATGCATCTGCAAGTTTAGCTAGTGGTCTGAATAACGCACCTAATTCATTTTACGTAGAAAAAGGTGATTATATCAGACTGAGAAATATTCAATTAGGATATTCACTTCCACAAGCAATTAGTAACAAAATGAAAATGCAACGTTTGAGAGTATTCGTAAATGCCCAAAATGCTGTTAATATTTTTGGATATAAAGGTTTCAGCCCTGAGGTTGGCGGAGCTCCTACGAATGCAGGAATTGATACAAACGTTTATCCTTTATTCGCTACTTATAACTTCGGAGTTAACGTAACTTTCTAATCGACATCAAAATGAAAAAAAATATAAATTTACCGTCTTGCATTGTTGTTACAGTTTTTAGCACAATGTTATTTACATCGTCATGTAAAAAAGACTTTTTAAACGTTCCTCCACAAGGCCAGCAGCCATCTGTTACCTTCTGGAAAACACAAGATGATGCAATAAAAGGTGTGAATGCTATATATGCTCAACTTAGAAGTTGGGATAATGTTGCATTTAACGCAATTGCAATCGAAAGTACAGGATCTGATGAGGCTGATAAAGGTAGCACACCAACTGATGCTACATTCTTCAACTTATTCGATCAGTTTACTGTAACTGCTACACAAGGTAGCTTACAAGGATTTTGGACAGGTCAGTACCAAAATATAAGTCTTTGTAATCAGGTGTTAGATAATGTGCCCAACATCAGCATGGATGCATCACTAAAAACAAGAATTCTAGCTGAGGCTAAATTTATTCGTGCATACTCTTATTTCAGATTGGTTAGGGCTTACGGAAATGTTCCGTTAAGACTTACAGTGCCTAAAGATAACTCAGAGTATAACATTCCTCAAAGCGATAAAGCCGTAGTATATGCTCAAATCGAAAAGGACCTAACAGAAGCTGCTGCAGTATTACCTCAGTCTTATCCTTCAACTGACTTAGGAAGAGCGACTAAAGGTGCTGCCTTGGGTATGAAAGCTAAAGTTGCTATGTACCAGAAAAAGTGGGCAGATGTATTGGCACTCACTAATCAGGTAATGACTTTAGGGTACGATTTATTCCCTGATTTTGAAAAAGGATTTAGAGTAGCAAATGAAAACAGTGTAGAATCACTTTTTGAGGTTCAGGCTGAATTATTACCTAGCAACGCTGCGGCATCAAATTCTCAGTATAGCCAGGTTCAGGGTGTTGCCGGAGTAATGGGATGGGGCTTTAACACTCCTTCTGCAGAATTGGAGGCTGCTTTTGAGATTGGTGATCCAAGAAAAGATGCAACAATTTTATTCAGAGGAGAAACTACACCACAAGGTGATCTTGTTCCAACCACTGTTCCTAACGAACGTTACAACCAAAAATCGTACGTTCCTTTTAATACAAGGGTTTCCGGATTTAATGAAGGCGCGCAACAAAACATCAGGGTATTAAGATTTTCTGATATCTTATTAATGAATGCTGAGGCAGCAAATGAATTAGGTAATAGTGCACAAGCCTTAACATCTGTAAATAGAGTTAGAAAAAGAGCAAGAGGCGCAAGTACTACAGTTCTTCCTGATATTACAACTACAGATCAATCAACACTAAGAATTGCGATCTGGAAAGAAAGACAAGTTGAACTTGCTATGGAAAACGATCGTTACTTCGATGTAATCAGACAAGGTAGGGCACTTGCCATATTTGGTCCTAAAGGCTGGAAAGCTAATAAAAATGAAGTTTGGCCAATTCCTCAAACTGAAATTGATCTAAGCGGTGGTTTATTAAAACAAAATCCCGGTTACTAATACATCTTTTGATAAAGGTTGTCAGTTAATCCTGGCAACCTTTCTTTCCTTACCCTGATACTATGTTAAACATTGTCCAAAGCAAAATTGCTTACCTGCTGATAACAATTTTGTGTCCTTTTCTGCTTTTTGCAGCTTGTACTAAAAGCAAAAACACCACTTACGTTCCTGATTTAACGATCAAAAAAAACCTTTCCGATATCGAATTATTGGATCTGGTTCAAAAACAGACCTTCCAATATTTTTGGGATGGTGCCGAACCAACCTCTGGCGCAGGCAGGGAGCGTTTCCATGTAGATAATGTTTATCCGGAAAATGATAAAAACACAGTAGCTACAGGTGCAACAGGTTTTGGTTTAATGGCTATTTTGAGTGGCATTGACAGGAATTATGTAAGCAAAAAAGAAGGATTAGATCGTTTAAACAAAATATTGGATTTCCTTTCCAAAGCCGATCGGTTCCATGGCGCATGGTCGCACTGGATAAACGGCGAAACAGGAAAAGTACGTCCATTTGGACAAAAAGACAACGGAGGTGATTTAGTGGAAACCTCATTCGTTGCACAGGCTTTAATCTGCATCAACGAGTATTATAAAAATGGTTCTGAAGCCGAAAAAGCTTTGGCAAAAAAAGCCGATGACCTTTGGAAGGGTATCGATTTTAACTGGTTCCGGAACGGCCAAAATGTATTATACTGGCATTGGTCGCCAGAATACAACTGGGAAATGAACTTTCCGGTAAAAGGCTATAACGAATGTTTAATCATGTATGTGATGGCAGCTTCCTCCCCTACTCATACCATACCAGCCGAAGTTTACCACGAAGGCTGGGCAAGAGGAGGCGCAATTAAAGCAGATTTCGATCTATATGGGCATCATATTCCATTAGATTATCAAGGCGCAAAAAATTCTGTGGGTCCATTATTCTGGGCACATTATTCATATTTAGGTTTAAATCCTAAGGGATTGAAAGACCGCTACGCCGATTATTGGCAAAACAATGTTAACCAAACCCTGGCCATACACGATTACTGCGTGGCCAACCCTAAGAAATTTAAAGGCTATGGCGAAAATAGCTGGGGCTTAACCGCCAGTTATTCGGTAAAAGGTTATGCTGCCCACAGCTTACAGGAAGATTATGGCGTGATCTCTCCCACCGCAGCCATTTCTTCTATCCCATACACTCCAAAAGAATCGATGAAGGTAATCAGACATCTCTACGAAGATCTTGGCGATAAAGTTTGGGGCAAATATGGTTTTTATGATGCCTTTTCTGAGACGGATAACTGGTACCCTAAAAGATACCTGGGCATCGATCAGGGCCCAATGGTAGTGATGATTGAAAATTACCGTTCAGGCCTGCTTTGGAAGTTATTTATGGGAAATAAAGATGTTCAAAATGGTTTAAAGAAATTGGATTTCCAGTTTCAGCCATAATATTAAGCTGTATATAAATGTTTAGCCACTATATATTTTAAATTAAATCTACAGAACCATGAAAAGAATAATTTTAATACTAATAGCAATGATTGGGATCACATTTGTGCATTCAAGTTTCACAACAATCCCAAAATCTAAACCGGCAACAACAAAAAGCAATAAAAAAGCAAAATTTAATACTGTAAATGTAACGGCTACAAATTCTACCAGCGATGGCGTACATGTAACACTTCAAAACACAACAAGTGGAGGTGCTTATTATTTTTTTATCCCACCAAATACACCAAACGGAGTTGTTTTAGGGCAAATTCCTGAAGGTTCTGATGTTTATACTGTTGGCTTAACCTCAACAGGCGGCGCCCACAACATGTGGATTTACTGGGAACACCAATCCAATGTTACCGGATTGAGCGCAAGCGGAATGGCACTTGGCTGCCAAAGCTGTGCCCAGATTAAAATCTTTTAATTAACACTTTACCAATGGCTAAACATTTATTCAAAATATTTTTAATAATACCTCTGTTTTGCATTACCTATAAGGTTTATGCACAGCAAAAAACCTATTGCAACCCCATCAACATAGATTATGGTTATACCCCTATAGAATCATTTACCCAATGGGGCAAACACCGGGCAACAGCCGATCCGGTTATCGTTAATTATAAGGGCGATTTTTACCTTTTCAGCACCAACCAATGGGGCTACTGGCACAGTGCCGATATGCTGAACTGGAAATTCCACGAAAAGAAATTCCTTCGTCCATGGAATAAAACCCAGGATGAACTTTGTGCGCCTGGCGTGGGTATCGTGGGCGATACCATGGTGGTTTTTGGCAGTACCTATACTAAAAACTTTACCCTATGGGGAAGCACCGATCCTAAAGGCAATAAATGGTTTCCGTTAGTCGATTCTTTGGAAATTGGCGGCTGGGATCCTGCATTTTTCACCGATGATGATGGCAAGTTTTACATGTACAATGGAAGCAGTAATAATTATCCTATGTATGGTGTAGAATTAGACCGCAAAACTTTTAAGCCCAAAGGAACGCGTATGCCCATGTACCTGCTCCAAAGCTGGCGCTATGGCTGGCAGCGTTTTGGCGAATATATGGATGATACTTTCCTCGATCCTTTTGCCGAAGGTGCATGGATGACCAAACACAATGGCAAATATTATTTCCAGTACGGAGCCCCGGGAACCGAATTTAGTGGCTATTCTGATGGTGTGGTTGTAGGTAATAAACCTTTGTTTTACGATACGCCTACAGTTCCACAATCCGATCCTTTGAGTTATAAAGGTGGTGGATTTTCGCGCGGTGCAGGTCACGGTGCTACCTATCAGGATAACAGCAAAAATTATTGGCATGTTTCAACCAGCATTATCTGTGTAAAAAATACATGGGAGCGTAGAATTGGCATCTGGCCTACCGGTTTTGATAAAGACGACGTGATGTGGACCAATACGGCCTTTGGCGATTATCCGCTTTACTTACCTTCAGAAAGAAAAGAGGGCGGGCCTGCGGGTCCGGGCTGGATGCTCATCAACTATAAAAAGCCGGTAACCGTTTCTTCAACATTAGGGAGTTTCAACGCCAATAATGCGGTTGATGAAAGCATTAAAACTTACTGGAGTGCCAAAACAGCAAATAACGGCGAATGGATCCAGACTGATTTGGGTAGTCTGGCAACGGTTAATGCCATACAAATCAATTATGCTGATCAGGATGCTGAATTTTTAGGTAAACAAACAGGCACTTACCACCAATACAAAATCCTTTCCTCAACAGATGGTAAAAAATGGACTACCCTGATAGATAAAAGCCAGAATAAAACGGATGTTCCGCATGATTACATCGAACTCCAAAAACCAGTAAAAACAAGGTTTATCAAAATGGTAAACATCCACATGCCTACCGGAAAATTTGCCATTAGTGGTTTACGTGTTTTCGGAAATGGAAATGGCGAAAAACCCACAAAAGTGAAAAACCTGATTGTATTAAGAACAGAAAAAGACAAACGTAGCGCCTACATCAAATGGGAGCCTGTTGACAATGCTTTTGCCTATAACCTTTACTATGGCACAGCACCGGATAAACTGTATAACTGCATCATGATCCACGATTTTAACGAATACTGGTTTAAAGCAATGGACAGCCAGAAAGCATATTATTTTGCCATAGAGGCCATAAATGAAAATGGCGTATCAGTAAAAACAGAAGTAAAAAAAGTTGATTAAACAAGTGCTAACGCTCGTTTATAACGGGCGTAGAAATAACTGATCGTTTGTAATGTAATATAAATACGATAGAATCGTATGGCTATTTAAGCGCTCGTTGGAAACGAGCGCCAGCAGTTCGTGAGGAAGGTCGATTAAACAAGCGCTCACGCTCGTTTATAACGAGTGTGAAAATAACCAATCGTTTTTAACGATTACCAGTAAATACGACAGAATCGTAAAGCTAATTAAGCACTCGTTAGAAACGGGCGCCAGCAAGTAAAAAAAACAGCTCACGCTCGTTTCTAACGAGCGTGAAAATAACCGATCGTTGTAACGATCAACATTAAATACGATAAAACCGTAAGGCAATTTTAGTTTGCCAGCAAAATTGAAGAATAAAAAATAAAACACACATATAATGAAGAGAGCGAATATCCTGGTTGTTTTTTTAACCCTGCTTGTACTGAACGGATCAGCACAAACCAAAAAACCTGTTTCGGCGGAAGAAGCGAAGATGAATACCTTCATCAGTAACCTGATGGCGAAGATGACCGTTGAGGAAAAGATTGGTCAGCTGAACTTGCCAAGTTCTGGAGATATCACCACCGGACAGGCCAACAGCAGCGACATTTCTAAAAAAATCAAGGAAGGACAAGTTGGTGGTTTATTTAACATCAAGGGAGTAGATAAGATCAAAGCTGTGCAAAAAATCGCGGTAGAAAACAGCCGTATGAAAATTCCGTTGCTTTTTGGCATGGACGTGATCCATGGTTACAACACGATATTTCCTATTCCATTAGGCGTAAGTTGTATCTGGGATATGGCAAGTGTGCAAAAATCAGCACGTGTGGCAGCAATAGAAGCCAGCGCAAGCGGCATCAACTGGACCTTCTCTCCTATGGTTGACATTTCAAGAGATCCGCGCTGGGGACGTATTTCAGAAGGAAGTGGAGAAGACCCTTATTTAGGTTCGCAGATTGCAGCTGCTATGGTAAAAGGTTATCAAGGTAAATTACAGGCCAATAACGAGATTTTAGCCTGTGTAAAACATTATGCCCTTTATGGTGCTGCCGAGGCTGGTAGAGATTACAATACCACCGACATGAGCAAAGTACGCATGTACAACGAATATTTTCCACCATACAAAGCCGCAGTTGATGCCGGAGCTGCCAGTGTTATGGCTTCATTTAACGAAGTTGATGGCATCCCTGCAACCGGAAGTAAATGGTTAATGACCGATGTTTTACGCAACCAGTGGGGCTTTAAAGGTTTCGTAGTAACCGATTATACAGGCATCCCTGAAATGATTGCACATGGCATGGGCGACTTACAAACCGTTTCGGCATTGGCTTTAAATGCAGGTATTGATATGGATATGGTTGGTGAAGGATTTTTGGGTACCTTAAAAAAATCACTGGCCGAGAAAAAAGTTGGTATCGCGCAGATCGACAGGGCCTGCAGGTTGGTGCTTCAGGCAAAATATAAATTAGGCCTGTTTACCGATCCTTATAAATTTTGTAACCCCGAAAGAGCAGAAAAAGAGGTTTTTAGTCCCGCTAACCGCCAGGTTGCCCGCGAAGTTGCCGGCGAAAGCTTTGTGCTGTTAAAAAACAACAACAATTTACTTCCACTTAAAAAATCAGGCACGATTGGTTTAATCGGTCCACTGGCCGATAATACGGCTAACATGTATGGTACATGGAGTGTTGCTGCCCTTTTCGATCAATCGGTTACCGTGTTACAAGGTTTAAAAAATGCTTTGGGTAATAATGCGAAAGTTTTAACTGCCCGCGGTGCCAATTTCCTGGCCGATTCTACCATGGAACATCGTTATGTAAACATCCACAACCCTACTTACAAACGCGATCCACGTACAGAAGCCGAAATGATCAAAGAAGCTTTAGAAGTGGCAAAAAAATCGGATGTAATTGTGGCTACAATTGGCGAAGGTTCTGAATTTACAGGTGAAAGCAGCAGTGTAACCGACATTCAAATTCCTGAAACACAGAAGAACCTGTTAAAAGCATTGGCTAAAACCGGTAAACCGGTTGTTTTAGTCTTGTTTACTGGCCGTCCGCTGGCATTAAACTGGGAACAGGAAAATATTCCGGCCATCTTAAATGTTTGGTTCCCTGGAAGCGAGGCTGGAAGCGCCATTGCCGATGTACTTTTTGGTGATGTTAACCCATCAGGTAAACTGAGTACCACTTTTCCTCAAAATGTAGGTCAGGTGCCATTATATTATGCGCATAAAAATACCGGTCGCCCATTGGCAGAAGGTAAATGGTTCGAGAAATTCCGTTCCAATTATTTAGATGTGAGCAACGATCCATTATATCCATTCGGTTTTGGCCTAAGTTACACCACCTTTAACTATAGTGATGTTAAATTGAGCTCGAATACCTTAACCAAAGGAAAATCAATCACGGCATCGGTTACTTTGAGCAATACAGGTAAATATGAAGGTAAAGAAGTGGTTCAATTGTATATTCAGGATCTTGTGGGCAGCATTACCCGCCCCGTTAAAGAATTAAAAGGTTTCCAAAAGGTAAGTTTAAAAGCCGGCGAAAGTAAAACGATCACTTTTAACATTTCGGAGAACGACCTTAAATTTTACAATTCAGACCTGAAATTTGTAGCAGAACCCGGTGATTTTAAAGTATTTATCGGTACAAACTCACGTGATGTAAAAGAAGCATCATTCACACTAAAATAAAAAATCTTTTGGTTAGGTTACGAACCCTGCGCTATTGTAAAGTAGCCAGGGTTTCCTATTTTTGTTGCATGAAACCATTATGATTTACCAATACACATCTTGAAATAACAAATCATGATGGCCTCATCACCATTAAAAAATAATATAAAACGGATGAAAAAGATTTTTTTAACCATCTGCATTCTTTTTTCAGTACTCTTTTTAAGTGCTCAGGATTTTAAAAAATATGATAAGGGAAGTTATATCAAAGGAAAGGATTCTATTTACTACAGAATACTCTTCCCGGAAAACTTTAATCCCGACCAAAAATACCCGATCGTGTTCTTTTTGCACGGAAGTGGAGAGAGAGGAAATGATAATGCCAGTCAGCTGGTGCATGGTGGAAAACTGTTCTTAAAACCTGATGTACGCAAAAATTTCCCTGCCATTGTAGTTTTTCCGCAGTGTCCGCAGAACGATTTTTGGGCCAATGCCAATTTTGAAAAAGATGCCAGCGGAAAAAGAAAAATCAGTTTTGTAGAAGGTGGCAAACCGACTAAAGTGATGCATGCTTTACAGGGAATGGTTAAAAACTTCCTTAAAAAGCCTTATGTAAACAAAGATCAGGTTTATGTTGGTGGTTTATCAATGGGGGCTATGGGTACTTATGAGCTGCTAAGAAGAGAGCGCCGTAAATTTGCAGCTGCCATTGCCATTTGTGGCGGTGACAATACCAATAACATTAAAAAATATCAGAAAGTACCGTTATGGATTTTCCATGGTGCAAAAGACGACATTGTTGATCCGGCATTCTCTATTGCCATTGCCGAGCGCTTAAAAACTGTAGGTGATGAAGTGAAATTTACCCTTTACCCAAATGCCAACCACAACAGCTGGGATAGCACATTTGCAGAACCGGAGTTATTAAGCTGGTTGTTTTCGCATAAGAGGTAATATCACGTCGTCATTTCGAGCGGAGTGCAGCGAAGTCGAGAAATCTATCTCGGGATAGATCTCTCCATTCCACTGCGTTTCAGTCGAGATGACGACACTATTACAAAAAAAAGTCCCGATGTTACCACCAGGACCTTTATATAATTACGATAATTGCTATTACTCAGCCATATTGTGATAAACCGCCTGCACATCATCATCTTCCTCTAACTTGTCAATCAGTTTAAGTACATCGGCTGCCTGCTCTTCGGTAACCTCGTGGTGAGATAAAGCAATACGCTCCAGTTTTGAACTTTTTAATTCAATACCTTTTTCTTCCAGAGCTTTTTGCAAAGAACCAAAGTTTTCGAAGGCACCTTGTGCAACTGCAATATCGTTTCCTTCTTCATCAGCCTCTACATAAAGTTCCTCTAAACCCGCATCAATCAGTTCGAACTCCAGCTCTTCCAGATCCAAACCTTCAGCCGGTACAAAACGGAAAATAGATTTACGGTTAAAAACAAAATCCAATGATCCGGTTTTACCCAAAGAGCCATCAGTTTTGTTAAAATAACTGCGAACGTTGGCCACTGTACGGTTGGTATTATCAGTAGCTGTTTCAATTAAAACTGCAACACCGTGAGGCGCATAACCTTCATATACAATCTCCTCATAATTGGCCATCGATTTATCAGAAGCACGTTTAATAGCCGCTTCTACCCTATCTTTAGGCATGTTTACTGCTTTTGCATTCTGCATTGCCGTACGTAAACGCGAGTTGGTTTCCGGATGAGGCCCCGATTCCTTTACTGCCATTACGATATCTTTACCAATACGCGTAAACTGAACCGCCATTTTGGCCCAACGCTTAAATTTTCTCTCTTTTCTAAATTCGAATGCTCTTCCCATTGTTTTAGTTCTGATTGGTTAACTGTTTAATTGCCCAAATCGGTTAACTGCATCATGCAACGATTTAAACAATTAACCGATTTAAACAGTTAACCAAAATATTATTTTTTTAAATTATTTAACATGTCAATTGTCAGTTTCGATAAATCGAATTCTGGTTTCCATCCCCAGTCCTTTGCAGCATAATTATCGTCGATAGAACGTGGCCAGCTGTTTGCAATCTGCTGGCGGGGGTCATTAGCCGCGTAAGTTAAGGTAAATTCCGGAATATGTTTTCTGATTTCAGCTGCCAAAACCTCTGGTGTAAAACTTACCCCGGCGAAATTATAACTGCTGCGTACCGAAATCTGATCTGCCGGCGCATCCATCAGTTCGATGGTTCCGCGGATCGCATCATCCATATACATCATCGGTAATTCCGTTTCAGCACTTAAAAAACTCTGGTAACTTCCTTTTTTCAGCGCATCGTGGAAAATGTGGATCGCATAATCTGTTGTACCGCCACCTGGAGCTGCTTTCCAGCTGATTAAGCCCGGATAACGGATACTGCGTACATCCAACCCGTATTTTTGATTATAATATTCGCACCAACGCTCTCCGGCCAGTTTACTGATTCCGTAAACGGTATTGGGATCCATTACACAATATTGCGAGGTATTATCTTTAGGCGAATTCGGGCCAAATACAGCGATAGAGCTTGGCCAATATACTTTCGCCGTTTTATATTCTAAAGCCAAATCCAAAACATTCAGCAAACCATTCATATTTAAATCCCATGCCAGTTTAGGGTTTTGCTCACCTGTTGCCGATAGTAAAGCTGCTAAAAGGTACACCTGTGTTGGTCTGTATTTATGGAAAATACCATTGATCATTTCTTTATCCAGCACATTCACAAATTCAAACGGTGCAGAGTTTTTGATGTCGTAATCAGGCCTGCGTATATCGCATGCAACTACATGATCATCACCATATATTTTACGTAACATGGTTACCAACTCGGTACCAATTTGCCCGTTAGAGCCTAAGACAACAATTTTTTCTTGCATAATTTTTTTGAGATTGAGCAAAGGTAAAAAAATGAGATAAAATGAAGAATGGTTAACCGGTTAAATGTTTAAATTGGTTAATTGTTAATCGCTAATTGTTAATTAATTGTTGAATGGCTGAAATGTTAAAAGGTTAATTGTATAAATTGTTTGAATTGGTTAATTGTGCGATTGTTA
This sequence comes from Pedobacter jeongneungensis, assembly GCF_039538295.1. Taxonomy (NCBI): domain Bacteria; kingdom Pseudomonadati; phylum Bacteroidota; class Sphingobacteriia; order Sphingobacteriales; family Sphingobacteriaceae; genus Pedobacter; species Pedobacter jeongneungensis. The sequence goes on along the minus strand of NZ_BAABBY010000010.1, from coordinate 41,353 downwards.
GATTGGTGATTGTTAAAAAGGTTAACTGTATAAATTGTTTAAACTGGTGAATGGTGCGATTGTTAGATTGCTGAATTGTTAAAAAGGTTAACTGTATAAATTGTTTAAACTGGTTAATTGTGAATGGTGTGATTGTTGAATTGTTAAACCGGTCGCCAGATTTTGAAAATTTTAATTGGATCATTGGTAGTTGATCTTAAATTGCCAAACGCCGAATTTAGAATTATATCAAAAAAGACCCTGCTTTAGGCAGAATTTCCCCTTCATAAAGCCCGCTTTACGGATTTATTAGTAAATAAGCTGCTCACCTATACTAAATGTACTTTTTACACCAAGTAAATTGCTAATAAAATCTTGCTTTAAACGACAATAAAGTAAGAAAAAACTATTTATTTAGAACAATTCTATTCGGTAACAATCGCATTGCAGTAAAATAATTTAACGGCAAAAATTTATTGTTTACGCTATATTTTTTCTAATATTACTAATTCAACACATATATAACCAATATATAAAACCATAAAGACGATGCACAGAAGAGAAGCACTTAAAAACGTTGCATTCTTGCTGGGAGGAGCAATTTCCGCAAGTACAATGGGCGTTTTATTTGAAAGTTTTACGCTCCCTGAAAACGAAAAAAACTTTGTGAATTATTCGCTGGAAGATGAAAAGATTTTTGCCGAATTTGCCGATATTATTGTCCCGACTACCAAAACATCTGCCGGTGCCAAAGCCGCAGGTTTAGGTAAGTTTATTCCGATGATGATGAAAGATTGTTACCCTGCTGAGATGCAAACCTCATTTGCGAAGGGTTTTAAAGATCTTCAGGCAAAATCAATGAAAGATTTCGGTAAAAGCTACATCACGTTAACACCAGCCGACCGCAAAAAATTGATGATCGATTTAAGAACAATCGCACTTGCACAAAAAGAAAGTAAATCAGAAGAAAACAAAGACCTGACTTACTTTTTCATCACTGCAAGGGATTTAACGCTGCTCGGTTATTATTCTTCAGAGATTGGTTGCACTAAAGCACGCGAATATGTGCTTATCCCGGGCCGATACGATGGTAACGCACCTTTAAAGCCAGGCCAAAGATCTTGGGCAACCTAATTTCTAACCTCAACAACAAAACATCATGAATTTAAATACAGATTTAAAAGCAGAAAATACTTACGATGCTATTGTAGTAGGATCGGGGATAAGTGGCGGCTGGGCTGCAAAAGAACTTACAGAGAAAGGCTTACGTGTACTGATGCTCGAAAGAGGAATGAACATTGAGCACATTACCGGTTACGAAACTGCCATGAAAAATCCATGGGATTTTAAACATGCAGGCAGGTTAACCGAAGAGCAAAAACGTACCCACCCAGTACAAAAAAGAGATTATCCTTATCAGGAAGCAAACGAAAAATGGTGGGTAAACGATTTAGAATGCCCATACACCGAAGATAAACGTTTCGATTGGTACCGTGGTTTCCATGTTGGAGGAAAATCATTAATGTGGGGCCGCCAGAGTTACCGCTTAAGCGATCATAACTTTGAGGATAATAAAAAAGATGGTCATGGTGTAGATTGGCCGCTTCGTTATGCCGAACTTTCGCCATGGTACGATTATGCAGAACGTTTTGCCGGAATCAGCGGTTCAAAAGAAAACTGGCCTACCTGCCCTGACGGGGAGTTTTTACCTCCAATGGATTTAAACATTGTAGAAAAATCGGTAAAAGCACGTGTAGAAGAACACTATAAAAGAGAGCGGATCATTATGATTGGCCGTACAGCCAATTTAACGGTACCCCATAAAGGCCGTGGTAATTGCCAGTACAGAAATTTATGTAGCCGCGGTTGTCCGTTTGGCGCTTATTTCAGTACACAATCTTCTACCCTGCCTGCGGCTATGGCTACGAAACGTTTAACCTTACGCCCGTATTCTATCGTAAACCATATTATTTATGATAAGGATACGAAGAAAGCTAAAGGTGTAATGGTAATTGATGCACAAACCAACAAAACAATGGAATTTTATGCTAAAATTGTTTTTGTAAATGGTTCTACATTAGGTTCTACATTCCTTCTATTAAATTCAACATCAGAAGCCCATCCAAATGGCTTAGGTAATGCAAGTGGTCAGTTAGGTCACAATTTAATGGATCACCATTTCCGTTGCGGCGCATCCGGCGAAGCAGAAGGTTTCGACGATAAATACACCTATGGCCGCCGTGCAAACGGAATTTACGTGCCGAGGTACCAGAACATCGGAAACGATAAACGCGATTATTTACGTGGTTTCGGATATCAGGGCGGTGCAAGCAGGGCCAACTGGCAAAGCGATGTGGCTGAATTGTCGTTCGGTGCAGATTTGAAAGAGAAAATGACCAAACCAGGCAAATGGACCATGGGTTTGGGCGGTTTCGGAGAAATGCTTCCTTACTACGAAAACAAGGTTTACATCGATCATAGCAAAAAAGATAAATGGGGACAGCCGGTATTGGCCATTGATTGCGAATACAAAGAGAACGAGAAAAAAATGCGTGTGGATATGATGAATGATGCTGCCGAAATGTTAGAAAAAGCAGGCATGAAAAACATCAAAACTTATGATAATGGCTGTTATCCGGGTATGGCGATCCACGAAATGGGTACTGCAAGGATGGGTAACGATCCAAAAACGTCTGTATTGAACAAATGGAACCAGATGCACGAAGTGAACAACGTTTTCGTAACCGACGGATCTTGTATGCCATCAATCGCCTGTCAAAACCCATCGTTAACATTTATGGCGCTAACTGCACGTGCCTGCGATTATGCTGTTAAAGAATTAAAGAAAAAGAATATCTAGAAAGGTTTAAGGTAAAAGGTTTAAGGTGTAGAGTTTAATTACCCTATGCCCTAAGCCTTTAGCCCTATGCCCCATACCTCAACAATGAAAAGAAAATTAAGAATGGGCATGATAGGCGGTGGAAAAGACGCCTTTATCGGTGCCGTACATCGTTTGGCTGCCAATATGGATGGCCTAATCGAATTATCTGCCGGAGCTTTAAGTGTAAACCCTGAAATCGGGTACGAATCTGGAAAATTGCTTTTCCTTCCTGATAACAGGATCTACACCAATTACGAAGAAATGCTGACTAAGGAAAGTGAATTGCCGGCAGATGAAAGAATCGATTTCGTAACCATAGTAACCCCAAATTTTGCCCACTTTGCCCCTGCTATGATGGCTTTGGATAAAGGTTTTAATGTGGTAATCGAAAAACCAATGACTTTAACTTTAGAAGAAGCAAAACAGCTGAAAGCAAAAGTTGAAGAAACAGGCTTAACATTATGTTTAACCCACACCTATTCGGGTTACCCGATGGTTAAACAAGCCAAACAAATGGTTAGTGAAGGTGCTTTAGGTGCCATCCGTAAAATTGTAGTTGAATATCCTCAAGGCTGGTTAAGTACCCTATCAGAACGCGAAGGCAATGCACAGGCCGCCTGGCGCACCGATCCGTCTAAAACCGGAAAAAGCGGTAGCATGGGCGATATTGGCACACATGCCGCACACCTTGCAGAGTACATTTCAGGACTAAAAATCACAAAAATATGTGCCGATTTAAATATTGTGGTACCGGGCAGAGCCATTGATGATGATGGTAACGTACTGTTAAAATTCGATAATGGAAGTAATGGTGTTCTTGTGGCATCGCAGATTGCTGCGGGAGAAGAAAATGCTCTAAAAATCAGGGTTTACGGCGAAAAAGGTGGCCTGGAATGGCACCAGATGGAACCAAACACCATGATTGTAAGATGGTTGAACGCTCCTGCACAGATCTACAGAACCGGTAACGGTTATATGGGCAGTTTCGCACAGCACAATACCCGTACACCTGGCGGTCACCCTGAGGGCTATTTAGAGGCATTTGCCAATATTTACAAAAACTTCGCGTTAACCGTAAATGCAAAGCTAAATAATGAGCAGCCTACTGCAGAAATGCTGGATTTTCCAGGTGTAGAAGATGGCGTAAGAGGAATGGCATTTATCGAAAATGTAGTGGCTTCCAGTCAATCAGATCAAAAATGGCACGATTATAAACTATAACCTTCCGGTATGACAACGATAAAAGGACCAGCAGTATTTTTAGCACAATTTATAAGCGACGAAGCACCATTTAATTCTTTAGAAAACATTTGCGAATGGGCAGCGGGGTTAGGTTTTAAAGGCATCCAGATGCCAACGCTCGATACAAGATTTATTGATCTTCAAAAAGCGGCTGAAAGCAAAACTTATGCTGACGAACTGAAAGGAAAAATTGCTTCCTATGGTTTAGAAATCACTGAGCTTTCTACCCACTTACAAGGTCAGCTGGTGGCCGTACACCCGGCATACGATGACCTTTTTGATGCATTTGCACCAAAAGAAGTGCATAAAAACCCGAAAGCAAGAACAGAATGGGCTGTACAACAAATGAAATATGCCGCAAAAGCTTCTCAAAATTTGGGCTTAAACGCACATGCAACATTTAGCGGTTCACTTTTATGGCAATATTTCCACCCGTGGCCACAACGCCCTGCCGGATTGGTTGAAGAAGGTTTTGCTGAACTGGCTAAACGCTGGACACCGATCTTAAATGAGTTCGACCAGTGTGGTGTTGATGTTTGCTATGAAATACACCCCGGAGAGGATTTATTTGATGGCGAAACCTACGAAATGTTCCTTGCCGCAGTAAATAATCACCCGCGGGCATGCTTATTGTATGATCCGTCACACTTTGTGCTGCAACAATTGGATTACATTCAGTACATCGATTTCTACCACGAACGCATCAAAGCTTTCCATGTAAAAGACGCAGAATTTAACCCTACAGGCAAACAAGGCACTTTTGGTGGTTACCAAAGCTGGGCTAACCGCGCCGGCCGTTACCGCTCACCCGGAGATGGACAAGTTGATTTTAAAACCATTTTTAGTAAATTGGCACAATATGATTTTAAAGGCTGGGCCGTTATGGAATGGGAATGCTGTATTAAAAACCAGGAAGATGGTGCCCGCGAAGGTGCAGAATTTATCAAAAAGCATATTATCAACGTAACAGATAAGGCATTTGATGATTTTGCAGCATCAGGCAGTGATAGCGCTTTCAATAAAAGAATATTAGGATTAAAAGATTAACAAAACACAAAACAACACACAAGACATGAAAAAAACATTTTTAATTTTAGGCGCTGTAGTCATTTTTATGGCTTCATTTTCAAAAGCAGATTTAGCAAGAGAGAAAACCGTAGTTGCCACAGCAACAATGACAAATCACACTGCTTTTCAATCAAATCCGGGCGAAAAACTGATCAATAAAAATGACTGTTTGGGCTGCCACAACAAAACCAACAAAATTATCGGTCCTGCTTACATAGATATTGCAAAAAAATATCCGGCTACTGAGAAAAACATTAATATGTTGGCCGATAAAATTATTAAAGGAGGTACCGGCGTTTGGGGCAATATGCCAATGACTGCCCACGCGACCCTTAAAAAAGACGATGCAAAATTAATGGTAAAGTACATTTTATCCCTTAAAAAATAATTTTAACCAACTTAGCAAATCGATTTACTACTATGAAAACAGAGCAAGAAAATAAAAACACGAGTAACCGCCGTGATTTTATTAAAACTTCGGCAATCGCTGCCGCAGCATTTATGATCGTGCCCCGCCATGTATTGGGCGGACAAGGTTTTTTGGCACCTAGCGATCGCTTACTGGTTGCCGGCATTGGTGTTGGCGGCAAAGGCCAGAGCGATTTAGATATGTTCAACAAAAGCGGAAAAGCAGATATTGCTTTTTTATGCGATGTTGACGATCGCCGTGCTGCCAATAGTGTAAAAGCTTTTCCTAAGGCTAAATACTATAAAGACTGGCGCGAAATGCTCGATAAAGAACATAAAAACTTCGATGCTGTCTCTGTTTCAACCCCCGATCATAACCATGCCATCCAGGCTTTGGCTGCCATGCAGTTGGGCAAACACGTTTACGTACAAAAACCTTTAACACACGATATTTATGAGGCACGTATCTTAACTGCTGCCGCCAAAAAATATAAAGTGGTTACCCAAATGGGAAATCAGGGTGCATCAAACGATGGTCCGCGCCAGATGAAAGAATGGTACGAAGCAGGCCTAATTGGTGATGTTCATACCGTTTACGCCTGGACCAACCGTCCGGTTTGGCCGCAGGGTATTCCATGGCCTACCCAAAAAGCCCAGATCCCTAAAGAATTAGACTGGAATTTATGGCTGGGAACTGCTCCCGAAAAAGATTTCGTTGATAAACTGGTTCCTTTTAACTGGCGCGGCTGGTGGGATTACGGAACCGGTGCATTGGGCGATATGGGCTGTCACTTAATCGAAGCGCCTTTCAGCGTGTTAAATTTAAAGTATGCCAAAGAAGTAGAAGCCAGTGTGGGTTCTGTTTATGTTGACGAATTTAAACGCGGTTACTTCCCTGAAAGCTGCCCTCCGTCAAGCCATGTTACCTTAAAATTCCCTAAAACGAATAAAACCAAAGGTGATGTTACTTTACACTGGATGGACGGTGGTATCCAGCCCGAACGTCCGGAAGAATTAGAAGCAAACGAAACTTTTGGCGATGGCGGTAACGGTACCCTGTTTATCGGGACAAAAGGCAAAATGATGTCTGAAACCTATAGCGCTAATCCGAAATTATTGCCGCTAAGCAAAAACAAGGATATCAAAGTTGCCCCAAAATATGCCCGCGTACCAGATGGTGCAAACGGACACTATAAGCAATGGGTAGAAGCAGCAATAGCAGGTTATGGAAAACAGGAAGTAAGTTCGCCATTCGAAATTGCAGGTCCTTTAACCGAAGCCTTATTGATGGCTAATTTAGCGATCAGAAGTTTCGATATCCAGAAAACCGTAAATGGCAAAGTTACTTATCCGGGCAGGTACACTAAAATGCTTTGGGATAATGACAACATGAAAGTAACCAATTTCGATGAAGCAAACCAGTTTGTAAAACGCGAATACCGCAAAGGCTGGAACAATTTAACTCTTTAATAAAACACATTCACAAACTTCGCAGGTTCCAAAACCCTACGAGGTTTAATTCAAAAAATATGAAAAAAATCTTCCTTTCTGCTATGATTGTATTAGCAGTTACGCAAATATCTAAAGCTCAAAAAGGCTTTAAACCACTGTTTGATGGTAAAACTACAACAGGCTGGCATACCTATAACAAAACTACGGTTGGTAGCGGCTGGCAGGTTCAGGATGGTGCACTACATTTAGATTTAGCAAAAAAAGGCACTGATGGCGGTGGCGATTTAGTTACCGATAAAGAATATGGCGATTTCCATTTAAAATATGAATGGAAAGTAGCTCCAAAAGCCAACAGCGGTTTAATTTTTTATGTACACGAAGAGCCTAAATACCATGCTACCTATTCTACAGGTTTAGAAATGCAGGTTATCGATAACGATGGTCACCCTGACGGAAAAATCACCAAACACCGTGCTGGTGATCTTTACGACCTTGTAAAAAGTTCATCTGAGCCCGTTAAACCTGTTGGCCAATGGAATAAAGCAGAAATTATTAGTAAAAAAGGTAATTTAACTTTAATTTTAAATGGCGTTGAGGTTGTAAAAACTACCCTTTGGGATGATAACTGGAAAAAAATTGTTGCAGGCAGCAAATTTGCAACATGGGAAAACTGGGGAACCTTTAAAACCGGTAAAATTGCGTTACAAGATCACGGAGATGAAGTTTGGTATAAAAACATTTCGATAAAAGAACTATAAAAACGGAAAATGTAAGAGGGAAGATGGATCATGTGAATTGCAAACCCCTCTTATTAAATCTAATGGTGTTTGGAATAAAACATCTTTAAAAGAATTTTAAAATGGAAAATGTAAGAGGGAAGCTGTATAATGTGAATTACAAAATCCCTCTTACCAAATCCACATAAAATATTATAACATTGTAAGATGAGTTTGGGGATACGTTTCCATCATCCCTCTTACCTTAATCATTTTACATAATTACTAGCCAAATGAATAGCACTACTCGCTTTAAACTCTCTGCCATGATGTTTCTGGAATTTTTTATCTGGGGCGCATGGTTTGTAACTTTAGGAGCCTTCCTAAACACCAACTTAAAGGCAACCAATTCTGAAATTGGGTCTGTATTTTCAACCCAATCATGGGGCGCCATAATTGCCCCCTTTATCATAGGCCTTATCGCCGACAGGTATTTTAACGCTGAAAGAATTTTAGGGGTATTACACATTATTGGTGCTGTTTTAATGTATCAAATGTATAATGCACCGGATGTAAGTGTTTTTTATCCTTACGTTTTAGCGTACATGATTTTATTCATGCCAACCCTTGCATTGGTTAATTCGGTTTCTTTTAACCAAATGAAAGATGCAGAAAAAGAATTTGCAAACATCAGGGTATTTGGTACCATCGGCTGGATCATTGCCGGTTTATTAATCAGTTTTGCATTTCACTGGGATTCTCCCGAAGGCATTCAGGCAGGATTATTGAAAAGTACCTTTTTAATGGCTGGTATCGCATCTTTGGTATTAGGCCTGTTTAGTTTTACTTTACCTGCAACTCCTCCAAAAGTTGCTAAAGATGAAAAAATAAAAATTGGCGACATTTTAGGATTAGACGCATTAAAATTGCTGAAAGACAAAAATTTCGCTGTTTTCTTCATCTCTTCTATCCTGATCTGTATTCCATTAGCATTTTATTACCAGAATGCAGGTCTTTTCCTTGCAGACATCAAAGTTTCCAATCCAACTGGCAAAATGGCCATAGGCCAGGTTTCCGAAGCATTATTTTTATTGGCTATTCCGGTATTCTTTTCAAAATATGGCTTTAAGAAAACCATTATCGTAGGTATGCTGGCCTGGGCCGTACGTTATGTGCTGTTTGCTTATGGCAATGCAGGCAACCTGAGTTTCATGTTAATTATTGGAATTGCCCTTCACGGCGTTTGTTACGATTTCTTCTTTGTTTCTGGTCAGATTTATACCAATTCAAAAGCGGGAGAAAAATTCAAAAGTGCGGCGCAGGGTATCATCACGCTTGCAACTTATGGCGTGGGCATGTTAATCGGCTTTAAAGTAGCCGGATTAATTACCGACATGTACAAAACCGGTGATGTAACCGATTGGAAAATGGTTTGGATTATCCCGGCTGGAATTGCTGCGGCAGTGTTCTTATTATTCGCCCTGCTGTTCAACGATAAAACCAAATCTGAAATAGAAGCTAAAGCAGTTTAAAATGGCCTCGAAACTAAATAGAAGAAATGCTTTAAAGAACATCATCGCAGGAACTGCTGCGATTGGTGTTTCTTCAGGATTTTCAGCATTAGCAATGGATAAACCAGAATCAGATCAGCCGTTAAGCCTAAAAGGAAATATTAACCATGCGGTTTGCCGGTGGTGTTTTAGCAGTTTAGACGTAGAAACACTTTGCATCGAAGCAAAAAAAATCGGCATTAAAGGCATCGATTTAGTTGGCCCAAAAGACTGGCCTACCTTAAAAAAACACGGACTTGAATCGACCATGTGCAATGGTGCGGAGATTAATCTGGTCGATGGTTTTAACGACGAAAAATTCCACGAAAAGTTAATCCAGAATTATACGGCAATGATTCCGCTGGTTGCCGAAGCCGGATATAAATACCTCATCTGTTTTAGCGGAAACCGCCGTGGCAAAGATGATGAAACGGGTTGGAACAATTGTGTTAAAGGACTGAAACAATTGATGCCACTGGCCGAAAAACACAATGTTGTTCTGGTAATGGAGTTATTAAACAGTAAACTCAACCATAAAGATTACCAGTGCGACAGGACCTCGTGGGGAGCTGAGCTTTGCAAACGTCTAGGATCTGAAAACTTTAAGTTACTATACGACATTTACCACATGCAGATTGATGAAGGTGATGTAATCAGGAATATCAGAGATTACCATCAGTACATTGCACATTACCACACCGCTGGCGTTCCGGGTAGAAATGAAATTGATGATACACAAGAACTTTATTATCCGGCCATTATGAAAGCCATTGCTGAAACCGGATTTAAGGGTTTTGTTGCACAAGAATTTATACCTAAAAACGCTGATAAAATAGCCTCGTTAAAAAAGGCCGTTGCCATTTGCGACATTTAAAACTATACCTATGATATCAAGAAGAAGTTTTATACTAAACTCTAGTATGGCTGCAGCGGCAGCACTTTTGGTTCCATCTTTGGCCTTTGCTCCTGATAAAAAAGTAGTAGGCTTACAGTTATATTCTTTAAGGGACGAGCTTCCTAAAGATGTTAGAGGAACCATTGCCAAAGTGGCAAAAGCAGGCTTTAAAGAAGTTGAAACTTATGGTTTTTCTATAAAAGATCAGTTTTGGGGATTAACACCTAAAGAATTTAAAGCATTGTTGGATGCCAATGGTTTAAAAGCACCAAGCGGACACTACGGTTTAGGCACCTACCTGGCCGACGGAAATACCACAGAATTAAAAGCGGCAATTGCAGCAGCAAAAGTACTTGGGAGCGAATATGTAACCATTCCCTGGTTAGACGATAGCATCAGAAAAAATGCTGATGACTATAAAAAAATTGCCCTTAGAATTAATGAAGCCGGTAAAATGGCAAAAGCTGCAGGGATTAGATTGGCTTACCATAACCACAATTTCGAATTCGAAAAACATGGTGATACCACGGGCTACGAAATCCTGCTAAAAGGAACCGACAAAAAATTTGTTGATTTCGAGCTTGATTTGTATTGGGTAATACGCTCGGGCAACGATCCGATTAAATTATTTAAAGAAAATCCGGGCCGTTTTACCATGTGGCATGTTAAAGATATGGACAAAGCCAATCCGGCATTAAATGCAGAAGTCGGAACAGGTTCTATCAACTTCAAACCTATTTTTGCCCAGGCAAAACTTTCGGGCATGAAACATTTCTTCGTTGAGCACGAAACCAATTACAAGCCAAATCCGCTTGGTTCTGTTACCGCAAGCTGTGCATTTATTAAAAAAGAAATTATTTAAATCTTAAGCGATGAATTCAAGAAGAACATTTTTAAAACAGGCAGGATTAGCAGCCGGTGCGGCTTTACTAATCCCATCATTTGCTTTTGATAAAGTAAGCAAAAATGTTGGTTTGCAATTGTACACCCTACGCGATGAATTGCCAAAAGATGTTAAAGGTATTATCGAAAAAGTAGCAAAAGCCGGATACAAGGAAGTGGAAACCTATGGATTTGCTAACGGAAAATTCTGGGGTTTAACACCAAAGGAATTTAAAGCTTTACTTGACGCCAATGGTTTAAAAGCACCAAGTGGTCATTACCACATGGATGATTTCGTAAAAACCGGGAATGCCGATAGATTAAAGGCTGATATCGAATCATCAGCTGCAATTGGTGGTAAGTATTTTACCATTGCCGGTGCACATGTTGATATGAGCAAGGGTGCAGACGGTTTCAAAAAAACGGCAAGCGATTTTAACAAGGTGGCTGAAATTGTAAAAGCTTCTGGTTTAAAATTTGCCTACCACAACCACGATTTTGAATTTAAAAATCTCGGCGATACTACCGGTTACGATGTCTATTTGAGTGAAACCGATAAAAACCTCGTTAACTTCGAAATGGATTTATATTGGGTAGTTCGTTCAGGTAACGATCCGCTGGCACTTTTCAAGAAATATCCGGGCCGTTTCCCGATGTGGCACGTAAAAGACATGGACAAAGCGAAACCAGAGTTAAACACCGAAGTGGGCAAAGGATCAATTGATTTCAAAACCATTTTTGCACAGGCCAAATTAGCCGGCATGCAGCATTTCTTTGTAGAGCACGAAAATAATTATCAGCCGGATCCGATTGGCTCGATCAAAACAAGCTGCGATTATATCAAAGCAAGTTTGATTTAAATTTTATCTCCAAACCTCGCATGGTTCTCAAACCGGCGAGGTTTTTCCGCGCTTATCGTCATCTCGACTGAAGCATAGCGAAATGGAGAGATCTATCTTCAAAACATCAAACCTTTAATTCGTTAGTCATATTTTGCGCTAGGGTTACAGACCTAGGTTATCTAAACCTGACAGCAGCGGGCATCCCGATTTTTCATCGGGATAAAGCGGATGGCAGGACTTTCGTAACCGATAGGCACTGAACCTGCTTTCCAAAACAAAAACATCACTAAATACCAACTTTATAGATTTCGTCCCAGACTTCCGAAGTTGGTGGTACCCGCCCCAACAAAACCTCGGAAGTCTTTGCTCACCATATTTTCTATCGAAAACTTAAAATTCCAAATATTAAAAGCAAATTTAATTGGTAACAATAGGGATATAAGCTTAATTTTTAGCATATTTGGGCTCATATCAAATAATTAATAATATAAAAAAAATTAAAATGAAAGTAGCAGTAGTAGGTGCAACCGGATTGGTTGGCACTGTCATGTTAAAAGTATTGGAGGAAAGAAATTTCCCTTTAACAGAGTTAATTCCTGTAGCATCAGAAAAGAGTGTTGGTAAGGAAATTACTTTTAAGGGTAAGAAGTTCCCAATTGTTAGCATGGATACTGCAATTAGCATGAAACCTGATATCGCCTTGTTCTCAGCAGGTGGAAATACTTCATTAGAGCATGCGCCACGTTTTAAAGAGGCCGGAACAACGGTTATCGACAACTCTTCTGCATGGAGAATGGATCCTGCAATTAAATTAATTGTACCAGAGGTTAATGCACACGAACTTTCTATCGATAACAAAATTATTGCCAATCCAAACTGCTCTACTATCCAGATGGTGGTGGTTTTAAAACCTTTGCACGATAAATACAAAATTAAACGTGTAGTGGTTTCTACCTACCAATCGGTTACCGGTACAGGTGTTAAAGCGGTTGAGCAATTAATGAACGAGCGTAAAGGCATTGACGGCCCAAAAGCTTATCCATACGAAATCGACTTAAACGTTCTTCCGCATATCGATGTTTTCACCGAAAACGGATATACCAAAGAAGAAATGAAAATGGTTAAGGAAACGAACAAAATTATGAGCGACGATAACATTAAAGTTACCGCTACAACGGTTCGTATCCCGGTAATGGGCGGTCACTCTGAGTCGGTTAACATTGAGTTCGAAAATGATTTCGATTTAGCTGAAGTGCGCAGCATCTTAGAAAAAGCACCAGGTGTAATTGTTGTCGATGATGTAGCCAACTTGAAATACCCAATGCCGAAAGATGCCCATGAAAAAGATGAAGTTTTTGTAGGCCGTATCCGTAGAGATGAATCAGCACCTAAAGCATTAAACCTTTGGATTGTTGCCGATAACTTACGCAAGGGCGCTGCAACCAATGCCGTTCAGATTGCCGAATACCTGATTCAGAAAGAATTGGTTTAATCAATAAAATACAAGCCCCCCGATGTAAAATCGGGGGGCTTTTTTATAAAATGTATTATAATACAGAATGTCATCCTGAGCTTGTCGAAGGACCCTGCCAGAACTTCGTCTAAGGCGTTTCGAGTGACTCAACGTGACAAATTTAGAGAAACTATTATGATACATTCTCTTTTTTATGCGCTCTAACAATGAAACATATTCCAATCGCTTTAATTTATTCCAGGTTACTTATTGGTTTTGGAATTATTTTATTAAGTGTTTTCCATGTTGCCCATTATTCCTTTTTGGCCATTACCTTATTATCCATTGGGTTATTAACCGATGTTTTCGATGGCATCATCGCCCGTAAGCTCAATATCTCTTCCGAAAAGTTAAGGCGCCTGGATTCAGGGATCGATCAGGTATTTTTTATTTCAGTAGCGGTTGCCACTTATATCCAGTGCCCCGATTTCTTTAAAACCAACCTTGTTAAACTAATTGTCCTTGGTGCTTTTGAAGCTTCAACTTATGTATTAAGCTATTTTAAATTCAAAAAGGAAATTGCTACGCATTCTATTGGCGCTAAAATCTGGACGTTGACCATATTCGCTACTTTAGTCGAAATTATGGTTCATTGTGAATCTGTAGTGTTATTTGAGCTTTGCTTTTGGATCGGCGTAGTAACCAGAATAGAAATACTCGCCATTGTTATCACCCTCAAAAAATGGACAAATGATGTACCCAGCTTTTACCACGCAATTAAATTAAGGCAGGGAAAAGAAATTAAACGTAATAAGTTGTTTAATGGCTGATTTATAAATATCAAAACATTTAATTCAGGGATCATAATCACTAAATTACATATAAAAAAGAGATCGTAATCACTAAATTATATATAATTTAGTGATTAGAAGATAATTTTACTAAATTTGAGTATAGCAAATATTATGAGATGATTATCAGGGATCTGCAGGATCACATTAAGTCCAAGTTTTTTAAGCAAAAAGCCATTATTATCACCGGGGCAAGGCAAGTGGGTAAAACTACTATGTTAAAGCAAGTTGTAAAAAAAACAGAATTGCCCTTTGTATTTTTGAATTGTGACGAGGCAAACGTACGGGCCACCTTAACCGATATCAGTATCGAAAGGCTTAAATCAATCATTGGTCCGAACAAAATCATTTTTATCGACGAAGCTCAACGTGTTACCAACATTGGCTTAACTTTAAAACTGATTGTAGATAGCTTTACTGATATTCAGTTGTTGGTTACCGGTTCTTCATCATTAGATCTGGCTGTGGGTATCAAAGAATCGTTAACGGGAAGAAAATTCGAATATCACCTCTACCCTTTTTCAGTTGCAGAACTTATTGAAGACACTAATGTGCTTACTGAAGAACAGGCTTTAGAAAAAAGATTAGTTTATGGTGCTTATCCCGACGCGATCAATTATCCCGGAGAAGAAAAGGAACTCTTATTAAACCTCGCCAACAGCTATCTTTTCAAGGATATCCTGTCGCTTACAGGCATCCGTAAACCTTTACAACTTGAAAAGCTGGTGCAGGCATTGGCTTTACAGATTGGGAACGAAGTTTCTTACACCGAACTTGGACAAATGATCGAAGCCGATAAACTCACCGTTGAGCGTTACATCGATCTTTTAGAGCAGTGTTTCGTGGTATTTAGGCTAGGTGCTTACAGCAGTAACCTGCGGAACGAAATTAAAAAAAGCAAAAAGATATACTTCTATGATACAGGAATCCGAAATGCAGTAATCGAAAATTTCAGCACGCTCAACTTACGACAGGATGCAGGTCAGTTGTTCGAAAATTATATTGTATCTGAATATATAAAAGCCAGTAATAACAAAAGAAAACATGCGAAATATTATTTCTGGCGCAGTTTCCAACAACAGGAAATTGATTTAATAGAAGAAGTTGATGGAAAAATAAATGCCATAGAGATTAAGTGGAACGCAAATAAAAAAGTAAAGTTTCCTTCAACTTTTTTAGATGCATATTCTACAAATGAAACGTACGTTATAAATAAAGCCAACTATACCAGTTTCCTGATATAAAATAATCACCTGCAAATAATGAAATTTTTTAAAATATTGTCTCTATCGCTGTGTCTAACAATTTCAGCAAACGCTCAAAATAGAATCCAAAACATAGAAAAAGCTTTTAATAACCTGTTAAATGATGAGCAGGCAAAACACGCCATTGTTTCACTTTGTGTTTTAGATGCCAATACCGGCAAAACACTATTTGCCAAAAATGAGCAGATTGGTCTGGCCACGGCTTCAACCCTTAAAACCATTACTGCAGCCACAGCTTTCAGTATTTTAGGAAAAGATTTCCAGTTTCAAACTACTTTGGCCTATACCGGAACAATTAGCACAGATGGAACATTAAAAGGCAACCTGATCATTATCGGTAGCGGCGACCCAACTTTGGGTTCGTGGCGTTATCAAAATAAAGAAAATGTAGTTTTAAGTACCTGGGTTGCAGCCATAAAAACTGCAGGCATTAAAAAAATTGAAGGTACAATAATTGGCGACGACCGCATTTTCGGTACCCAAACCACACCCGAAGGCTGGGTTTGGCAGGATATTGGCAATTATTATGGCGCAGGAACTTCGGGTTTGGCGTGGCGCGAAAATCAATTCGACATCCATTTAAAACCGGGAAACAGTACAACAGATGAAGTAAAAGTTGTGAAAACAGTTCCGGCAACACCTTATTTGCAGATTGTAAATGAACTCAGAACCGGCAGTTCGGGTTCTGGTGACCGCGCTTATGCTTTTTTACCTCCTTATAGCAATACCGCTTACCTCCGCGGAAGCTGGGGAATAGGCATTGCCAAAACGGGTATTTCTATAGCCCTCCCCGACCCTGCTTTTGATTGCGCTTATCGTTTGCAGGACACCTTGAAAAGACTGGGGATTTCGACAGGTCAGCAGGCTACAACGGCAAGGTTAATGACTTTAAACAATCAGGTAATTCCATCTGTTACACAAAAAATAAGCACCATCAGCTCACCAGGTTTGAGCGAGATTACCTACTGGTTTTTAAAGAAAAGCATCAATTTATATGGCGAATCACTTTTAAAAACCATTGCATTAAAATCGGGCAAAGTGGGTACCACAAGCAAAGGTGCTGAAACGGAGATCAATTTTTGGGCAGATAAGGGCATTGACAGAACTGCATTGAACATTATTGATGGCAGCGGACTGTCTCCGGGTGACAGAATTACTACCTCGGCAATGGCCAGCGTGCTTTTTCAGATCCAGAAAGAAAATTGGTTCCCGGATTACCTAAAGGCATTGCCAGAATATAATGGTATGAAAATTAAAAGCGGAACCATAAATGATGTTTCGGCATTTGCAGGTTACCATACCGATGCCGCTGGTAACAAATATGTAGTGGTAATCAATATTAATAATTATAGCGGAAACAGTATTAACAAAAAGTTGTTTAAGGTATTAGACGAATTAAAATAATCCCAAACGATAAATAATATGGCGCTTTTTGTAAAAAACCTTCAAACTGTTGATGGACTGATTTCGAATTTATACCAAAATGTTTCCGTAGAGGAAATGACAAAAAAAATAACTGAGCTGATGGAACAGCAAGGTTATAACGTTACTCATGATCAGTTCGGAAATCTAATCTTAGAAAAAGGCAGTCGCATTAAACGTCTTTTACTTGGGGCTTTTGTAACTTATTATAAATTTAGCGTAACCATGGCACCAGGTGATGATGGCGGACTAACCGTCAATATTTTTCAGCAATCAAGCGGTATGTCGGGTGGTTTAATCGGCATGAACCAAATCAAAACGGAACTTGCCAGGTTAAACTTTGTATTTGCTAATATTTAAGGAAGGAAAACATATATCGGAATTCTTTTTTAGACAAACAAAGGCTCTGATAGACACAACAGTAGACAAAATTTAATAGAAAAGCGGCGTCATCTCGACCGAAACGCAGTGGAGTGGAGAGATCTATCTCAAGATAGATTTCTCGACTGCGTTGCACTCCGCTCGAAATGACGACATTTTGCAAACTCATCGCAATAAATACCTAAACCATTATCATTCAAATAATTTCGCTTAAATACTAACCAAGCCACAACAATATTTAGTGGAATTAACATTAAGCCTAAACCAAACATAATAAATACATAAAAAAGGAAAAACAGGCAAAAAACACCTGTTAAAAATCCTTTAACCTGAATCTCATTCAGCAGAAGCAAATTTCTAAATAAAAGGATAGCGGAAAAAGCAAATGCGACTAATTCGAGTGAAATTAATGAGCCAAAACGCGTAGTCATCCAGCATATTTCGGGCAATAATAAAATAAGATAGTTTAAGCAGAAGCCAAAAAATACTTTTACCCTTGAGAATGGAAAATTTGGCAAAAAGGACAAATAACGGTCATTAAAAATTTTTTCCTGATAAATCAGCACAACATGGGCCACAACAATGCAGGAAGTTATAAGCATGAGTAACCTGAAATTATCTTCCAGATCTGAAAAAAGCATAAAAACACTCGAAATCAATACCCACGAAAGCATTTTGGTTAATAAATAGGCCAGTTTGGATTGGTTAAAAACCTGAAAGCTATACAATAAAAACACAGGTTTATTCCATTTCCGGCTTACTCTGATTAGCCAGTTGGGTTTACTGCTTTCAATTAAACGATTACTTTCTTTTAGAATGATATAAGCACCTGCAATAATCAGCATCAGCTGAAAGAACAAAATCCCAATAGAAATAAGATAAAAACCAAATACTAACCCAATCATTATGGCATACAAAGTATAGCACCAAACCGGAATAAATATGTAAGCCAATACCGCGCACCACCTGAGAAACTGTTGCTTTTTTGAAGATGACGTAAAACTGTAGTATAAAAACTCCTGTTGGGGCAAGGCAAGTTGGTTAAATACATATTTTAAGCTTTTATAGGCATACAATACGCTCGCCACAAGATAAAAAGCCATAATTAACGGATTGCTAACCAAACTAATGGTAAAGAAAAACTGCCAGAAATCGATCTGATCAGGCATGACGGTGCCTAAGGTATTAATGAACAAACAGTAACTGATCAGCATCACAAAAACAAACACCAGCATACCTGCATGGGTACGGTAAAACCCATCTACAAATATTTTCCTTAAAGCAACATTCGAAAGTGGAAACATTAAAAGTTTAGGGTTAATTTTTTATCCTCAATATTAATCTGTTTAAGTCCGGGCAGTTTTAATGCATCTAAAGGCTGATGCGACGATAAGATGAAACTAATCCTTTCTTTCTCATGCTTTTCATTAATCCAGCGGTACAATACCTCAAGAGATTCTGCATCGATGGTATTTAAAGGTTCATCCAGCAAAATCAATTTTGGTTTCCCCAGGAAAGCCAGCACCAGCGAAAGTTTTTTCAGCATACCGCTGGAATAGGAACTTAAGGGATTGTTGATATAATCCTGCATTCCAATACCGGTAATTAAGTGCTCAGCCTGACCAGAAATAGCGCCCTTGGCTTTTGCAAAAAGGGCGATCATCTCTGCTCCGCTTAAAAATTCAGGAAATAACGGCTCGGCAGCGGCAAAATTGACCATTTTCCGATAAGAAACACCGTGATTTTTTAAATAAACGGTGCCAATCGCGATTTCTCCTTTAAAAGATAATATTCCGGCAATCGCTTTCAATAACGTACTTTTTCCGGCACCATTGCTCCCTTTTATCCAGAAAATGCCTTCCGGGAGCTTAATATTATCTATCTTTAAAACAAGATGATCGAAATAAGATTTTTCAAATTGATTGAAGTGTAGCATAAAACCATTTTATTTCTGACTTTATTTTTATTGAAAAGTTACAATAGTACCTCATCTAGATAAATCGTAACTCAATGCAGCTAACTTTACGTCCTTACCAGCCCGGTGATGTTGAAAGTTTGGTTAAACACGCCAATAACTCCAACATTTCGAAATATTTAACCAATAAATTCCCTTTTCCATACGAGAAAAAAGATGGGGAAGCTTTTATTCAACTCGCTTTAAGCCACAACCCTTTACAAATTAAAGCCATTGAGTATAACGGCGAGGTAATCGGATCAATAGGTGTGCACCAGCTGGCCGATATTTACAGTAAAAGTGCCGAAATGGGCTATTGGATTGCCGAAGAACATTGGGGCAAAGGCATTGTTCCGTTAGCAGTGAAAGAAATGCTGAAATATGGTTTTGAAACGTTCGATATCGAAAGGATTTTCGCACGGACATCGCATACCAACCTGGCCTCGCAACAGGTTTTGAAAAAAGCAGGTTTTGTTTTCGAGGCAAAATTAAAAGCCACTATTTTTAAAAATGGCGAATATTTTGACGAGCTGATTTTTGGTTTCAGGAAAAATCAACTGATTTAACTACTGCATTAAAACTTTTGTTAAACCCGGAGCTTATTGCGTAAATTCGTAAAAACCAAAACAACAAAACAATGAAATTATCGATCAAATCAGTATTGCTGTTTGTTGCACTTTTAGGTGCCGCAGATTGCGCAAATGCCCAGGAGGCAAAATTTCCACAACCGAGTAGCGGACAAACCATCATCCAGGATTTCGGGTTGGGTAAAATTACTTTAATCTACTCGCGCCCAAATGTTAAAGGCCGTAAAATTTTTGGTGGTATGGAACCATTGGGCACAGTTTGGCGCAACGGGGCAAATGCTGCCACTCGCATTAAATTTACGGATGCCGTTAAAATTGAAGGTAAAGATTTAGCTGCTGGGGAATATGGCTTGTTTAGTATCCCGGGTAAAAACGAGTGGACGGTCATTTTTAGCAAAACGCCTGACCAATGGGGCGCTTATACTTATAAGGAAAGTGATGATGTACTTCGCGTAAAAGTAAAAACGATCGCTTTAAAAGATAAAGTAGAAACCCTAACCATGCAGTTTGCGGCAGTTACCGAAACTTCGGCAGCTTTGAACATGATGTGGGAAAATAGTGCTTATACCATCAATATCACCACTTCTATCGACGAAAAAGTGATGGCCAACATTGCCGAAGCAATGAAAGGTGAGAAAAAGCCATATTTTAATGCTGCCCTTTATTATTTCCAAAACGGAAAAGATTTAAAACAAGCTTTAGCATGGATGACGGAAGCAGAAAAATCAGATCAGAAAGCACCCTGGTTTAAATTGTGGAAAGGCCGTATCCAATTGAAAATGGGCGATAAAATGGCTGCAGCAACTACAGCTCAACAAGGCATTGATGCAGCAAAAGCACAAAATATTGATGAATATGTGCGTTTGAACACAGAACTTTTGGCACAAGCTAAAAAATAAGGAGATAACTACCCTCGCGGTGTCGTCATTTCGAGCGGAGTGCAACGAAGTCGAGAAATCTGTCTAGATAGATCTCTCTCCCGAATATTCGGGACGTTCCAGTCGAGATGACGGCACTTTCAGGCATAGTTTCCTATAAATTGCAGAACCTAAGTAATTTAAACCCGATTGAAATGGAAAGCCCGGAACGAGGAACGAGTGAGGACTTGAAATGAAAAGCGGGGCCAACCCCAACCGATGTAATACTGCAATTGCTTTTCAAAAAAAAATTAATGGTTTATGCTTATAAGGATCAGAAGATACAACAAGCGTTTAACAACCCATATTAACTTAAAATTAACCATCGGTTAACTCAAACAACTATCGTAACATTAACCCTTAAAACGCTTTATTTATTTAAAAAATATACTAACTTTGATGTTGCACTTAGTAATTGTACTTTGTACACTAAGCAGGTTAAAAAATCAACAAAAAATTAAATAAAAATGAGCATAATCGTTAATGTCCATGCCAGACAGATTCTCGATTCGAGAGGCAATCCAACAGTAGAAGTAGAAGTAGTAACAGAGGCAGGCGCTTTTGGCCGTGCAGCTGTACCAAGCGGTGCATCTACCGGGCAATATGAGGCTGTTGAATTACGTGATGGTGATAAATCTACATATTTAGGTAAAGGTGTTTTAAAAGCTGTAGAAAATGTAAATACTAAAATTGCTGATGCATTAAGAGGTATTGATGTTTTTGAGCAAAATACAATTGATAAAATCATGTTAGACCTTGATGGTACCGAAAACAAAGGTAACTTAGGTGCTAACGCGATTTTAGGTGTTTCTTTAGCTGCTGCTAAAGCTGCTGCTGATGAAATTGGCCAGCCTTTATACCGTTACATTGGTGGTGTTAATGCTAACACTTTACCAATTCCGATGATGAACATCATTAACGGTGGTTCTCACTCTGATGCGCCTATTGCTTTTCAGGAATTTATGATTATGCCGGTTGGCGCTCCTTCTTTCTCTGAGGCTTTACGTTGGGGTACTGAAGTTTTCCATAGCTTGAAAAAAATTCTTCACGACAGGGGTTTATCTACTGCAGTAGGTGATGAAGGTGGTTTTGCACCAACTTTTGATGGTACTGAGGATGCCATTGAAACGGTATTAAAAGCAATTGAAACTGCTGGTTACAAACCAGGTTCACAAATTTGTTTAGCTTTAGACTGTGCATCATCTGAGTTCTACAAAGATGGTAAATACGACTATACTAAATTTGAAGGTGCTACCGGAGTAATTCGTTCTAGCGAAGAGCAGGCACAATATTTAGCTGATCTTTCTGCAAAATATCCGATTATCTCTATTGAAGATGGTATGGATGAAAACGACTGGACTGGCTGGAAAAGCTTAACCAATAAAATCGGAGACCATGTACAACTGGTTGGTGATGATTTATTTGTAACCAACGTTACGCGTTTACAACGTGGTATTGATGAGGCTACTGCTAATTCAATTTTGGTAAAAGTAAACCAGATCGGTTCTTTAACTGAAACCATCAATGCGGTAACTTTAGCTCAAAACAGCGGTTATACTTCGGTAATGAGTCACCGTTCTGGCGAAACTGAAGATGTTACGATTGCTGATTTAGCTGTTGCATTAAACTGCGGACAGATTAAAACCGGTTCTGCATCACGTTCAGACAGGATTGCAAAATACAATCAATTATTACGTATTGAGGAAGAATTAGGTGAAAACGCACGTTTCATCGGTTCAAAATTCAAATACGCTAAAAAATAATTCATAGCATTGGGTTTAAACCCAATGCTATTGTTAACAAGTTGAAAAACTTATTTGGAGAACATCCGGAGATTTTAAATCTTCGGATGTTTTTATTTACATTTACGTCATTGCGAGGCACGAAGCAATCTTACTACTTGAGCTTGACTAATAAAAACTTATTGCTTTGAGATTGCTTCGTACCTCGCAATGACGATTTTTTGAGAAATATATGAAACGTTTAATAGATCTTTTCCGCAATAAATATTTCCTTGCTACTGTCGCTTTTGCGCTGTGGATGCTATTTTTCGACAAAAACGATATGATGTCGCAGTACGAGTACCGCAGTCAGGCCAATAAATTGCAGGAAGAAAAAGAATATTTCGAGAAAGAAACCGCCCAGGTTAAAAAAGATCTTAACGAACTGAATACCAACCTGAATACAGCCGAAAAATTTGCCCGTGAAAAATACTTCATGAAAAAAGACAATGAAGATGTTTTCGTGATTATCCAGGAGGAGAAGAAAGATTAGTTGGGAGTTCAAAGTTTTGAGTTCGGAGTTCAGTTCACAGTTGGCAATTTGCAGTTAACAATTTAGCCATATAACAATTAGCAATTTAATGGGCATTTTGCATCCGAATTTAACCCCCTAAGCGTAGTCGAAGGGTAAACAATTTATACAGTTAACCCATTCCTAATACTCAAATTTTGGCAGAGAAAGTTTAAATCTCACCACGATGATACGCAAAACGAAAATAAAAGCCACTACCGAAAGTTTTGCCACCACGCTCTCCACATTTAACCATACCAATAAATAGTACAACAAACCACCAAATATACATGCTGTGGCATAAATTTCCCTCCTGAATACCAGAGGTATGGTGTTGAGCAGTGTATCTCTAATAATGCCTCCAAAGCAACCCGTAATGGTACCCAACGCAATACATATCCCCGGATTTAAGCCAAAAGTGATCCCTTTTAATAATCCAACCATAGTAAATAAACCAAGCCCTAAGCTGTCAAACAAAAACAACGTGATTTTCATTTTCTGCACGTGCGTTTTAAAAAACATAGTTGCCAATGCCGTGAATAAAATGATTAGGCAGGTTTGCATGTCTCGCATCCAGGCAACCGGGGTATCACCAATTAACAAATCTCGAACTGTACCGCCACCAATTGAGGTAACGAAAGCGATTATAAGTACGCCGAATGGATCAAGCTTACGCTGCATTGCGGTAAAAGTACCAGATATAGCAAAAGCAATGGTTCCTAAAACCTCAATAACTTCTGAAGTAGAAATGTTGTAGTGCTGCATTGCGTTTTTATCTATTCTTGGTGCCGGATGTTATCATCTAGCACTTTCGAAGTTAATTGAATATAAGCTATTACTAAGACCCTGAAATAAATTCAGGACGACGATTTGGAATAAATAATGTTTCTAAGTGATCTTTTAAAGGTATATTGTGAACTGAAATTGGATTAATACATCATCCATCTTACCTCCTTACATTTTACATTACAATTCGCCATTACGTTTTCTCAAAAACCACTCTGTACCCAGTAAAATCAGCACTAAACCAAACAACCATTTCATATTAATCAATTCGTTGTATTTTCGGTCTTCGTAGCTGATGGTTTTTATGTTCTCATTTTTGACAATTTCATCTGCTATTTTAAGCAGGTTTTCGGGCATAAAGAGTTTGCCGTTGCTCTGTTTGGAAATGTTATTTAAAAGCTGGTGATTGGCAGTTGTTTGCTGATACTCTGCAATCAGCGTATTTACATAAAAATTTCCTGATGCGGTAAATTTCTTTCCCCCAAGCTCTGTATTGGCAATGTAAGAATAATTACCGGCAGGCATCGTTCCGGCATCCAGCTGATAGCCGTTTTCGGTTTTGGAGAAGATGTAATTAAATACTTTTCCCGCTTCATTTTTTACCTGAAGTTTAACCTCGGCTTCATTTACAGGCTGATAACTATCATTATAGAGCGTGCCGTTAAACTGGATGGCTTCATTTTCATCATAAGCCGATTTAGAAGTAAAAACCTTAAACCTTCGCTTATCATCTTTAACAGATAAATATTGAACTGTTTTTGAAATCAGGTCGTTTAAAACTGATTGGTTACTTTCATTTTCTGCTTCCGAAAGTTTCCAGCGCCACAGCCCCTCTCCCATCAGATAACCTGTTTTCGTACCATTTTCGTTTGCAAAAAATAACAATGGCTGTTGTGTGCTTACTTTGCCTATACGTTGGTTAAAAACCGGCGTGGTACCCGCGATTACGGTTAATCTGCCAAATGGACTTAATAATGGATCGAAGGCCGAAAACTGCTTTTTATCTTCGTCGCTAAGGTTAAAACTTGTAAATCCATTGGCAAAATCAGGATATACTTCCTGTACAGAACCATTTGTGGAGCTTAGATTCACCTGATTCTGGATCTGGTTAAAAGCATTTACATTGCTCTGTCCACCCAAAATATACCAGATCGGTTTTTTTAAGCCTGTCAACTTCTTGAGAAAGGCAGTTGACAGGTTCTGAACATCGGGCAATTGATACAATACGATTAAATCGAATTTAGATGGATCTGTTACGTTTAAATCATCCGCGAGTGCAAGTTTGGCTTCGTAATGTTTATTGAGTGAAATAGCCTCTTTTAATACGCTTAAATCAGGATGTGGTGCAGCTGCAGCTAACAATACTTTCTGCCGTCCGTCAATAACCTCAACATAGAAAGTCTGAACGTTATTTCTTGTCGTAATTTCATTTGGTAAAGCACCCAGCTGAACGGTATATTTTTGAATACCAATTTTGCCCGCATGGATTTTTACCGGAACCGTTTTAATAAACGAATTTCTATTAACAGCTATATTTTGTTGTTCGATTTTTGCACCATTCTGACTTACTGTTAGAGAAGTGGTTTCTCCGTCACTCTGGAAGGCCTGCACCTGAACTTCGATCGTAAAATCATCATCCAGGTACACAATATTATTGTAATTGACATTCGAAATCAACACATCACGCTTCGGGATACTATCGCCCAAAGCAATGGAATAAACCGGTGCATTGATCTGGTTGATGCTGTAAAGCGGATTTCCACCATGGTTAAAAATACCATCCGTAGCCAAAATAATGGCACCAACATTCCGGTTGGTATATTCATCCCTCACTTTTTGAAAAAAGGCAGCTGCATCCGTTAATTTTCCCTGATTCTTAAAGTCGAAACCATCAGCAACCCGATCGCCAAAATGAAGTGTTTTCACTTCGTATTTATCAGCCAGTTTATCCTGTAATGTTTTAAGGTTTCGTTCATATAACTTTTGGTCGAAACCTGCGGCCTTAACCTGTGCAACAGATAGGGAATTATCCTGTCCGATGATAATTACAGGTTTATCTAGAGTATAATTTAAGGTTTTAATCAGCGGCGCAAATATTAACCAGGCAATAGTGGCCACCACGATAATCCGTAATGCTGTTAAACCATACTGAAGTTTTTTATCAAGATTTTTGTTACCACGATAAAGCAACCAGGCATACAGTACGCCCAAAGCCAGGCAACCCAGAAAAGACAAAATAGAAGCACCCGAAAAAAAACCAGTCATAATTCATAAAGATGGTAATTTTAGGGAAATTTTCAAGGCCTTTTGTTAATTGGTTCATTCGTCATTGGTCATTGGTTCGTTCAAATTGCCCAGGTTGATGGTTTGATGGCCCATAGGTATTCTGCCAATCAATGCCATGCGCAAAACGCTTAGCACTTTGCCATGTTACGTGTCGAAGATTAAATATTAGTATAAATTTGTTAGTTTTAACCAAATCAATCTCTATGAAGTTAACCTGTTTAACATTTTTGCTATCCCTGAGCCTTATGGTGAATGCCCAAAACAATTTTAAAGCCACCCAGATTAAATTTGAAAGGGTAGAAAAGGCGTACAGTGAAAAATGGGAAACATTGAGGAAATTTGTTGAGGCAGGTGGTTACGGCGATCAGTTTTCGATGGTAATCAATGCTTATAAAACAGAAAGCAAGCTCGAAATCTGGTTAAAGAACAATTCGGCAAAAACCTATTCTTTATTCAGAACGTACGATTTCTGTGCGCATTCTGGCACCATTGGTCCGAAGGTATTTGAAGGAGACGGACAAACACCAGAAGGATTTTATTACGTGAACGTTTTCAACCCGATGAGTAATTTTCATTTGTCATTAGGTGTGAATTACCCTAACACGGTAGATTACGCCCGGACGGGAAAAGACAGAAAGCCCGGAAGCGATATTTATATTCATGGCAATTGTGTAACCGTAGGCTGTATTCCCTTAACAGATGAAAAAATTAAGGAAGTATATGTTTTAGGCGTTGAAGCCAGAAATGCCGGTCAGGAAAAGATTCCGGTTAACATTTATCCTTTCAAAATGACGGATGGAAATATGAAAAAGTACATTGCTCAATTTCCTGCACAGGCAAACTTTTGGAAATCGTTACAGGCCGGATATTTGGCTTTTGAGAAGAATAAAACGCAACCGAGTGTTAGTGAGGTAAAAGGGAAATATGTTGTAAAATAGTTGGAAAGTTAAAAGATTGGAAAGTTGCAATGTTCTGAGCCCAAAACCTTTCAACCTTCCAACCTTTCAATCCCTTAACCCTCTTACAGCATCCCACCGCAAACAGACAAAGTTTGTCCGGTTACGTAAGCGCTCATATCAGAAGCTAAAAACACGCAAACATTGGCGATATCTTCAGTTTCTCCGGCACGTTTTAAAGGAATATCTTTTTCCCAGCCTTCAACAACTTTTGGATCTAAAACTTCGGTCATTTCGGTACGGATAAAACCCGGAGCCACTACATTGGCACGGATATTTCTCGAACCCAACTCTTTAGCCACCGATTTTGTAAAACCAATAATACCAGCTTTCGAAGCCGCATAATTGGCCTGACCAGCATTACCGGTAACGCCCACAACCGAACTCATGTTGATAAATACACCTTTACGGGCTTTCATCATTACTTTGGAAGCAGCTTTGGTTACATTGAAGATCGATTTCAGGTTAATGTTGATCACATCGTCCCAGTTTTCTTCGCTCATGCGCATCAATAAACCATCTTTGGTAATACCGGCATTGTTTACTACAATATCAATGGTACCGAATTCGGCAACGATATCGCTGATCAATTGCTCTGCTTCAGCAAATTTAGAAGCATCAGAACGGTAACCTTTAACCTTTGTCCCGAAGCTTTGTAATTCATGCTCTAAAGCCTCCCCTTTTTCTACTGATGATAAATATGTAAAAGCTACATTAGCGCCCTGCTCGGCAAATTTTTCAGCTATTTTACGGCCGATCCCTTTTGATGCACCTGTAATTAATGCTGTTTTTCCTTCTAGTAATTTCATTGTGAAATGTTGTAAAGTTGAAATGTTTTAATGTTGTAAAGTTAATACTAAAAACCAAATTGACTAATGACTTTTGACTAACGACTAAGGACTAAACAGCTGGTTCCTGCTGGCTTAAACAATGGAAACTACCCAATCCCCAGATAATATCTACTGAATTGATTCCGATCACTTTGCGATCTGGAAAACAACCCTGAATAATATCCAAAGCTTTTTGGTCGTTCACATCGTCAAAAACCGGAACAATTACCGCTGCATTGGCAATATAAAAGTTAGCATAAGATGCCGGTAAACGGGTGTCGTCATAAATTACCGGTGATGGCATTGGCAGTTCAACAATATTCAATGGTCTGCCATCTTTAAGTTTCATTGTTTTTAAAGCCTCTAAATTCTCTTGCAGTAGCAAATAGTTTTCATCCAGTGGATTACTTTCTACAACGGTTAAAACGGTATCTTCGTTAACGAAACGGGTAATATCATCAATATGGCCATCGGTATCATCGCCAACAATACCGTCACCCAACCATAAAACCTGATCCTGTCCGTAATACTCCAACAGATATTGCTCAATTTGTTCTTTTATTAAATGTGGATTACGGTTTTCGTTCAACAAACAGGCTGTGCTAGTTAAAACCGTTCCGGCACCATTAAATTCTACCGAACCACCTTCCATTACAATATCAGGTGCGAATAAAGGCAGATCGAAATGTTTGGCAATTTTTGTTGGCACTACATCGTCAAGGTCGAATGGAGGATATTTACCGCCCCAGGCATTGTAACCCCAATCTATTACAGCTTTTTCATTTCCTTTAAGCACAAATGCCGGACCATGGTCGCGGCACCAGGCATCATTGGTTTCGTTGAAATAAAATTCAACCTGACTCAAATCGGCCTCAACTTTTGTTAATTCGGCAATGGCAAAAGCTTTCATTTCTTCATCTTTCACATTAATGCGCACTTTTTCACCCTCAGCAACAGCCTTAATAAACTGACAATAAGGTTTATAAATAGTCTCGATTTTACCCGGCCATGATGCTTCTTTATGCGGCCAGCTAAGCCAGGTTGCCTCATGTTTAGCCCATTCGGCAGGAAAAGCATAACCTTGTTTCTTAGGTGAATAATCGAATTGATTGATATTTAAATCTTTTTTAGGAGGGAAGTTTGACATTCGCTAGTCTTATAATTTAAAAGTGTCACATTGGATTATCGTCTTGACTGAAGCATGGCTGAACGGAGGAATCTCTGATAGATTTCTCGACTGCGTTGCACTTCGCTCGAAATGACGATTTTAGCGCTTTAAGCTTTGCTCTTTAACTTTTTAGCTTAATCACCGTCAATATATCTTTTTGTAATCGGTTGATAAGAATCAATCCTTCTATCTCTTAAAAAAGGCCAGTGTTTACGGAAGAAATCAGATTCCGATAAATCCAGTTCAACCACTTCGGTTTCTTCCTGATCATGTGAAGCCAGATAAAGTAATTTTCCTTGTCCGTTTGTGGCGAAACTTCCGCCCCAGAATTTCATGGCACCATCCTGCTCAAAACCTACACGGTTTACGCTTACTACAGGAACACCGTTTGCCACTGCATGCGAGCGCTGAATGGTTTGCCACGCATTATATTGATCCTGATTGGTTTCTTCATCCTGATCTGTTGCCCATCCAATTGCAGTTGGATAAAACATAATATCAGCACCCATTAAGGCCGTGATACGTGAAGCTTCAGGATACCATTGATCCCAACAGATTAAAATGCCGATTTTTGCGAACTTAGTCTGGAAAACTTTATAACCCAAATCGCCTGGTGTAAAGTAGAATTTTTCGTAAAAAGCGGGGTCATCAGGAATATGCATTTTGCGGTATTTACCCAAATATGAACCATCGGCATCTAAAACTGCAGTAGTATTGTGGTACAAACCTTCAGCACGTTTTTCGAAAAGTGAAGCTATAATTACCACACCCAATTCTTTGGCTACAACCTGCAACGCATCAGTTGATGGACCGGGAATAGCTTCTGCCAGATCAAAATTATCATAATCTTCAACATCGCAGAAATACAGCGAAGTAAAAAGCTCCTGCAAACATACAATCTGTGCACCTTTTGCTGCTGCTTCCCTTACTTTCGCAATCGCTTTATCTAAATTTTCCTGCTTATCTTTAGTACAGCTCATCTGCACCAGGCCAACATTAACTTTCTTCATATTTTTGAAATTATTGGATGAGCGAGTGATGGAATGACCAAATGATTAAATGAGAAAATGATGAAATGATTGAACTGCTTAAATTATAGCCATTCACTCATTCAAAATTCAGTCATTCAAAACCCAGTCATTCAAAAATCAATCATTCAAAATTCTACCATTCTCAATCTGGCTGCAAAGTTACTAAAAAGGATTAAGGTATAAAGACAAAAAGGGTCGTCATCTCGACCGAAACGCAGTGGAGCGGAGAGATCTATCTCGAGACAGATTTCTCGGCTTCATTGCACTCCGCTCGAAATGACGATAATGCGGGTTAAGAATAAACAATAGCAAAACAAAAAGCCCCAACTTACGCTGAGGCCTTCCAATTAATTTAAAATTTATTATGGATTAATATTATCCTTTTTAGGTTTTGGTTTTGTTTCTACAATTTCTGCAACGGCAACTACCTCTTTACGTGCCTGAGGATCCATTAGTTCCATTAACTTAAGTCCCAGTAAACCATCCATTGCTGAACCGCCATGATTGCCTCCATTGCCGCCGATTAATACATCAGGAATTAATTTTACATTGCCTTTTGATAGTTCCTCGGTGATTTTATAACGGGTAAAGTTTTCGCCACCCAGGGCTTTAACCGCAAGTTCGTAAGCCTCGGCAGTTGATTTACCTACAGCCAGAATTTTACCTGCTTCGGCACTACCGGTTAACGAAATCTGTTCAGCCTCTGCCGATGCGCGCAGTTTAATCGCTTCCGAATCCGCCTGTGCCCTTGCTTTGGTTGCCTCTGCTTCGGCATGGGCCCTCATTTTTGTGGCTTCGGCTTCTGCACCAACCGCTAATTTTACACCTGCGGCATCACCTTCCGATTTTTTCACCGTTGCACTTGCGGTACGTTCGGCAATCTCTACACTTTGTTGTGCTTTCACAATATCCTTTTGCATATCGGCAATGGCAGTTTCTTTTTCCATCCCCTGACGCGTTTCCTGTGCCTGTTTCTGGGTTTCGTAAGTAACTTTTTGTTCTTCCGCAATTTTACGGTCTGTTAAGGTTTTCATTAACGATTCTGGCGGAACAATATCACCAATTAGTGTATCAACGGCATTTACGTTATATTCATCGAGCACTTTACGGATGTGTTCTTTAGCCGATTCCTGACGCTCTTTACGGGTACTTAAGAAAGCAATTACATCGCTTCCCTGCGCCGAGTTACGGAAATAGTTACCAATTGTTGGCTCTAAAACCTGCGAAACGAGATTGACCATATTACCAAAACGGGCAATTACTTTTGGTGCTTCTGTTGTAGGTACGTGGATAATTTGCGCCACATCCAGATTAAACGGGAAACCATCTCTGGAACGTACGGTAATGGTTGATAAGTTTTTATCCAGGTTGTGCGCCTCACTCCTTGCCGATGCCCAGTTGAGCACCAGATTGGTTGTAGGCACCAGTTCTACCTTCATAATGTATTTGTTAATCGGGTATTTTCCGGGGCCAAGTGGTTCCAGCCAAACGCCTTTAGAACCTTTGCCCACAATGTTACCATGTTTAAAGTCGGCTCCGGTTAAATCATTCCCCTCCTGCCCGATAAATGAGATCACTACGCCTACATAACCAATGGCTATTTCCATCATCGGAATTTCTTCCAATTGAACGGCCCAGGGGTTGAGGTTATAAGAACCTGCCAGAATTACCTGCGGCTGCAAACCACGGTTACCACCCAGTTTGATAAAGGCATCAAAATCCTGGAAATTGTTGTGCCCCTCAACCATTTTACCGGCAATCTGGTTCGCCTCAATCGGTAAACCGTCCAATGTGGTTACAATGCCCACCATGCTTTCCTGGATGCGGATCATATCGGTAACCGAAACCTGAAAGAGCATGGTGTTGATACGATAGGAACCCGAGGTGATATAAGAAGTTTGCCTTCCCCTTTGACCGCCATTTTCGAGGAATTTCACGGCATCCTGAAAGTTATCAGATTCTACTTTTTGTCCAAGAATATTTCCCGTAGGAATTTCTGATCCATCTTTGGCCATAATCAATCCGATTTTACCTTCCGGGATAATGGTAAACTGTTCCATGGTTACACTGTACTGCCAGAACCACATCCCGAAATACAATCCCGGCGCCAGTGTTTTTCCCTGGAACCCAGCTTCGCCCCTCACAGCGATAATCCTTCCATCAGGCAATTCTTTTGCTGAACCAAAGAGCACGAATTTTTTGGTAATCAAACCGATCCTGTCTTCGGGTACGATGACCATCCCGAATAAGAAACGTAAAATATATTTGTATAAAACTGCGCACAACAGTGCCACTAAAACCCACCAGTAATTAGAAATGAGCGCTTCCATAACGTTTTGTATTTTTCTGTTTTTTTAACCTGATAAACCATTTATCAAGCACTACATTGACATCAAATTGTATGCATTGTTACCATTTTTAACACTTATTTTTAAACTATTTTTTATTGATTTTAAGGCCTGAAAGAAGCATTGAGATAAACGATTTAAGGGATGCAAACTGCAGATGACATTTTTGGGTTTCACTTACCTGAATGCTTATAAATACTGAAAAACGACCTTTTTAGTTTTGATCTATATCTGCAGAAATTTTAATTGTACAATTAACAATTAACGGATAAAATCTGTCCTTTTTTAGACCTACGAAATTGACCTGATTGGGAGACAATATTTAGATTTTGGCACAACTAAAACCTTTAAAAAAAAGCACGGCACCTGAATATAATAAACCCGATTGGACGGATGCCCCCGATTTTTTTATCGGGGCAGAAGGGAAAGCGGGACCGAAGCCCACCGAAAAGCACAGAAACCTGCTTTTCAAATGATTTTACCAAGAAAACACAAAGATTAAACCCCGATTTCTTCTCTATACTCCTGCTGTAATTCGAAAAGGCATTTGGCGCAAAGGCATCCATCATAGAGTTCTGAAATGTATTGTACTTCGTTAATGCTGAGCTGCACCACGCTGCATTGGCATTTGGTGTAAGAATTTGCCTTGCACTCAATAGCTGTTCCGCATCTTTCGCAGGGAATGATTTCGTGTTTGCTATGTTTTAGAGTGTTCATCGGTTCATTCGTCATTAGTTCATTGTTGTTTGGCGCTTTAGAAACTAATCTACCAATGACGAATGAACTACTGAACTAATACAAAAATATAAACAAAAAATAAGGTTTTGAGCGTTTGCCCAAAACCTTATCTATTTTATTGCTTTATGATGAGAAGAACAACTATCGCATTAAGATTGCTTCGTGCCTCGCAATGACGAGATGATGCAGGCTTTTCGCTTTGGTCTTTCTCCTTTAGTCTTTAAGCTTAACCAGAACAGCTAATGCAACCTTCTTCCATTGAACAAACTGGTCCGTCAACGATTTCTTCTGCAACCTGATCTTGTGTCATTTCAGCAGGGATAACTGCTTCGATGGCTTTACCGCCCTGATTCTCTACCGTAAATTTAACGGCCTGAGAAGCTGCCTGGGTACGTAGGTAATACATACCGGTTTTTAAACCTTTTTCCCATGCATAAAAGTGCATTGAAGTTAATTTTGAAGTGTTCGGTGCATTTACAAACAGGTTTAATGATTGCGACTGGCAAATATAGGCACCACGATCGGCAGCCATATCGATGATGTTACGCATCTTGATCTCCCAAACAGTTTTGTACAATTCTTTGATATAATCAGGAATCGCATCAATAGCCTGGATTGAACCGTTAGCCAATATGATCTGGTTTTTCATATCGTTGTTCCATAAACCTAATGCTACTAAATCTTTCAATAAGTGTTTATTTACCACCACAAACTCTCCGCTTAATACACGGCGGGTGTAAATGTTTGAAGTATAGGGCTCAAAACATTCGTTGTTACCTAAAATCTGCGAAGTAGATGCAGTTGGCATTGGTGCAACTAATAATGAGTTGTAAACACCATCTTTAACTACTTTTTTGCGTAATGCATCCCAATCCCAACGGCCACTATCTGGTGTAACATTCCATAAGTCGAACTGGAATTTACCTTTTGATAAAGGAGAACCTTTAAAAGTTTGGTAAGGACCATTTTTCACAGCCAAATCGTGCGAAGCAGTCATTGAAGCGAAATAAATGGTTTCGAAAATATCTTTATTTAAACGTTTAGCTTCATCACTTTCGAAAGGTAAACGCATTAAGATAAAGGCATCAGCCAAACCTTGTACACCTAAACCAACCGGACGGTGACGCATGTTTGAATTTTCGGCTTCCTGTACCGGATAATAGTTATGATCGATGATCTTGTTCAGGTTTAAAGTAGCCTGATAAGTTACATCATATAATTTCTGGTGATCGAAAGCACCGTTGATTACGAAACGAGGTAATGCTAAAGAAGCTAAGTTACAAACTGCAACCTCATCTTTGGAAGTGTACTCAATAATCTCTGTACACAGGTTAGAACTTTTAATGGTACCTAAGTTCTGCTGGTTAGATTTGCTGTTTGCTGCATCTTTAAACAGCATATAAGGTGTACCGGTTTCAATTTGCGAATCTAAGATGGCAAACCAAAGTTCCTGGGCTTTAACAGTTCTACGGCCACGGCCTTCGGCTTCATATTTGGTATAAAGTTCTTCAAATTCTTTACCGAAACAATCGGCCAAACCTGGTGCTTCGTGCGGGCAGAATAAGGTCCAGTCGCCATTATCTTTAACGCGTTGCATAAACAAATCGTTAATCCAAAGGGCGTAGAACAAATCGCGCGCACGCATTTCTTCTTTACCGTGGTTTTTACGAAGATCTAAGAATTCGAAAACATCTGCATGCCAGGGCTCTAGATAAATAGCAAAGGCACCTTTACGTTTACCTCCACCCTGATCTACATAACGGGCAGTATCGTTAAATACACGTAACATTGGGATAATACCGTTACTTGTACCGTTTGTACCACCAATATACGAACCTGTTGCACGGATATTGTGGATGCTCAAACCGATACCACCAGCACTTTGCGAAATTTTAGCGGTTTGCTTTAATGTATCGTAAATCCCCTCGATGCTGTCATCCTGCATGGTTAACAGGAAACACGACGACATTTGAGGTTTTGGTGTAGCGGCATTGAATAAAGTTGGTGTAGCATGTGTAAACCAACGCTCGCTCATTAAGTTATAGGTTTTGATTGCACTCTCGATATCTTCTTTGTGGATACCGACAGAAACACGCATAAACAAATGTTGCGGGCGCTCCACAATCTGACCGTTAACTTTTAACAGGTATGATTTTTCTAAAGTTTTAAAACCGAAATAATCGAAACCGAAATCGCGGTCGTAAATGATAGAGCTATCTAAAATATCCTTATTTTTTTCTATGATCTCATAAACATCATCAGCGATAAGCGGAGCTGCTTTCTGCGCTTTCGGGTCGAAATATTCGTACAACATTTTCATCGTACCCGAGAATGATTTAGTGGTGTTTTTATGCAGGTTGGAAACCGCGATACGCGATGCAAGCAAAGCATAATCAGGGTGCTTGGTTGTTAACGATGCTGCTGTTTCAGCCGCAAGGTTATCCAGCTCTGATGTAGTTACCCCATCATATAAACCTTCGATTACCTTCTTGGCCACATCAATCGGGTCTACAAGGTCTGAATTTAAACTGTAGCACAGCTTTTGAATACGGGCCGTGATTTTGTCAAATTGCACCGCTTCTTTGCGGCCATCTCTTTTTAGTACGAACATATTTTATGAGATTAATTTTGTTAATGATTGAATGAGTGAGTATTGAATGATTAAATGTTATCCAACCATTGCCCAACCCCCATTCTTTATATTTATTTTTTCGACTGATAAAAGAGAACTAACCCATTCTATCATTCACTAATTCAAAATTCTACCTAGAAGTCTTCGTCTAAAGAAAACGCCTGTTTATTATTATCAGCAGAGGTTAATACACCGCTTTTTTGATAATCACCTACACGTTTCTCGAAGAAATTGGTTTTACCCTGCAATGAAATCATTTCCATAAAATCGAACGGATTGGTTGCATTGTAGATTTTTTTGTAACCCAGCTCCTGTAACCACCTGTCGGCCACAAACTCGATATACTGACTCATTAACTTTGCATTCATACCAATCAGCGCCACTGGTAAGGCATCGGTAATAAATTCTTTTTCGATTTCTACTGCATCGCTGATAATTCCGTGAACAGCTTCTTCGCTTAGTTTATTACTCAACATGCTGTATAACAGGCAGGCAAATTCGCAGTGCGAACCTTCATCTCTTGAAATCAGCTCGTTACTGAAAGTTAATCCCGGCATTAAGCCACGTTTCTTTAACCAGAAGATAGAGCAAAAACTTCCGCTGAAGAAAATACCTTCTACCGCAGCAAAAGCGACTAAACGTTCTGCAAAAGTTCCGTTTTCGATCCAGCGTAAGGCCCATTCCGCTTTTCTTTTTACTGCAGGTACAGTATCAATGGCATGGAATAAACGGTCTTTTTCTTCAGGATCTTTAATATAAGTATCGATTAACAGGGCGTAGGTTTCGGCATGGATGTTCTCCATCATAATCTGGAAACCATAAAAACAACGTGCTTCCGGCAATTGCACCTCACTCATGAAGTTTACTGCAAGGTTTTCGTTTACAATACCATCACTAGCAGAAAAGAAAGCAAGAATGTGAGAAATGAAATGTCTTTCGCCGTCATTCAAATTATCCCAGTGTTTCTGGTCATCAGAAAGATCAATCTCTTCTGCAGTCCAAAAACTAGCTTCGGTCTTTTTATACATTTCCCAAATTGCCGGGTATTTAATCGGCAAAAGCACAAATCGGTCTTTGTTTTCTTGTAGTAATAATTCCTGTTCCATACGCTGATGTTTTTAATTCAATTTTTTTAACAGAGCCGACGAAGACACGCATCCATCAATTTTATATGATGATTGTAATGTCTTTTATCAAAACGCTGTTGTGAAAGTGCTAACCCTATTGCCTGACAAACAACTGAGTTTTTAGTTAGGGAATTTAAAATTACAATCGGGATGATGTACGTATAAATTACTAAAAACTAAGCTTTTATATTTGTTTTCAAGCGCAAGAAGTTAAAGAACTTTGTTAAACAAATATATGTACGGCGGGTCTTTTTTGTGAACCAAAGTTGTTAACACCCTGTGTGATTGCTGGGGAAAAACGATCAGCTAAATATCATTTTCAAGCGAAAAAAAAGCTAATCGTTTCTTTTAAAGGGTTTAACAAACAAAAAAGAGTGTTAATAACTTAAATTTTAGGAATATAACAGGCC
The DNA here is from genome assembly GCF_039538295.1 of Pedobacter jeongneungensis. Lineage (NCBI taxonomy): Bacteria > Pseudomonadati > Bacteroidota > Sphingobacteriia > Sphingobacteriales > Sphingobacteriaceae > Pedobacter > Pedobacter jeongneungensis. Next base: position 4,004 of record NZ_BAABBY010000010.1, on the reverse strand, counting down.
TGAGATAGAGCCTGAAAGAGTATTATTCAACCGTATAACTGAGGCTAACTTTAGCAATTCCTTTACGGTAGATGCCGATCTGTTTCGCAGCACGTTCTGAAAGATCAATAGCGAGTTTTTTGGAGTATGGGCCGCGGTCGTTTACCTTTACTATTACTGATTTTCCGTTATCGGGATTGGTTACGGTTACCAGGGTACCCATTGGCAAAGAGCGGTGGGCTGCTGTAAGTTTTTTTGCCCGGTATTTGGCGCCGCTGGTGGTACGGCGGCCTTCGAATTTTCTGTGATAATAAGTAGCGAGAACTGTTTTTTTGATACTATCCGGCTCATTTGATGTGTCGGGATTTTGTGCTTTGACCTGCAGAAACAGAAAACAAAAACTTAATAACAGAAGATACTTCATAGGCTAAATTTTCTTTATCGAGCCTGCAAATATAAGCATTTAGTTTATAATCAATAATTTGTGGAAAAACAGCCTGATTTTGTGCATTAAAAAAGGCGTACAGCTTATCGCCGTACGCCTCTACCTAACCCAACTATACCCACCTTATTTTTGATCCGGCACGAAATTCATAGAGATAGAATTTACACAATGACGGGTGTCTTTATTGGTAAATCCTTCGCCTAAAAATACGTGACCAAGATGCGCGCCGCAATTGGCGCAAACGATTTCTGTACGCGATCCATCGGCATCAGGAATACGTTTTACAGCACCTTTAATTTCATCGTCGAAAGCCGGCCATCCGCAGTGCGCATCAAACTTACTTTCAGAACGGTATAGTGCAGCATTACAACGTTTGCAGGTATAAGTTCCTTTATCTGTTGTATGTTCGTATTTACCTGTACCAGGATATTCTGTACCTTTATTTACAATTACTCTTTCTTCTTCGGGTGTTAATGGATTCCAGTTCATTTTTTTCTTTGGTATGATTTGTTCTGTTTCCTTCGGTTGTTTTGCAGCTTCTTTATCCTGTTTCTGAGCACAGGCAGAAAGACCTGTAATTAAAACAACAGCAGAAATCAAAAATAGTTTATTTAACATCGTTTTCATATGTTAATATACGTTGTAGATGTGGTTTTGGTTTACTGGTTTAGTGCTTTGTATGAGTGTTTACAAAGGGATGATAATCAATATAAGGTTTCCTGTTGAGCGTATTGAATTTCTAAATGCTGGAAGTGCCATCATTAAACAGATCGCTGCTTTGCCATAGAAGACTCAGAAAGTTTTTTAAATTTCGTATGCACCAAAAGTTTTTTTTGCCACGGAAGCTCGGAAGACACGGAAAATGATTTAGAAAACAACGCGTCTTATTTCTAAAGTGGGCTTACCGAAGTTTAATACTAAGCCAACGCTACATTCCGAGCATTTCAAGTAGTTTATAGTTTGAGCCAAATCTTCATTCGCTACTCCACTTTTTGATTTTATTTCTAAAACTACAGTATCAAAAACTATAAAATCAGCATAAAAACTATGCGGGAGTAAAATATCCTTATAGTAAACAGGATAATGCTTTTCTCTCTCATAAAAGTATCCGCGGCTTTCAAATTCTATACAAAGCGCATCCTTATAAACAATCTCAAGAAAACCACAACCCAAATCCTTATGAACTTCAATTGCAGCATTAATAATTAAATCAGTTTCATTTTTATAGGGAAGATTACCTTGTCTTATTTGATAATCCATAAATGAAAATTTTAAGCAAGCTAATTAATTTCCTGATTTTTTTCAATTTTTTATTTCAGTGCTTCTGTGTTTCCGTGGCAACTAATTTACTGTTTCTTTTTTCCTACTATGTTTCGGCGGCAACATGTAAAAACAAAAAGCGCTTCGAACTTAATCGAAACGCTTTTTTATAAAGAGATTTTTAAAATCTTATTTTGCTAATTCTTCTGCCATTGCAGCACCGATTTCAGCAGGACTTTCTACTACACGGATACCACACTCACGCATAATTTTCATTTTAGCAGCTGCAGTATCATCAGCACCACCAACAATAGCACCAGCGTGGCCCATTCTACGTCCCGGAGGCGCAGTTTGACCAGCGATGAAACCAACAACTGGTTTAGTACCGTGTTCTTTGATCCAGCGTGCGGCTTCAGCCTCCATACCACCACCAATTTCACCAATCATGATGATACCGTGCGTTTCAGGATCGTTCATTAATAATTTTACCGCTTCTACAGTTGGGGTTCCGATAATCGGGTCGCCACCGATACCGATCGCAGTAGTAATACCTAAACCAGCTTTAACCACCTGATCTACAGCCTCATAAGTTAAAGTTCCTGATTTAGAAACTACACCTACGTGACCTTTTTTGAAGATAAAACCTGGCATGATACCAATTTTAGCTTCATCAGCAGTAATTACACCCGGGCAGTTAGGGCCGATAAGGGTAACATCACGATCTGCAATATATTCTTTAACCTGAATCATATCCTTTGTAGGGATACCTTCGGTAATACAAACAATAACTTTAATACCACCTTCAGCAGCTTCCATAATTGCATCAGCAGCAAAAGCCGGTGGCACGAAGATGATAGATACATTTGCACCCGTTTGATCAACAGCATCTTTAACAGTGTTAAAAACAGGCTTTTCTAAATGCAATTGCCCACCTTTGCCAGGCGTTACACCACCTACTACGTTTGTACCATAGGCCAGCATCTGCTCAGCGTGGTAAGTTCCTTCGTTTCCGGTAAAACCCTGAACGATAACCTTAGAATCTTTATTTACTAAAACGCTCATGTATCAATATTTTTTTTGTGCAAAGCTAATATTATTGAACTGGAATTCAAATCTAAAACCATATTATTTAGTCCGTTTTTTCAGGAAAATGTAATGATTCGTTGCTTTAGTGAGGAAAGACCAAAGCGAACGACTAAAGACCAGAGTGACTAAAGGTAAAAGTAAAAACCATGAGGCGTAATTACAGTGATAAAGAACAAATTGCTTTAGGGATTGTATCGGGGCAGAACCTTTCGGTATAAACCTAACCGGAACGGCAGCCTCCGATTTCTTCTATCGGAGCTACAGTGGAGGGCAGGACGGAACCCATGCCAAGGATTACAAGCCGCTCCTTTTCACATCAAAACACGACCTCTCAGGATTAGGAAATGAACAGCTTAGTTCTCTTGGAGGGCTTCAGTCCCGCTCTCCGTTCTTTCCGATGAAGAACCGGAACCACTTCGATCGGGTTTAGTAACAAAGTACAGATGCTTTTGGCAACAACAGGGTAAAACGCTTAAATTTACTTTTCGTGCGGAGCGAATAAAGATCTGAGCAGAAAGTTAAATCATATCAAAATGAGAAAATCCATATTAGTTTTAATCGTTATTACTGCAACCTTCATTTCGTTTAAAGCATCGGCACAAAATGGCGACACCACAAAATACATCCTTCAAAATGATGTTGAAGTAGCGAAAGAGGAAGCCGGAACCCACAACGGCGGAGGTAAAACCACTGGCTTTAACTTTTTCGCCGAAGCCAAAAACCTGAAAACAGCTTTTAGGAAAAGAACCCTGAAACCGGGCTCATCCATCGGTTACCATTTGCAAAAAGAAGATGAAATTTATTATGTAATTAGTGGAAATGGTACCATGCAAATGAACGGAAAAACTTTTGCTGTTAAACCCGGCGATGCGATTTTAACGCGGCCCGGGAGCTCACACGGTATTGCACCAAATGCTGATAATGATCTGGTGATTATGATTGTTTATGAGAAGAAATAATGGGTAATGATCAATTTTTTTAAGTACTGAAATAAATTACCAATGACAGACTCAAATAAAACGGTAGTCATTGCGAGACGGCTTTTTCGGCCAACGAAGCAATCTTTCTGACAAGGATCTCAAGCCGGAAAAATTGCTTCGTCGTTTCTCCTCGCAATTGTAAAGGTTTAGTAATTCGGTAACAGAATTAGCTTTGTAAATAGCTAATTATAATTTATGCGAATAAACACTAACGACCTTACCTTAAAGCGGAATTATTTAAGTAAATACCGTTT
>NZ_BAABBY010000009.1:0-344724 GCF_039538295.1 Pedobacter jeongneungensis | reverse complement strand
TTATTATAACTGGGAAAGACCACACCAGGGAATTAATGGTAAAAAACCGGCGGAAATGGCAAATATAAATAACAAAAAATAACTCTAGTTCATTACCGAATTACTAAACCTTTACAGCAATGACGACTCTTTTCAAAATAAAAAAGCCGAACTAAAATTAATCCGGCTTTACTATATTACCTTTTTTGAAACGATCGCTATTTGACTACAGACTCAGGACTATTTCCATCCTTTTACCCACTCTGCCTGTGCGGCTTCATCATGGAAAGTCCAGGCTACGAAACGACTTATTTTTTGTCCCTGGCTCATTTGCACCGTACGAACTTCGAAAGCATCGGCCTTAACCAAAGCATTATAAATACTTTTCAGGTTAGCACTTTTAGAAACGAGTGAGCTGAACCATAAAACCTGGTTTTTGATTTGTGCACTCTGGATAATGATTTGCTCAACAAAGGCACGTTCGCCGCCCGGGCACCAGAGTTCGGCTTTGTTTCCACCAAAGTTTAATACGTGTTTTACCTCTTTTTCATTTCCCCCAAGGTTGCGCCATTTCTGGCGGGTGCCCTGCTCGGCTTCTTTTAACGAAGAATGGAAAGGTGGATTACAAACTACCGCATCAAAGCGCTCTGTTCTGCCCACAATCCCTCTGAAAATACCCATTTTTGAAGATTGCTGACGAATTTCTATGGCACCCTGCAATGGTTTATTGGCTTCGATAATGCGTCTTGCAGATTCGACCGAAAGCGGGTCTATTTCTGAACCTACAAAGTTCCAGCCATATTCCTGGTGACCAATAATCGGGTAAATGCAGTTAGCACCTACACCAATATCGAGCACATTAATGTTAGCGCCTTTCGGACTTTTACCTTTATTGCTCGATCCTAGCAGATCGGCTACATAATGGATATAATCTGCCCTACCCGGAATAGGCGGACAAAGAAAATCAGCAGGAATATCCCACTGCTGGATATCGTAAAAATATTTTAACAATGCCCTGTTCAATGCTTTTACGGCATTTTGATCTGCAAAATCGATAGAATCGTCGTTATGCTCGTTTTTAAAAACGAAACGTCTTAAATCTTTTGAAGTTGCAATAAGTTGTTTGAAATTGTAACGCGAACGGTGCTTGTTGCGTGGGTGTAACTCGCTCTTTTCTTTGCGGTTATTTTGTTCTTCCTGAGCCAATGTGCTATGAATTAATTAAACAAGCTGTGTGCATGTTTCTGCTGCAAAGATAGGTAATTAGTTGGGAGTTCGGAGTTTTAGTTGGGAGTTACAAAGCATCCTCAAAATTCATTCCTCCAAACGCTCACCGCTGAACTAAACTTCTTCCTCTTTTTCTATCATCACAGGCTGAATGGCCTTTAAATACTTTTCTTCATCAAACTGGTTTTCGCTTTTGGAAATTACGATGGTTGCTATACCGTTGCCGATTACGTTGGTGATGGCCCTTGCTTCGCTCATGAAACGGTCTACCCCGATCAATATGGAAATGTGTTCGATGGGCATGATTTTTAAAGCGGTTAAGGTTGATACCAACACAATAAAACCACTTCCAGTTACGCCTGCTGCACCTTTAGAGGTTACCATGAGTACGCCCAAAACGGTAATTTGCTGTCCTAGGGATAAATCGACATGAAAAACCTGACAGAGAAATATAACCGACATGGCCAGATAAATGGCCGTACCATCGAGATTAAAGGAATAACCGGTAGGAATTACTAAACCAACAACCGATTTATCGCAGCCGATGGATTCCATTTTCTGCATCATACTTGGTAAAGCTGATTCGGAAGATGAAGTACCTAAAACAATTAAAATTTCCTGACGGATATATTTTAAGTACTGCCACAAACTGAATTTATAGTATCTGCATATTCCGTTTAACACAATAAAAATGAAGAGGATACAGGTTAAATACACTGAACCCATCAGTTTGGCCATCCCCACTATACTTTGTAAGCCGTGCGTACCGATGCTAAAAGCCATCCCACCAAAAGCACCGATGGGTGCTAAACGCATAATTACCTTCATGATTTTAAAAAGCACTTTCGATATTTTATCAAAAGCATTTAAAACACTGGTTCCTTCGTCGCCCAGTTTATTCAGTCCGTAACCAAAAAGAATGGCAAAAAGCAAAATCTGCAGGATGTTTCCTTCTGCAAAAGCAGCAATTACATTATGCGGAATGATGTGCAGGAAAAATTCAGCCCAGTTCATTTCTTTGGCTTGTTCGGCATAACCTGCAATTTTTGTTGCATCGCCAGCTTTGGCGATCATTCCTGCACCAGGTTTTAAGATATTGGCCACCAGTAAACCAATTGCAATGGCTACCGTGCTCACAATTTCGAAATACAATAGTGCTTTACCGCCTACCCGGCCAACCTTTTTCATATCGCCCATGTGTGCGATGCCCAAAACAATGGTAAAAAATATGATCGGGGCAATTAACATGCTGATCAGGTTAATAAAACCCTGACTGATTAATTTAGCCGTGGGCGCAAAACCAGGAAAATAAGCACCAACATAGATGCCTATAATGATGGCAAGTAAAACCTGAAAGGTTAAATTGGCAAATATTTTCTTTACAAATTCTTTAAATGTCATTTGCTTGGTGTGAGTAAGAATATATATGTGTATTTTTATATTTAGTGCAAACAGCTTCAAGCTTTAATTAATACAGCTACTTAGTTATTTATAAATATTAACTTCAATTTTACCATCTGCGGTAATTGTTCCCCTATACATGCCTTCGGTGTTAAAAGGCATTGCTACGTTACCGTGTTTATCTAAGGCGATCAAGCCACCATCACCGCCCATTTTTCCCACTTTATCCAATACAATTTTCGAGGCTTCGGCAACTGAAATGCCTTTATATTCCATTAAATCGGAAATGGCTTTAGCTACTACATTGCGGATGTAAAATTCGCCCCAGCCGGTACAAGAAATACCTGCAGTTTCGTTATTGCAATATGTACCTGCGCCAATAATTGGTGCATCACCCACACGGCCATATTTTTTGTTAGTCATGCCCCCAGTTGAGGTTCCCGCAGCTAAATTGCCTGCTTTATCGAGTGCAACACAGCCCACGGTACCGAATTTATAATCGTGATTTTTTATCCCCAAAAGTTCCGATTTTTTATTTCCATGATCGAGAACAGCTTTTGTTGAGTCTTCTTTAATTGCTTTTTGCAGGCCATCCCAGCGCTCTTTTGTCCAGAAGTATTTCGGATCTACGATTTCCAAACCAACTTCTCTGGCAAACTGCTCTGCTCCTGCGCCTACCATCATCACATGTTCCGATTTTTCCATCACAGCCCTTGCTGCAGAAATTGGGTTTTTAATGGTCGTTACTCCAGCAACCGAGCCTGCCATTAACGTTTTTCCGTCCATTATAGCTGCGTCGAGTTCATTTCTTCCATCGTGAGTAAAAACTGCACCTTTGCCGGCATTAAAATGCGGATCGTTTTCTAAAACATGAATAGTAGCTTCAACAGCATCGAGGCTGGATTTACCTGCTTTAATTTGGCCATATCCCGCCTGTAAAGCCTGAGTTAGGACCGCTATATAGGCTGCTTCTTTTTCGGGAGTCATATTCTTTTTAAGAATGGTACCTGCGCCGCCATGAATAACCATTACATACTTTTTCTGCTGGGCAGTAACCTGTAAAGTTATCACCGAAAGTAAAAATAAGGCAATCAATTTTAATAATTTCATCTTCCTGTTGGATTTAAGAAGCTGTTAAATTAAGAAAATCCTTGAAAATAAATGAGTTTTAAACTTTAGCAATTCCTTTAGAAGAGAACTGAAGATCGTAAAGTTTTTTATAATAGCCGTTTAGCTTTAACAACTCCTGGTGTGTGCCTTTTTCCTTGATTTCGCCTTTATCGAGTACAATAATCTGATCGGCCTTCTGGATGGTGGATAAACGGTGGGCGATTACAATCGAAGTTCGGCCTTCCATTAAATTATCAATGGCTTTCTGGATCAACAATTCGGTTTCAGTATCTACGGATGAAGTAGCTTCATCTAAAACCAAAATAGCCGGATTGTGCACCAATGCACGGATAAATGAAATCAGCTGCGCCTGCCCTGCTGAAAGTGTTGCGCCCCTTTCCATCACATTATATTGATAGCCACCGGGCAAACGTTCTATAAAATCGTGTGCGCCGACTTTTTTGGCCGCATTTACCACTTCATCGATAGTAATTTCAGGGTTATTGAGTGTAATGTTGTTTAAAATAGTATCTGAGAACAGGAAAACATCCTGTAGCACTGTAGCGATGTTGCTTCTGAGGTAATCCAGGTCAAAATCTTCGATACGAATGTCATCAACCGTAATATTTCCTTTTTTTACTTCGTAAAAGCGGTTCAGGATGTTGATGGTAGAAGATTTACCTGCGCCAGTTGCCCCAACTAAGGCCACCGTTTGGCCGGCTTTCACCTCAAAGGTGAGGTCTTTCAATACATAATTTTCGTCGTTATAGGCAAACCAAACATTTTCAAACTTAATATTTCCTTCTAATATGGCTGGTTTTTGCGTACCCTCGTTGGGTGTAGTTTCATCAGTATCTAAAACTTTAAACACACGTTCAGCACCAACCATTCCCATCTGTAATGTATTAAATTTATCGGCCAACTGGCGGATCGGCGTAAACACCATACCCAGATACATAATAAATTGAGTGATGGTTCCAGGAGTAACATCTAAAGGCTTGGAAAGGATACATTTTGCACCATACCACACCAGTAAACCCAACGACATGGCCGAAATTAACTCTACCACCGGGAAAAATATAGAATAATACCAGTTAGAGCGGATATTGGCATCACGGTAACGTTTGTTAATGGCATAAAACTTCCGGTATTCCTGTTTTTCCCTTGCAAAATACTGCACAATAGAAACGCCAGTAATGTGCTCCTGCAAAAAGGTATTCAGGTTGGATACTTCATTCCTGATTTCCTGAAAGGCTACTTTAATGGCTTTCTGGAATTTCCGGGTGGCCATAATTAATAGCGGAATGGGCAAAAGTACTACCAAACTCAATTCCAAATCAGTATAGAGCATCACACCCACAATTACCACAACCTGCAAACTATCGCCTATCATGGAAATTAAACCTTCCGAAAAAATATCGGCAATGGTTTCGAGATCGGAAACGGTACGTGTAATTAATTGTCCGATGGGTGTTTTATCGAAATATTTAAGGCGAAGCCTGGTAATGTGGTTAAAAACATTGATCCTTAAGTCGCGGATAACCGATTGCCCTAAAGTATTGGTTAAAAGTGTATGGTTATACTGAATCAGCGTTTGCAACAGCAGCATGAAGATCATCAGCATCGTCATGTTTACCAAACCATCATATTTTCCGGTTAAAATGTAATGATCAAGTGTGTATTTTATCAAAAACGGGCGCACAGGAGAAATGGCGGCCAATAGAATAGTTAAAATAACCGACCAAACAAAAACGGCACGGTAGGGCTTTACATATTGAAAAATACGTTTCAGTAATCCGGTGTTATATACGTCGCCTGTAACTGCCATTTTTTTATTTAATGAGTGAGTTCTGAATGAGTGAATGAGTGAGTATTATGGGCGATGGCCATTTCACATTCACTCATTAAATCAACCTCTAATTCTTTCATTTATATAAGGATACTCAATCTTTACTAAATACAAACCACAGGCGGGTACCGATTGGCCAGCTTTACTGCGGTTTTTGCTTTCTATTATTGCTTTAAAATCGTCTAAATTTATTTCTTTTTTTCCAATCTGCACCAAAGTTCCCATAATCGCCCGCACCATATTCCTTAAAAAACGGTCGGCCTGAATGGTAAATACCAACCCATCTTCCTGCTTTTCGAAAACAGCTTTTATTACCTTGCAATTGTTGGTAAAGGTTTGGGTATTCGATTTGCTGAAGCAGGAGAAATCGGTATAATTTAATAAAAGTGACGCAGCCTGGTTCATTGCTTCTACATCCAGTTTATCTTTAATCAGCCATGAACGATTAAGCTTAAAAGGATTTTTTCCGAAGTGAAGGTAATATTTGTAGGCACGTGCGGTGGCATCAAAACGGGCATGGGCCTCATTATGCACCGGAATGATTCGTTTTGCTGCAATCTGATAAGGCAGCATGGCGTTAATACCAGCAATTGCACTTAAAACCTTTGTTTCTTCTAAGTCTTCAACATCGAAATGAGCATAAAAATCTGTCGCATGTACACCGGCATCTGTCCGGCCACAACCTAAAGTTTCGATCGGCTGACGAAAAAAAACAGACATAGCTTTATCCAGCAATTCCTGAACGGTGATGGCATTGGGTTGAATTTGCCAGCCATGATACAAGCTGCCATCATAAGCCAATTGGATGAAATACCTTTTTTTATTCAAAGCGATGCAAAAATACAGTTTAAGGGGGAAAGGGCAAAGTGATGAGTGAAGTGTTTAGCGCCGGGAGTTTGGCGTTCGGTGCAAATGGTTCTTTAACGAAGATTCTTTAACCACGGATGCACACAGCTAAACACAGATTTTATCCTTTCTATCTATTATTAAATCGTATTTGACTATAATAAGCGCTTAACTACTCAAGAACTTTATTCTTTCTTTTCTCAAAAAAAGCTAGATTTGTTGTTATATATTTTACATTCATGATACAAAGAATACAATCGATCTGGTTTTTTTTAGCTGCTTTAACTTTAATTTTAATGCTGTTTTTGCCTATTACCAGTAAACAAACCACAGGAACAGAAATGGCCGTGTACTCTAGTGGCTTATTTCAGATTATTGCAGGCAAGGCAGGCTCTCCATTTAAAATACAATCATTTTTACCCTTATTGATTACCAATATCGCTATTGCTATCCTTTGTTTTATCAATATTTTTAATTTTAGAAAGAGAACTTTTCAAAAACGCTTTGCTGTTATTTCGATCATATTAATTGGTGGTTTCGCCTTCTGGTGCAGTATTTATGCAAAAAAATTACCAGGGGGCATTGAAGGTGCCAGTTTCGGTATTGGTGCATATTTACCAGCTTTGGCCATTTTATTTATTGTATTGGCGATTTTTGGAATTAACAAAGATGAAAGGCTGATCCGTTCGGCAGAGCGGTTGAGATAACAGCGGAAAGCGGTTGGCGTTGGATCGTATCATCATTTCGAGCGGAGTGCAACGCAGTCGAGAATTCTATTTTGGTAGATCTCTCCCTGCCCGTAGCAGGCGGGCATTCCACTGCATTCCAGTCGAGATGACGATCTTTTATTAAAGTTTTCTTTTGCAATTAACCAATTTCAACAATTAACCAGTTAACCCAAGTTTATTTTAGCTCTTCTATCCCCAATTTCACTGCAAGCTCATTCAGGTCTTTTACCACAACATCAATTAACGGGATACCGCTTATTTTTCTTTCCTGTTCAAATTCATGTTCCGGTTCGCCGGGGATGATTACTTTTTTATCGGGATCTATTGTTTTTGCACTTTTAAAGCGTTCTACCCAATTATCTAAGTGATCTTTAAATTCGGCAGCCGGCCTGAAACCATCAACCCGCATGGCACCTAAAAAATGCCCCAGGCCTTCGCCAACCGGGTTTGCAGAAGGCTCTAAGAAAGCAACAAATGGAGGCACCCAGGGACCATAATTAGCACCAGAAAGTACAGCAGATAAAATATCAACTGTGGCGCTCAGTCCATAACCTTTATGGCTGCCATGATCTTTATCGCTACCCAGTGGCAATAAGGAACCGCCGCTTTTCAGCTCATTCGGATCAGTAGAATTTTCGCCGTTTTTATCCTGAACCCAGCCATCCGGAATACTTTTATTGGCTCTTTGGGCAATTTCCAGTTTTCCATTTGCTGCTGCAGCTGTGGCCATATCTACAATTACAGGAGGATATTTCCCCGCAGGGAACGCATAACACATCGGGTTTGTACCCAATAAACGTTCGTTGGCATAAGTTGGGGCAACCAGCGGACTGGCATTCGTCATGCTGATTCCGATCATATCTTTTTCTACCGCCATTAAAGCATGATAGCCCGCAATACCAAAGTGGTTGGAATTTTTAACCGATACCCAGCCGCTTCCATATTTTTCGGCTTTCTCTATCGCAACTTTCATTGCAAATGGCGCGACCACCAAACCTAAACCCGCATCGCCATCAACTGTTGCCGTAGTTGGGGTTTCGTGCACAATTTTAATGTTAGGTGTAGCATTTATCCTTTTCTTTTCCCAAAGACGAACATAACCACTTAACCGGGCCACACCATGCGAATCGATGCCACGTAAATCTGAACGGATTAACACATCGGTTGCCAGCTCAGCATGTTCATCAGAGCAGCCCATTTTTTTAAAAACGTTGTAGGTGAAGGCGCGTAAGTTGGTTTCGGTAAAGGTGATGAAGTTCATTTTATACTATTAGTCGTCATTGCGAGGCATGAAGCAATCTTAATGCGCTCAATTTAGCGAAAGTTGTAGGGTTGCTTCGTGCCTCGCAATGACGGAATTATTTAAAAATTAAGGCAATAAAACCGTAAAATCGCCGCCTAATGGTTCGAAATTTTCTATACACGAAGAAAGAAAATCTTCTCCGTAATTTACATACATCGGGGCAATATTCATGGTTCTTTCCTGTAGGGCTCCGTTCGGGAAAAGCCTTTTCTTTACATTATCAATCTGTAATAGCGCGGTTTCATGTTTTCGTTTTTCTGCACGGAAAAGCTTCTTTTCGAGGTTGGCCAGTAGATGATTGGTTTTTTGCTTCGCTGTATCGGTTGATACGGAAAGCGTTTTATCAATTTTATAGGCGTTTAACTTAATCTGGTCGAAAATACTGTTAATCGCCCTTGTTTCATCAGCTAAACTCAACTGTGCAGTTGTGTTCCGCTTAACCCAGATGTTTTTTAACTCTTCAACAGGTAAGAAAATATCTTCTAAAGAAAATCCGAGGTTATATAAGTTTTGCGCACTGCGTTTATCAATCAGCAAGGCCGAATTACGCAATAATAACACCGGAAAATCAACTTTATAAAAATCGAAATTGGTTTTCAACTGCATCCAGTAAGATACTTCGGCTCCGCCACCGATATAGGCAATGTTAGGGAGAATCACTTCCTGGTACATAGGCCTCATTACTACATTCGGACTAAAGCGTTCGGGATGTGATTCGATTTCAGCTTTTAGTTCACTTTCAGTAAAGCTGATGTCGGTATGATTGACGGTATATTTACCTTTTTCAAAAATTAAACGTTCGCGCAGGTTATCAATAAGGTAAAAGAAATTAATGTCACGGCCATTAACCTGAGTTTTGTATCCCAAATCTTCGAGATTTTTCGAACTGTTTTCGATATTTTTCGCACTGTTGTGCTGAATAATATCTTCGGTAATGATATTAGCGAACTGTTTTTTTAATTGAGGATCGTCTGCATTTACAATCACCAATCCATATTTTTCGAATAAATTATTCACTAAAAACCTGGTGGCATCGGCTAAATTATCGTGTTGTAAGTAAGCCTGTTCTACCAATCTGGCAATCCGTTTTCCGTTTTTTGAAATGCCAAGATAACCTTTGTAAGCGGTTACCGCAGCGGCGACGGTTTTGGTGCTCAACCTTCCGGTTGCACCATTGGTTTGTTGTATCCAGCTGATGTTTTTTTCATCAACACTTACATGGTTAATTTCTTCAAAATCGTGATCTTCTGTAGCCATCCAATACACCGGAACAAAATTTTTGTCGGGATGTGCCATTTTTAACTCAATGGCCAGGTTAATGGCGGTTACAATTTTATAGATGAAATATAGTGGACCGGTAAACAGGTTTAACTGGTGACCAGTGGTAACGGTAAAGGTATTTTCGAGGCCTAGCAATTCGATATTTTTGCTAACCGATTTATTGGCCTGAAGATGCTGATATTGGTTTTGCAAAACCTTTACCAGCGTAGAACGATCGCCCTGGAAATTTCTATTATCTATTGCTTTGGCTAAACCCTCCATATCAGGGCGGTAACTATAAAAAGCCTGAAGCTGTTCTTCGTTATTAATATAATCCAAAACCAGTTTTGAAAATGAACCGGTTTCCTGATATGAGATATATTTTGCCTGCATGATGTGCGAAAGTAATGCAATTTAAGGATAATTATAAAGTTGCGTTACTATTTTACAATTGTTAAATAATTAGAGGTTACTCTCAATTGCGCCAACTTTTTCGCGGTATAAATCGATAGGGCCATCTAAAAGCACAGCGATTACGGTTAACACCGGATCTAATTTATCTTCAGGCACAGGAATATACACAATGCCGGGAATTTTGCTCCAGTATAGTTTGTTATAAATTTCGTGCGGAAGCATGGTACCCTCCCCTACAATCCTGATCCTGCTGATGCTATTTTTTAAGCCTTTAATGACAATCGGACCAGTTGGTTTGCCTTCAACAAACAGGTAGAGGGTCTGTTTATCTGCAGAAAGTGCAGTATTTCCCTGATAATGTCCTGCGGGAATTCCTCCTGATGTTTTGTACAAGGCCTCCGCATTTTTGATTACCCAGTTGTTCACGGTTTGATCCAAAGGTTTAATATTAGCGTTGAAATCCATTCCGTCAGCTGCTAAATTGGTGTCGTTAAAAATATTGATACCCCTGTCTAAAGTTGTAGCTAATTTTTTCAGTTTGTAGGGAACAGAAATCTGTTTATTATTTGCTGTAAATAAATCTTTTAATGAAATGGCTTCATTTTCGGTTTCGATAAGAGCAACAGGTTCATCAAAACTTACTTTTACTACGGTCACATCCTGATCAAAATCAGTTAAAGGGATATTGATTATATAATCCGATGCGTTAATATTGGCGAATTTTACCTGACCACCGCGAACTACCTGCATATTTTTTACTTTTGATTTTATACCCGTGAGCATAATGCCTTCATCTGTTTTATAATCGAGGTAGAGGAAGAGCGTTTTTCTATCTTTAGAAAGCGCCGTTTTCCCGTTGAAATGTTTTTTAGTGATGCCGGCTTGTGTTCCGTAAATAGCTTCGCCATGTTTTTTGGTCCAGCGACCTAAATCTTTTAAAATCTGAACCTGTTCTGGTGCGATGGTACCATCGGCTTTTGGCCCGATATCAAGCAATAAATTGCCACCCATACTGATACAATCAACCAGGGTACGGATGATCATATTAGACGATTTATAGTGATTATCATAAGGTTGATAACCCCACGAATCGTTCATGGTATAACAAAGCTCCCATTCTGGCGAGTTTGGTTTTACTACCGGAACACCTTGCTCCGGAGTATCATAATCGCCATGGCCGTTTAAGCGGGAGTTAACAATAATGTTCTGGTTTACCTTTCGTAAATTTTCTAATATATTTTTGGCCTGCCATTCTTCTCCGATGTGTTCCCAATCGCCATCAAACCACACCAGATCAGGATTGTATTTTGTTGAAAGCTCGTTTAATTGTCCCTGAAAGTAGTTCTGAAACTTTTTGAAACGCGTAGGGTCTTGTTTATAATCGTAACGTTTTCTGTCGCGGGTAAAACCATCATAATCCGGATAACTCCAATCAGGTAATGAAAAATATAACCCTGTTTTTAATCCCGATTTTTTAAGTTCGGTTACAAACGGCGTGATTAAATCTTTTTTTGCAGCACTATTTTTTAAGGTTGTAGTTGCATTTGGCATTTTACTGTTCCATAATGCAACACCATCGTGGTGTTTTGTGGTAATCACCGCATATTTAGCACCACTTTCTTTAATTAAATTGACCCATTCTTCAGGTTTATATTTTGCAGCGGTAAAACCATTAAGCTGTTTCATGTAAGCATCATGATTGATGTAGTTGTTAAAAAACGACCATGATTCGGAAATACCATTAACCGAATAAATTCCCCAATGGATGAAAATGCCCAGTTTGGCATCGGCAAACCATTGCATTTTCTGACTTGAAGCCGCTGATTGCTGGGCAGAGAGTTTACCAATAAACAATAGGAATAAAATAAAGAAAAGCTTAAAATAACGCATGATGTTGTTTAGTATATCTAAACGTTAAATATAATATTTTTTGATAAAATTGCTCGTTATTGCAAGGCACAAAGTAATCCTAATGTGCACGCGAGATAGTAGTAGTTATAAGATTGCTTCGTCGGCTGAAAAAGCCTTCTCGCAATGACGAATAGGAAACAAAAAAGCCGCCCAGAAAAATCGGGACGGCTTGTAAAAATATTTGGTTTAGTGATTTACCATTTTTTACGGCGCTCGCCACTTCCACCTTCACGGTTTCCGCCTTCTCTGCGTGGACCTCCGGTGTTACCACCTTTGTCATCACGGCTACGTCCAGAAAAATCTCTGAAACCGCCACCGCTGTTTCCACCTTCACGTCTTCCGCCGCCGCCAGAACTTCTTCTGTCGCCACCACGGAAACCACCGCCACCGCCGCTTCTGCGTTCTCCGCCGAAACCGCCACCGCTACGTCTTTCACCGCCACCGCGTCTTTCACCTGCGCCTTCACCACGACCACCGTCTCCACTTTTCTCGATACGTACCTGACGACCGTTGAATTCAACTGATTTAAAGCCTTCAAAAACTTTGTCGGCAACATCATCTTCTACTTCAAAGAAAGAGAAAACACCTTTTAAATCGATTTTACCAACGCTTTTGCCACCAATTTTACCGTTGTTACAGATAAAAGATAACATATCGCCACGGGTAAATTCATCTACAGAACCTAAGTTGATGAATAAACGGGTATAACCTTCGCTACCACGTCCGCGTCCGGCTCCTCTTTCGCCCCTGTCAGCACCGCGGTCGTCGCCAACTGCAGCATTTAAATCAGGTGCTTTAGAATAATAATCCAGGAAGCGGTTAAACTCTAATGAAGCAAAACGTTTAATTACATCTTCTTTAGATAAATCAGCAAACTCATCCATGATACGAGGAATATACTGATCGATTTGTTCGTTGTTAACTTCTACGTTATGTACTTTATGTACCAGAGAGAATAATTGTTTTTCGCAAACATCAAAACCTGTAGGTAATTCAGCTTTAGTAAATTGCTTACCAATAATACGTTCCAGCTGACGGATTTTACCTAATTCTTTAGAGTTGATGATACAGATAGAAATACCGGTTTTACCAGCACGACCTGTACGACCAGAACGGTGAGTATAACTTTCAATTTCGTCAGGTAAAGAATAGTTAATTACGTGAGTTACATTGTTTACATCGATACCACGTGCAGCAACATCAGTAGCAATTAACAACTGCATGTTACGCTCACGGAAACGTTGCATTACTTTATCACGTTGTTGTTGCGATAAATCGCCGTGTAAAGCATCTGCATTATAGCCATCTTTAATTAAATGCTCGGCAACATCCTGTGTATCCAATTTGGTTTTACAGAATACTACGGCAAAAATTTCAGGGTTGAAATCTACAATACGTTTTAAGGCAGCATATTTATCACGTGCACGAACGATGTAATATTCGTGTTCGATGTTTACGTTACCTGTATTTTTTGTGCCCATGGTTAATTCTACAGGGTTATCCATATAGTTTTTAGCTATACGGCGAACTTCTGCAGGCATAGTAGCCGAGAATAACCAGGTTTTTTTGTCATCAGGAGTAGTTGATAAGATGTCGTTGATATCGTCCTGGAAACCCATGTTCAACATCTCGTCAGCTTCATCAAGCACAACATATTTAACGTTTGAAAAATCAATTGCCTTACGGCCAATGATATCCAACATACGGCCGGGCGTGGCCACTACGATCTGAATTCCCTGACGGATTTCGCGTAGTTGCTGCATAATGTTCGCGCCACCATAAACGGCAACCACGTGGGCATTAGCAATGTTTTTAGAAAAGTTTTTAAGGTCGTTAGCGATTTGCAAGCATAACTCACGGGTAGGGCATAAAATCAATGCCTGTGGTTTGTTAACTTTAAAATCGATTAGTTCTAACAGCGGCAAACCAAATGCGGCTGTTTTTCCTGTTCCTGTTTGGGCCAAACCAACAAAATCATTAGTGCCTTCTAACAGTACAGGAATACTTTGCTCCTGAATAGGTGTTGGAGTTTCAAATCCAAGATCCTTTACGGCATTAACGACGTCATCACTTATCCCCAATAATTGAAATGGGTTTGTCATTCGTCTTTTTATTTTTAATTGAGCCGCAAAGGTACGGTTAATATTCCGTATTTCACAGATTACCAGGTAAATAGTTTTTCATGCTAAATGTTTGAAAATAAAGAAGTAACAGATAATGTAAAATGGGGGATGGAAAATGGATGATGTATGGGCTTTAAACGGAGATCGGAGATAGACTTTGGGGTTTATTTTTTTATTTCGGGTGTAGAAGGTTAAGTGTTTAAATTGGTTAACTGATTAATCGAGGGCATGAGACAAAGTGTAATTCCATCATCCGTATTACATCTTGCATCATTATAACAGAGGTCACTAAGAGAAGGCGTACAGAGTTGGATGCAGAAAATAAATTTTATTAATTCCATGCGTTCCGTGTTTCTGTGGCAGAATAATGTCAAAGTATTCTTCCTGCATAGATCCTTCGACTACGCTCAGGATGATGAATCTAATAAAAATCAAATTCTATTAACTCCGTACGTTCCGTGTTTCTGTGGCAAAAATAATTTCAAAGTATTCTTCCGGCATAGATCCTTCGACTACGCTCAGGATGACGAATCTAATAAAAATCAAATTCTATTAATTCCATGCGTTTCGTGTTTTTGTGGCAAAAATAATTTCAAAGTATTCTTCCGGCATAGATCCTTCAACTTTATATTGATTTTTATACAATAAATTATTCCTTGAAATGACGAAACAAAAAAGCCGCAGATTTAACCAGAATCTGCAGCAACTATTACTCGATTATGGTTTATACCCAACCATAGGGGGTGTATTTTTAAGGTTTAACCATTAAATTATCTTTTAAATAAAGTGCCTTGCTTGATGATCCGATCATGATGCGATATTCTCCTGGGGCAACATTCCAAACGTTATTGATATCAAGTGTTTGAAGTTCTGCCTTTCCTAATTGAAAAGAGACGGTTTTCGTTTCACCTGCCTTTAAACTTATCCTTTGAAAAGCTCTGAGTACCAGAACAGGCTGAGCCAGTTTGCTTAGTAATGGCCTCATGTACAATTGAACCACTTCTTCACCATCATAATTGCCGGTATTTTTAAGCTCGAAACTTACGGTCGCCGTTTCATTTTGAGTAATGCTTTTCTTATTGAATTTTAAACCGGAGTAGGAGAAATGGGTATAACTCAATCCGTAGCCGAAAGGGAAAAGCGGCTCACCGCTCAAATTGTTATAATCATCTCCCCTACCGGTAGGTTTGTGGTTATACACTAATGGTAGCTGCGATTCATCAACAGGGTAGGTAATCGGGAGTTTTCCTGAGGGATTTGCTTTACCCAACAGCACATCTGCAACGGCACTGCCACCAGCTTCGCCCGGATACCATACATTTAAAACTGCACTCACCTTATTTAACCAGGGCTGCATATTAATGGCGCTACCTCCGGTTAATACCACTACAATCGGCTTACCCGTTTTTGCAAGTTCCTGAAGTAAAATTTCCTGGTTACCCGGCAGGTTTAACATCGCACGATCTAAAAATTCGCCTTCTTTTATTCCTGCGACAAAAACTACCACATCATTATTTTTCGCTGCTTTTACCGCATTTGTTATTTCTTCTGAGTGCTGAACGTTATAATCCCATACCAATTTTATTTTCCCATTGCCTTTAGACTCGAAAAACTCTACTTTAATGGAGTAGGCTTTATTTTTCTCAAAATGGAACGGAGCTGTTTTTAAATTGAATGATTTTTTATCCCAGTTATCAATCACCAGTTTATCGTTCAGGTATAATCGGTAACCATCATTTCCCTCCAATCCGATATTAAGATCTGCATTTTGCGGAACTTTTATACTGCCCTCCCAGCTGATTGAATAATTATCCAAATCAAGTTTTTCATCAGGCGGATATAAAGTCCAGCTGAAATTGATGGCCTTATCCTGCACTGTTTTAACTGGCACTCCACTAAAATCTAGACCGCTATAATATTTTCCGCTCAATCCCGGCTTTTGATCTACAGAAAGAAACTGGCTATCTACAGGAACAAAAGACTGAACTTCGCGGCTGCTTCCTTTTAAATAATTAATTTCAATATCACCGGAAGCAGTACTTTTTAGTCCTTCCAGAATATTTATTTTTTTATTTCCAGTGCCACTATAACCGCCCAACCGGCCTTCAACAGCATCCTCGCCCAGTAATAAAATGCTTTTTGTATTTTTTAGTGGAAGAATATGGTTATCGTTTTTGAGCAATACAAAAGATTTTAAAGCGGCTTCTTTTGCCAAGATATGATTGCTTTGATCGCTTAACATTTTTTCAGCAATGCTTTCATCCACGTAAGGCTGCTCGAAAAGGCCTAATTCAAATTTTGCGCTTAATACCCTCGCAAGTGCATCGTCAATTCTGGATTTTGGAATGCTTCCGTCCAAAAACGCAGGTAGAAAAAGCTTGTAATGATTATAATCCACCTGAAAAATCACATCTAAACCGGCATTGATCGATTGTGCTGTAGCATCTTTATAATCTTTAGCAGTAAAATGCAAAACATTAGCGCCACCTACCGCTCCGGCATCAGAAATAACAAAACCTTTGAATCCCCATTCCGACTTTAACTTGTTAGTGAGCAGCCATTTATTTGAAGTAGCCGGCGAACCAAAAACACTGTTGTAAGAAGTCATTAATGAACGGATACCCACATTTTTAACGCCATCTTTAAATGCCGGAAAAGGGATTTCTTCTAAAAAGTGTTTATCCATTTCTATAGGATAACTGTCGCGGCCACCATCGCCTACATTGGCAATAAAATGTTTTGGGGTAACAATAATATTTTGTTTTTCAACGGCATTCATAAAAGCATGTCCCAATACCGTGGTTAAATAAGGGTCTTCGCCATAGGTTTCTTCTGTCCTGCCCCACCTTACATCCGTTGCCATATTAATTACTGGTGCCAAAAGATCTCTTAGACCACGAGCGCGGGCCTCATAGGCAATGGCTGTACCTATCTTAGCCACCATTGTGGTATCGAAAGTTGCTGCTAAACCAATGGACTGTGGAAAGGCTGTTGCACCTTGCCTTACCAAACCATGTAAGGCTTCATCAAATGGAATAATTGGGATGCCCAAACGGGTTTCTTCTATAAAGAATTTCTGGATTTTATTGATCTTTTTGGCAAGCGAAAGCCCATCTTCTGAGGTATTGTAGGTTAACATCTGCTGGGCGTTACCACTTCCCTGTGCGGCCGCACTTACCTGCAGGCCAAAAATTCCGTGTTTGAACTGTACTTTATTCTGTTCGGTAACATCGCCCGGGATCATAAACAACTGCCAGAATTTTTCTTCTGGTGTCATTCTCGAAATGAGGTCTTTTACCCTTAAATCGATGCTTAACTTTGAATTTTTATAAGGTAATATCTGCGCTTTTTTAACCTGTGCAAAAAGACTGCAAGAGAAAAAAAGCGTAGGCAATAAATACAAATATTTTATCGGTTTCGGCATTACTATTTGGTTTCGGGCGTAAAAGAAAATGTCAGGGCTATTTTCTCGTCGGTTTTAGGAAGATCGAAGTAAACCTTATCATTTTTTAATGTCCATTTTATTTTTTGGTTGGTAGCTAAAATGGTAACCGGAGTTCCTTTTTTAGGAATATTCCCCTGCCATGAAATTTCATTAACCGCAGCATCGTCGAGAAAGCTGATGCCGTAAATTGTTTTTCCATCCTTGCTCTGGGTAAACCAGTTCTGCCCGTCGTGATAGTTTTTGGTGATCCGTGTTCCGTAAATGGCAGCACCATTTTTTGAAGTCCACTGCCCAATTTCTTCTAACTTTTTAACCACATTATCAGGCAACGTTCCATCAGGTTTCGGTCCAACACCTAATAACAAACTTCCGCCTTTGGCCACAATTTCGACTAATTTATGTACCACTTCAGTTGCTGATTTATAATGATCGTTAGGTACAAATCCCCATGCACCACCTAAAGTCATGCAGCTTTCCCAGGGGTAATCCAATTGTTTTTCGGGGATTTTCTGTTCAGGAGTCTGGTAGTTTTCGAACTGGCCGTGTACGGTTCTATCCACCATGATTAAACCTGGCTGTGCTTTTCTGGCTATTGCTGCAATTTTAGGCATGTCAATATCCTGGCTCCATTCCGGAATTGGCGCTCCCCACGAAAGTACCTCCTGGTTAACACTTGCCCTCGGACGAACCCAGCCACCATCCAGCCACAAAATATCGATGCTGCCATAATTGTTCATTAATTCGCTGATCTGGTTTTGGGTATAGCTTTTGAACATATTCCATCGCCAGGGATTTTTACGGATATCGTAATTGTTGTTTCTGTTGGCTGTGGCATATTTATCCCACCAATAATATTGAGAATGCCAGTCGGGTTTGGAAAAATAAGCGCCGATCATAAAATTTTCTTTGCGGAATGCATCGAACACATATTTAACCACATCTTTCTTTGCATTGGTAGAAAAAGGACCTTTAGCGATGCTAAAATCAGATTGTTTGGTATCGAACATGGCAAAACCATCGTGGTGTTTGGTGGTAAATACCAGGTATTTCATGCCAGCATCTTTACCTGCTTTTGCCCATTGTTCGGGATTGAATTTTGTAGGGTTAAATTTTTCGCTCTGCCCCCAATACCATTTTTTATAATCTTCGTATTTAATAGTGCTGTCTCTTTCTATCCAGTCTTCTGAACAGATGGACCAGGATTCGATGATACCGGGAACGGCATAAAGCCCCCAGTGGATAATCATCCCAAATTTTTTATCCTGCCAGGTTTCGAGCTTTTGTTTAACTGCGGCATCTTTAGGCCACTCGTAAATCTCAGACTGAGGCATGATGTCGTTTTGCTGGGCGGAAGAATGGAGTGTAAACAGCGTTAAACAAAAAAGAAAGTAAATTTTTATCTTCATTATCAGGGTATAAAAAGAGGTTGTATCATAAATATAAATTTGTCATCCTGAGCTTGTCGAAGGACTTGTTTAAATACTCTTTAAACTGTTTCGACAAGCTCAACATGACAGCATTTGAACTTCAATCGCCTTTATGATACAGCACCTCTATCAGTTAATGTGTTTTAAAATTAAGGCATCCAGTACACCTTTTTGGCAATCTGAACATTAGCATCTACATTACCACCAATTGCATTTAAATTAGAAAGGTTGTTTGTTTTCTCATCATCAGGATAAGGCAATCTGTTGTAAGTGGCGGGTGTGTAAGTGGCATCTTTAGGTGTAACTCCAGTACGGCGAACGGTGCACCAGGTTTCTACGGCGTTAAAGATACTTGCCAGCCAAGATTGAGTGATTATTTTTTTATAATTTCCGGCTACATCACCAGCAGTAAATTTAACAGCCGGATTACTGGTAAAAACATCAATCTGTGCCTGGGTAATTGGGCCAGGTTTAGCTGCAGTTGGCCATATAGCAGTTGTATTGCTATTAACAGTAGTGTACCAAAAGTTAACAGAGGCTTTCATCCCTGCATTATATTCCGTTTCAGCCAAAGCCTGATCGGCACCAACACCTATGCCTTGATTATAAATTTCAGCCTTTAAAAAATGTACATCCGCTTCTGAAATAATTACATAAGGGAAACTCTGAAAATCACGTACGAGATAGTAATTAAATACAGCGAATTTATTACCGGGATCGCTACCAGGTGCTTTTGGACTATTGGTAGATTCATTCGGATAAGGTGTACCACCATCTTGTACAGACCCATTTTGTGGTTGAGGTACCCATTTACCTGCATTATTTGGCATAAACCAGACTTTGTAACGCGGATCAAAAAATCCGGATCCATCATCAGCGTTGGTAGACGACATTTTAGCAAACACATTCGAACTCATCCTGATGTTCGAAACAGAGAGTTCCCGGAATGCATACCAATAGCGATCGCCATAATCCGGAGAATTTGGTATAGATACTAAAGGAAAACTTCCAAAGTTACTTTTGTATAAGTCCGTAAGATCCTGATCATTAGGTAACGGGTAGATGGAAGGATTTCCCAGAATTTCCGCAATGATGGCCTTCGCCTTAGTTTGCAAATTGGTTTTACTTAAACGAACAGCATAACGCAGTCTTAAGGCGTTTCCAAACTTCTTCCAGGCAACAAAATCGTTGGCTAAAAAAGATTCATAAGTACCTATTGAGCTTTGGTTTGGGCCACCAACACCTTCAACAGCAGCTTTCAGATCATCTAATACACTATTATAAACGCTTTCTTCTTTATCATACTTTGGCTGGTAGTTTGCTGAGCCTTCGGTAGCAATAGCGGCCTGGCTGTAAGGTATATCGCCATAACGATCTAACATCGATAAAGTTTTTTGGCTCATCAAAATAGTTGCCATATACTTTACATCATTATAGATGCCTGGATTTGGGGCGGCACTAACCAGCTTTAATAATTGCTTATAATCGGCCAGATCCTGGTAATAGTTGCGCCAAAAAGTAGTAATATAATTAATATAGGGTAAGTTTTTATTCTGAACACCCTGCTGATTGGTAACTGGCATAAACAAACCCGCATAGATCGTATAATCTTCTTCTGTTGCACGCTTGGCCAGGTTATTAAAAAAGCCTGCAGGTGTTGCTGTAGAAACCGTTGCATCTTTGTATGGCTTATTTAATTCTTCGAAACCTTTTTTACACGATGCCACACCAACGATCAGTGAGAGGCCAAGTATAGTATGGATTACTTTATGTTGAATTTTCATGTGATTAATGCTTTAAGTGATTAAAATGAAGACCGGATAGTGAAACCAAATGATCTTGTTTTGGGCAGAGATCCATATTCTATACCTTGCATATTACCGATACCGTTTACACCTTCCGGATTTAAGCCTTTAGGTATAGTAGTAAAGATGTAAAAAAGGTCTCTTCCAACCAGTGAAAGCGACAGGTTTTGAATAAACTTTGTTTTTTGAAGCAATGTAGCCGGAACCTGATAAGTTAAAGCTACCTCCCTAAGTTTCATCCAGGAGTTTTTAAATACTGATGCAGAGCGTGGCGCACCTAGGTGGTTCCAGGCAGAAAAAGTACCCTGATAGTACCATTGGTAATTTACCACATCGTTGTTTGGAGTAGCGCTTGTAATATTACCCTGAGCATCGCGGGTAACAAAAACACCTCCAAAATTAACCCCGCTGTTTGAGGTCGTCCCATCAGGATAAACCAGAGGTAAACCTCCACCATCACGTTCTTTTAAGGTTTCTACTAAGTTTCCACTGCCCATACCTGCTGCATAAGAACCAAAAAAGGTATCACCACCAATTTTTGCATCAGCCAATACGTACAATGAGAATGCTTTGTACTTAAATGTATTGGTAATACCACCGGTTAACATGGGTTGAGAATTACCGATTGGCACCTCATCGGCTGTTTTTACCCACTGCGTACCTGCATAATAAGTTTTGCCATTAACGGTATACTGTAATGGCTGCCCATCTGTTCCTTCAGCACGCATAACTATTTTTTGGCCATTGTAATAGGTAAAATCCCTTCCGTATAGGGTGCCATAGTTTTCGCCAACTTTAACACGTTGTGAAATACCGTTCCCTCCAAAAAAAGTACCCAGGGTTAGGGTTTCAATCCCGTCCTGTAAAGCCAAAACCTTAGTTCTGGCATGTGCCCCGCTTATAGATACATCCCAGCTAAAATCTCTCGTTTTAATTGGAGAACCACTGATAATAAATTCAAAACCAGTATTTCCTAATGATCCTGTATTAATTTTAACATTGTTAAAGCCCGATGATAAGGCCAATGGATTATCCAAAATTTGGTTAAAGCTTTTCATGGTATAACCTGTTAAATCGATATTTAACCTGTTTTTAAATAAACCTAAATTAATACCGGCCTCGAACGATCTGCTTTTTTGCGGCTTTACCCCTTCAAATTTTAGTGTACCTGGCAGACTTTGTGCTTGCTGACCGTTATTTGTGGTTACATCCAAAAGATTAAAAATAGAGTATGGGTCGGTATCTGATCCTGTTTCCGCATAAGAAAGCTTCAACTTTCCGAAACTTAACCAGGGTAAGCTGTTCTGTAACCCCTTAATCCCATCAGTAAATACATAACTTAAATTTGTTGCTGGATAAAAGTAAGAGTTAGAACCGTTTGCCAATGTACTCGACCAGTCGTTACGTGCTGTAGCTTCTAAAAAGAGATAATTTTTGTAAGAAAGGTTTAAAAAACTATATGCAGAATTTATCTTTTTAACATATTTTGTTTCTTCAGGTTGTGGGACAGGATTTGAACCATTATTTAAAGCAAAAACAAACGGTTTTACTAAACTGCCATCTGTCCGGTTACTCGAAACATAGTCATTGCGATAATAGCTTTCTACCCCTGCAGTTAAACTTGCATTAATTTCTTTACCAAAAAGATTGTCTTTATGTAAACGGGCAAAAGCTTGTAGGTTGGTTGACAAATTTTTGGCTTGTGCCAGCTTATAAGCACCGTTTGCCTGTCCTAATACATCGGTAGGATAATTTTTCACAGTGGTTACATCATTCGAATTGTCTACCCCACCTTGTGCGGTCACATTTAAGAAATCAGTTAAATCGGCCATTACCTTCATTCCCCCGGTAAGTCCATTACGATTAAAAAGCGTGTTATTGTTATTGATATTCCAATACTGGTTAGCTAAATAACTTCCGCTGTAAGGATAAGCAGGCGAACCTGCAGGGAAATTACTTGGGGTAAGTACATCCTTCCGCGAATTGTTAGGACCATAAGTATTGTCGAAATCTACGTAAGGGTTATAATCTCTTGGCATGGAATAAATTACCCCACCTAAGTAACCCGAACCAACGGTAGGGGCATTTAAACGGGTAAAGTTTACATAACTTGCCGTAACTTCTGCACTTACTTTTTTAGAAACCTTAAGCGTAGAACCTAAGTTAAAAACGTTCGATTGAATGTTACTATTTAAAATATTGGCTTTGGTGTCATTTCGCGTATAAGAAATACGTCCTGTAGCATTATCATTACCGCCAGAAATGGCTACATTATGACTTACTACTGAACCATCAGGAAAAAATGCCTTCCAGTTATCTGGCTGCGCAGAATATGGCCGCAAAACCCCATCATAATTTAATATTGGAAGATTATCGAATCTCGGGCCCCAGGATTGACTACCCGGATAACTGAAATAGGCATCAGTTGCTTTACCGTTTGGATAAGGAACCGTACCGAAAGAATTACTCAAATATTCTCCCGCTGAGGTATAGTTATTTCCAATTTGATAACGCTGGCCTGCACCATTTACAGGGAACATTTTACTGTTATCTGCCGTTAACATAGAGGCTACTCCACCTTGTCCGTATTCATTTTGAAAATTTTGAAGTTCGTAAGGATTTGTATGTCTGTAAGAGTAAGTGTAATCTATTCCAAGTCCAGGTCTGTTGCTCCCTTTTTTACGTGTAATTAAAATAACACCATTACCACCCCTTGCGCCGTATAGTGCAGCCGCAGCAGGACCTTTTAATACGGTAATGCTTTCAATATCGTCCTGATTGATGAAGTTCATACCCGTACCCCAATCGTTATTCGACGAAACATCAGCTCCGGTATTACCGGCAACTGATGAAGTATTGTTTCCGTTCACGTTGGCCGGATCGTTGTTAATGGCTACTCCATCAACGATGATCAAAGCCCGGTTATCGCCGGTTAATGAGGTATTTCCACGGACTACAATCCTCGATGAGCCACCTTCTACCCCACCACCTGATTGTGAGATCTGTAAACCGGCAACTTTACCCATTAAACCCTGCGCTATAGTAGGTGCCTGGCCTATTGTTAAGTCTTTTCCGGATACCTCCTGCGTAGAGTAGCCCAGCGCTCTTTTTTCCTTTTTAATTCCAAATGCTGTAGTAACCTGAACCTCTTCCAAACTGTTAGCAGACGATTCCAGTTTAACATTTACAGTGGTAGATGCTCCTACCGTGATTTCTTTAGAGGTATAACCAACAGACTTAAAAACGAGAATATTTCCTTCTGCTGCTGAAATAGAGAATTTACCATTCCCATCGGTTTGAGTGGCTTTGGTTGTTCCTTTAATAGCGACACTTACACCTGGTAAGGGTCCTGATGCTTCCACCACCGTACCGGTAATGGTTTTTTGTGCAAAAACAGTTATTGCTAAAAAATTCAACAATAAAATACTTAAGCACCTTAAGTACATTCTTTTCATAAATGGGTTTAGTTTAGGATTAGTTAAAAGTGGTTCATAACTTGGTGGAGTGGGTTTTCTTTATTTTGTCATATAGTATCAGTTTAGTTATAAAATATTGGTCTTATTCGTTTTAAGGTTAGCTATTCAAACAAACTACTCTCTACCGTTAAACTGGCAGCAGCAAGTAATTCTGCCTCATCGGTTAGTTTAGAAAGTTTAATTTCAGTTTGCTCTGCAATTCGCGGGATACAAAACTCGTTAATGGCCTGCTGGATTGGCGGCAACAGCATTTTACCTGCTTTAGCACCCCTCCCACTCAGCACAATGGATTCGGGATTTAACAGATGGATTAACGTTGATATCCCTTTTCCCAACTGAAAAATGGCTTTTGCCAATATCGATATGGCAACCGGATCCTGTTTGGCAACTGCACTTAAAAAGTGGTCGGCAGGATGTTTGCTTTTATCCATAAACAATCTAGTCATGCTCGATTCAGCACCACCTGCAATTGCTTCCTGAGCTTTCCTGGCCATTACCAGTAATGAGGTGTCAACTTCCAAACATCCTCTTCTACCGCAAGAACAAAGATTATCGCTGTCAGATAGCGGGATATGGCTAAATTCGCCGGCACTACCACTACTACCGCGGTATAATTTTCCATTAATAATCATTCCCAATCCGGTTCCCCAGCCAATATTAACAACCATTACATCTTTCAAATCAATGGCTACACCAAAATTCAGTTCTGCGAGCGCAATTAAACTGGAGTCGTTATCTATATGTACCTGCAAATTAATATGTTGCGAAAGATATTGCTGTAAAGTTGTATCATCTTCTACCTTTAAAAAAGAATGGTTAATTCCCTCATCTGCATTAACAAAACCCGGCATCCCGATGCCAACGCCCAAAATATCCTCTCTTTTGATTTTAGACTGATTTATACTTTTATTGATAAAATTAACCAGATCGGTGATGCTGCTGTTTTTCGACGACATTTCGAATTCCAGGGTTTGTACTGGAATAACCATCTTGCGGGTAAGGTCGTAAATGGTTAATCTCGATGTCAGCTGATCCATTGCTATGGCCACAATATATTTTTTAAGGTCTGGATTTATTAAAAACATTGCAGCCCTTCTTCCTCCTGTAGATGGAGCCAGGCCTTGTTCTAAAACATATCCTTCGTTTATCAGATTATTTACATTGGAAGTAACCAGCGGTAAACTTTTTTTTGTTAGTTTACTTAAATCAGTAAGTGATAGTGCTTTCTTATAATATAAATGTTTGATAATATCGGCGCGCAGCCTTTGACCCTTCTCAATTATTACTGACATGTTTGGATGATTTTAAACAAACTTAATAATTTATTTTGTAAGCATCCGCATACTTTATAATAATTTAAATAAGTGATTTGGCTTCCTGATTCCGGAATTAAAAATAATCATACAGGCTTTGTCAAACCGACAAAACCTATATGATTAATTAAACCTTAACGACCTTGCAGATAAACTGAATACCTTATAGAACCTTGTTTATCTTTAAAAACGGCCGTAGGAACATCAATTTTAAAAGTATGATTACCGGCTGTTAAATTGCCAAGACTAATCTCACGTATCGGAATCGCATCCCCGGGACACCAGTTGCTCCATGACGACCAATCTGAAGCAGTTCTGGGAACAGAACCGTATATTCCATTATTTTGAGTATTATACTGGCGATAGGGTTCGCATGATTTTCCACCTGGTTTATATGTTAATTTTAAAACATTATCAAAATAAATATTATGGTCTCTACGCACGTATTCTTCCCCTCCGCTATTGGCTCCATGGGCAGAAGTAATGAGGTAAAGCCTGGCATCGGTAACCGCCAAAGGCAGGTTAATGGTATATGTTTTTTTACTACTTCCTACCTGGTCTGTATTGTTTGCAGTGTAGTTATCCAGATCTTTCTCATTCGCTATCGGGATCATCTGTACTGCTGTAGCAGGATCGGTTCCACCAGATTTATTAACAAATTCTATTGTACCATAAAAAGTTTCATTATGGCCTCCACACCCACTAATTTCATTCTGGGCTGCATAAGGCACCCCAAACAAATTAAATACCACATAAATATCATAAGAGGCCCGTACGCCTGCATCCCTTAATAAATTGGCGACATTATCTGTGCTAAAGAGATAGGGTGCAACATTTGGCGTTTTGTTTTTATCCATAAATGGTGTAATAAAACGGCCTACTTCAATGTGTTTGCCAATATTTTCATTAAAGGCCGAATTTTTTGGAATAAAACTCAGGCCTACAGATCCGATCCTGTCGTAATTATCGCAATATGGTGTAATACTTACCTTGATATCTAAACTATTAGAAAGTTTGGAAAGATCTGTGGTGCTTAACTTTTTAATGTATTTGGAGTTCGATAAACGTGTTACATCAGCAGGTACAGGTGCCGTTACGGTTGCGGCATAACCATCGTAAAATAAAATTTGGTCGAATACTTTAAAGGTATTGGGTGCTGCAGCGGGGGTATTGGCCAGGCTTAATGTGCCATTTTTGGACAGTGCAGGTTGCTCGCCAGAAAGCTGCTCACTCTCATTCCTTTTACATGAGGCAAATAATAATATTGCCGCAGAAAAGATTAACATTCTTTTTTTCATAGTTGATAAATTTTTGGTTAGAAGATTAGTCCACTTATAGCTCGACAAATCATAATAATATGACCGGCAAGACATAAGCATAAACTAAATTAATAAAAATAAATCAACTTTATAATTTTTTTAAAAAGAAATAATATCTTAATAAAAATATAATTAAGATATTATGTAAATAAAGATTATATATTGATTAAAACAGCTTGTTCAACTAGAAATTTATGAATTAAACTAAAGTTTTAGTAAGCTTCAATAGAACAAAGTAGATCAAATCTCTTGGGGAACAAGTACACAATTACTTTTCTATAACTGGCAAATCCTCATCGCCCTCTTCATAAGGCAAATATAATATTACCAAAGTGAGCATCTCGTCTATACTTTTCATCTCACCACCGCCATAGATATTTCTTGGTGGATTAAATAAGTTTTTTGGATTATCTTTTGAGTTGTCGTACGTACCTTCAATAATCAGATAAGAACCTTTGGGGATTATAAGCGGTTTTTGATATTTATAAAGCTCCTGCCAGTTAAAATCCCATTTAGGAATTGAGATTAATTTTAAGGTATCTTTTTGGGGTGTAATTGCATAAGCTTTAAAATTTTTTCCCAGTAAATGCATGTGTGGCCATACACCTAAAATAGACTGTTTTTCGGGATTGGTTATTTTTAGCTTAAAAGTGCGGACGCTATCGGCAGGAATCATGAAATATGGTGTAATTTCCTCTTCTGCAATTCCACCTGATCCTAGATTAATTACATCAATCACCCTTTCGATTGGCGACTTGGTAAAAAAGAAATTAATGGATGAAAAATCTTCTTCATCTTTTCCGGTTGGTGCATAATGTATGGTTAATAAGATTACACCTCTTTTAGGCATCACCCATCCAATGTTTTTAGGATACGATTCGTAATTTGTTCCTGGAATCCACCCTCCATAATAAATCATATTGCTTTTATATGCTTCATAGGCCGAAAAGTTAGCATCAGTCTCTCCTACAGTAGTATTGATATAATCAGGAGATTTATCAATCGAAATATTATTTGAAACATCGTAAATAGCAAAATTGGCATGATGGATTACTTTTCTATTTTTGGAAACAAATTCGATTGCTTCCACATTTTGAGACTGATCAAACTGATATGGTATTTTAAATACGATAAATCTTTCCTTATTATCGCCTTGTATCTGAAAAGTTTTCGCCATGCTTAAAACAGCATCAGGCTTACGCTTATAATTGGTACCCTGCTGATATTTTGTTAAAATTAAGGTAGTTTGTTTATTCGGACTTCCAATTGGCATTTTGTCATCAATCCAATCAATAATTGTTTTTTTTTCCAAAGCGGTTAAGCTTCTGTTTCCCTGAAAAGGAACTGCTGTATAGTGTCCATCGGCTTTCCAAGGTGGCATGTAACCAGAATTGACTACTTTCTTTATAAAAGAAGTTCGTTTAACTACATCTTCATAAGAAGTTAAGGGAAAAGGTCCAGCCTCTCCTACACGGTGGCAGGATGCACATTTATTATAAATAATTGGAGCAACATCTTTATAAAAGGTGCTTTTTTGAGCATTAATATAAGAAAGGTTAAAAAAGAAGAGAAGAATAAAATTTATCTTTTTCATTTAATTATAGATCATTAATATAACAGCCTATGGGCATGGTAGAACCTATTAAAACCTTCCTCTCAGTTTCTATTGCTTCTATGGCATCAGTAAGGAAATGTTTAGATGCCACTTGTTTTTGCTGACCAAGTTCTATTATTTTATCATCAATTAGCCCTGAGTATATTCTTTTTCCATTTTTATCCAATAAAATAACCTCAGGAGTAACCTTTGCATTCAATAACTTTGCTAGTTTTTTCTGTCCATCATAAATGGCCGGAAAGGTTATTTTATAATCTTTTAAAAAAGTTCTAATCTCTTGAACAGTGTAAGATTTACCTGCAAAAACACCGATTATTTCGCAGTTTTTATATTTTTCCTGTATTTGTTTGAGTTCGGGGATGTAATTTCTACTTAAGGGGCATTCTGGTGACAAAAATATAAATGCACAGCTTTTATTTAATTTTACTGGATGGCTGGGAGAGATTGATTCGAGTTTGAAAGATTTTATGTTAGCAAACAACCCAACTTGTTGAGATTTAAGGTCCTGAGCGTAGATTTTATTCAAAAAAGTGAAATAAACCAATAGCCAAAGTAAAAATTTTGCGCAATTTTTCATTTTTTACATTCAATTAAAATGGCCGGTTATACCGGCCATTTTTTAATAATAAAGGTAGTAATAACTTATGGAATGTCCCACCAAACGCGACCTTTAACATCTGTTGGTTGTCCAAAGTTTGGATCTTTTGCCATTTCTGTTATTGCCGCCTGTTTATTTGCATAATTGGCATCACCCGATAATGGAAAGTTGACCACAAAGCGTCGTGGAATACTTTGCACCTGACCACCGAATACAAAGTTTTCAAGATTTAGTGCCGTTTGAGCATTTGGCATACCTGTCCTTTTTAACAGTGCCCAACATTCGTTATAGTTTTTATAAAAATTTAAATATTGTTGGATAACAATCTGTTCTAACCCTTTTGCCGGATTATACACAATTTCAGGCATTGCTTTATAGGCCGCTATTGCACCAGCACCCAAAGCTACATAATCAGGTAACAATGCACTTTTCGCAATATTATCGTAAGTAATAATCGAGGCTTCTATACCTCTGTTATACCAGTCTGCAGCACTTTCGGTTGAGATATTCCTTGCAGCCAGTTCAGCTCTCAAGAAACAAACATCAGCGTAGGTTAAAACCAGAAACGTTGATGAACCAGTTCCAGAATTTGAGTTCGGATAAAACATACGTGTCTGAATAGCAGAAACGGTATCCAAATTCACATTTGCGGTACCATTTTTAATCACAACAGGTGAGAAAAAAGGCTGTTTAGAAGGTGTTGTACTTGCGTCAGGGCTAGTAAATTGTCCATAATAACGTCTATTATCATAAACTGCGGCTGCTGGTATCTTTCCCTGTGTCTTTGCTGCTGCAAAGTTATCAGTTGTCCATGAGTTTTTCTGGTAAAACAGCGGCAACCTTGGGTCTGAATTCCTCCACATAAAATCAATGGTTCCGTTTGCTCCATAAGCACCCGAAGCACTTACATCCCAGTTACCGCTTGTGCCTGTTAGGCTCGACGAAGCTTTGAAAGACCAGTCATCATCAGTAGATGACATTAAATCGGCAGCATTGTTTGTTAATATATCGGTAACAATAGTTTTAAGCTTAGCTGGATCTTTTTTAGATAAACGCATGGCAATTAATAAACGTAAACTGGTAGCCGCTTTGATCCATTTTGGCACCGATCCCTGATAATATAAATCATTAGAACCCAAACTTACTTGTTCTACAGCTGGCTGCGCTTTTAAAGCTACAACAGATTCCTTTAATGTTTTTTCAAAGTTATCATACAATTGCTGCTGCGAATCATAAACCGGGGTTAATGTTCCGCTGTACCTCGCCTGAAGAGCCTGGCTATATGGCATACTTCCATTTCCATCGGTTACAAACCAAGCTTCGTATACTTTTAGTATCTCGGCTATAACCCTCATTTGAGCATACCTGGGTTTTTGATCATCTGGTAATTTATCTATGGTTTTTTGAACATCAACCAATAAATTTCCAGAGTTTAAGTAAAAGCGGCTATAACGTTGGTTAATATTACCTATACCATCTGTTATGGTATTTGTATTACCTGTTAAACCTACCATCTGCCTTGTCCACCTCGATACGCCTCTATAATTTTCGTAAAATGCCTCAAAACTATCATCGTGCCAACCTGTTATTGCTTTTGTAAATATAGGTTGTGGCGATATTGCCGTTACTGCATCTGGATTTGTATTAAATTCAGCAAACTTTTCTTTGCTGCACGAACTTACGAAAAGTGCAGTACCTAAAACCAATGCTGCACTAATCTTATATTTTAAATATTCCATAATAACTGAATAAATTTTGTAAAACAATGATTAAAAACTACCATTAATTCCAAATGCAAACGTTCTAACATAAGGTGTACCTCCACCTAAAAATGCACCACCAGCACCTGTACTTGTAAAATCGTTTACATTAACATTATCTGGTGCATTATTATACAAGAAGCCTACATTTCTAGCACTTAAATTTAACCTAACACCATTCATCTTGATTCTGGAAACAAGTGATTTCGGTAAATCATAAGAAAGTGTAATATCCCTTACGGCAACCCAAGACGATTTAAAAGCTCCTCTTTCGCGGATACCATTAGCCCAACCATTGGAATTGTTATAGTAGCGGTAAGTTTGTGTTGGTATTCTTAATCCTTTATCAATGGTTTGCTGATGGGTCATCCCTCCAACGTTAACTCCATTTATT
This sequence comes from Pedobacter jeongneungensis, assembly GCF_039538295.1. NCBI lineage: Bacteria > Pseudomonadati > Bacteroidota > Sphingobacteriia > Sphingobacteriales > Sphingobacteriaceae > Pedobacter > Pedobacter jeongneungensis. Next base: position 313,421 of record NZ_BAABBY010000009.1, on the reverse strand, counting down.
ATGGTTCCATCAGGAAATACACCGTCTAAAACAACACCAATCTGCTGTACGCCATTTTCTGTATATGGCACTCCCCCACTTGCAACATCACGTCCATAAAGTGTATTTGCTAAATTTCCTGTTTGGCTACCATAGTAATAGGTATCAGAAAACACGTAACCACCAAATTTAGCATCTACTAAAGCACTCAATGATACTGATTTATAATTAAATACATTTCTTACGCTACCATAAAATTTAGGTAAGGTAGAACCAATTGTGCTTTCCGGTTCTAATCCATTTGCATAGTTAGCAGCCCTTGTGTAAAATGCACCACCACTGCCAGAAACCGACAATACTTTTTTACCGTTGTTTGGATTATCGATTGGATTGCCCTGAGCATCTCTTGCCTGGTATTTGGCATATCCGTAAGCAGCAACCATTGTTGAATATTCTCCGCCTACACGGGCAATCGTCCTAATTCCGTCGCCGCCTTCTAATTGTACAGTTGTTACGCCAGGAGCCAATGAAATAATTTTGGTTCTGTTTCTGGTATAGTTAAAATAGGTATCCCAAGAAAATGTTTTTGTTTTAATTGGTGTTCCTGATAATATAAACTCAATCCCCATATCCTGCACGTCACCACTGTTGATTAATGCAGAGCTTACACCAGACTCAGATGGAACAGCTAAGCCGACAATTTGATTTTTAGAATTTTTCTTGTATGCAGTAAAATCAAGGCCTAATCTGTTTTTTAGCATTTTCAGTTCTAAACCAACCTCCTGACTATATGTCCTAACAGGCTTTAAGTCGGTATTGCCTAATGTACTGCTATCAAAACCATATTGTTCTATCTCTGACCCAGAAATCGGCACATAGTTTCCATTTTTAACGTAATAACCTGTATTCGCCCTATATACCGAGGTTCCACCACCTGTAATTGAATAAGATGCGCGTAACTTTGCATAAGAAAAAACTTCAGGAAGTTTAACTGCATCTGTAATTACCCAAGCTAAATCTGCTCCGGGATAGAAATAACTGTAATTTCCAGTCCCATTAGAGTAAACAAGAGTAGAGTTCCATTCGTTACGACCATAAATATTTAATGTTAACCAATCTTTATAACCGATACTGCCTTGGGCATAAGTAGCAAAGTTTTGATATACATTACCTGCATACTCTCTAATTGTTGGGGTATTAATTGAATTTGAGATGCGATATTGTTTTGGTACCCTCAAACCTCCATTAGTATTGTATATACTTCCTTTAGTCTGAGAACGAACCAGTTCAGATCCTAATTGTAAAAACAGGTCGAAATCGCTGATTTTATGTTTTAGGTTAAAGCTGCCTCTATACCTGCTATCGATAACGTTTCGAACATCTGCACCAAAGTATCCTCCAGCAAAGTTAACATCCTGACCTAATTCTTTAGTATCTCTAGCAGTATTGTACCAGTTTAAACCAACATTGGCCTCAAACTGTAACCATTTTGTAAAATCGACCTTTGCATTTAGCGATCCTCTTAAGTTATTTTCGTTTTGTACCTGACTATTTTGGTTCATTCTGAAAAACAATGAATTTGTTCCGAAAGGGTCATTGGCACTTCTACCTCCTTTAACCGGGTCAAGATAATTCTGGCTCCAATAACCAAGGTCGTAATTGGTAGGATACCCCCAGGTTAACCCATATATTAAACTATTATCTCCAGATAACAATTGTGGATTAAAACCTTTTGTATTGGCATAAGAAACCGTAGCATCCAATGTAACTGCATTTGCCAATCTCTGGGTTCCCCTGAAATTAAACGTGTTTCTATTTAATTTATTCAAAGGACTTACACCATTACTATAGTTATTGGAATAAGAAAACCTAAAAGTTGTTTTCTCATTACCACCCTGCATAGCAATATTACTATTTATATAACGACCTAATTGATAAAGAGTTAAGGGATTATTTAAAACTGAATTGGTGATTTGCCTTTGTCCATCAGCATCAAGAATAGTTGATCCGTCTAATTTGGGTCCAAAACTGAATCCGTAAGATGCAGGATTAATCTGATTCATGCCATTAGGTGCTTTTACAAAATCGGTCATCGTAAAGCCTGAACCATATTCTTTCTGCATATCAGGCAAGGCATAGGCTTTATCAAAGGTTTCATCGTGACTAAATGAAATACCTAATCCTTTTTGAGAGTAACCTTTTTTAGTGGTGATCAAAATTACACCATTTGTAGCCCTACTTCCGTATAGTGCTGTTACTGAACCACCTTTTAAAACAGATATACTCTCTATATCATCAGAGTTGATATTTTTTAGAACGTTACCGAAATCCTGATCGCCACCTCTCGAAGGAACCACAACATCATCAGATAACATAATTCCATCAACAACGATTAACGGAGTGTTTTCTGATCCGTACAAACTTGAGGCACCACGGATCTGGAATTTTGGACTAGATTGAGGTCCGCCCTGCCCTGGTTGAACCATCATACCCGGAACTAATCCTTGTAATGCTGAAATTGGGTTGGTTGTATTGGTAGCTCTTATCTGATCGCCATTAATACTGGTAAGTGAATAACCTAAATTTCTTGTTTTTCTCTGTTCTCCTAAACCTGTGATTACTACATCACCAAGGACTTTAGCATCATCTTGTAAGGTTACATTTAAAACACTATTATTTCCTAAAGCAATTTCTCTGGTAATATAGCCCAAATACTTGAAAATAATTGTTGAATTTGGTGGCACTGACAGACTATACTTTCCTTCTGATGAGCTAGAAGTACCATTGGCAGAACCTTTCTGGAGAATGCTTACACCTGCTATGGGCATGCCTGCATTATCGGTTACCGTTCCTGAGACGGTTTTTTGAGCAAAAGCAGATATTGTTACTAGACATAGCAACAACATACTTAAGCTAGTTAAGTAGATTTTTTTCATAATCTGTTTGTGGGTAATGATTAGTTTATTGATAGTTACTTTAAAGCGGTTTATTATTCATTCTTTATTTTTTCATATTGTTTTGTTTTAGGGTGGGTGGATTCTGGTTTATAAAATAAAATCGGGCAGCATAAATATTTTCAATTCTATTACTAAATCGATTTAAAATGCAAACAGTTTGTTTAAAGGAAGTATCTGGTGATAGCTTGCTATAAATCCAGACGGAGGCATAGAATGGTTGGCTTCATAAATTATAGGGGTTTGATTAGTTATAACAAACTTAATAAAAAAACACAAAACCACACTATTCTTTTTAATTTTTTTAAAAAGGTGATTTTAGCATAAAAAAGGCCTGCATAAGCAAGCCTTTTTTAAATATTTTATGAATAATTTGATTAATGAATTCCCATAAATAACCTGCTCCACCTTATTTTATGTAAGAAAGAAGCGGTACTATCCCAGCTCATCCAAACAAATAAAGCTTTACCCACAATATGATCTTCCGGAACGAATCCCCAATAGCGCGAATCGGCAGAATTATGGCGGTTATCACCCATCATCCAGTAATAATCCATTTTAAAAGTATAAGTGGTAGCTGGTTTATCATTAATGTACCAAACCCCGGCTTTTTGTTCTACTTTATTTCCTTCGTAAGTTCTGATGGCCCTGTAATAAAGTGGCATTGTATTACTGTCAATATTAACGGTCCATCCTTTTGAAGGGATTTTAATTGGTCCAAAGTTATCCCTGTTCCACGCCCGGTTCGGATCGTTCGGGAAAACACCGCCCTGTACAGGCCCTGGTGCATCGGGACTTAAATTCACTGATTTTACAAAATCGAAAGTTTTGAGTTTCTCTGCAATTTCGGGCGAAGCATCTACTATATAGGTATTTGTAGCAACCGCTGGCGAATTACCAAGGTTCAGGTTAAATTCGTCAAGTGCGGCATAGTTAAAATCCATTGTTTTGAACTCAATGCGGTAAGGCATCATCCCGGTATTTTTCAAAGGTTCATTTTTACCGTTTACATTGGCAATACCATTGCTCATCGAAATTACATCGCCCGGAATACCAATGCAGCGTTTAATAAAATTCTCACGCTTATCAACCGGCCGGTCGATAATGGTAAAAGTACTCCTCACCTGCTGACGGCCCAAACTACGTTCTAAAGCATAATAACTTTCTGCCTGGTTTTCTACCGCAACAGTATCTCCTTCAGGGAAGTTGAAAACCACAACATCATTTCTCTTGATTTTTGACAAGCCTGGCAAACGGTGATATTTCCATTGTACGCCATCCCAGTAAGCTTTGGTAGAAGTAGTTAACGGCATGGTGTGGTGCGCAAAAGGAAAGGCAACTGGCGTCATCGGGATACGCGCACCATAATTAACTTTACTTACAAAAAGAAAATCGCCGATCAATAATGATCTTTCCATCGAACCAGATGGAATGGTATAAGCTTCTATAAAGAAAACGCGGATAATGGTTGCAGCTACAACAGCAAAAACAATGGCATCTACCCATTCGCGGGTTTTAGATTTTTTCTTCTTTGTGGCATCCTTTTTTTTCTGCCAGAATTTGTAATTCATATATCTTAATTTTGGTCCGCGATCAACTTAATCGGCTCCCCCCTGGTATCTTAATTGGTTAATTGTTTACCCTTCGACCACGCTCAGGGGGTTAATTGGTTAACTGTACAAATTGGTTAACTGAAACTGTCAATTGCCAATTGAAAACGGTTAACTTAAAACTAACTCTTATTCAAAAATATCGGTAATGTTAAAAAATCCCTTTTTATCTTTCACCCATTCTGCTGCTACAACTGCACCCAAAGCAAAACCTGCCCGGTTGTGTGCAGTATGTTTAATTTCAATTTCATCTACTTCACTGCTGTAAATCACAGTATGTGTACCCGGGATATTTTCGATCCTGTGCGATTCGATCAGCAACTGTTCGGCTTTTGGAAACAATTCAACATCTGTTCCCACCACTTCATTTAACCATTCCTGTTTTCTATCCAGGTTATCAACAATACCTTCGGCCAGGGTAATGGCTGTACCACTTGGCGAATCGAGCTTTTGAGTATGGTGGATTTCTTCTACCTGCACTTCGTAAGCCGGATAATTGTTCATTAGTTTAGCCAAAGTTTGGTTCAACTTAAAGAATAAATTAACGCCGATACTAAAGTTAGACCCATAAAGCAGTGTATTGTTACTGTTGCTGCAATCATCTTTAACTTCCTGCAATTTGCCGTACCAGCCGGTGGTACCCACTACAACGGGAACATTGGCATCAAAACAGGCATCAATATTTTTCAAAACCGAATCCGGCGTACTAAAATCAATCGCTACGTCAGCCGATTTTAAATTTTGCCTGGTTAAATCTTCCTGATTATCTACTGTAACTTTTAAAACGATTTCGTGACCGCGTTCAAGTGCAAATTTTTCGATAATCTGACCCATTTTGCCGTAACCTAAAAGCGCAATTTTCATTTCTTTATATTATTTTCTTTTTTGTGATAGATTTAATTGCCTGTGAGACACCTTTAACGGTTTAAAGGTAATAAAAGCATTAAGATTTCATATTGATCAGGGGCAATCATTTATTTTATTACATTAAAAAGTAAGGGAAAGCTTTAAGGCAGGGCTTGCGTTGAAACCATACATGGTATCAGAACCGATTACCGATGGCATTACTTTAAATGAAAGGTTATTATCAATATTGAAAAAATGCAAACGTGCAGCTACATAAGCATCGATAATGTTAGCTGCATACAGTAAGCCATATGAAAAATATACAATCTGCGAATTCCGCTTGTATAAACTTTTCCCATCCAGAATTCCCTGATCGGTGTACTGTGTTAAATCTGACTTTTTACCTGGATTTTGCTCACGGTATTGTGCTTCTGCTAAAAAGCGGCTGTAATTTTTCCTGCTGTCCATAAGAGATAAGGTAAGTGCCGTAGCACCACCGTAAATGGCTACAATTTTACCGCCGGTATATATTTTTTGAAATACCTGGCTTTTGCCTGCCCTGGTACCATAACCATCGCTTAGTAACTGGATATTGTATAACTGCCCCCAGCCCGGTATCAGCATCGATCTGAAAACAGCTTTCCTGCCGGCAACTTTACCCGGGTTTACATATTTCGCTTTTAACGAATCCTTTCTGGTTAAAGGTTTCCTGGCTGTATCTAAAGATTTGGTCAGTTTTACTTTCGAAGTATCAGCTGGTTTTAATACCGTATCCTTAACCTGCGCCGTGGCAAGGTTTACCATAAAAAATGTAAATAGAGAAACCAGTATTAAAAGTTTAGTCCTCCGCATTACCAGTCTAATAACTCTAAAATCCTGTTTAAGTCGTCGTCGCTCATAAAAGGGATTTCGATTGCCCCTTTACCGTTCTGACTTACTTTTAATTTTACACGGGTAGCAAATTTAGAAGCCAGATCGTCCTGCAATTTTTTATATTGAAAAGAAACGGCCTTTTCTTTTTGCTTCTCGCCTGCAGGTAAAGGAATATGCTGCAAATTGCGCACAATTTCTTCTACTTTACGTACCGAAAGGTTTTTATCAAGAATTTCCTGGTGGATGTATAACTGCTTATCCACCCCATCAACATTAATTAAAGCCCTTGCATGGCCCATGCTGATTTTCTGATCGCGGATAGAAGCCTGTATCGCTGGCGGAAGCTTTAACAAACGTAAATAATTGGTCACCGTTGTACGGTTTTTACCAACACGCTCCCCCAACTGTTCCTGTTTTAAACCTACCTCATCAATCATCCGCTGGAAACTCAAAGCCACCTCAATGGCATTTAAATTTTCGCGCTGAATATTTTCGATCAGAGCCATTTCCAGCATTTGCTGGTCGTTGGCACTGCGGATATAAGCCGGAATCTGTGTTAAACCGGCCAGTTTCGAAGCCCTGAACCTGCGTTCGCCCGAAATTAACTGGTATTTATTGGCGCCTAATTTCCTTACCGTAATCGGCTGGATCAGGCCCTGTATTTTTATCGAATCGGCCAGCTCATTTAAAGCTACCTGATCAAATTCTGTACGTGGCTGGTATGGATTGGTTTCAACTTCAGTTAAACTTACGTGACTGATATTGCCAATCTGCTCGGTTTCGCTTACAGCATTTACCTGCTGTTTCGGCGGATGAGAAGATTCGCTATCATCTAAAAGCGCACTTAACCCTCTTCCTAAACCTGTTTTTCGCTGAAAAGATGTCATCTATAATTTATAAAGTTGCTGTTCCAATGTTTTCTTCTTCCTTTAACAGGCCGTTTTTCTTTACAATTTCGCGGGCAAGGTTAAGGTAGTTAATTGCCCCTTTACAGTTGGCATCGTGCATAATTACCGAAACGCCATAACTCGGTGCTTCACTTAAACGGGTATTACGCTGGATAATGGTATCAAAAACCAGTTCGTTAAAGTGCGTTTTCACTTCTTCTACCACCTGGTTCGATAAACGTAAGCGTACATCGTACATGGTTAATAAAATACCTTCAATTTCCAGATCGGGATTTAAGCGGTTCTGTACAATTTTAATGGTATTTAATAATTTACCCAAACCTTCTAAAGCGAAATACTCGCATTGTACGGGAATAATAACCGAATCTGCAGCGGTTAAAGCATTAATGGTAATTAAACCCAGTGACGGAGAACAATCGATAATGATAAAATCATACTGATCTTTAATTTTCTCCAAAACCGCCTTCATTTTATACTCACGGTTGTTCAGGTTAATCATCTCGATTTCCGCACCAACCAGATCAATGTGGGCAGGTAATAAATCTAAATTGGGTGTATCTGTTTTCTGTATGGCCTGTAAAGGATCGATATCATTAATAATACACTCGTAAATACTGTCTTTGATATTCCGGGGATCGAAACCGATACCTGAAGTTGAATTTGCCTGAGGATCAGCATCTACCAGTAAAGTTTTGTATTCTAGAACGGCCAAACTCGCAGCCAGGTTTATAGATGAAGTTGTTTTACCAACACCACCTTTTTGATTTGCTAATGCAATAATTTTGCTCATCGTATGTATCCGAAATTTACTTAACGTTTATTTGGGCTGTGTTATTTATGCGTTTAAATTGCCAAAAAGTTCTATTTTTGCCATGTTTACGGCCTTTTTCACAATCAGCTAAGATACAAACTATATGGCAATTTTAGCAAGAAGCGCATTTGGGTTTTACACATCTTATTAACAATTTGTACATGATCACAATAATAGCCGCCACAAACAGACCCAATAGCAATACGCTAAAAGTTGCCAAATATTACCAGAGGCAACTAAAAGAAAAGGGTATTGATGCCCATTTGTTCAGTTTGGAGCACTTACCTATCGATGTGCTTAATACAGATATGTATGGCAAAAGATCGGAAGCTTTTCAGGAAATCCAGGATATGATTTACCAGACCGAAAAGTTTTTATTCATCATGCCCGAATACAATGGCAGTTACCCTGGTGTGTTAAAAGTGTTAATCGATGCCTGCAATTTCCCCGATAGCTTTTATGATAAAAAAGCGGCTTTAGTCGGCATTTCTTCTGGTAAATATGGCAATATCCGCGGGGTAGATCATTTTACAGGCGTTTGCCATTACATCCATCTCAATATTTTACCGCTTCGCCTGCACATTCCAAATATTAAGGCCGAACTAGATGCCGAAGGCAATTTCAATCATCCCGATACGATAAAATTTACCAGCGAGCAGATTGAAAAATTCATTAACTTTTAAAAAACAACTTCCGATCATTTTCTGAAAATCGCAGACCGTTCCGTAGGAACGATTCATGGGTAGCCAATTGCAAATTGGCGTTATCGTTCCGTAGGAACGTTTGGTGTTTTACCATTAATATCTCTACAGGCCGTGCCACCTAAACCGATGGAAGCGGTCCCGATTTTTCATCGGGATAAAGCGTACAGCGGGATTGCATTAGCCTAAACCCTACCGAACCTGCTTTCCAAAAAAAACATTTAATGCGTCAGGCGTGAAGCCAGACGCTACGGTACATAACGCATGTGATTCTATCAAATTTCAGAAAAGCAAAACCTGTGTTTCATGGTAACGTTAGACCTGTTTTCCGCTCATACGCCTGCAGGCCTTAGCCGCCGGGCCGGTATCCGCTTCAACCAGGTTTAAGGAACAAAAAACTGCACGTAAAACCTTCATAAGCTTCTCTCAAAAGATAAACTTCTTTCTGCATCCTGTAACCCCAAATCTTATTACAGGCCGTGCCACCTAAACCCGATGGAAGCGGTCCCGATTTTTCATCGGGATAAAGCGTACAGCGGGATTGCATTAGCCTAAACCCTACCGAACCTGCTTTCCCCAAAAAAAACATTTAATGCGTCAGGCGTGAAGCCGGACGCTACGGTACATAACGCATGTGATTCTATCAAATTTCAGAAAAGCAAAACCTGTGTTTCATGGTAACGTTAGTCCTGTTTTCCGCTCATACGCCTGCAGGCCTTAGCCGCCGGGCCGGTATCCGCTTCAACCAGGTTTAAGGAACAAAAAACAGTATTTCAAACGAAAAAGACCGACAGTTCAAAATGATAAAAACCCTTCCAAAATGAAAAGGTTTTTTGAAGCGTTTTTATAGATCAAAATGAAACCAAAACCATATCTCATTAAAAAACAATAACTTACAAACAAATCAAAGCCATTGGCATAACAATTGGCAACAGCCCGGCGAGACGCTATTTATTTAACCTTTGTTATGTAAATTAGTTCATCAGTAAACAGATTTAATTATAACCTATTTTTACCACAAAAAAGGAGAGAAAAATTCGCTTTGCGCCCCTTAGTGAAAAACCTTCTGCCCTTTACGGTTAAACTAAACACCATGAAAATAAAAACCAAGCTCCGCCTCGGATTCGGGTTTCTCTTTATAATCGTTTTATCCTTCGGGTTAATTGCGCTCTTTTATTTAAACGAGCTTTCCGATAAATCGAAAGTGATTCTTAAAGACAACTACAAATCGCTAAAATATGTTGCCGCCATGCGCAACATCACCGATCAGTATTCTTTTCCCTTAAGTGGTACACAACAGGCCCTGTTTACCGAAAACTTAAAAAATGAAGGCACAAATATTACCGAACCAGGCGAAAAAGCAGCTTTTCTACAGTTAGAAAAAGCTTTTAAAGCACTGGGCATACAGCAGCCAGAAAATGTTAAAACAAATAGCATTAAAGATTTACGCCTGGCGCTTCAAAACATAGAACAGGTAAACATGAAAGCCATTTATGATAAAAATGAACTGGCCAATGAAACTTCCTCGAGGGCAAACCTCTACATCATGATTGCTGCTACCCTAAGCTTTATCATCCTGTTTACTTTTATTGTTAATTTTCCCGGCTTTGTGGCCAATCCGCTTGCCGAATTCAGCGCAGCCATAAAACAGATCAGCAGAAAAAATTATAAACAACGCCTGCATTTTGAAAACGGAGATGAATTTACCGAACTGGCCGACTCATTTAACGGTATGGTGGTTAAATTAAACGAATGGGAAAACAGTAATTTATCGAAAATAAAATCCGAGAAATCGCGTATCGAAGCCATTATTGCGCAGATGCAGGATGCCATTATCGGGCTGAACGAAAAGGGCGAAATCCTGTTTTTAAACCGCCTGGCCGCAAAACTGATGAACCTCGACGAGGATAAGGTAATCGGACAAAATGTTGCGGAATTAATGCAGAAAAATGAGCTGTTAAAACGCATCATCAAACCCGAAACAGATGATAATACGCTAAAAATATATGCAGATGATAAGGAATCTTATTTCCTTTTGGAGAACCGCGAAATTATTATCCCGAACTATGAGGAACAGGAAGAAAAAGCTTTAATTGCTGCTTCAAAATCGGCAGGAAGTGTTTATATCCTGAAAAACATTACCCAGTTTAAAGAACTGGATGAAGCCAAAACCAATTTTATCGCTACGGTTTCGCATGAGTTAAAAACGCCCTTATCATCCATTAAAATGAGTTTAAAACTGCTTAATGATGAGCGCGTGGGTGCAATGAACGAGGAACAGCACGAGCTGTTGAATCATATTAAAGAAGATAGCGACAGGCTTTTAAAAATTACGAGCGAACTGCTCGATCTTTCGCAGGTAGAAACCGGTAACTTAAAACTCACCTTCGCGCTTACCAAGCCCGAAGATATTGTACAATATGCCATAGATGCGGTTAAATTCCAGGCCGAACAAAAATCTATCAATCTCGAATTAAATTGTGATCAAAACCTCCCCAATGTAAATGCCGATATCCAAAAAACGGCCTGGGTACTGGTGAACTTTTTATCGAATGCATTACGTTATAGCTCTGAGAAATCTAAAGTAGTAATCGATGTTTTTCAAAAAGATAAATTTATCGAATTCTCGGTGCAGGATTTTGGAAAGGGAATCGACGAAAAATACCAGAAACGTTTGTTCGACAGGTATTTTCAGGTACCAACTGATGGTCAGAATAAATCGGGATCTGGTTTGGGATTGGCCATTTCGAAAGATTTTATAGAAGCCGAACAGGGCAAAATATGGGTAGTAAGTGCCATTGGAGAAGGCAGTAAATTCTGTTTTAGTTTGCCTGTTATGGCTTAGGGAAATGGAAGATGGAAAATGGAAGAGGTAAGATGGAAAATGGATAATTCTGCGTGCATCAGTGTAATCTGCAGGAAACAATTTACCATCGAGTGTACTGAGATTTATAAGAGAATATAGGTAAGTAATGATGTAACGGCACCCCAAATACTCAATACTTAACTGATATTCAGCTTCATTTCTTAAAAGAGTAATTTTTCATCTCAAAAAAATTACATACTTTTAGCCAATCTAAATTTATACTAAAATGAAAAAATTAATTCTCTTAATCTGCCTCACGGCGGGTTTATTCGTTGCTAACAGTCACGGTCAGGAAAAAAAAGTAGCTGTTGTTAGTTTCTACACGGTTAAACAAATCGGCCTTACCGATTTTGGCTCAGCCGCTGCAATTGCAGCCGTAACCAAACTTGGAAACGATCCCAACTTTAACATGGCACCGCTGTTGCAAAATTTCCACAAACAGTTTTTTGAAGATTACTCAAAATCATTTCCTTTTCAACTTTTACCAGAAAAAGAAATCATTACTAATGAGGCTTATAAAAATTTTGTTCCCGCCGGTGATGGAGGCAAAGGCTTGTTTAAAGATGATGTAAATCTTCCAATTGAAGGATATAAAGTAATCCTTCCCTTATCAGGCAACAAGAATGAAGAAAGTCTGATTAAAATTTTTAACCAGGCAGATGGTATAATGAAAGTTTACATTGATTTTAACTTAGTTAAAATCGGACTTGGTGGTATGGGCGTGGTAAAAGTAGAAGCATTTGCTAATATTGTACTTTACAACAAGAAAGGTGATAAAGTATTTTCTGCACGTGAAAGTGCAAAATCGAAAAATGTAAGTCCGTTGGTTGGTGGGGTTCCGGTACTTACACCCGAAAAAATACTTCCAATGTGCGAAAGTGCTTTAACTGAACTCATGGCTGATCTGCAAAAAGGATTACCTAAGCTTATCAAAAAAGCAGATTCAAAATTATAGCAGAAATAAACCCAGAATATAATTAAAGAGCCCTTGATCAGTTATCAAGGGCTCTTTTGTTTTATACAATATAAGGCTCCATTTCCTTATCAATGCTTTTACGCAGTTCCATCAATTTTATAGCATAACCATGCATCGCAATCTCTTTTTCTGTTTTTGGTTTGAAAGAAGGGATTACTTTTGGCTGCCCGTCATCATCAACGGCTACAAAAACAATAATGCAATGGGTGTTTTTCACAAAGTCGGTTTGTCCAACGGGTTTTGAAAAGGCATCAACCGCGATGTGCATACTGGTTTTACCGGTGTAAATAATCCGGGCTTCCATTTTTACCAAATGACCGATGTGCACGGGATGGAAAAATCGGATTCCCCCAACATATACCGTTACGCAATAACTTTGGCTCCACTGTAGTGCACAGGCAAAGGCGGCCTGATCAATCCATTTCATCATCATTCCACCATGCACCTTACCACCGTAATTAACATCAGAAGGTTCGCTTAAAAATTGAAGTTCGATATGATTTTTCGTCCTGGGCATGGGGTAGCTTGTTTGATTTAAAGGTTTTGCTAAGATATTATAAAATAGATGAGCCACAAAATCATTTAACCACAGATAAAAAGGATAAACACAGATAGAGATATATTATCCGTGTTTATCCCCGCCTGAACGGCTGGGCAGGTGTGTCCATCTGTGGCAAAAAAAACAATGAAAAAGTCGTAGCGAGACGCTACGACTAGAGAAGTTGGAAACAACTGACGCCACGAAATTTATTTTGCCATAATGCTTATCGCATATCCCCCACCTGGTGCACAATATTGCGTTAATTTCGTTTTATTGGTTACTTCCATTTTGCGAATGGTATAAGCTTTCGGATTGGTTTCATAATGGGCATCCTTCGCATCCGCGTAAATGGTTGCGGTATATTTTTTACCAGGATCAAGGAAGCTGAAATCAATTTTTGAAGTACGGGCTTCTTCATCGTTGGTACGGCCCACAAACCAGTTGTTTTTTCCTTTAGCTTTACGTGCGAAAGTGATGTAATCGCCAGGTTCTGCTTCCAAAACTTTGGTATCGTCCCAATCTACCGCCACATCTTTAATAAACTGGAAAGCATCCATGTACTTGTTATAGGTTTCGGGTAAATCGGCAGCCATTTGCAGCGGACTGTACATGGTTACATAAAGTGCCAGCTGACGGGCCAGTGTACTGTGTACAAAGGAAGTATTTTCAGGATTATAAGCACTTACCTTAGTTTCGAAAATACCTGGTGTGTAATCCATCGGTCCGCCAATTAAACGTGTAAAGGGCAAAATAGTAGTATGATCGGCATTATTACCGCCAAAAGCTTCGTATTCTGTTCCCCTGGCCGATTCGTTTCCGATTAGATTTGGATAAGTACGTGCCAAACCTGTGGGGCGAACCGCCTCATGTGCATTCACCATGATTTTATATTCAGCAGCTTTTTGGATCGCATACAAATAATGGTTGTTTAACCACTGGCCATAATGGTGTTCTCCCCTTGGAATCATATTGCCTACATAACCGCTCTTAACGGCATCGTAACCATTGGCTTTCATAAATTTATAGGCCGTATCTAAATGGCGCTCATAGTTGCGTACCGACGAAGAAGTTTCGTGGTGCATAATCATTTTAATGCCTTTACCTGCTGCATAACGGTGCAGTTCTTTTACATCAAAATCCGGATAAGGCGTAACAAAATCAAAAACATAATCTTTCGTTTTACCAAACCAATCTTCCCAGCCTTCATTCCAGCCTTCCACCAAAACGGCATCGAGTCCGTTTTTTGCAGCAAAATCGATGTATTCTTTTACATGAGCGGTATTTGCGGCGTGTTTTCCGTTAGGTTTTGTTTTGGCATAATCGGTTACGCCCAATTGCACGCTTGTTAAATCGTTGTAGGCCCAGGTACTTTTTCCGGTAATCATTTCCCACCACACACCCACATATTTGGTTGGTTTTATCCACGATACATCTTTGAATTTAGTGGGTTCGTTTAAGTTATAGGTAAGCTTTGAAGTTAAAATATCAGCGGCTTTATCGCTCACAATTATGGTACGCCATGGCGATAAACAGGGTGCCTGCATATAACCTTTATCGCCAACGGCATCAGGCGTTAACCAGGATTCTAAAACCATGTTTTTATCATCGAGATTTAACGACATTAAAGAATAATTGATCAAAGCAGCCTCATGGATGTTGATGTACAAACCATCTTTGCTCTTCATCATCAAGGGCGTTTGTAAGCCGGTTGGCGAGAAAGTAGTTTGTGATGCATTTGGTGTTACCGCAGCTTTCATTTTGCCCCTAACCTCCGACAAATTCGAGGTCACCGTGCTGTATTCCTGCGTATCATAATCGCCCGGAAGCCAAAATGCTTTATGATCTCCGGCCAACGCAAACTGGGTTTTCTCTTCTTTTATGACGAAATAATCTAAATTTTTCTGTTCCGGGAATTCATACCTGAAACCTAAACCATCGTTAAATAAACGCAAACGCACGATAATGTAACGGTTAGTTTCTTTTTGCGTTAAGGTTACCGCCAGTTCGTTGTAATGGTTTACGATTTCTTTAACCTCACCCCAAACCGGTTTCCAGGTTTCGTTAAAAGTGCTGGTTTTGGTATCGGTGACAGAGAAACCGTTCATTAAAGATTTCCCGTCTTTAAGTTCTAAACCTAACTTACTCGTTTTAATCACCTCCTTGCCTTTATATTTTAGGCTATAGGTAGGCACTCCTCCGGTTGCCAGCGAAAAATTGGCCACTAAGTTTGCATCAGGCGATTTTAATTCCTGTGCAAAGGCAACTGAACCTAAAAGGCACAGGCAGATAATTAAATATCCGGAGAGGTTAAAAAATTTACTATTTTGATTTCTATTCACTGTATATAAATTTAATTTTTTTAATAATTAGCGTTAATGGCATCTTTACGACCATATTCGCTCACTTAACAAGTGCTAATTGACACTAAAACACTCAAATTTGAGACTAATAGTCTCTCGGGCGACACTAAAACACTCAAATTTGAGACTAATAGTCTCTCGGGCGACACTAAAACACTCAAATTTGAGACTAATAGTCTCTCGCGTGACACTAAAACACTCGAATTTGAGACTAATAGTCTCTCGCGCGACACTAAAACACTCGAATTTGAGACTAATAGTCTCTCGCGTGACACTAAAACACTCGAATTTGAGACTAATAGTCTCTCGCGTGATACTAAAACACTCAAATTTGAGACTAATAGTCTCCCGGGCGACACTTGCCATCCGGCGACTTCAAATTATTTCCGGGAACGTTCCCGAAACTTACCAAAAAAATAGCTAAGTGCACATTAATGTAAGGGTTTTAAAGCGGTTAAGGGATTGGTTAGTTTTTTTATTCATGTTATCATTTATTTATTGTTACTATTTAATCAATTTGAAATTGATGATTTTGGTTTCTATGTTCCGGTTCGTGGCGACACATACCGCGGCGGGAAATATAATCAGAATCAAACATCACTCAAAACGTATTTAATTACTTACAAACCGATTATGATCAGATGTTCACTCATGCAAAATAGATCATGAAACAAGTTCAGGATAACGATTCCCATGCAAGTTCCAAACCTCGCAGGTTTTTAAAACCGGCGAGGTCTAAATTAACATTACTCCAAAAGCAACGCGTCATCATCATCCGTTAAGCTCAACTGTACGCTATCACTACCGGCAATTCCTTCTATGGAGCCGCGGATGTGTGTAGCATTTAACAATACTTTTTCCAGTTGCTTTTCGCGGGCTTTCCATAACCGTTCCATGGCATCTCGCTCCCGTTGGATGGATAATTTCATGCTCATAAAACCTTCCCTAATGGCTTTCCATTGTTCCGAAAACTCCGCTCCCATCAGGTAATCGTAAAGCATATGCATTTTATCACCACGGTTTTCCTGCGATTTCATGGCACTCGATAAACGTAAAATCCCATCACGCAGCACATAGGCCACCGCATTTACTTCCTCGAAAGAACAGATCCAAACGCCATCCCGCTGACCGAAACAATCCATACCTTTAGGGTAACACTGGCTCACAATTACGGCTACATCAACACCCATGCTCCGCATGTCTTTTTTCAGTTTTTCAATCCAGTCGCCACCAAAATCTTTGGTGCGTTTACTTTCATAAATAATTTTGCCGCATTCCTGTCCAAACTGGTTGCGTACCACCTGCACACAATCGGCCCCGCGCACCCCTTTGCCAACCTCTTCAATTAAATCGAATGGGAAATTGCTCCGCAGCAGTTCTTCCAGGATAAGCTCCTGCACCTCGCCCTGTAATTGCATACTGCCTTGCTCGGCCTTGCGTTTCATTTCTTCGGCAAGCTTTTTCTGGTCGTCGAGCTGTTTTTCCAGTTCCTTTACACGCAGCTGGTGTTCGGTATCCCTGATGCTGTTTTTTTCGGCCTCCTGCTTACGGATCTGCTCAGCGAGTTCGTTACGCTGCTCCTGCATTTTACGCTGAAAAGCCAGCTCCATTTCTTCCTCTTTCACTTTCAGGCTTTCTTCGCGGCGCAGAAACTCCAGTTCTTTCTCCCTGGCCAGCCTTAATTTTTCGGCATTGTCTTTCGCAGTACCTTCCAGCATCTGCAGTTTCGTTTCAAAATCAGCCGCTATGCTTTTGCGCAGGTTTTCTTCCAGGTTATCTTTAAGTTTGGTTTTCTCTTCTGCCAGTTGAAGCTCGAAAGCTTTTTGTTGCTGCAGTTTTTCAGCATCTAAAGCCGCAACCTTATCCTGATATTCCTTGTCGCGCTGCTTCGTAAAAGACAGCATTTTTTCACGCAGTTCCTTTTTATAATCTTCGGCCATGGCTTCTTCCATCGGAAAAACATGGGCACAGTTGGGGCATTTTATTTCGGTAGGCATAAATTATTATTTGCTACAGTAAGTGCTGCAGTTTACAAATATATTAAAGCTTTTTCAGGATTAGACAGGCAAGTTTTGCACCATTTAACTAAAGTACTTTCGATCTCACTTCGTGCCCCACGGTTAAAATTTTACTTACCGGGCATTTACCTGCAATATCTTCCAGCCTGCTTTTTTGTTCTTCAGTTAACTGTCCTGTGCAGGTAATCTCTTCAAAAAACACCATTTCGCCATTCTCTGTATCGGTGTTTACCACTACTTCTATTTTATCAACCGGCCATTCTTTTCTATCCACATACATTCTTAAGGTGATGGCCACGCAGGATGCCAGAGAAGCCATTAACAATCCTTTCGGAGCAAAACCCTTGTGTGTTCCGCCTAATTCTACCGGTTCATCTACAATGATATCGTGAGAGCCATTACTTACCGAACACGCATAGTGCTCTTTATTTATTGTTGCTTTTACCATTCATCGGATATTTTAAAATATTAAACATACCAAATTTTATGCTTTGTTGAGATTTTACGAAACATTATAAGATAGCATTTGTTCCTTTTAAAAATGCTACGTTATGAAATACAGAAAGTTAATCGGAAAATATTTAAAGCACGAAACAGATAACAGTGCAAAAATAGCACTTGCCCTGGTGGCTGGTTTAGCCGCAGGTGCAGTGATCAGTATTTTATTTGCACCTGATAGCGGTGCAGGTACCCGGGGAAAAATTGCCGGTGGTGCCAGAAATCTGCGTTACGGATTTCAGGACAAGTACAATCTTTTGAAAGAAAAGGTTTTTGGGGTTGAAGCCATTGAAGAAGATATCGTTGAACAAGAAATACCTCATTTTAAACATACGGTTACCAAAAAACGCAAATCGGATGTGAAAGAGATCCTGGAAAATGCGCATGACAATGGCCAGGTACAGGAAGGACAGGGATAATGCCCTCCGAAATAATAAGTATATCTTTAGATTTACTTTATAATCAATACTATTTTTTCACCATATGAGATATTTAAGGATCATATAAGTTTATGTGTTCTTATATTTCTTATATGGTGAAAGCCTTGTGCTTATCACATCTATTCATCTGGCTTAGGTGGTAAATTGAATAGCATATTCTTTTTTATGAGTACCTCAGCCATACGAGGTCACCTTAGTTTAGTATATAGCCTGATAAGGTAACTACAAATCACAAAACGGCCGTCACCCCGACCGAAGCATTGCGGAGTGGAGAGCGCTATCGGGTCAACTCGAAATGACGGGCTTGCCAGGGTAATTTCTTAGCTTTACCGGAAAATAGCTTCACATGTTTTTTATCCTCTCCAAAATATTATTGTTCCTGATCAAGCCCATTTTATGGGTTGGTGTGCTTTTAATTTTAGCCCTGGCAGTCAAATCCCCAAAAAGGAAGAAACAATTTTTAATATTAAGTCTAATTGTTTTTTTCTTCTTTTCGAACGGTTTTATTGCCGGCAAAATAATAAACAGTTATGAAGCTGGTTATCCTAAAAATCAGCAATATGATGTAGGGATTGTACTTGGAGGCTTTTCGGGCCTAAATAAACGAAATAATGAAATTGCTTTTAACTGGACCAGCGATCGGTTATTCCAGGCAATTGCTTTATATAAAAAAGGACAGATTAAACAGATTTTGCTAAGTAGCGGAAGCGCAAACCTGATTGATAAAGAGGTTAAAGAAGCTAATCTGGCCTTAAAATATTTAAAGCTGATCGGTATCCCCGATTCGGCCATACTGATTGAAAACCAGAGCAGAAATACCATCGAAAATGCACGGTATAGTTTAGCACTGATTGCAAAAAAGAATCCAAAGGCCAAAATTCTGGTGATTACCAGTGCCTGGCACATTCCAAGAGCCAAAATCATTTTCGACAAGCAAGCGAAGCATAAAATTGAATATTATCCCACCAATTTTTCAAGAGGTACTGAATTTGAATTAGGCGATTTCATCATCCCCAATACATCTGCATTAGGTACATGGGAAATGTTATTTAAAGAATGGATTGGTTTGGCTGTAGACCGCTATAGACGTTAACCGTTTTTGGGTTAATCGGTTAACTGTATGCTATAGTTCTACAATTAACCGGTTAACCAATTTATACAGTTAACCTAAAAAAGTTATCCCTCTATCGCTTTCCAAAGCATATCTTTTAGCTCCAGAATATTTTTTTCGGCTACTGAAGAAATAAATATGGATGGAATACCCGGCAGGTCCTGTTTCATTTCATCCATCAGTTCGTCATCCAGCATATCTGATTTGGTAATGGCTAAAACGTGTGGTTTTTGCATCAGTTCGGGATTGTATGATTCCAGTTCGCTTTTAAGGATTTCGTATTCTTCTTTAATTGAACGGCTGGTATCGGCCGGAACCATAAATAACAGCACTGAGTTACGCTCTATGTGGCGTAAGAAACGGTAGCCCAAGCCTTTACCTTTTGACGCACCTTCGATAATCCCCGGGATATCGGCCATTACAAAAGATTTTCCTCCCCTATAACTTACAATACCTAAATTAGGAACAATGGTAGTGAAGGGATAATCGGCAATTTCCGGCTTAGCGGCAGAAACTACAGAAAGCAAAGTAGATTTACCGGCATTCGGGAAACCCACCAAGCCTACATCGGCCAAAACTTTTAATTCTAAAATGTTCCAAACCTCTTGCCCCTGCTCACCAGGTTGTGCAAAACGTGGCGTTTGCTGCACTGAATTTTTAAAATGCGCATTACCTAAACCGCCACGACCACCGGCCGTTAAAATTTTGGTTTCGCCATCTTTGGTAATTTCGAAAAGCACTTCTCCGGTTTCAGCATCTTTAGCGATGGTGCCGAGCGGAACTTCCAGGATTTCATCTTTACCCTGTTTGCCAAATTTATGCGAGCTACCACCAGCGCCACCATCTTCGGCAATGATGTGTTTACGGTATTTCAGGTGTAATAATGTCCAGATGTGGATGCTGCCTTTAACGATAATGTGGCCACCGCGACCGCCATCACCACCATCAGGTCCGCCCATGGATGTTAAAATATCACGATGTAAATGTGCCGATCCTGCCCCGCCCTTACCCGAACGGCAACAAATTTTTACATAATCTACGAAATTCGAACCCTGTGACATATATTATTGTTGAAATGTTTTAATGTTGGGAATTTTAAGATGACAATTCCTTTAAAATTAAAGAGTTATAACGTTTTAACATTATAACTCTTTGTATGTTTTTGAAATATGATCCGGTTAACAGATTAACCCGATACCATTTGATTAATAATTGATATTTGATATCTGCGTTTTAATACTCGATATCTAATACTGCTACTTAAACTTTATACTGATCAATTACTGCGCAAAGATCGTTATATACCGTTTCTATTTCGCCAATTCCGTTTACCTTGTTTAATTTCCCCTGCTCCTCGTAGTAAGGCAGCACATGGATGGTTTTATCAAAGTATTCTGAAATACGTTTTTTTAGTTTTTCAGCGTCATCATCTGGTCGGCCACTCACTTTATGGCGCTCAGCAATACGCTTTGTTAATTCGTCCTGATCTACATCTAATGCGATTACGCCTGCAATTTTACTGCCTTTGCGCTCTAAAAATAAATCAAGCTCTATCGCTTGTGGAACGGTACGCGGAAAACCATCAAACACAAATCCTTTCGCATCAGGATTTTTATCTACCTCTTCTTCCAGCATGGCAATTGTAATCGCATCAGGTACCAATTCTCCGTCAGCTAACAATTGACTAACTTTTTTTCCTAATTCGGTTTCTCCTTTAACGTGTGCTCTAAAAAGATCGCCTGTTGAAACGTGTACCAACTGATATTTTGCAATCAGCTTTTCAGATTGGGTGCCTTTACCCGCCCCTGGAGGGCCAAAGAGAACTAAATTAAGCATTCAAGTTGTTTAGGTTGTCTTCAAAATTAAAAAAGCCTTATTCCTATGGCTCTGTTAAAAGTAAGGTTCAAATCACTGATTAATAGGATTAGACATTGCTTACTTTCAAGGCTGCAAATATATAATTATTAATTTAGATGCCATTTATAATTGATAATTTATTTAAAAAAGGGCCATTTTGATGACATTTATCTTATTCTGCAAAGAATCTTGTGCAATTTTAATATTTTACAGAATATTCTTGAAATTGTGAGTCTGCCCGCCAAATAATACCTTTAAGATTTATCCGAAGCTGAGAATAAAGAGGTTACTGACTATAAAATATGAATTGGAAATACTTTGCTTTAATCAGCATAAAAAATACCTGAAAAGCTTGTAAAGCAAAAAAGGATCTCATAAAATGAAATCCTTTTTTTGTGCACTTGTAGGGATTCGAACCCCAAACCTTCTCATCCGTAGTGAGATGCTCTATCCAATTGAGCTACAAATGCATTTCCGTATCGTTAACGGACTGCAAAGGTATAATTTGATATTTTAATTTCCAATTAAATTTTAAAAAAAATCTCAAAATAATCTCTGCAATTTAAGCTTTATGCACCTAGTGCTTCATTAATTGCTTTGAAATCAGGTAAATCCTTTGCATTTTCCAAAACTTCAGCATATGCAATTTTTCCTTCTTCATCGATTACAAATGCCGCTCTTTTCGAAACTCCTTTTAATCCGAAGGCAAATTCATCATAAAATGCACCAAAAGCTGCAGATACTTCTTTGTTAAAATCAGACAGCAAAGGAAACTGGTAATTTTGCTCCTCTTTAAATTTGGCCAAAGAGAATGGAGAATCAACAGAAATACCGATTACCTGTGCATCGATGCCCTCATAATAACTGAAATTATCCCTCATGGTACATAATTGTTCGGTGCAGGTTCCGGTAAAAGCCATCGGGAAAAAGTGAATAACTACTTTTTTGCCTTTAAACCCGGAAAGAGAAATTTCTGTTAAATCAGAACTGTATAGTTTAAAATCAGGGGCGGTATCGCCAATTTGTAATGCCATTATATTTTTTAGTTAATGTATATTGTTAAATGTTTTAATTGCTTCATTGTTTCAAGGCTCACTACTTAAAACTGTCCTTTCATTTGTTCATCTAAAATCTTTAAGCCCTCTTCAAAAGAGTGTGGATTGTAACCTAAATCTTTAATCGCTTTATCGAGCACGAAACCAGTTTTAATTGGCCGCTTAGCTGTTTGGTTTAAACTTGCCGAACTGATTTCGTTTATAAATGTTTTATCAAGGCCCCAATAATCGGCAACTTTCCGCACTAAATCTGCAATACTCATGTAATCTTTGCCCGATATATGATATACTCCACCGGCATTTTTCTCAACAGCTAACAAACAGGCCTCAGCCAGATCTTCGGCTAGGGTAGGCATACGCCATTGATCGTTCACTACATTTACAGGAGATGCTTTTTCTAATGCGCCCTTTGCCCACAGCACAATATTGCTCCGGCTCATATCATTGGTAATCCCATAAACCAGGATCGTTCTTAATATGGACCAGTTTGCTTTTGAATCTTTGATCAGCGTTTCGGCCAACACCTTCGATTCGCCATAATAACTTACCGGGTTAACAGGATCATTTTCCTGATAAGGCCCATCGGCACCATCAAAAACAAAATCGGTACTTAAATGAATCAGCTGGATGTTGTTTTCTTCGCATATAGATATTAAAGTGTGTACAGCATCAACATTAAGCTGATGGCATAATGCTTTATTCGCTTCACAAGTATCAACATTCGTCATTGCTGCCGTGTGGATTACCGCATCAGGCCGGTACTTTCTGACAACGTTTTTAACCTG
This sequence comes from Pedobacter jeongneungensis, assembly GCF_039538295.1. Taxonomy (NCBI): domain Bacteria; kingdom Pseudomonadati; phylum Bacteroidota; class Sphingobacteriia; order Sphingobacteriales; family Sphingobacteriaceae; genus Pedobacter; species Pedobacter jeongneungensis. The sequence goes on along the minus strand of NZ_BAABBY010000009.1, from coordinate 290,232 downwards.
CTCCGCATCTAAAATATCCATTTCTGCATATTCGTAACCTTCTTTAACAGGATATCGGTTTAGTCCTTTGGAAGTGGCAACTAATTTTACCCTCCCCTCCGCCAAAACTTTTTCCGTTAATTTCTGCCCCAAAAGGCCGTTACTGCCTGTTGTTAAAATGGTTTTCATAAGCCCTTATTAAGCCTCTAAATTATCTATTAAAACCGTGTTAAAAAATTTTATAATATATATTTAAAATTCAGTAAGAATAACTTAACTTTGCCAACCGAATTGGAGCCCCTATAAACAGCTTTAATTCATTGACTGTAATAAATTTACTCACAACAGATATGCCTAACTTAGGAAAAATAGCACAAATTATCGGCCCAGTGGTTGACGTTAGCTTTGCTGATGATGCCCATCTACCTAAAATTTTTGATGCGTTAGAGATAACGAAAGAAAATGGACAAAAAATTGTTTTAGAAGTTCAACAGCACTTAGGTGAAGACCGTGTACGTGCAATTTCAATGGACTCTACAGATGGTTTGGTTCGTGGTATGAAAGTAGTTGATACTGGCGCTGCGATTAAAATGCCAGTTGGCGACCAGATTAAAGGTCGTTTATTTAATGTAGTTGGTGAAGCGATTGACGGTATTAATGCAGTTGATAAAACTGATGGTCGTCCTATCCACGCTACTCCTCCTAAGTTTGAAGATTTATCTACTGAAACTGAAGTACTTTTTACAGGTATTAAAGTAATCGATTTATTAGAGCCATATGCAAAAGGTGGTAAAATCGGTTTATTCGGTGGTGCTGGTGTAGGTAAAACAGTATTAATTATGGAGTTGGTAAACAACATCGCTAAAGCTTATGCTGGTTTATCAGTATTCGCAGGTGTTGGTGAGCGTACTCGTGAGGGTAACGATTTACTTCGTGAGTTTATCGAATCAGGTGTAATCAACTATGGCGACGAATTCTTGCACTCAATGGAAAAAGGTGGATGGGATTTGAAAGCTGTTGATACTGAAAAATTAAAAGAATCTAAAGCAACATTGGTTTTCGGACAAATGAACGAGCCTCCTGGTGCACGTGCACGTGTGGCATTATCAGGATTAACTGTTGCTGAATATTTCCGTGACGGTGATGGCGAAGGCGCTGGAAAAGATATCCTTTTCTTCGTTGATAACATCTTCCGTTTTACCCAGGCAGGTTCTGAGGTTTCGGCGCTGTTAGGTCGTATGCCATCAGCAGTAGGTTACCAGCCAACATTGGCAACTGAGATGGGTTTAATGCAGGAGCGTATTACTTCAACAAAACGCGGATCAATTACATCAGTACAAGCGGTATATGTACCTGCGGATGATTTAACTGACCCGGCTCCGGCAACAACTTTTGCCCACTTAGATGCAACTACAGTACTTTCTCGTAAAATTGCTGAGCTAGGTATTTATCCTGCGGTAGATCCACTGGATTCTACTTCACGTATCCTTTCTCCTGCTGTTTTAGGTGATGAGCACTATAACACTGCACAACGCGTTAAAGAAACTTTACAACGTTATAAAGAATTACAGGATATCATCGCGATCTTAGGTATGGACGAATTATCTGAAGAAGATAAATTAGTAGTATCAAGAGCACGTCGTGTTCAACGTTTCTTATCTCAGCCTTTCCACGTAGCTGAGCAATTTACAGGCTTAAAAGGCGTATTGGTTGACATTAAAGATACCATTAAAGGATTTAACATGATCATGGATGGTGAAGTTGATGAGTATCCTGAAGCTGCATTTAACTTAGTTGGTAGCATTGAAGATGCGATCGAAAAAGGTAAAAAATTATTAGCAGAAGCGAACTAAGAGAGACGTGAGACACTAGATATGAGATATGAGAGGGACTTGGTCTCAAATCTTATATCTCAAATCTCAAATCTATTCAAAATGAATTTAGAAATATTAACTCCAGATAAAAAAGTTTTCGAAGGTGAAGTAACTGCGGTTACGGTGCCTGGTACTTTAGGTTCTTTTCAGATTTTAAAAGACCACGCCGCTATCATCTCTACTTTAGAAGATGGAGAAGTTATTATAAAAGCAAACAAAGCCGATGAGCAACGCTTTTTTATCAAAGGCGGTGTAGTTGAAGCGATCCACAACAAAGTTGTGGTTTTAGCAGAAGGTATCGCTTAAACAAAAGGTTAACTCATTTATAAAGCCTCCCGATTTAAAAATCGGGAGGCTTTTTTGTTTAACTTAAAGTTTCAAAAAATTAAAATCAGCATCGTCACCCTGAATTTATTTCAGGGTCTATTTTGCAGTAAACATACATTACACAAAAAAGCTATTATTATAGTTGTTACTTAACAAACCCGCAAACCGCAGCAATAAATTCTTTATTGTTTTCATAATAGAGCATGTGCGAACCAGCTAACTGCACCACTTTCTGATTGATAAACTTATAATTTTTATAATAATCCGGTCCAACAGCGTGATCTTCCTTCCCTGTTATAATTAAAGCCGGAATTTTAATTTTATCGGTTAACAAGGCGTAATCCTTAAAATATTCAGGGTATTGCTGAACTTTTGTACTATCTACCAACGGCATAAAAAGCATCATTCCGAAATCTGATGTACGCTTATAAGAATTTTCGATGCTGTCCATTTTGATAATCGTATTCACATTATTGGCAATGTATTTATACCCAAGATGAGCTGCACTTAACTTTTTTCGGACTAAAGCCGCGCTACTCATTAATTTTTTAAAATTCGTTTCATTTATAGTGGTATCCCTTTTTAATAGCCCGTACCCATATTCAATTTGTTCCTGCATCTGATTTGAATTCATAAAATGGGCAATTGTATTGGCCATGATGATACCAGTTAAGTGTTCAGGATATTTTAACGCATAATTAATCGCCAGAACCCCACCAAATGAATGGCTGAGTAAATACACTTTTTCTACACCCAATTTTAACCGCAGCTCTTCAATATCTTGCACAACCCGATTTAAACTATAGTTACCCGCATTTTGCGAATGCCCTGATCCTCTTTGATCGAAATAAACCATAGTTAGGCATTTCTCCAGATTTGCACCACCCATCTTTTCAAAGGAAAGGAAATCCTGACCAGGCCCGCCATGCAGATAGATACAAACAGGTCCCTTACCAGCTACTTTAACCGATAATTTTATACTATCTGAAGTCAAAACTGTATGGTTGCCAGCTTTAAGCTTAAGCGTTGAATCTGGTGAAGAACAAGCAGCACACAATAGGATCAACAACATCACAAATAAATTATTTTTTATCATAGGTAGGTTTTATAGAATCAAATTACATAACTATTTCCAATAAGCAACAAAACTGATATAAGTATGTATTGATTTCTCACTTAAAGTCAATAATAATTTCTTCAATTTTACCAACCAAATTTTCAATTTTCTGAGCACTTTTACCCATTTTAGGCAGAAAAACAGAAAATTTACAATGCAAGCATAACAAACATACCATATACCGTTTTGATATTTAGTCTACAGCTGCCGGCATTAAATAACTAACCAAACTCCTATTAAGAATAAAATTCTGTTTTAAATACAAATAAAAGAATAATGTTCCGATTTAACTTTTTTATGATTTCTCTTGCATATTAATGAACCAAAAACTAAATTGGTTTTATAAACAATAAGATAAGAATGACAACTCAAAATAACACATTTACTACCTATACAACTGCAAATGCAGCCAGGTATATTGTGTTGTTACCAGTCATTTTACTTAACCTCCTACTCTTAAATATTTTATGGAGTAAGAAAATGGGCAGCTTTTAAATAGATTTAAAAAAACTAAATATACCTAAAGCGTCCCGATACAAACGGGACGCTTTTTTTAAATAACAAAACACAGTATTATGAAATACTATAATTCTAATACGATTATTTACCTTGATGGAAAGTTTGAGAAAGCTGTAAATAGCAACACTGATCTTTACGGGCAATCGCTGCACTACGGTTATGCTGCTTTCGAAGGTATCAGAGCCTATAAAACGCACAATGGTAACCGCATTTTTAAAGCTGCTGCCCATTTCGATCGTTTAGAGCGTTCATGCCAGTTGGCAAACATTCCTTTTCCATGGGATAAACAGGAACTAATTGCTGCAACCTATAAATTGCTTCAGTTAAACAAACTGAAAGATGCTTATATCCGTCCGCTGGTATTTTGCCACCCAAACATGAAGCTGAATGAGCCAAACGGGGTTTCCATATTAATCTGTGCCTGGGAATGGGATGCTTATTCGGGCAACAAATTATTAAAATTAACCATTTCGGATTACGAAAGGCCAAATCCTAAATCAACTCCAATGGAAGCAAAGTTGAGCGGAAATTATGTCAACTCCATTTTAGCAACCACAGCAGCAAATATTAAAGGTTACGACGAAGCTTTGCTTTTGGATATGCATGGTTTTGTAGCAGAGGCATCGGGAGCAAATATCTTCCTCGAAAAAGATGGTAAGTTATATACGCCTTCACTAGGAAACATTTTACCAGGCATTACACGTGCAACCGTTAAAGAACTTTGTAATGTATTGGATATTGAGTGCATTGAGAAAAAATTAACTGTTGAGGATTTAAAAAAGGCCGATAGTGCTTTCTTATGCGGAACAGCAACCGAAATAGCAGGCATTGCCTCAATTGACGATATTGTTTTTCGCCCTTTGTGGAGAGAATCAATTGGCTATACCATACAACGGGCCTATAAAAACCTGGTGCTGGAAAAAGTGAATTACGAGGTGATAATATAGTCCGAACTCGGTAAGTCAGGAGTCCGAAGTAGAGAAACGAATAAAAAAGTCAACAATAAAACCAAACCAATGACTGAAGAAATCAATCAAAATTACCCTAAAGCTTACCAGCAGATCAATGCGGCTACTAAGGCTTCGGGATTTGATATGGCTTCGGATGTGTTAACCTGCTCTTTGCTTAAAACGCTTGCTGCATCTAAACCTTCGGGCAGATTTTTAGAGCTTGGCACAGGAACAGGTTTATCTACTTCGTGGATACTGGATGGCCTCGACCAGGGCAGTAAATTGACTTCTATAGATAACGACGCTAAATTTTTAGCGATTGCGAAAGATTTTCTTGGCAATGATGATCGTTTAACTTTAGTTGATACCGATGGTGCCGAGTGGATTGAAAAGAATAAAGACAAAAAATTTGATTACATATTTGCCGATACCTGGCATGGAAAATATTTGCTTTTGGACCAAGCCATTGCCATGCTGAACAAAGGTGGTCTTTATATAATTGATGATATGTTGCCTCAGCAAAACTGGCCTGAAGGACATCAGGAAAAAGCAATTAAGCTGATTAAAGATTTAGAATCCCGGGATGATCTGCACCTTACCAAACAGGTTTGGGCTACAGGGATTGTAGTCGGAGTAAAAAAATAGAGAAATAATAAAATAGTTCTTTGCAGTTTTTAATAAGTTAGTATGTTTGTGATTCAGTCGAAGACATGAATATAAACACAAACATTATTAGCAACTTAATTATTGTCATTTCTCAAAAGAGAGGTGGAAATCGTTGCGTATAATATAAAATATACCCTATCGAAACCGCCTCCGAAACGAGGCGGTTTTTTTTTGCCTCAAAATATTTACAACTAACAGAACCAGAATATACATTTTAAACAATGAGCGAATTAAACAAGTACAGTAAAACATTTACACAAGATCCAACACAACCGGCAGCACAGGCTATGCTTTATGGAATTGGTTTAACCGATGCTGATATGGCGAAGGCACAGGTGGGTATTGCAAGCATGGGCTACGATGGTAACACCTGCAACATGCACTTAAACGACCTTGCAAAAGACGTCAAAGCGGGGGTCTGGAAAAATGATTTAGTCGGCTTGGTTTTTAATACCATTGGCGTGAGCGATGGAATGAGTAATGGTACCGACGGGATGCGTTACTCGCTTGTAAGCCGCGATGTAATTGCAGATAGCATCGAAACCATTTGTGGTGGACAATATTATGATGGAATTATCTCTATTCCTGGTTGTGATAAAAATATGCCGGGCGCCATCATGGCCATGGCCCGTTTAGATCGCCCTTCTATTATGGTTTATGGTGGTACAATTGCTCCCGGCCATTATAAAGGTGAAGAATTGAATATTGTTTCGGCTTTCGAAGCTTTGGGACAAAAAATCTGTGGTAACCTTTCTGAGGAAGATTATCAGGGCATCATTAAACATACCTGTCCTGGTGCCGGTGCCTGTGGTGGAATGTACACCGCAAACACAATGGCTTCGGCTATTGAGGCTTTAGGAATGAGTTTACCTTATTCTTCTTCAAACCCTGCAGTAAGCCCCGAGAAAAAACAGGAATGTCTGGATGCGGGTAAATACATTAAAGTTTTACTGGAAAAAGATATTAAACCATCTGATATCATGACGAGAAAAGCATTCGAAAATGCAATCCGTTCAATCATTATATTAGGTGGTAGTACAAATGCTGTTTTGCACTTTATTGCCATGGGAAAAGCCATCGGTGTAGAAATTACGCAGGATGATTTCCAGAAAATGAGTGATGTAACACCGGTACTTGCCGATTTTAAACCAAGCGGGAAATACTTAATGCAGGATTTACATCAATATGGTGGTATCCCTGCAGTATTAAAATATTTATTAAATGAAGGTTTATTGCATGGCGATTGCTTAACCGTAACCGGAAAAACCGTAGCTGAGAATTTGGCTGATGTAAAATCGATTATGGATTACGATCAGAAAATCGTTCAAAAATTAAGCGAGCCTATCAAGGCAACCGGTCATTTACAAATCCTTTATGGCAATTTAGCCGAAAAAGGTTCTGTAGCCAAAATATCAGGTAAAGAAGGTGAAAGATTCGAAGGTCCTGCTCGTGTATTTGATGGCGAACGTGATTTAGTTGCCGGAATTTCCTCTGGGAGAATTAAACCAGGTGATGTTGTCGTAATTAAAAATGAGGGGCCTGTAGGCGCACCTGGTATGCCTGAAATGTTAAAGCCAACCTCGCTGATTATCGGTGCCGGTTTAGGTAAATCAATTGCATTAATTACCGATGGTCGCTTTTCGGGCGGTACACATGGCTTTGTGGTTGGCCACATTACTCCGGAGGCCTACAAAGGTGGCTTAATTGGATTAGTGCAAGATGACGACCTCATTGAAATTGATGCAGTAAATAATACCATTAATTTAAAGGTTAGCGACGAAGTGATCGCCGAGCGTAGAAAAAACTATGTTCAGCCAGCATTAAAAGTAACAAAAGGTGTTTTATATAAGTACGCTAAAACAGTGTCGGATGCAGCTAGTGGCTGCGTAACCGACGAATACTAAAATCAAAAAATCATCCCCGGGATTAATTGATTAAAAAAACAGATTATGCAAATAATTAAAAGTATTCAGAACAGGATTTATGAAATCCGGGGAGAAAGAGTAATGTTGGATTTCGATCTGGCATTACTGTACGAAGTGGAGACAAGAGTATTAAATCAGGCGGTAAAACGTAATATAAAGCGTTTCCCTGATGATTTTATGTTCCAGTTGACTCTGGCAGAGTTTGAAAATGTAAAATTTCAAACAGAAGCAATTAACCAGGGTGCATCACAAATTGTGATAAAAGATCAACCCAACTTGAAGTCACAATTTGTGACTTCAAGTTGGGGCGGCACCAGAAAGTTGCCATACGCTTTTACAGAGCAAGGGGTAGCCATGTTAAGCGGTGTTGTAAATAGCGACAAAGCCATTAACATGAACATTGCCATTATGAGGGCCTTTGTTGATGTCCGCAAAATTTTGCTGAAACAAGGCAACATTAACGAACAGTTAACAGAAATTAAAGAACGGATTGGTGAGCACGACATTCAGCTAAACGAACTTTACGATGCAATGGAAAATTTAATCGACGAGAAAATTGCTCAGATAAAGTGGAATGACAGAGAAAGAATTGGGTTTAAAATTAAAGAATAATAGAACCGCAAAAACATAACTATGGAAACTGCACAAGAAACAATACAACAAACCGAGGCGAAAGCAGAAACCTCAAAAACCTTTAAAGGAACAGGCTCGCAGGTTTTGTTGAATGGATTAATTGAAGAAGGTGTAACCACCATTTTCGGTTATCCGGGTGGAGCAATCATGCCTATTTATGATGCCCTTTACGATTATGCCGATAAATTAGAACATATATTAGTCCGCCATGAACAAGGTGGTATCCATGCAGCTCAGGGTTTTGCAAGGGCCAGCGGCGAAGTGGGTGTTGTATTCGCAACCAGCGGACCAGGTGCAACCAACCTGGTTACCGGTTTAGCTGATGCTCAGATTGATAGCACGCCTTTAGTTTGTATCACCGGACAGGTTTTTGCACATTTATTAGGTACTGATGCTTTTCAGGAAACCGATGTAATCAACATTACCACACCGGTTACCAAATGGAACTACCAGGTTACTGATGCCAAAGAAATCCAGGAAGTATTGGCTAAAGCTTTTTACATTGCTAAAAGCGGAAGGCCAGGACCTGTTTTAATCGACATTACCAAAAATGCACAATTACAGTTAGAGGAATTTCCTGAATATGTAAAATGCAACCACATCCGCAGTTACCGTCCGAAACCAAAAGTTAGAATCGAATATATTGAGCAGGCGGCTGAATTAATTAATTCAGCTAAAAAACCATTCATTTTGTTTGGACAAGGCGTTGTTTTAGGCAAAGCTGAAGAAGAATTTAAAGCTTTTATCAATAAAACCGGAATTCCAGCAGCCTGGACCATTATGGGCGAAGGTGCTATTCCAACTTCACACCCTTTAAACGTAGGTATGTTGGGCATGCATGGTAATTATGGGCCAAATGTGTTAACCAATGAGGCTGATGTAATTATTGCCATCGGTATGCGTTTTGACGACCGCGTAACCGGCCGTTTAGATAAATATGCAAAACAAGCTAAAGTTGTGCATTTGGATATCGATCCTGCAGAAATTGATAAAAATGTTAAAGCAGAAGTAGGTGTTTGGGGCGATTGTAAAGAAACATTACCCCTGTTAACCAATTTAGTTAACGAAAATAAACACGAAGATTGGTTAGCTAAATTCAGACAGTATAACCAGGAGGAAATTGATCAGGTTATTACGCCTGAACTTTACCCAACAGGTGATGAAATGACCATGGGTGAAGTATTGCGCAACATCAACGAAATTTGCGGTGGCGATGCCGTAATTGTTACCGACGTTGGTCAGCACCAGATGGTGGCCTGCCGTTACGCAAAATTCAACAATACCCGTAGCAACATCACTTCTGGTGGTTTGGGTACCATGGGCTTCGGTTTACCGGCTGCTATTGGCGCTAAATATGGTGCACCTGATAAAACGGTTATTGCCATTATTGGTGATGGTGGTTTCCAGATGACGCCCCAGGAATTAGGTACCATCATGCAGTTTGGTGCAGCTGTTAAAATCATGATCCTCAACAACCGTTTCTTGGGTATGGTTCGTCAATGGCAACAGCTATTCCATGATAAGCGCTATTCTTTTGTAAACATCACCAGTCCTGATTTTGTGGCTTTAGCCAAATCTTACTACATCGAAGCAAGCAAAGTAGACGAGCGTGCAAATTTAAGGCAGGCTTTAGAAACCATGATCAACCACGAAGGCTCTTACTTATTAGAGGTAATGGTTGGAAGAGAAAACAACGTTTTCCCAATGGTTCCACAAGGAATGAGTGTAAGCGAAATCAGGTTGAAGTAAAGGAAGGTAAAAGCTAGCGTATCGTCATCTCGACTGTAGCGCAGCGAAACGGAGAGATCTTTCTTTAACAGTAGATTTCTCCACAAAGTCGAAATGACGAATACGTAAAAAAGAAATTATCATGAGTACTGAAAATACATTAGAACATAAAATAGATAAAGCCGATTTAGACGGAAAACAGGAATACACCATTACGGTTTATGCCGAAAACCGCATCGGTTTATTAAACAGGATTGCGATTATTTTCTCGAAAAGAAAAATCAATATCGAAAGTTTGAATACCTCTCCATCAGAAATTGACGGGATTCACCGTTTCAATATCGTAATCCAGGAAGGTTACGAAGTGGTAAGAAAACTTGCACGTCAGATTGAAAAGCAAATTGAGGTATTAAAAGTTTATTTCAACACCAACGAAGAAATTATCTGGCAGGAACTGGCACTTTATAAAGTTTCTACAGATGAAATTGCAGAAAAAGTAACTGTTGAGCGTTTATTACGTCAATATGGTGCAAGTGCAGTAGTAATTCGTAAAGATTATACTGTTTTTGCAGTAACCGGTCACCGCGAAGAGACCGATGCATTAGTAAAAGCTTTAGAACCCTACGAACTTATTGAATTTGTGCGTTCTGCAAGGGTGGCCATTATTAAAGATAGTGCTGGTTTCCACGAAAAGTTAAAAGAATTCGAAGCTATCGAACCTGGAGAAGAATTGGTAGAAAACGAATTTTTAGAAAAAGGAGAAAAGATTTTCACGATGTAAGCGCAAAGCTAAAAGGCTAAAGACTAAAGCTAGCGCCTTTGCGGTTAAAAAACGGAATATGAAATGTAATAATGTACGACCAATTTTAAGAATATTCGATTACGATAAAGCAATCGAGTTTTATGTAAACTGGCTGGGTTTTAAAATAGACTGGGAACATACTTTTGAAGAAAACACCCCGGTTTATTTACAGATTTCGCTCGGCGGAATTGAGTTGCATTTAAGCGAGCACCATGGCGATTGTTCTCCCGGTGCACATGTTCATATTGATTGTACAGGTTTAAAGGAGTTTCATAAGGAACTTATTGATAAAAAGTACAAATACAACAGACCAGGTTTAGAAAAAACTTTTTACGGAACCTGGGCTGTAACTGTAAACGATCCGTTTTTTAACAAGATCACCTTTAACGAGTTGCTAAGTGAGGATGAAAGCTTAAAGAATAAAGACCAAAGCGAAAACATTAATTAAGATAGAAAACGAGATGAACGAAGTATTTGATTTTATAATAAACTCACGCAAGGCCTTTATCCGGTTAATTGATGGTTTAACCATCGAAGAGCTGAATAAAATACCTGATGGTTATAACAATAACATCATCTGGAATTTCGGGCACATTGTAGTGAGTACACAAACACTTTGTTATGTGCGTACAGGTATTTTGGAAGATGCTGCTTCGGTAAAATTTAACGAGTATTATAAAAAGGATACCAAGCCATCTTATATAGTAACTGAAGAAGAAGTAGCAGAATTGAAAACCATTACTTTAGAAAGCATTGAAAAAATAAAAGCAGATTATGCAAATGGAAAATTTTTTGGCATCACTCCTTTCACAACAGCTACCTATGGCGTACAGATGAATAGCATAGAAGAAATTCTGATCACAACCATTGGTCATGATAACGTACATTATGGTTACGCATCGGCACTGAAAAAGTATATGTAATAAATGGAAGATGTCTGATGGAAAATGGATGAAAAATCTGTGTAATCAAACCATCTGTGCAATCAACCCGAATGAAATAACAAAATATAATTGATAATTAAACTAGAAATTAACCAATAAAAAACAATGGCAAATTATTTTAACACATTACCTCTTAGAGAAAAATTAAACCAATTAGGTGTTTGCGACTTCATGGATAGTGCTGAATTTTTAGACGGCGTTAGCGCATTAAAAGGCAAAAAACTGGTAATTGTAGGTTGTGGTGCACAAGGCTTAAACCAGGGTTTAAATTTAAGAGATAGTGGTTTAGATGTAAGCTACACTTTACGTAAGGAAGCAATTGAAGGCAAACGCGATTCGTGGAAAAATGCAACTGAAAACAATTTCACAGTTGGTACCTATGAAGAACTGATACCAAATGCAGATGTGGTAATTAACCTTACTCCAGATAAACAACATACCGCTGTTGTAAATGCAATTATGCCTTTGATGAAAGAAGGTGCTACTTTATTATATTCTCACGGTTTCAATATCGTAGAAGAAGGTATGCAGATCCGTAAAGATTTAACCGTGATTATGGTTGCGCCTAAATGCCCGGGTAGCGAGGTTAGAGCAGAATATGTTCGTGGTTTTGGTGTTCCTACCTTAATTGCTGTTCATCCTGAAAACGATCCTCAGGGCAAAGGCTTGGCCCAGGCTAAAGCTTATTGCGTAGGTACTGGTGGCCACAGGGCAGGTGTATTAAAATCTTCTTTCGTAGCCGAAGTAAAATCTGATTTAATGGGCGAGCAAACCATCCTTTGTGGTTTATTGCAAACGGGTTCTATCCTGTCATTCGATAAAATGGTAGAAAAAGGAATTGATGCCGGTTATGCTTCTAAATTGGTTCAATACGGTGTTGAGGTAATTACCGAAGCCTTAAAACAAGGTGGTATTACTGCGATGATGGACAGATTAAGCAACGTGGCTAAAATCAAAGCTTTCGAAATTTCAGAAGAACTGAAAGATATTATGCGCCCATTATTCCAGAAACACCAGGATGACATTATGAGTGGCGAATTTAGCCGTACCATGATGGAAGACTGGGCAAATGGAGATAAAAACCTGTTAAAATGGAGAGCCGAAACTGGCGAAACTGCTTTCGAAAAAACACCTGCTGGTGATGTAAAAATCGGTGAGCAGGAATATTTCGACAATTATACCTTAATGGTTGCTTTTGTTCGTGCCGGTGTTGAATTGGCTTTCGAAACCATGGTACAGGCAGGTATCAAACCAGAGTCGGCCTATTATGAGTCGCTACACGAAACACCACTTATTGCCAATACCATTGCACGTAAAAAATTATTCGAAATGAACCGCGTGATTTCTGATACTGCAGAATATGGTTGTTATTTATTCGATCAGGCATGTAAACCGCTTTTGGGCGATTTTATGAAGAAAGTAGATACCGATTTAGTTGGTAAAAACTTTAACGAAGGTAAAGATGGTGCGGTTGACAACAGAAAATTAATCGATATTAACGAAGCGATCCGTTCACACGAAGTAGAGCAAATCGGCGCTACATTGCGTAAGGCAATGACCGCGATGAAGGCGATTAAAACAGCATAACCTCACCCTAATTCCTCTCTCCTAAAATGAGAGGGGACTTTGGACAGGTCTTATAAAAATAATAATTACAAACTTAACTTCCCCCTTAAAGGGGGCCAGGGGGTCAAAATGTCAAAAACATTAGTAGAAAAAATTTGGGATGCTCACGTTGTAAAAAGTGAAGAAGGATTTCCTGATATTTTATACATTGATACACACTTAATACACGAGGTAACCTCTCCGCAGGCTTTTGATGGTTTGCGCAAAAGAGGCTTACCTGTTTTCCGTCCAAAGCAGACTGTAGCCACAGCCGATCACAATGTGCCAACCCTAAACCAGTTGTTGCCGATTAAAGAAGAGCTTTCGCGCTATCAGGTTGATATGCTCACCAAAAACTGTGCAGAATTCGGCATAGAACTTTACGGTTTAGGCCATCCTTTTCAAGGGATTGTACACGTTATCGGCCCGGAGCTGGGTATTACCCTGCCAGGAAAAACGATGGTATGTGGCGATAGTCATACCTCTACTCACGGTGCTTTCGGCGCCATCGCATTTGGTATCGGTACCTCTCAGGTTGAGCAGGTTTTTGCAACACAGTGTTTATTGCAATCGAAACCTAAAACCATGAAAATTGAGGTAAACGGCGAACTTGGACAAGGTGTTGGTGCAAAAGACATTATCTTATACATTATTGCACAGATTTCTGCCGCTGGCGGTACCGGTTATTTCATCGAATATGCAGGCTCGGCAATCGAAGCTTTGAGTATGGAAGCCCGTATGACGATCTGTAACATGAGTATCGAAATGGGTGCGCGTGGTGGCTTAATTGCACCAGACCAAACCACCTTCGATTACATTAAAGGAAGAGAATTTGCGCCTGCCGGCGAAGAATGGGATAAAGCCCTTGCCTACTGGAAAACTTTATATAGTGATGCTGATGCCAAATTCGACAGCATATTAACTTTCGATGCTGCAGATATCGCTCCAATGATTACCTATGGTACAAACCCTGGAATGGGTATGGGTATTCAGGAACATATTCCGGCAACAGCTGCACAACCAGAAAAAGAAAAACTTTCGTACCAGAAAGCTTTAGATTATATGGGCTTTGATGACGATTCATCTTTGATCGGAAAACCGGTTGATTATGTGTTCATCGGAAGCTGTACCAACTCACGCATTGAAGATTTACGCGAAGTTGCCGATTTTGTTAAAGATAAACGCAAAGCAGATAATGTTACCGTTTGGATTGTTCCGGGATCGAAACAGGTAGAACAACAGGCTAAAAACGAAGGTTTGGATAAAATTTTCGAAGCCGCTGGTTTCCAGTTACGCGAGCCAGGTTGCAGTGCTTGTTTAGGCATGAACGAGGATAAAATCCCTGCAGGTAAATATTGTGTATCTACATCGAACAGAAACTTCGAAGGCAGACAGGGACAAAATGCACGTACCTTATTGGCCAGTCCGCTTACTGCCGCAGCAGCAGCTGTAACCGGAAAAATTACCGATGTAAGGGATTTGTTGGAGAAGGTTTAAAATAACTGTCATTCTGACGAAGGAAGCATCTGCAGGCGATGAAAAACCTGCCCAAAAAAATTAAAGATTCTTCGTTCCTCAGAATGACAATTTTGAAAAATTATGATTTTAGAAGTTGCAATACTAAATGTAAAAGCCGGATTATCGGCCGATTTTGAGAAAGCTTTTAACGAAGCGCAAAAAATCATTTCCACAATGGAAGGTTACATTTCGCATCAGCTTCAAAAATGTATAGAGGTAGAAAATAAGTATATCCTGCTGGTAAACTGGAAAACACTGGAGGCACATACCAAAGGTTTCCGAGGATCAGCAGCATACCAGGATTGGAAAAAGTTATTACATCACTTTTATGATCCTTTTCCAACAGTTGAACACTTTACCAGAGTAGAAGACTGAAGGTTATTATAAATATTAAATCAATGAAATCGCCCCTCAATCGGTGAAATCATTTAATCTGTGTAATCATCATTAAAAAATGAAAAAATTCACAAAATTAACATCGGCAGTAGTGCCTTTAAACATAGAGAACATCGATACCGACCAGATTATCCCTGCGCGGTTTCTAAAAGCGACCACCCGCGAAGGTTTTGGCGAAAATTTGTTCCGCGATTGGCGTTATAATGGTGATAATACACCAAAGCCAGAATTTGTAATGAACAATCCAACCTACAGTGGTCAGGTTCTAGTTGCAGGAAAAAACTTTGGTTGTGGCAGTAGTCGCGAGCATGCCGCATGGGCCATTCAGGATGCCGGTTTTGATGCCGTAATCAGCAGTTTCTTTGCCGATATCTTTAAAGGAAATGCCTTAAACAATGGTTTATTGCCTATTCAGGTGAGTGAAGAGTTTTTGGCGCAAATTTTCAAAGCGGTTGATCACAATGCAAAATCAGCGTTAGAAGTTGATCTTGAAAATCAAACCATAACCATTATAGAAACCGGAGCTCAGGAATCTTTCGAGATTAATCCTTACAAAAAATCATGCCTGATTAATGGTTATGATGATATTGATTTCATCTTAAACCAAAAACAATTAATCGAAGAATTTGAAGGAGCCAGAGGGTAAAAACCTTTAAAAAGGTAGAAGACTAAAGCAGAAAGACAAAGTAAAATCAGCATAATCATCCCGAAAGGAGAAAAATAATGTTTAAACCATTCCTTCACATACAGGATTTAAACTTAAGTTATCACAACAAAGTGGTGCTAAAGGATTTGTATTGGGAAATGAATATTACCGAGAATTATGTAATCGGTGGAAAAAGCGGAACGGGAAAAACCTCCTTGGCAAAAGCGATTGCAGGTTTAGTTTCATTTCAGGGAAGTGTTGAGCTCAATTTCGATGACTCGAGTAAACTCCCAAAAGAAGTTCTTTACGTAGAAAGCTGGTACCAGTTCAAAAATTTAGAGGGTGTTGCCAATTTTTATTACCAGCAACGTTACACCAGTCAGCAGGCCAAAGAAACGTTAACCGTTCATGCCGAATTGGTTTCCTATGGCAAAGAAAAAGGACTTCATTTCGATCAGGTAGAACCCATTTTAGAGGCATTAGGATTTGCAACATTCGCCAGTTCACAATTAATCGAACTATCCAGTGGCGAACATAAAAAACTGCAACTGGTTAAAGCTTTGTGGTTAAAACCACAATTATTAATTATCGATCAGCCTTATACTGGTTTAGATGCCGCTTCGCGTAAAAACCTGAACATTTTATTGGATCAGGCGGCTGAAGATGGGGTGCAATTGATCCTGATTTGTAATGACAGCGAATTGCCAAATTCAATCAATTCATTTGCCGAAATAAAAGACGGACAATTGGTTAAAGTTGATGCTTTACAAAGTGTATCGACTGAAATCCATTGGAGAGAAATTCCGGCTTTCTTAAAAGAATCGCCTGTTTACAGCGCTCAGGATATTGTAAAAATGGTTAATGTAAACATTAGCTATGGCGAAAAACAAGTGCTCAAAAATATCAACTGGGAAGTTAAAGCAGGAGAAAAATGGCTTTTACAAGGCCATAACGGATCAGGAAAATCTACCCTGTTAAGCCTGGTAAATGGCGATCACCCGCAATCTTATGCCAACGAACTTTATTTGTTCGGCAACAGGCGTGGAAGCGGCGAAAGCATTTGGGACATTAAACAGCATATCGGCTTAATATCGCCCGAATTCCACTGGTATTTCGATCCAACAGCAACCGTTTGGCAAAGTATAGCTTCCGGTTTTTACGATACTGTAGGTTTGTTCCAGCAGTTGCCCTATACCAAAAGTACGCAGGTGGATGAATTAGTGGAATACTTTGGCCTGACTGAAAATAAAAATGAATTATTAACCGCACTCCCTCTCGGTAAACAACGATTGGTATTGTTAGCGCGGACGATTATAAAAAATCCTGAATTGTTAATTCTGGATGAACCTTGCCAGGGCTTAGACCGCCAGCAAACGCAGCACTTTAACCAACTGGTTGACGAACTGTGCAGCAACGGGATGACCCTGATTTATGTTGGCCATTTTGAATCGCAGCTGCCAACCTGCATAGAAAAAAGAATATTGTTAGAAAAAGGCGAAGTAAAAGTCGTCGAAACTATACTAGAAAACGTTTAGTACAATGAAGAAGAACATTTTAGTAATACCTGGAGACGGTATTGGTCCCGAAGTTACTACCTGGGGAAAAGCAGCATTAGAAAAAATTGCCGAGATTTTTGGCCACGAATTTACATTTGACGAAGCCCTGATGGGCCATGCGGCAATTGAAGTTACCGGCGAACCTTTGCCAGACGAAACTTTAGAAAAAGCAAGACAAAGTGATGCGATCCTTTTTGGAGCAATTGGCCATGCCAAATATGATAATGATCCAAGTTTAAAAGTCAGACCAGAACAAGGCCTTTTAAAAATCCGTAAAGAACTTGGCTTATTTGCCAATCTCCGCCCGATATTACTATTTGATGAACTTCTTCAGGCATCGAGTATTAAACCGGAAATTTTAAGGGGGACAGATATTCTTTTCTTCCGCGAACTAACCGGTGATGTGTACTTTGGCGAAAAAACACGCTCTGAAGACAGAAACACTGCTTCTGATCTGATGATTTACCACCGTTACGAAGTAGAACGTATTGCACATAAAGCTTACCAGGCCGCACAACAACGTAATAAAAGACTATGTTCAGTAGATAAAGCAAATGTTTTAGAGAGTTCCCGCCTATGGCGCGAAACTGTTCAGGAAATTGCAAAACAATACCCTGATGTAGAAACCGAACACATGTTTATCGATAATGCAGCGATGCAACTGATCAAAAACCCTAAAAAATTCGACGTGGTGTTAACCGCCAATTTATTTGGTGATATTTTAACCGACGAAGCTTCACAGATTGCAGGTTCAATGGGTATGCTCGCTTCGGCATCTGTTGGCGAAAGTACCGGTTTCTTTGAGCCAATCCACGGTTCGGCACACGATATTGCAGGTAAAGATTTGGCTAACCCGTTGGCTTCTATCCTATCGGCAGCATTAATGTTAGAAATTGGTTTCGGATTAAAAGAAGAAGCCAAACTATTAGTCGATACCATCGACCAGGTGTTGAAAGACGGCTTTAGAACACATGATATCGCCGACCAAAGCACAAACCGTTTCAAAGTTTTAGGCACAGCCGAAATGGGCAAATTGGTAATTAAATTCTTATCCCAAAAATTAATCACATCCTAAACTTAAGATTATGATTCACGACCCAAACAAAGTTTATATTTTCGACACCACATTGCGTGATGGCGAGCAGGTACCAGGCTGCCAGTTAGATACAAACCAGAAAGTAGAAATCGCAAAATCACTCGAGCTTTTAGGTGTAGATGTAATTGAAGCTGGTTTCCCGGTATCCAGTCCTGGGGATTTTAACAGCGTAATCGAATTATCGAAAGCGGTAACTAACCCGATTATCTGCGCTTTAACCCGTGCAAACAAAAATGATATCGATGTTGCTGCTGATGCTTTGCGTTATGCAAAAAGACCACGTATCCATACGGGTATCGGCGCATCCGATTTCCACATTAAACATAAATTTAACAGTACCCGCGAAGATATTTTAGAGCGCGCTGTTGATGCAGTGAAATATGCCAAAAAATATGTTGAGGATATCGAATTTTATGCTGAAGATGCCGGCCGTGCCGATATTGAATTTTTAGCCAAAATGGTTGAGGCCGTAATTGCTGCCGGGGCAACTGTGGTAAACATTCCGGATACCAACGGCTATTGCTTGCCAGACCAATACGGTTCGAAAATCCTTTTTTTGAAAGAAAATGTAAAAAATATCGATAATGCCATTATCTCTGTGCATTGCCACAATGATTTGGGCCTGGCTACAGCGAATTCTATCGCCGGCTTACAAAATGGTGCCCGTCAGGTAGAATGTACCATTAACGGTATCGGAGAGCGTGCAGGCAATACATCAATGGAAGAAGTCGTCATGATTTTGAAAACGCATAAGGTTTTGGGCTTAAATACCCAGATTGATGCGACCCGTTTCTACGAAATGAGCCACATGGTGCGTAACCAGATGAATATGCCGGTACAACCGAACAAAGCAATTGTGGGTGGAAATGCATTTTCACATAGCTCCGGTATCCACCAGGATGGTTTCTTAAAAAACCGCGAAAATTACGAAATTATTAAACCGGAAGATGTTGGTTTCCCTGATGCAACCATTGTATTAACGGCAAGAAGCGGTCGCCATGCTTTAAAACACCATTTAGACCGTTTAGGCCATAAATTAGAAAAAGACCACCTGGATATTGTGTACAAACAGTTTTTGGTTTTGGCCGATAGCAAACAGGGCATTAACGACCACGATTTAAATCAATTGGTTGCGCTGCATTTAGCATAAATGCTGAGGGTTTGGAGTTAAGCGGGTGGCGTTTTTATTTAACGCACCAACTTTACTTTCCTAAACCTGATAGCAGTGGAAATACTTTTTAATTGCAGCCACCTTGGATACAATGTCATGCTGAGGCACGAAGCATCTACAACCGATGAAAAAGGTTCTTCGTTCTTCAGAAGGCAGCTGTTTTAAAAAGATTGGAACGAATAGCAGGACTGCTGCAATCGATAAAATACCGAACCCTGCTTTACAAAAACACAAGCGAGATTTAAGTTTTGATACTCTTATCTCACATCTTGATACTAAACTATGAACACAACAACACCAAATACGCTAGATTTTCAATCTGCACATCAACGATTAAAGGGCGTGGTAAAACGTACACCTTTAGAGTTTAACGCCGGACTTTCTGCTCATTATAATGCCAATATTTATCTAAAAAGAGAAGATCTGCAGATTGTACGCTCTTATAAATTGCGTGGTGCTTACAATAAAATCAGCACCTTACCGCAGGATGCTTTGACTAATGGTGTAGTTTGTGCAAGTGCGGGTAACCATGCGCAGGGTGTAGCCTATTCATGCAAAAAACTGGGTATTAAAGGGGTTATTTTTATGCCAGAAATTACGCCTAAACAAAAGGTTAAACAAACCTACATGTTTGGTGGCGACAGTGTGGAAGTGGTTTTGGTTGGCGATACTTTCGACGATTGTTTGAAAGAAGCCCTTGCTTACAGTGCAGAAAAATCGGCTACTTTTATTCCTCCTTTTGATGATGAAAAGGTAATTGAAGGACAGGCCACGGTTGGTGTTGAAATTTATGAAGATCTGCCTGATTTAGACATCGTGGTGATGCCTGTTGGCGGAGGAGGTTTAGCCTCGGGTGTGAGTGCTTATATGAAAACCGTTAAACCTGATGTAAAACTGGTTGGTGTTGAGCCTTTGGGCGCACCATCGATGGTTACGGCGATGGAACATGGCGGACCATATACATTAGACGAGATAGACCGTTTTGTGGATGGTGCAGCGGTTAAACGCATCGGCCACATTACTTACGAATATTGTAAGGAACTTCTCGATCAGATGCATTTGATTCCTGAAGGAAAAATCTGCACCACGATATTAAAGCTTTATAATGAAGACGCTATTGTGGTTGAACCTGCCGGAGCACTCTCTGTGGCTGCATTAGATCAACTTAGAGACCAGATTGCAGGCAAAACGGTGGTTTGTATTGTTAGCGGCGGAAACAACGATATAGAGCGCATGCAGGAGATTAAAGAGAAATCTTTACTTTTCGAAGGACTGAAACATTATTTCATTGTTCGTTTCCCGCAAAGACCGGGTGCTTTAAAATTATTTGTAAACGAGGTTTTAGGTCCGCAGGATGACATTACCCGTTTCGAGTTTATTAAAAAAACGAATAAGGAAAACGGTCCGGCACTGGTTGGCATCGAACTTTCTAACAAAAATGATTATGCCAGCTTGTTGCAGCGTATGAAAGATTTTAAATTCGAAATTATCGAACTGAACCAGGATCAGACGCTGTTTGAATATTTGGTTTAGCATTGAACTGCAAAGGACGCAAAGAACATCAAGCCCAGCCGTCATTTCGAGCGGAGTGCAACGAAGCCGAGAAATCCATCTCGAGACAGATCTCTCCCTGCCCGATGCAGGCGGGCATTACGCTTTGCTTCAATCGAGATGACGCTTTATTTATAATAGAACTTATAAAAAATGAACTTCAAAGACCTCAACAACCAAACTTTAATTTCCGACAGCGATATCGATTGGGAAGATTTAGGCGCAGGCGTAAAACGCAAGATTATGACTTACGATGACAATCTGATGCTGGTGAAGGTAGAATTTGAAAAAGACGCCATCGGTTCAATTCATAATCATCCGCACCTGCAAATGAGTTATGTTGCCAAAGGAAGTTTTGAAGTAAGCATGGGCGATAATAAGAAAATCCTGAATGAAGGCGATGTTTTCTTCGCGCCATCAAATGTTTTTCATGGTGTGGTATGTTTAGAAGCCGGATTATTAGTTGATATTTTTAGCCCGCATAGAGAAGATTTTTTAATTACGTCACCCTGAATTTATTTTAGGGTCTTCTCGCAGAAGCCACAAGACTTCCAAAGTTTCTCCTATGCACATGCCCGGCACCGGCAAACTTCGGAAGTCTACTCCCTTGTCGTCATTTCGAGCGAAGTGCAACGAAGTCGAGAAATCTATCTCGAGATAGATCTCTCCACTACGCTTTGCTTCAGTCGAGATGACGAAATCTATTGACGATCGCTTGGAACCTTACCCCCCTAAACCTTACACCTTCTACCCTACTCAAAAGTGAACTTCACATTTTTATATCCTAGGCCTTCAACAATTGGTTTAAGCACAGTTGTGGCATTGGTTTTAGTCTGCGCTAAAATACTCGATTTTTTAACTTCGGCAGTTACCTGTCTTTCAGCAGCTTTATAAGCTTCATCTACCAAACTGGCCTCGCGGAAGAAAGCCATCTTTGTATCGTAAACGCGTGAATTTTTGTGGTCAATTTTAACATAGCAGATTTCGGGCTGTGGTAAATTTACTACAGCAGTGTCCGCATCGATGCTAATATCTTCGCGGGTAATTTTCGTAAGGTCGATACAACCTACCGCTTCAGCTTTTACAATCAATAAAACGCTGGCTTCAGGCAAAAAATCGGTTTTATTCTTATGTTCCAACACATCGCTAATCTGGTACCTCACCAGCTCCAGTTTGCCAATGGTCTCGATTTTCTCTACCAGAAGCTGATGTTTGCTTTCAACGGAAGTATTGATACTAAACTTTTTGGAGATAAATAAATACCCGGCAACGATTAAAATTAACCAGGGTAAGAGACGGAAAAAGATCTTCATTTCATAAAAAAATCGGGGTTCAACATGTTGTGTATTTAATCCGTTGCACAATAATTAATCCATAATTCTGATTTAATATTTTTTTGGCAGAAGATTTGTAATACCAATATCACACACACAAATAACACTAATCAAAATGAAAAAACTTACCATCCTGATGCTTTGCATTGCCACACTAGGTCTGGCTTCTTGCAAGAAAGAAACACTTGTTCAACAAACAGCTCCAAATAGAACAGTTGTGTTTGATGTAACTCCAAATAAATGGGTACTTGAAAATGGAAAATATTATCTAGATTTAAATATTCCGGAAATTGATGATATTAATTTCTATGATGAAGGAATATTAATTTACTCAGCGACTCCAAATTATAATAATTATTATCAGTTGCCATACGGTGATATGGATTATGAAGCTCATATTGGCGGAGTCTCAATTAGCAGAACAACGCTTCCAACAACACCTGTTAGAATAAAAGTTGTTTTAGTTGCTGCAGAAAATGTAACGTAATAAATAATATCACTTTACAAGGGCATTTAATATTCACAGATATTAAGTGCCCTTTTTTTTTACATTAATTCCTTATTTTGATATAGCCCTTGTATTATTACTAATAATGTAGTTATTTAGAAAAAAATACTACTATGAATAATAAATACTTAATCGCGTGGGTAATTCCACTCCTTCTGTTTGGAACCTCTTGCAAAAAGCAGGAAAAATTGAATCAGGAGAAACCTGACAAGAAAATTGAAAAAGCTGCTCTTATTGGAGCTTGGAATCCAACAAAGATTGAAACGTCATTTATTGACAAAAAAAATCATGAAATATCCAGGGTAGATAGTTCTGATAAGGTTAAATTTTATATTCCTGCCTATAAATTTACAGCTGATCAGGTTAACGTAGATTACAAAAGCTGGGATTACAGTATCATTACATCTGACAAATCCATTACATTAGAATATTTAAGATTTGGCGTTTTACAACATTATGAAATTTTAAAATTAAATAATAGCCAATTAATTTTAAAAAATATAAGCAATGAAGAATCTGGATTGAGAACTGAAATTATTTATTATAAAAAGGATTAAGATGAAAAGAATACAAATTTTAGCCTTGTTAATTCTACTAATTTTTTCAAAAACAGCATTTCCTCAAGTTCTTATCGAGTTCAATAAAATCACCTATAATCCTGATTTTTTTAATAATAGTGGCTGCTCAACATATAATAGATTCGGACCTAATCCGGTTGCGGTTAATGGCTACAATATAAGAACAGTTGGAGGGACATTATACACATGGAACGCACCGAAGGATTTAAGTCTATATGCTTGGGGAAATACTGAAACAGGGCAGCGTACCAATGCTGTAGTCTCAGTAGAATATCCATTTCTGGCTAATAAAACATATTTAGTAGAAATATATGGAATGAATGATCATAACTGGAATAATTGGGTTGTACCCAAAGATCATTACAATGCCGTTTTCTGGTTTAAGTTAGAAAACAACCCTCAAATTCTAACAACTGCTTCAAATCCATGCGAAGAATCTTATTCTCCAGTAGAAAAAAGCGTAGGAAGGTATTCTAAATTAATTGCTGATCCGGCTATTGCCTTCGAGATGAAAACTTATAGTGTAAAATTTTCACCACTCGAAAATCGAAGTGCTCTAAAAATATTTTTTGACTCCTCACCTGTTGATCCTAAAGTAATTATTGACAACATTTTTAGATTGAGGAATATTAAAATTGTAGAAATGCCTTATGAAGAGGATAGTAGGTATACTGCTGCTTATGAAAATGTTCCTAGAGATCTAAGAATTGGAGAAGCGTACAATATAAGCGTCGAACAACCTCTGGTAGGTGGAGGTGGAACAGTTGTTAGACCAATAATTATCAGCCCTAATCAATGGTTATCCAATTCTAACGGGATTGGATATCACGTTAACTTAAGTAGCATTATTCCAAATTTATACGTTTCAAACGGAGTAGAATTATCAATACATGAACCTTGGAATGGTGTGGGAAGACCTACTAGGGGAGAATACTTTCCAGTACCTAAAAACTACAAAAATACTTATTTTACCTTTATTCTTGAAAATCACGATGTAATCATTAATACAGACAATCTTCCTACAACATCGGTAGAATTTAGTTTAAGTTATAATCCTTAATTAAAAATCTTTAAATCTCTAAAAAACGACTAATGTTCAATTGAAAGTGGTTGTTTTTTTTATGTACTAATTTTCCCACATTAAAAAATAGGGGACGTAAACATAATGTATCCGTTGATATACTAAAAAGTTATAATTATACTTATAACTTTTACAAAAATAGCTGAAATTATAATCACATTTAAAACTCTAAAAAACGACTAATGTTCACTTGAACGTGGTCGTTTTTTTTATGCTCTCCCCTGTTCAACTGTATGGCACGGATGTTAACACCATTCCTTTCTAACAACAGTTCATCATAAAAGCCTTTATAGTACACATCTTTTATTTCAAAACGTCTGCTGCTCCAGTTACTGCTGATTTCAGCCCATTCAGGATAAAAAACAACAGTATCTTTTTCAGTTTTTAAACCGATTTTTTCGGCATCTGCTTTTGGTAAAACTACCGCATTGCCTAAAATCTGGGCAGTGTAAATATGTTTGGGATACTGGTAAATTTCAGCTGGTTTTCCGGTCTGTAAAAGTTCGCCATTTTTTATGATCAGTAACTGATCGGCCAGAAACAAACCATCGGCAGGATCGTGTGAAACCAAAATAACAGTAACACCGGTTTCGGAAGCAATCCGTTTGATATCGGCACGCAGCTGGTTTTTCAACAGCGCATCAACCTGACTAAATGGTTCATCTAAGAGTAAAACCTGCGTATCGGCTACCATGGCTTTAGCTATGGCCACACGCTGCTGCTCTCCGCCACTCAACTCAATGATTTTTTTGTGCTGCAAGGGTAATATCCTGAGGTGATCCATCATCTGGAGTGTTTTTTCAGCTTTGGTTTTCAGGTTGGTGTTCGATAATTGTGAGGCAATGTTATCGTACACTTTTGCATAAATATTCAGCGAAAAATCCTGTGTAACCATTTTCATCTGCTTATGGCCGGGAATCAGTTGTTCATCCGGACCTTTAACCCTTTGATCTTCGAAAAAGATTTCGCCTTCATCAGTTTTTAACAACCCGTAAATGGATTTCAGCAAGGTTGATTTCCCACTTCCACTCTCGCCAATTATGGCCACTACATCGCCTCTTTTAATGTCGAAACTTACATTTTTAATGCCGCCGGCCTGTTCTGCCTGATATTGTTTGGTTAAATTTTTAACGCTGATTAGGATATTGCTCACGTGGTAAAGATAAGAAAAAGGTGGAGCGATAAAAATTACACGTGTATTATATTTTATTTTTGCACGTATAAATATGTATTTATATATTTGTATATTTATATAAAGACGTCAATTATAGATAATATGAACACCAAGCTAACTTTAACTATAGATAAATCTGTTATCAAACATGCTAAGGCCTACGCAGAACAGCAAGGAAGAAGTTTATCTGCAGTCGTAGAGAATTATTTAAAAGCTGTAACCAAAAAGGAAGAAGTGACCAAGGATGATGAGCTGTCTCCTATAGTTAAATCATTGATGATGAATCGTTCAAAAGTAGACTTACCAAAAGACTATGATTATAAAGAGGAATTATCAAAAATTAGAGACGAGAAATATAAAAAATATTGGGACAATGAGTAATATTATTATTGACTCTGACATACTCCTCGACTTTTTTCTTCAAAGAAAACCATTTCTTGATGAATCTATTAAAATTTTAAGTGCCTGTGAAAAAAGACAGGTAAAAGGATTTGTAACAGGTTTAATAATATCAAATACTTATTATATTCTAAGGAAGCATTT
Organism: Pedobacter jeongneungensis; assembly: GCF_039538295.1. Taxonomy (NCBI): domain Bacteria; kingdom Pseudomonadati; phylum Bacteroidota; class Sphingobacteriia; order Sphingobacteriales; family Sphingobacteriaceae; genus Pedobacter; species Pedobacter jeongneungensis. Next base: position 264,011 of record NZ_BAABBY010000009.1, on the reverse strand, counting down.
CCAACACAAAACGATTATGGCCGATTTTAAACAGCTGTTAGTTTTCTTAGACGTGATAACAATAGACAAAAATGCTATTATTAAAGCTATTGATTCTGAGTTCACAGATTTCGAAGATGCGCTCCAAAATTTTTCGGCTGAAAACCATGGATCAATTAATGCTATAGTTACAAGAAATATTAAAGACTACAAAAAGAGTAATCTAAGCGTGCTAACACCTATAATGTTTTTAAAAACATTATAAACCAAAAAATCCTGTCTCGCCTAACCGAAACAGGATCTGTTTTATTTGTGTGCTGTCGTAATCAAGTCCCCTTTAGGGGATTTAAGGGTATTAGTTTAATCCGAAAGTAACCCCGAAACTCATATTTTTTAAGCCAGCTTGCTGAGAGGTCGTAAACATATCGTTGAAATAATATTTGGTAAACAAACCTAAACCTCCATAACCAAACCTCACTGTACCTCCGTAACGAACCGATTGGAAGTGGTAACTGTCGTATTGTTTTTCTTTACCACGCTCTTCGCTAATCTGTTTAATTTTTCCGTTTAACAAAAAGCTAACTTCAGGACCTAATACTAAATAGAATCTCTTCCCATTTTTATTTTCGTTGGTGCGGAATTCGAAGTTTAACGGAATATGCACATAACTGCTAGAGAAACGGTTTTTAGAGAAATGTACCGGCGATTGATCGGTATAAACAAATTCGTTAGAATTTTTAGCGATGGTAATGTCTTTTCTCAAACGAATCAATGTCCAGTCGAAACCACCAGCCACATAAACCTTAAAGTTAGAGTTAAAACGATAGCCAAACTGTAAGATATCAAAAGAGAAAGTACTGGTTTTACCTCCTTTATAATCCAAAAAATCGTTATTTGGTGATAAATTGAAACTTCCGTTATCGATTAACCTCGAGAAACCCCAATCAATCCTGGTGAAGGTAATTCCTCCTACAAAGCGGCCTTTTTTTGCTTTATCCAAAGAATCTGAACTTTTCGTAATCAAATTGCCACCGCCAATGTTTAAAGTATATTTTGCTTTCTTTTTAATCACGGTATCTTTAACAACCGTATCTTGTTGAGCAAAAGCTCCTGGAGCCATAACACCGGCAAGTCCGCTTACCATAAGTGCTGTAAATATTAGACGTTTCATATCTGTGTGCTTGTTATTTTATTGTTTGAAAGTTGGAAGGTTGTAATGTTTATATATTGAATGTTATAAAGTTGAAATGTTAGCTACTGATAACTAAAAACTGTTAATTGAACACTGTTAACTGAAAACTGCTATTTCTTCCGTTTACCAATTTTAAAAGGCCCGATATTGATGGATGATAAAGAAGAATCATCATCATCTGTACGGAACTGGATCAGTTTATCTTTTCTCTTATCTACTTTGTTAACAATGATGTTAATTACATCACCCATGTTGCGGATGCCTTTATTACTTTGTTCGTTATCGTTAACCGGTTCATCAGTTTTAACCGTTGTTGGGTTACTTGCCGTTACCATATCCACTTTAGGCTGCGAAAAAATAGCGGCATCAATTTGTGCTTTAATATCTTTTTTAGGTTCTTCAACCTGGGCAATCATGGTTTCCTGCTTTTGCATTTCTGGCGCTGTAACCATCCGTTGTTTTTCAACAGGTTTGGCAACATCTTGTTTAACCTTTGTTTTAGCAATAGCCCTTGCTGGTTTAGCCTCTACTGGCGAAATCGGCGTAATCACTTTAACCGGTTCTACAACTGCAGGGAGCTGATCTTTCACAACTGGTTCCTCCACCACTTGCTTTGGCTTCTCAACGGTGTTACTGGCCAGTTGTTTAGTTTCATGGGTATTATTTTGTTGTTGATAAACCAAAATCCCGATGGTAGCAATCAACAAAATAGCCGCTGCCGATAACCAATAAACCGGAACAATCCTTTTTTTCTTAGGTGTTATTTCACTTTCAATATTGCTCCATAAATCCCTTGATGGGGCTACTTCTGCATCGGCAAAAGTATCCTTAAATAACTGATCAAAATCCTTATCCCGTATAGGTTGCATAACCAAATCCCTCCATTTTTATAATTTCTTCCTTTAATATTGTCCTTGCTCTCGATAACTGCGATTTACTTGCCCCTTCCGAAATGCCAAGCGCTTCTCCAATTTCTTTGTGCGAATAACCTTCTATTACATACATATTAAAAACCATGCGGTAACCATCGGCCAGTTTCTGTATTGCCTTCATCAGGTCCTGCATGCCCAAGGTACCAAAATCGAATCCGGTTGAGGGTTGTTCGTAAGCTTCATCAATTTCTACCACGTTTAAGCTGCGTAAATTTTTACGGTAACTTTCAATCGCGGTATTAACCATTACCCTCCTGATCCAGCCCTCAAAAGAGCCATCGCCCCTATACTCTTTTATTTTTTGAAAGATTTTGATGTAACCCATTTGCAGCACATCTTCTGCCTCCATCCTGTCTTTGGCGTAGCGCATGCAAACGGCCAGCATTTTCGAGGCAGTTTGCTTATAAAGCAGCTCCTGCATCTTCCGGTCGCCAGCCTTGCAGCCTTCCATCAAATCGTTTATCGTATAGCTTCGCGTCAATTTCATTGTGTGTTTGTATATAGAAGATGGCAGATTACAAACAATGGTTGCATGGAGGAGAGAAAAAAGTTAAATAAAGTTAAAATCAGAATAAGATATATTGATTATCAGACGGATACAATTAAAATAAATTTTCAGAAAGATATAAATTTTGATTTGGAAAGCAAAGGCAGAAGCATTTTTGAAGTGTTAGTCCCGCTATTCGTTACAATCTTTTTTATACTTCTGTCATTTGAGGAACGAAGAAGCTTTTCCATCGGTTGCAGATGCTTCGTACCTCAGCATGACAGCATATTGAAGGTATTGCGGAAAAAAGGATTTCCACTGCTATCGGGTTTAGAAATTAGGGACAGTTTAAAAATAAAAAACCTCGCAGGTTTTGAAAACCTGAGAGGTTTGAAATCGAGTATGGGTTTAATACCCTAAACCTTACACCTTTTACCTCTCACCTTTCTGCCCTCTACCTTCCATCCTTTTTCACTTTAAACAATTTAAAATCCTGTTTATAGGTCAAAAAGAACGAGTGATTAAACTGAAGTTGTTTATCGGTATGATCGAGGTCGATATGCGGTTCGAAACGCACATCAAGGTATAAATGTGGGATCAGTTCTTTTTGGTAAGCATAACGCAGTGAAACAATGTTCCTCGAGCTCTGCCTCAAGCCCGGACTATACAAATTATCGGAGACTGATTCGTACAGCGGCATCCCCTTAATCGAAATAAAGTTATTGCCCTTCCAGTAAGAAGCAACCAGGCTTCCCCATTTACTTTCTACCCCGGCGTTTAACCACAAGCCAAAACCGCCCTGGTAAGCCCTTCTTTTATCCGGCGAAAAATCTTTATAAACCGCTATGTAATTATCGGTATATACTTGTTTAATATTGGTGTTAATGTCTTTATGTAATTTGATACCCGTTGCACCGTTAAACATGGTCGTAATCGGAATTTCTTTTAAAACGTCAATTTGTCCGCCCTGATGGAAAGCCAAAAACTGTGCTGGAATACTTAATTTCCAATCGTCGTTTTTAATTAAGAAACTTTCGGTTGATAAACCACCAATGATTTCTTCTTTGGCAGGATCACCTTTATAAATCATTTTCTGCCAGGCAATCCAGGCATCCAAGGTAAATTTCTTACGTTCTACCAATAATTGCGTTCCATATTCAATCGGCGTAGTGATGGTTCTTTCGAAATCGTATAATGGCTCAATATATTTATGCTGAATATTTCCTTCTAAACTACCAAAAATCAAAGTAAGGTTTCGCTTGTGGTATTTAACACTGAACAAAGGTTTAGCATCAGAAATCCCGTTTCTTCCAAAATCCTTTCTAATAAAAGCCCCTGCGGTAATGGCCAGATTAGGGTGTGCATAATAAACAATTTGCGGTTGCAACTGCGTTCCGTACAAGGTATAGCCATCATGAAAATCGTTGGTGTACTCGTAATTGCGGACGTAGTTTAAATTGTAAAAGTTGAAGTGAACTTCGTTTGTTAAACTGCTATCAGGGCGAATCCGGTTTTCAAAAGCCGATTGATTGAACTGGGCAGAAGCAAAATAAGAACTAAAAAGAAAAGTTATTAAGAGTAAGGTCTTTTTCAGACCTGTAGTTATAAACATGAGCTTGGATTTTATCGCCCAAATTTAGGATAGTTTTTTATTAAATTATCAAGTACCGGTTATCAAGTATCAGGAGGACTGTACAAGTTGACGAAAAGCAAACAATGAGCACAGTTTCATTTTGCTTTAGTCATTCAGCTTTTAACCTATTTTCTCAAACGATAGTTCTTATACAGCTTAACAGCAATCATAATGGCCATGGCTACACCCATGATACCGATTAGGCCATAAATCCAGTTAATTGCATTTTTTAAGATCACTACAAATACAATTGCGATCATAAAAATGGTAGCCAGCTCGCGCCATAACCTCAATTGGAAACTAGTTAGCTTGTATTGGTTATTTTTAAGCTGCTTAACAATGTTTTGGCAGATAAAATGATAAATGAGTAAACCAACCACAAAACCCAGTTTAACCCACATCCAATCCATTTGTAGCAAACCAGAATTTAAAGTTAGCATAGATGCACCGGCCAGAACAGAAATAATCATAGCCGGGGTTGCAATAATTTTCCATAAAGTAGCCTCCATTTTAACAAACTGTTTCTGCAGGATACTTTTTTCGGGTTCAGGTTTATCGTTTGCCTCAGTGTGGTAAATAAAAAGACTTAAAATATAAAATAAACCGGCCATCCAGCTGATCACAAACACAATGTGTACAGCTTTAAAATATTGGTAAAATGGCAATAGGGTTTCTATCATTTATAAAACTTAATACGAATCTAAAGAAATGGCTGTGAAGAGTGGTGAACAGTAAGTATTTCTACCAGATCAATCTGTTTATCGAAAAAATAAATGATACGGTAATTTCCTTCTATAAGTTCGCGGATTGATTCATGATCTCTTTCAGGAACTATTCTGCCCAGCTCCGGCATTTCCTTTAATACATTTGGTTTATTAAACAGCTTTTTGATTAACGCAGAAGTAAAACGATCAGAATATTGACTATGAAAATTTGCAATGTTATTTAAATCATCAATAGCAATTTCAGTCCAAACTATTTTAGCCATTTTTCTAATTTTTGCTCAGCCTGCTCTTCAGAAAGTACTTTCCCTTCAGCAACCTGTTGCAAGCCGGAATCAATTTTTTGAAGCAACAATATCCGCTCAATTAGTTCATCGGCAGAAAATTCATCTGGCATTTCTTTCAGTGCATCTATAATTTCTGTTTTTTTCATCAGAATATAATTTGTTTTTTGAAACTAATGATCTATTGTGAACATATCTTTCACTGATACTAAGTGATATGCCCGTCTGGTTTCATTTGAAAATTATTTTATACAAGATACAAATAAATCAGCAGACTATTAATACCTAAACTCCTTCACTACGTCAATTGCATATTTCACATTATCGAAAGGAATATCGGGCATAATACCATGACCTAAGTTGAAGATAAAACCTTCGGTACCGCGCATACGCTCGAACAACTTATGGATCTGTGCTTTAATTACCGCTTTATCGGCATATAAAATATGTGGGTCTAAATTTCCCTGAACCGCAATACCAGCTGGCAAAGCATTTTTAATGTTTAATAAATCAGCGTTCCAGTCAACCGAAATTACATCTGGTTTAGCTTCTGCCATAATCGGTGCAAAAACCGAACTTCCTTTACAGAATGAAATCACCGGGATGTCGTTTCTATTGAGGTTGGCAATAATTTCCTGAATATACCGGTGAGAAAACTCCTGATAATCATTCCATGATAAAGCAAGTGCCCAACTGTCGAAAATTTGGACAGCGTTAACGCCAGCCGCAATCTGAAGGTTAAGATAATCGGCTGTTACTTTTGCAATTTTCGCCAGAAGTTTGTGTGCTAATTCTGGTTGGTTATGGATAAAAAGTTTGGTTAATTTGAAATCTTTAGAAGAACCTCCTTCAATTAAATAACTCATTACTGTAAAAGGTGCACCAGCAAAACCAATCAATGGAATTTTGTTGTCAAGTCGCTGTTGGATCACTTTAATCGCATCAGCTACATATTGTAACTCATCTAAACAATCAACATTTAGGTTTTCAATATCCTGAGCCGTGCGTACAGGATTTGCAAATTTAGGACCAACGCCCTGAGTGAAACTTAAATCACCACCCATAGCCTCTCCGGTTACCAAAATATCACAGAATAAAATCGCCGCATCAATATCCAGCAAATCAACCGGCAACATCGTTACATCAGCCGCAATCTCAGGAGTTTTGCACATCTCTAAAAAAGAGTATTTGTTTTTAATTTCCCAATATTGTGGCATAAAACGGCCTGCCTGGCGCATCATCCATACTGGTGGACGTTCGGTCTGTTTTGAAAATGCTGCGTCTAAAAATAAGTTATTCTTCATGATTTGTATTTGGTGTCGCGTTATCGTCACCCTGAATTCATTTCAGGGTCTAACTAAGAAAGATGCTGATCCCGAATATTCGGGACAGCATGACGACCGGGCTAAAATTTAATTTTGCAAAGGTATGAATAAAAAAAAAACGAAGTACCTTTTTATCGCTAAACTGGTGCTTCGTTTGTTCAAAATGACAATTTTAATATTATATTTTGCTTATTTCTCTTTCAATTTTAACAATAATGTCTTTCGATCGTTGCGTTTCAGCTAATTCTTTTGCCAGTTTGGTATAAGCTTCTGCCCTTTCCCTGTCTTTTTTTCGCAAAGCCAGGTTAGCCAAATGAATCAGTACATACGATTTCTCATTTTTACCGCCCACCGGAAAACGACTGGCCAATTGAAAATGATATTCGGCTTTATCGTAATCCTGTTCTTTCAAGGCCATATTGCCTTGCATAAATTCGTAATAACCCCTCCGGCTTTTTGCTAAACGTACTGGTTTAGCTACCTCGGCCAACAAAGCTTTTGTTTTACCAAATTCGTTATTTTTGAAATGTTTCGATGCCATTAACACCGAACTATGCTTAAAATGACTCCAAATAACAAAGGCAAATAATACACCGGAAACGGCAGCCAGCTGATATTGATTGTAAAAAACACAAACCAATGCAGCCAGCACAAAAACGGCCATTAAAGCATACCTGCCTTTATTATTGTACATTAATGACTATCGGTAAATTTATAACCTACACCACGAATAGAGTGGAAATAAACCGGATTTTTCTGATCTGGCTCGAAATATTTACGGAACGTTAAAATAAAGTTATCAATCGTTCTGGTTGATGGATAAACATCATAATTCCAAACCGTTTCTAAAATCTGTTCTCTTGAAACCGCATCGTTTTTACGCTCGATTAACAGTTTCAGCAACATCGTTTCCTTTTTGGTTAACGGTGTGATGGTGCCATCATCATGTTTTAATTCGAAAGAGTTAAAATAGATTGTTTTATCTCCGATTTTATAAGAGTTTAATTCTTTTAAATCATCAGATTTTAAACTGCGTTTAACCAAAATACCCACACGAAGAATTAATTCTTCTAAGTTGAATGGTTTAACCAAATAATCGTCAGCTCCTTTTTTCAAACCTAGAACACGGTCTTCTGAAGTGTTTTTAGCTGTTAAAAACATAATCGGAACTTCTGCATTCTCTAAACGGATTGTCTCGCAAACCTGGAAACCATCCATTTCAGGCAACATTACGTCTAAAATAATCAGATTAAAGCGTTCTTCTTTAAAAATTTTAAGAGCGGTTTTGCCATCTTTTACGGCGTGAACTTTATAACCCTCAAGTTCGAGGTTTAATTTGATAGCATCTAACAAGTGATCCTCGTCTTCTACCAATAGAATTCTTAATTTTTGTGACATAATTGAGATTAACTAAATGTTACTTCAAAAATACTTCCCTGAGGCAAATTGTCTTTTACTGTAATATCTGCATCATGGTATTGTAAAACCTCTTTCACAATAAACAAGCCTAAACCTGTTCCTTTCGCTTTTCTGACATTCTCGTTACCAACGCGGTAAAACTTATCAAATATCAACATTTTTTCGGCATCTGAAATACCCGGCCCTTTATCTATCACACTTAACTGAATATGCCCGTCTATCTTATTTAAATGCACATTTATCTCATCACATGGACTTGAATATTTTACCGCATTCTCGATTAAATTGGTTACCACTGACGATAAGGCAAATTTGTCACCCAATATCTGCAAATTTGGCTGAATTTGGGCGCTTATTAATTGTTCGTTGCCACAAGAGTGAACCTGAAGCCGATCTGTAATTTTATAAACCAGTTCTGAAAAATTAAATTCTTCTTTCGGAAAAGTGTAAGAACGGTTTTCGATCTTGGTGGCCAATAACATATTTTCGACCAGATCGTCTAACCGCTCAATATCTTTTAGTGAATTATTGAGCAGTGAAACCTGTCGTGCTTTATCCAGATCTCTTTTAACAATGGTTTGGATGGAAAGTTTGATTGCCGCCAAAGGCGATTTCAGCTCGTGTGTTATCGACATCAGGAAATTTTGTTGTTGCTCTCTTAATTTATCTTCACGTTTTAAAGATTGATGGAGAAAATATCCGCCGATACAAAGCAAAAATAAAAACACCGAACCTTCGCCCATAATCATTGTCATTCGGCTGGGCTGCAAACGCACAACCAATGTTCCCCACGAAATGAGCTGAACGAGTGCATAAAGCAATAAGGCGTAAAATATAATTATAGATTTCTTCATTTATCGATTTTTCCTTCGGGTTGATCACACAGATTTTTGGATGACACAGCTTGTTTTTCTTTCTGTTATTACGAGGCAGTAGCAATCTTAATGTTATAAGGTTTTAAAGCCTGGCGATTGTAATAGGATTGCTTCGTTCCTCGCAATGACGATCTTTTGAATAAAAACTTATTTCTTAAACACCAGATCCAGCGCTTCAAAAATAGCACGTTTCGCTTTCTCCAATTCGATCTTTGTGTGTGCTGAAGATACGAAACCAACTTCATATCCCGATGGGCCTAAATAAATTCCCCTGTTTAATAATTCGCGGTGCATCACTTTGAATTTTTCCATGCTACCCGCATCAATATCATCAGCCGACTGGATTTTATCTTTATCGGTAAAGGCAAACCAGAAGATAGAACCTATGGTAAACACCTTGAATTTATAATTACGCGCTGTTGCGAAACGTTGAATACTGGCTACAAATTCTTGTGCTTTATTATTCAAATCTTTATAAAAACCAGATTTATTTAATTCGGTTAAGGTTGCAATTCCTGCTGCCATGGCAACCGGGTTTCCTGATAAGGTACCGGCCTGATATACACCACCATCGGGAGAAATGTGTGCCATAATTTCAGCACGTGCACCGTACATACCTACAGGTAAACCACCACCGATAATTTTTCCATAAGTAACAATATCAGGTGTAATGCCATAATGTGCAGCAGCACCTTCAAAACCGATCCTGAATCCGGTAATTACTTCATCAAAAATTAAAAGGGAACCATTATCAGTAGAGATTTTACGCAAGAATTGAATATATTCTTCATCCTGCATAATTAAACCATTGTTTGCAGGGATTCCCTCAATAATTACCGCAGCAATCTGATCTTTAAACTGGGCATAAGCTTGCTCGATAGCCGTTTTATCATTTAAAGGTACCACAATGGTTTCTTCAGCAAAAGATTTGGGCACACCTGCAGAAGATGTTTCGCCAAAAGTAACCAAACCCGAACCTGCTTTAACCAAAAGTGAATCGCTATGGCCATGGTAACAACCCTCGAATTTTAAAATTTTATCGCGACCGGTAAAGCCTCTTGCCAAACGGATGGCCGACATTACGGCTTCGGTACCTGAACTGGTGAAACGAATTTTCTCTACAAAACGATTGTTTTTAATAATCAGCTCTGCCAGTTCATTTTCTAGTGCAGTTGGTGCGCCAAAGCTCATGCCGTTCTGCATTACTTCGGTAACCTTTTCGCGGATTTTAGGATTGTTGTGCCCTAAAATTAATGGTCCCCAGCTACCGCAGAAATCGATAAACTGATTCCCATCGGCATCCCAAATGTAGCAACCATCCCCTTTTTCGATAAAAAGAGGTGTACCGTAAACCGATTTAAAAGCCCTTACCGGTGAGTTAACCCCACCAGGGAAATACGTTTTCGATTTTTCGTACAACTCCGCTGATTTTACTCTCGAAATATCAGGTTTACTACCCGTATTTACCGGAATATCGGCTTCGTTGCCTGAAAACATTTTTTTTAATGAATCTAACATTTTTGTTAAGCTTAAAGCTGAAAGACTAAAGCTTAAAGCGAAAAGTAAAGCGCTAAGTAATGGCTTTAGTCTTTTGGCTTTAAGCTTTCAGCTCAAATTACATCCAGTTGTTATTTAAAATATCTTTAATATGGTAAGTGGTAATAATGCTTGCGCCTGCACGGGCAAAGGCATGCATGGTTTCCATTACTACTTTTTGTTCATCTATCCAACCGCGTTCTGCAGCAGCTTTTACCATCGAGTATTCGCCCGAAACGTTGTACACTGCAATCGGCAGATTAGTGTCTTGTTTTAAGCGCTGGATAATATCCAGATAAGCTAAACCTGGTTTCACCATTAGTACATCAGCACCTTCCTGTTCGTCTAAAGCAGCTTCACGTAAGGCCTCCAGCGGGTTTCTGAAATCCATCTGATAAGCTTTTCTATCGCCTTTACTTGGCGCACAATCGGCCGCTTCTCTGAAAGGACCATAATAAGCAGAAGCAAATTTAGTGGCATGGCTCATAATGGCTGCATTTACAAAACCATTTTCATCCAGCATGTTACGCATGGCTTCGATACGGCCGTCCATCATATCAGACGGTGCAAACATGTCGGCACCAGCTTCGGCATGCGTTAAAGCCATTTTAGCAATTACTTCAACCGTTTTATCGTTTTGAACGTAATCGTTTTCCAAAATACCGCAATGGCCGTGGGTAGTGTAAGAACAAACGCAAACATCAGTAATTACATATAAATCATCACCGAATTGTTTTTTGAGCTCACGAACCGCAGTTGGCACTAAAGAATGATCGTGATAGGCAGACTTCGCATCTTCCGATTTCTCATCGCCAACACCAAATAGCATTATTTTGTTAAGGCCTTTTTTCATTCCAGCCTCAACATCTTTTACCAGGGTATCAACCGAATAATGATTTACGCCTGGCATGGCATCAATGGCATGTGTAACATTAGTGCCCGGCACCACAAAATAAGGGTACACAAACATATCTTTCGATAACCGGGTTTCGGCTACCATCTCTCTCACTAAAGGATTTTTCCTTAATCTACGCGGACGGTTTAACATTTTTTCAAGTATTTAGTATCAAGAGCTGAAGTATCGACATTTTAGTATCGGGTATCAAAACTTGAATATCCTATATTTTTTTTCTTTCGGATTGATTACACAGATTTTTGGATTTCAGCTTAGAGTATCAAGATTTTAGTACCGGGTACCAAATCAGAAGTGTTTTAAATCCTAAAACTTTTAATCCTTTAACTTACATCCTAAATCCTCTACCTTACTTCTATTCCAAAAACTGCTTCGGCCAAACCAATTTCATCTGGTGAATACGGCAATGCATATTTCACGCCCATTTCGTCGAATTTTTTGCCTGTAGAGTTACCGATGGCAATTACCTGCTGACCGGGTTCCAATAAATTATCGGCGAAATAAGCATCTACATTTGATGGACTGGTAAAAATCAGCACATCGGCATAACTTTGATCGATATCTTCTTCGATTACGGTTTCGTAAATCGGCAGGTCGATGATTTTAGCATCAGCTGGCAACGATTTTTGGATCGATTGCAAAGAATCCTGTGCCCTTGGAAACAAGATCTGCTGACCGTTAACCAATTTTGCAAAATCTTCTGCTACCTCGGTAATATCACCACTTGCTCCAACGAAATCGGCAACATGGCCAAATTTGCGCAAAGCGTCTTCTGAGCCTCTTCCTACAACGCCAAACTTCGTTTTCTTTGGCAAGAGCGGCTTTAAATTAAAAAAATATTCAACGCTATTGCGGCTGCTAAAGAAAACCCAATCTATATGTTTTAAAATAAATTGATCTAAAACGGTTACTATCGGGAACGTACGGATTAACGAACGCCCTTCTATTTCTATATTATTATTTTCTAAAGCCCTGCGGAAATAACTGTGTTCGCCAATTTCGCGTGAGATGAAAACCTTAGCCGGTTTCTTTCTTTCTACATTAAATTTGGCCACAATTTTTTCTGCCAAACCTTCGGTAGTATCGGCACGCAAAAACAAACGCTCAGGAAAATCATCAGCAGTTTCTGCTTTTGAAGTCCAGATTTCGAATTTTCCGTTTTCCTTTTTGCAATAACAACCTAAAGGCATGTGGCAGCCACCTTCGAAAAGATTTAATACTTTACGCTCGACATTTACGGTCTCTGCAGTTTCGGGATCATGCAGTTTTTGAAGGGCATCAAAAAGCTCGGTATCATTTTCCCTGATCTGAATGGCCAAGGCTCCTTGTGCAGGTGCAGGAATAAACTCAGTAGTTTCGAGTTCTTCTACATGTAAATCGCTCACGTCAAGATTTAAGCGTTTAACACCTGCTTTTGCAATTAAAATCGCATCGTAATCTTCATCACGGAGTTTCTGGATACGGGTTGGTACATTTCCACGTAAATCTTCCACTTCCAAATCAGGACGCAAACCCAATAACTGCGCTTTACGGCGGTTGGATGAAGTACCTACCATAGCACCTTTTTTTAGCGAAAGTTTCTGCGAAACATCAACGCAATCTTTTAAAATCAACAGGTATTCACTCGCTTCTTCGCGTGGAGGCAAGGCGGCAATGGTTAATCCTGCAGGGTGTGTGGTTGGTAAATCTTTAAGGCAATGTACCGCCAGATCGATCGTTCCACCCAAAAGCTCTTCTTCAAGTTCTTTGGTAAAAAAGCCTTTGCCTTCCAGTTTATCCAATCTTAAATTCAGGATTTTATCGCCCTGCGTTTTAATGATTTTAATTTCCGCTTCAATTCCGATGGCCGCCAATTCATCTTTTATATGATTTGCTTGCCATAATGCCAGGTCGCTACCGCGTGTTCCGATGGTTAATTTCTTCACTATAAAGGTTAAATGAGTTGCAAATTTAATTTAATTAGTGGTTTATACCATGAATTGTTTAAAAATGAGACAGTGAGGTTACAGAAGGGATAATTTAAAGGATTTCTATGACATTAGGAGATTAATTTGTCATTCAGAGCGCAGCGAATCTGTAACCCGTAGGCATTGTCTTTAAACTCAACAGAAACAGGATCCAAATTAATTATCATGAACTTTATAGAATTGAACCATATAAGAAATGTAAGGCCATTTAAGCTCAGAAGCATGAAAGATACTTACACAGATTCAGGATGAAGGTAAGCGAGTGTAAGACTTGGAATTACAATTGATATTAAAAATTCCTTTCGAGAAATAAAAGATTCTTCACTGCGTTCAGAATGACAGAAAAAAAAATAATGAAAGGAAATTAAGCTTAGCTTTCTTTGCGGTTAGATTAGGATTGGTTAACCAGGATTTCTTTGGCCATCACCATCGGTACGCTGATGTATTTTTTCTCCATGTAATTCATCACACGTTCTAAAACTTCGCGTGAGGCATCATCCATCTGACTTATTTCATCGGCAAATACACCGTTGATAGCCGTATTTTTGATTTCTTTAATCTTTCTTGGCACTTCCTGCATCGCCAGTTCGATACGGCGTTGTTTTAAAACAGAGAAAAATTCGGTAATGTTGTTGCTGATGATTTCTTCGGCGTGTACCAGTTCGTTATAACGCTCCTGGATATTTTTACGGGCCACTTCTTTCAGCGATTCTACCTCGATGTAATGAACCAGGTTATTATGGATCACCGCAGGGGTAACATCATTAGGAATAGCCAGGTCTACAATTACCTTTTTACCGGTTTCGCCATTAAGCAATTTTGCATAAAGTTCTTCGGTTATAATGGCCTCGGTAGAACCCGTACAGGTGATAATTACATCAAAACCCTCATTAAAATCTTCAAGTGCAGCTAAGGGATAAGCTTTTCCGTTTAACTCTTCGGCCAAAGTTTCGGCTTTAGAAAGTGTACGGTTAAAAATCGAAAAGTTAGAGTATTTATGTTTGTTAAGGTATTTTGCAATGTTCTGGTTGGTTTCGCCGGCACCGATAATCAGGATACGTGAGTTGCCACACATATTTAATTCTTTTAATTTGCGGTAAGCCAATGAAACAACAGAAACCGGATTTTTCGAAATATTGGTATGGGTATAAACTTCTTTGGCCGTTTTAACTACCCGCTCCATAATCATCCGCATATAGTCACCGGTAAATCCGGCATCGCGGCAATTCTCATAAGCCCTGCGGATTTGGGCAAGAATTTCTTTTTCGCCAACCACCAAGCTCTCTAAAGAGCACGATGTTCTTAATAAATGGTTAAAAGCTTCTTCATTTTCATAAACAGAAACACTGTCTAGAAAACGCTCCATAAACTCCGGAGGCAGCCCCATATCTAAAACGGTAAGGAATTTAGTTACGAATTCTTTGTCGGTTTTCTCTTTGGTAAGAAAAACAAACTCTACGCGGTTACAGGTTCCGATGTAAAAAATTTCGCTAACGGGAAGTTCAGACTGAACATTTTTCAACCTGCTATCTAGACTTTGATCACAAATAACTAATTTCCCTAAAGATTTCAGGTCGATGTGGTGATGCGTAAAAGCTATTACTTTTAAATATTCCAAGTGCTTCCGTTATTAACTATTATCGGGATACAAAAGTAACATGGTGAAGGCATGTCACTGTCATTAACCTGTAATTTACATCAATTTAGAACGGTTTTAAATAGCGACCATTCTAAGATTAACTTAAAATATTGAACATGATAGACAGACCAATCTACACAATTTTTCTTTGGGTTTATGCCATCTTCTATGTTTTAGCAGGATGTAACCACTTTTTATCCACTGCAGTATATTACGGTATTATGCCAAAATGGTTGCCTGCACCTGGCTTTTTAATTTACTTTTCTGGAGTACTGGAAATGGTTTTCGGCTTTTTATTGCTGTTTAAAAAGACAAGAAAGCTTGCTGCGATACTGATTATACTCATGTTGATTGCCTTTATGCCTGCGCACATCTACATGATCCAGAAGGCACCGTTTATGCTCGGATCAATAGAAATTACGCCTCTTATTGCATGGTTAAGGCTGCCTTTTCAGTTATTGTTTATCGGCTGGGCATGGTATTATTATAAAAGGACAGTTTAATGTGTTTTCTTTTTGGAAAAGCAAAACCTGCATTTCATTTTTGGGTTAGTCCCGCTATTCGTTACAATCTTTTTAAACTTCTGTCATTCTGAGCACGAAGAATCTTTTCCATCGGTTGCAGATGACAGCACATTCAGGGCAATTGCAACAAAAAGGATTTTCACTTCTATCGGGTTTGGTTAATATCGGTCATGCGCCTATTATCGTTTTCTTCTTAAAAACCTGTCATTTCGACCGCAGCGGAGAAATCTAAAACAATATCAAGAAAAATAGTTTCTCCCCTGAACATTCGGGGAATTGCACTACAATCGGAAACGATTCTCTATAAAACCACACAACAAAATTAGATTTCGTAGGTTTATATTTTATATCAATTCCTTTTAAATTATGATTACACAAAGCAATTTTAGCCTTAGCGGTTCAGACGGAAAATTAATTATCGGCGATATTACTTTTGATGAAAAAAATCCAAATACGCCCATCATACTTTTTGTTCATGGCTTTAAAGGCTTTAAAGATTGGGGCGCCCATAATTTAGTGGCCAGGTATTTTGCCAGCAATGGTTACCGTTACGTTAAGTTTAATTTATCGCATAGCGGTGTGCCGGTTAACGACCCGAAAGATGTAACCGATATGGAGGCTTTTGCCAGTAATACCGTGTCGAAAGAACTTTTTGATGTAAATGCCGTACTCGATTTTATTGAGAAAGCTTATGGTGCCAATACCAAAGTAAATCTGATCGGCCATAGTCGCGGCGGCGGTTTATCAATTATTGAGGCTGCAAACGATTTAAGGATCAACAAACTGATTACCTGGAGCGCCATTGCCGATTTTAACAGTCTTTGGAAAAAAGAGCAGGAAGCAGAATGGAAAAAGAACGGCAAAATATTCGTCACCAATGCACGTACTAAAGAACAGATGCCTTTAAATGCAACGTTACTGGAAGATCTGGAGAAAAATGCTGCAACATTGAATATTATTGATGCGGCAAAGCGGATCAATATTCCCTGGTTAATTATCCATGGCGATGATGATGTGAATGTGCCTTTTGAAACGGCACAAACTTTGGCTGAGGCCAACCCCGGCAGCAGATTGGTTAAAATTGAAGGTGCCAATCATGTTTATGGAGCAACACAGCCTTATACCAGCGAAACTTTGCCACCACTTTTATTTAAGGTTTGCGAAAAGGTTTTGATGTTTTTGGGGGAGTAATAAAATTAATGTAAGTGATTATTACAGGGGCCTTTCAAATATAAAAACATTTTAATTTTATTGGAGCGCAAGGCCATCAGTAGCGATTAAGGGTTCTGTCCTGCTGTACACTCCAATCCTTTTGGGAATGTATTTATTTAAAAAAAATTAATCGTACCCAAAAGGGATTTCCATTTCCATCAGGGCTAGATGGAAAGGCCAGAATATTGAAAGCTAAAAATTTGATAATGATAAAAAAATATTAATCATCCCCTCTTCTCACAAAATTACGCATATCACTTCCGCTTGGGCTTTGGAAAATCTCCAGATCAAAATAAGGTACCGCAGCTAACAGGTGGTCAAAAATATCTGCTGCCACTTCTTCAAAACGTTTTAAGCCTTTTTCTTTCGAGAATACATAAATCTCAATAGGAAGACCGTTTTCTGTGGCCTGTAACTGGCGCACCATGAAGGTAAGTTCTTTATTGATATGTGGATTACTTTCGAGGTATTTTTCGGCATAAACCCTAAAAGTACCAATATTGGTCATGTGGCGGCCGTTAACCAGGTTGTTCGGGTTTACCGTATTTTCGGCATTATATCGTTCGATAAAAGTTTGTGTTTCTCTCAGATAATCTTTCAGAAAATCGATGCTCTGCAGCCTTCCGATTAATTCCTCATCGCAGAATTTAATGCTCGAAATTTTAATGTTTATGTGGCGTTTAATCCTCCTGCCTTCGCTCTCTTCCATGGCGCGCCAGTTTTTAAACGATTCGCTTACAATGGCATAACTAGGCACAATGGTTACCGTTTTATCCCAGTTTCGTACTTTAATGGTGGTTAAATTAATCTCGGTTACTTCGCCATCAGCACCATATTTTTCAACCGTAATCCAGTCGCCTACCCTTACCAGATCAATGGCACTCATTTGTACTGAAGCCACAAAACCCAAAATCGGATCTCTGAAAACCAATATAAAAACGGCTGTTACGGCACCAAAACCTCCAAAAACATATAATGGCGATTCGCCTAGAATAATCGACAGGATAAGCACAAAACCAACAATGTAAAATACAATTTTGGCCACCTGTTTATAACTTCTGATGGGTTTATCGGCATATTTCTTTGATGATTCCATGATCGAAACCACCGCATTTAAAAATGCATTTATAGCAAACATCACCGCCAAAACCATATAGATTTTAGCAAAAATCAAGGCATAAAAATGCCAGTTTTTAAAATAGATAAAAAGATAAGGAACTACGTTATAAATAATGTAGGCACCAAATATTAGGGCAAATGCCCTGAATACCCTAAACTCGAACAATGCTTTTTGCCAGTCGGATTTAGTTTTGGCACTTTTTACCATCACAATAAAAATCTGGCGGGTTACAAAAATGGTAACAAACAAGAATAAAACTACCGCAACCAGTCCGATAAAGAAATAAGAATAAACGAGTTCGCTACCTGACAGGCCTTTACCAGCCAGCCAGTTTCTAAGTTCGTTAAACAGCAATTGAAACTCGGGAATTTTCATCACGGCAATTTAGGATTTATTGATTAGAAAAGTAAATGTAACGTGAACTGTCAATATTTAACCACAGATGAAAAGAATAAACACAGATCATAGTCCCCGGTCTGTGTCCTTACAGAACGAAACCTACAATACTATAGTGGTGGTCTGTGGGGACACAGACCACGGCACCAATGTAGCGTGAACTGTCAATATTTAACCATAGATGAAAAGAATAAACACAGATCTTTTATTAACCAGATCATAGTCCCCGGTCTGTGTCCTTACAGAACGAAACCTACAATACTAGATAGTGGTGGTCTGTGGGGACACAGACTACGGCACCAATGTAGCGTAAACTGTCAACATTTAACCACAGATGAAAAGAATAAAAACAGATCTTTCATTAACCAGATCATAGTCCCCGGTCTGTGTCCGCACAGAACGAAACCTACAATACGATAGTGGTGGTCTGTGCGGACAAAGACCCGGCACCAATGTAGCGTGAACCGTCAACATTTAACCACAGATGAAAAGAATAAACACAGATCTTTTATTAACCAGATCATAGTCCCCGGTCTGTGTCCGCACAGAACGAAACCAACAATACGATAGTGGTGGTCTGTGGCGGCAAAGACCACGGCACCGGCTTTTCGAAACACTTTTACAAAACTTAACATTCTTCGAAAAGCTAAGAATGACAATACAGTAGTTTGCGGGCAAACCACGGCTCGTATTATTAACGATTAAACCTTTTCCACCCAATTGCCATCACCTTTGATGATGTCGATCAGTTCATCCAAAGCGTAAGCTGTAGTTACATTTTTCTTTACCACTTCTTTACCGCGATACAGGGTAATTTTATCGGGTCCGGTACCCACATAGCCATAATCGGCATCGGCCATTTCGCCGGGGCCGTTAACGATGCAACCCATAATACCAATTTTGATGCCTTTTAAATGGTCGGTACGCGAGCGGATCAGTTGGGTGGTTTCCTGCAGATCGAAAAGGGTACGGCCGCAGCTCGGGCACGAAATATATTCCGTTTTACTGATTCTGGTACGTGTTGCCTGCAAAATTCCGAAACTGGTCGAATTAATCAGCGAAAGGTTTTGACCTTGTGCATCAATCCACACGCCATCTCCAAAACCATCAGTTAGTAAGGCACCCAAATCAGTAGCGGCATAAAGCATTAAATGATCGGCATCTGCATTCTGGTAAGTTCTTTTTACTATAACCGGAATCTGGATATTGTTCTCCTGTAAAGCAACAAAAAAGGCTCTTTGCTCGGCCATGCCGTGGGTTGAAGACGTTTTTAAGATTAAAACAACATCAGGTTGAAAGGTTGGGATGTTGGAATGTTGAAATGTTTCCGCATCAACCTCAACAAAGTTTAAAAACTCGTCTTTAATGCCAGCTTTGTTGTATTCTTCCAGTGAAAATAAAGGGTGACAGTTGTTTTTATCTCTCAGCTTTAACCAGGTCTGGTAATTGTAAACCTGCTTTAAATTTCCGGGGAAAGAGAAAGAAGGTAAATGATCTCCCAAATAAGCCAAATCGCAAGCCTGATCGGCCAGATTATATTTATCTAAACCTGCACTATAATTATAACCAACCGAATTTAAAAAGTAAGGATCTTTTAAATTTTCTTTCGAAACATCGATCATCACTACCGGATGGTGGTGCCCGCCGATGTGCTGTACAGGTGTTGTGATGCGGCGGTTGTATTCGTAAGGACTGTAAGTTTGGCGTTGAGCGTGGGGCGTAGAGCGTAGAGTAATCGACTCAAGACTTCCGACTTCGGACTTCGGACTCCTTAAAGAATATCGATCTGCCAAAGCTTTAGCTACTGGCGCTTCAAACTCAGGGTCTTCAGTTAACGAAACGCGGATGGTATCGCCTAACCCATCTTCCAGCAAAGTACCAATACCCACAGCTGATTTAATACGACCATCTTCTCCATCGCCGGCTTCGGTAACGCCCAAATGCAAAGGATAATTCATCCCCTCTTTAGCCATGGTTTCTACCAGCAAACGGTAAGCCTGCACCATTACCTGGGTATTACTGGCCTTCATCGAGATGACCAGATTATAATAGTTCTGGTCTTCGCACATGCGGATAAACTCCATTGCCGATTCTACCATTCCGCGTGGGGTATCGCCGTAATGGCTCATAATCCTGTCTGAAAGTGAACCATGATTGGTACCGATGCGCATGGCCGTACCATACTCTTTACAGATTTTAACCAATGGAATAAACTTTTTGTAAATCCGGCTTAACTCTGCATTGTAGGCATCCTGGGTATATTCAATATTTTCGAATTTCTTTTTATCAGCGTAGTTGCCTGGGTTTACGCGTACTTTTTCTACAATACGGGCGGCCATTTCTGCGGCATTTGGCGTAAAGTGGATGTCGGCAATTAACGGAACATGATAACCACGAAAACGCAGTTCTTTTTTAATATTGGCAAGGTTTTCTGCTTCTTTAATACTTGGCGCCGTAATACGCACATACTCGCAGCCCGATTCTACCATGCGGATGGTTTGCGCTACCGTGCCCAAAGTATCCATGGTATCAGTAGTGGTCATCGATTGGATCCGGATGGGGTTGTGCCCACCTAATGCAATATCGCCAATGTTCACTTCGCGTGTTAAATACCTTGAATAAGCGGTTAAACTGTTGCAATATCCGCCTTCCAGATCATGTTTTGCCAATATATTTTCCATCTGTTTGCAAAGATAAGGATTGTTGGAATTTTTGATGTTGTAATGTTGTAATTAAATCAAGCTAATGATAAAGCGATTTTTTTTTGGAAACGGAAGGGCTGTTGTGCTTGGCAAATGCAGTCCCGCTTTACGCTTTACTTCGTTGCACTTCGTGTTCGCTTCAATCGGGTTTATTATTAACGGTGGGTGGGTTTGGCATCATCGCACCGGCTAAGGTGTATAAACGGAATGGAAGCGGCATACTTTGGCTGTCAGACTGAGCGTAGTCGAAGGTCAGCCAAAGATATAGCGAACAGCCCGGCTAACGAAAATAGTTGTAATATCCCTGCTTTTCTACTTAAATCAATCTGTCTTTTATCACCAGAGTATTGGCGGCAATATCATGCCAGCATTGGTTTTTCTTGTTTAAAAAACTGTACAGGTAGCCAAAAAAGACAGGAATAACGGATAAAACTTTAGATAAATTCCTGATCAGGGAAATTCCAAAAGAAACCCGGCTCCCTTCTAAATCGGTTACTTTAATGTTGAGCAGTTTCTTGCCTATTGTTGCCTGGCTTTTAGATGCTTCGGCAATGCTTCCATAAATGAGTTTAATAATAAATATAGAGGGAAAAGGAACCATAAAAGCCATTATCCGCTGGTCTTTTCCGTCTATAAAAATATAACTGATTAAAATAATGATGGTGTAAAACCCAAAAATGATAAAATGATCGATTACCGTAGCCAGCAAACGCTGATCGAAAGCGGCAAAATACTGAGGCGCGGTTTTTTGATAGCTAAAACCCAAAAGCTCACGCAATTCGGGCATTGCGTGAGCTTCTTTATAATCGTCCATACCGGGTTTGCGTACAAAAGTATTTGCGCTGATGTTTAAATCTTTTAGCTCGCTTAAATTATACGGACCTTGTGGCTTACCATTAATTACTACTGTGTATTGATCGGGATTCATTAGACAGGATCAGGATTGTTTGGATTTTAGGATTGTAAGATCAGGGTTGTATAATTCAGATCGAATAAAGCCTTATGCCAAAGATTTTAGCAAAATCTAAGCTTTCTATCCTCAACCTTTTTATCAGAATTGTAAGATCAAAGTTTAAAAATTTCCTTCCATTTTCCATCTAACATTTTCCCTCTCCTAATACCTGCTCACTTCAAAGTTACTCAATCCGCCGTCTAAACTGATAAAGATTTTTTTGGTTGAGGTTTTATAGTTAGAAGTTTCGTAAACGCCATCACTCAGTTTCTCAAATCCGTCGAAATCTTTTGCAGATAAACCTGTTTTGGTTTTAATTCTGCAACCTGAGCCATTAGGCACTTTAATTTTAACATCAGCCACTCCCGATTTTACCACCACATCGGTAATCGGTAATAAATCTCCCATTTTAATGTCTAAAGCTGCGGCACCACCATCAAAACGGAACGTACGTACTTTATAGGAAGAAAAATCGAAGTTAGCTTCGCCGGCGCCAAGTTTCATCAGCACATCCCAGGTAGCAGTTTTGTTTAACTTAAAGTTTACATCGTTACCGTTATCGCCAAAATTCCATTTACTTTTCCTGTCTTCCATTGCAAAAGTCAGCACGGTTGCAGAATCGGTAACCAGTTTTTTCAGAGAGAAATTACCATGCCTTTTTCTGATATCGGCATCAATTAACGAAGCCGTTTCGCCATCAAGGTTAAATGAAATGCCTCCGCCGGAAATATTAAGCACTGTTTTTTTGGTATTGTCGGCCGCCACAAAAGGCTCTGTTAAATTTAACTGGTTATATGAAGAATCCTTGTCGTCATCACTGTCGTTATCATCATCGCCATCGTTATGATCGATATTAACATCGATGTCTTTTTTAAAATTTCGTCCCCACCAGCTGCTATGTTCCGGAACTTGCTGACCTCTGTAAAAAAGGAAAGATAAGGCGATTACAAGCACCCCGATGGAAATAATGCTACCGGTTTGCGAATTGTTTCTGTTAAAAAGGATATTTAAACCTGCAATAATTAAAAATACAGGCCAAAAGCTCCAAACGTTACGCCAATAAAAATTGATTACGCCAAAATTTTCGAGTAGAAGTACACCGCCAATAAAAAGCAGGATGATACCCCATATTAATCTATCTAGTTTCATTTTATTTATACTTGAGGGTTAGCGGATGTTGATTGATCATCTTTATTTACAGGGGTTACCGGCTCACTTTCTACAACAGTTTCAGTAAAATCAGCTGTTTTTTTCTGTTCTGCCTCTTGCTGGTTCTGAAAAGCTGCCCAGTCGTTTTTTCTTTTTGATTTGGCAATAATACTAATACCCAATGCGATAAATATTAAAGGCCACATGTACCTGAATAAATTGCGGATACTAAACCAATCGGGAATAAAATCCATTTCGCGCATCAGGAAAAAACATCCGATTACCAGAAGCAATAAGCCTCCTATGGTGCGCCCGGTATCATTCGGTTTATTGAATTTGCTAAAATCAGGTTGCGTTTCAAATGGTGTTTTCTGCGTAGCATCTACCGGCTGTGTCCAGTTTGGTGTTGCACCGGTATTCGCTGCAAAGGGATCAGGATTGCCAAAAGGATTTGCGCCCGGATTATTCTTATTAAAATAATCGTTAAATTTTGAGAATTTTGCAGCCGGATCATTATTAACCGGAACAATAATCCACATAATAATATAGGCTATTAAGCCAGCGCCAGCCATAAAGATGGCCGATAATGCAAACAATAATCTGATTATGGTAACCTCCACCTGCATATAATCTGCAAGTCCCGAAGCTACACCGGCAATCATCTTATCGTGTTCGTTTCTAAAAAGCTTCTTTTCCATAACGTTGTTCATTTTGTGTTAAAAATCGAGCGGGGTAATTAAAACCTCATCTACGTTTACACCTTTACTTAAGTTTAAAATGGTGAATAAAGTTTCGGCAATGTCTTCAGGCTGTACAAATTTTTCATCGGGGATTGTTGTTCCTTCCCACGATGAGGTTTTAGTAGAACCTGGTAAAAAAGCTGTAACTTTAACGTTGTGAGGGGCTAACTCTTGCCGCAATACATGATTAAGACTTAACATCGCTGCTTTTGTTACACTATAACTGCCACCATTTTTTACAGGTGCTTTGCTGGCTACCGAACAGATGTTGAATATATGGCCCTGCTTTGCTGAACGCATTTTTTTGCCAAAAAACTTACTGATATAATAACCTGCATTGAGGTTTAAATGCTGTTGTTTTTCGAAGATTTCATCAGCCTCATCCAATAAACTGCCGGGTAAAAAAATCCCCACATTATTTACTAAAACCGTTACATTGCTAAAATCGATAACTGTCGAATTTAAAAAAGCATATACTTCTTCTTTAACCGAACAATCGGCCTGATGGATAACAACAGCATTCCTGTAAGGGGTTAATTCATGTTTTAAAGCGTTTAAATCATCCTCACCCCTGGCTACTAAAATTAAATCGTATCCGTTTTGTGCCAGTTTTAGCGATATAGCCCTTCCAATCCCTTTAGTTGCCCCTGTTATTACAGCTTTCATGTTTTGTGGTTTAATTTTTGTTGACAAAAAACCATATTTATATTCAAAACCACGAATATTTTTGCAATTAGCAAAGAGCGACAACTTTTTTATCGTTTCTTTGTAGTAGTATAAGAATGATCATTTAAATTAAGCAAATACATACGGAATGAATTTTACCAATTTCGGCAGATACATCCTGCTACTCAAGTCTGTATTCAGAAGGCCGGAAAAACTGAAAATATACCTTAAAGAAATCGCCAAACAGATGGATTATGTTGGTGTGGGTTCTTTAGGCTTGATTGCCATTATCTCTACCTTTATTGGCGCGGTAATGACTTTACAAATTGCTTTCCAGCTGGTTAGCGATTTTATTCCGAAAACCATTATTGGTTCAGTAAACCGCGATTCGAGTATTCTGGAGTTAAGTCCAACCATCAGTGCAATTGTACTGGCCGGAAAAATAGGCTCGGCCATTTCATCAGAAATTGGTTCTATGCGGGTTACCGAGCAGATTGATGCTTTAGAAATTATGGGTATTAATGCACCGGGTTATTTAATTCTGCCAAAAATTATTTCAGGGATTACCATGGTGCCCATGCTGGTAATCATTTCTATGTTCTTAAGTATTACCGGTGGTTATATTGGTGGTTCAGTATCGGGAGCAGTTACCCCGGCAGAGTATATTCAGGGTATTACAACCGATTTTAACCCTTACACCATTGTGGTGGCACTTGTAAAGGCATTTGTATTCGGTTTTATCATTACATCAGTTCCGGCATACGAAGGATTTTATGTTCGTGGTGGTGCTTTAGAGGTTTCTCAAGCCAGTACAAGGGCTGTTGTAATTAGCTGTATTTCTATTTTAGCTTGCGATTATATCGTGACCCAATTGTTATTGTAATGATCGAAATTAAAGATATTCATAAATCGTTCTCAGGAAATGAGGTATTAAAAGGCATTTCCGGCAAGTTTGAAGAAGGCGTAACCAATTTAATTATTGGTGGTTCGGGCTCTGGAAAAACAACCCTGCTTAAATGTATGGTAGGTTTACACCAGCCTGATTCGGGTTCGGTACTGTACGATGGCCGTGATTTTACACCGATGACTTACGAGCAACGTATCGAAGTACGTAAAGAAATTGGTATGCTTTTTCAGGGATCTGCCCTGTTTGATAGTATGACCGTTGAAGAAAACATCATGTTTCCTTTAAATATGTTTACCGATCAAAGCCGAAAAGAAAAACTGGAAAGGGTTGATTTTTGCCTGGAGCGTGTTAACCTTGCCGGTAAAAACAAGTTATTCCCTGCCGAACTATCCGGAGGTATGAAAAAACGTGTAGGTATTGCCCGTGCCATTTCTATGAATCCGAAGTACCTGTTCTGTGATGAACCCAACTCTGGTTTGGATCCAAAAACTTCGATTGTTATTGATGAGCTGATTCAGGAAATTACCGAAGAATATAAAACCACCACTATTGTGGTAACGCATGATATGAACTCGGTAATGGGTATTGGCGATTATATCCTCTTCCTGCACGAAGGAAAGAAATTCTGGGAAGGCAGCAATAAAGAAATTGCACACACCGATATTAAAGAATTAAACGATTTCGTATTCGCCAGCCGTTTCATGAAAGCAGCAAAAGATAAGTTTTAATAAAATTCTTATATTTGTTAATTATGACTACGGCTACAAAAAATATCATTCACAAATTAGAAACCTTACCAGAAAATATGGTAAATGAGGTAGAAGATTTTATTGATTTTTTACAAGCTAAACATGTCAAAAGCTTTCCTGAATCGGAGAGTGAAAAAATAAAATTATTGAAGAGCCAAAAAGCTTATATGGTGCTGCAAAAGGCACAATTCTTTACATTTCTGATGATTTTAATGATCCATTAGATTTTAAATAAAATAAATAAATCGTCATTGCGAGGCACGAAGCAATCTATTCTATACATCTACCGCATTAAGATTGCTTCGTGCCTCGCAATGACGAACTATACAAATAATAAATGATACAATTACTTGCCCCAACACACTGGAAAGATTACGAACTGATAGATTGCGGGGATTTTGAAAAATTAGAACGTTTTGGAAATGTAACTCTTATCCGCCCTGAACCGCAGGCCGTATGGAAAAAAACATATTCAGAACAGGACTGGAAAAAAACAGCAAACATAACTTTCAGAGGCCGTTCTGCTACTTCCGGCGAATGGATAAAGAAAAATCAATCTATTCCAGATCGCTGGCATGTAGAATATAAAAATGATGAAGTGGCCATTAAGCTTCGTTTAGGCTTAACTTCTTTTAAACATGTAGGCGTATTCCCTGAGCAGGCCGTAAACTGGGATTTTATCTCATCATCAATTAAAAAATTTAAAACACCGCAGCCAAAGGTGTTAAATCTCTTTGCCTATACCGGAGCAGCATCATTAATTGCGAACGCAGCTGGTGCAGAAACTACCCATGTTGATTCTATTAAACAGGTGGTTACCTGGGCAAACGAAAACCAGGAACTTTCTGGCTTAAAAGATACCCGCTGGATGGTTGAAGATGCTTTGAAGTTTGTAAAGAAAGAACTGAAAAGAGGCAAAAAATACAATGGAATCATTTTAGACCCGCCAGCATACGGCCATGGACCAAATGGCGAAAAGTGGAAACTGGAAGATCATATCCAGGAAATGATGCAGGATGTTGTACAGTTACTGGATGAAAAGGAACATTTCCTGATCTTAAATACCTACTCCCTTGGTTTTTCTTCGGTAATTGTCGAAAATCTAATCCGCACTTCTTTCCCGGCAGTTAAAAACCTCGAAACCGGAGAGCTTTTTTTACAGGCTACTTCTGGCATTAAATTACCATTAGGTGTTTTTGGTAAATTCTGCAATGTGTAAATGTTAATTACTTTATTTTAAACTATCAGATTTCCGACCTACTTTCATCCACAACAGAACCGGAAACTGTCTAAATTTTAAATCATCTAATAAATCTATGAAATTCCCTCAATTAGCAGGCACCCTAATACTTGGTTTTGCCGCAATCAGCTTGTTCGCCAACTGTAATTCAGACGGTAAAGGCGGCAGCGGCGTTGGTAAAATCTTCTCATCTGATACCACTAAAAAGAAAACCGACTCAACAGCAAATGTAATGAAACCTGTTGATCCGAAACTTTACGATTCGTTGGTAAAAAAACTGGCCAATGGAGATACGACCGGAAAATGGCCGGTAAAAAAACAGCCATATCCTTTGGCGGGAGCCATTCTGCCATTTAAACGCATTGTGGTTTATTATGGAAACCTGCACTCAAAAAAAATGGGTGCTTTGGGCGAATATGCACCAAAAGAAATGTGGCAACGCCTGAATGCCGAAGTTAAACATTGGGAAAAAGCCGATCCAACTACACCGGTACAACCGGGCTTGCATTATATTGCAGCTGTGGCAAGCGGAACACCTGGAAAAGATGGAAAATACATTAACAGAATGGGTAATAAACAGATCGATTCTGTTTTAACCATTGCTAAAATGCAACCAAATACCATTGTATTTTTAGATCTTCAGGTAGCTTTAAGCACCATTAAGGCTGAGTTGCCCCATATTGAAAAATACCTTGAACTGCCTTACGTTCATTTAGGTATCGATCCTGAATTTTCGATGAAAGATGGTTCGTTGCCAGGAAAAAAGATCGGTACATACGATGCTGCAGATGTAAATTATGTAACTCAATACCTTGCTGATATTGTTAAAAAACATAACCTGCCTCCAAAAGTATTTGTATTGCACCGTTTTACAAAGAAAATGGTAACCAACTCTGCAAGTATTAAACTTCGTCCGGAAGTACAGGTAGTGGTGCACATGGATGGATGGGGCGAGCCTGAATTGAAAAAAGGAACTTACCGCCACTTTGTACAGGGAGAGCCGGTTCAGTTTACAGGTTTTAAACTGTTTTACAAAAACGACCTTAAAAAAGATCCTAAACGATTGATGACACCAGAAGAGCTTTTAAAGCTTACTCCAAAACCGATATATATTCAATATCAATAACATAACAAACGCCTCCCGATATAAGATCGGGAGGCGTTCTGCTTATCATATTATGAAACATCTATTTTTGCTCCTAACTATATCTTTCCTATTAATTTCAAATGGATTTGCTCAAAATAAAGCTGTATTTACAATGCAAGAAATTGTTAATAAAGCAAATCAATCTGGAAAGCCTTTAATGTTAATAATAGATGATACTCCAAATCGTATTTCTGCCAAAAGTAGATTCTTTAAAAAACCTATTTGGACGATAGCATTATTCGAGAAAAAGTTTTTTAAGACTGTAAAAAATGAATTCTATGTTTATTATGCACTCTCATCAAATCAGGCTGTTAAAGAAATATTAGCTTATAAAGCTACCCCTGATTATCCTGCATATTTTTTCTTTAACTCAAAAGGCGAAATTATTTATCAAAATTCAGGCATATCAGATCAAAAAGAAAAATATATAAAAATGCTTGAGAACGCAAAACTAGCACTTGACTCTCAATCAATATAATACTTCTCATCGGCTTTCTTACAACTTTGAATATTTGCTTTTTAAACGAATTGCTATTTTATTAACGTAAAATACTATATTGATCCTCTGTAAGTCAAACATTTACAACTTAAAGGAATAATTAGTCGTTAATCCAAACTTTCGATCTCAAAAAAGCGTTTTTTTAACAGATTACAAAAGTTGGGACAGATTTTATATAAGTAGGATATGCAAACAGCAACATTTGGCGGAGGCTGCTTTTGGTGCACCGAAGCCGTATTTCAGACGTTAAATGGCGTAAGCCAGGTAACATCAGGCTATATGGGAGGGGAATTAAAACATCCAACTTATATGGAGGTGTGTAATGGAGATACCGGCCATGCCGAAGTAGTTCAGATCAGCTTTGATGAGGAAGTTATATCTTTCAGTACACTTTTACTGGTATTCTTTAAAACCCATACCCCAACAACCTTAAACAGGCAGGGAAATGATATTGGTACACAATACCGTTCTGTAATTTTTTACGAAAATGAAGAACAGAAAAAGCAGGCCGGGCAAATGATTAGCGACCTTACGCATGAGCAGGTTTTTGATAAACCCATCATTACCGAAATTAGCCCGGCAACGGAGTTTTATGAAGCTGAAGATTATCATCAGAACTATTTTAGCGACAACCAGGGCAAGCCATACTGTGCCTTTGTGATTCAGCCAAAACTAAATAAGTTTGCCAAAGATTTTCAGGATAAAATCAGGCCTGAACTTCTGGAATAATTAAATTTCGAAGGTAAGCAAGGCGTGCTGGCTGGCCGTATGGAGATCACGCCAAACACGGTTAATTTCTGACTCTTTTTTGGCCGCTTCTAAACCACAGTAAGGAAACAATCTGGCTGCCGTTCTCCAACAGGCATGTGCCAGTTTACGGCTGATCGAACTCACTTCTGTTAATGTATTTTCCTCAATTTTATTATTATTAATCAGCTGATTCCAGGATGCATCAAAAGTGCTGTAAAATTTCGCCCGCAGATTTTGGATTTCTTCCTTACAGCTACTGAGTTCGTTTGTAAAAAACAAAACCTGCTCATCAGTATATCTTTTTAAGCCTGTACGTACGTAAAAAGCATCTTCAACCAGTTTAATAAAATGATTGGTCATACCTAAGCTATTTACCGTTAAAGTGGTTTCTGCCAGCTGCAAAAAAGGATAATCAAAACCAGCATCTGCAACTTCAATATGCTGATTGATTTGAAAAGTCCGGTTTTCAGGAACATTTAAATTTTTCACCTCAAAGGCATGGCTTCCGGTTGCAATTAAACCAAAATAAGACCAGCCGGGCAGAATATTTACTTCTTCTTTTGTAAGGATAAATGATCGGATTTGGGGCGTGCCGTTTTCATCCAAAATATCTTTGTCGTTTTCATCTTTTAACGTACAGTTTGCGGTAAATATGGTTGCATGTAAAGCACCACTGGCATAATTCCATTTACCATTTAACAGATACCCTGTTTTGGTTTTTATAGCCACACCACCCACAGCCCCGCTTCCTGCAAAACAAACTTCACGGTCGGCGAAAATTTCTGTAGCCAATTCAGGATTTAAAAATCCTGCAAACCAGCCCGCACCTGCACATAAAGTAACCGTCCAGCCCAAACTTCCATCGGCTTCTGCCAGTTCTTCTTCTAACCTTAAAATTTCAGGGAGTTTTTTGCCTGGCCCGCCATAAACTTCGGGCACAAAAAGCTTAAACCAGTTTTCCTGATAGGCAAGTTCTAAAATTTCGGGATGAAGTTTCCCCATTTCTTCCGAAAGTGCCGCATAAGTTTTTACCTTTTCCTGCCAGGTGGTGGTTAATGTATCTTGCATGATCATATTTTTGCTGCTACGATTGAGCTGGTTTAAACCTGGTTTTATTAATGATTTTCTTCCAGTCAAAAAATCCAAAAATGGCAACCATAAATAAAAATGTGGTTAAACAGGCCATAAGCGGGAGTTTTTTATGAAAAAGTAGCGGAATGGCCACAATGTTCGAGATATTTAGAAAAATCCAGTTCTCTATTTTCCGCTTTGCCAACAACCACATCCCTGCCCAGGCCGTAGCAGAAACAAATGCATCGAATAAAGGAACGTCAGAATCAGTATAATGCCTTAATACAAGGTAAAGCAGCCCAAAACCAATAACTGAAATTAATACAGCTATGGTTAATTCATTACTACTGGACCACGACACCTGGTTTTCGCCATCCTGCTTTCTTTTTTTCCAGATTACCCAACCATAAACACTCATTACCAGGTAATAAATACTCAGCAGCGTTTCTGCATATAACTTTACGTTCAGCAATAAAAACATCGATAGTAAAATGGAAATTATGCCTGCTGGGTAAAGCCAGATACTGTTCTTTTTGGCCAATAGCACTTCTGCAACCCCAAAGCCAACAGCAAACCATTCGATTAAAGAAGTATGTACAATCTGCTCCTGAAAAAGCTTAAACCAATCCTGAAAATCCATTTACGATAAAAATTTGAAAACTGTTTTCAGGGCGAAACAGCGCGGTAATTTAACCTCTTCCTACGGCAGCATTATCTGCATCAGGTTCATTAGAAGATGTAGGGTTAAAAGTATAAGGTTAAATCTTCTACCTTAAGTCTTTTACCGTAAGCCTCTAAATGGGTATAATCTCAGCAAATTGATGGCAACAGAAATTGCAACATCAAAAGCACCCCTTTGAGCATTGCAAATATAGGCTTTTTTAATTTAAGGGCATTTTTAAGTCTGTTTATCCTTCATCATTTCATAATATGCTTATTATCAGCAAATATTAAACCGGCAAAATATATTTTTTTATATATTTAAAATCTAAATCATCCCATCTTAACATCCCATGTGCCTTATTAACCATTTTTTATGTGTTAGTTTATTAAAAAGGATATCCGGCATTTTCTGTTTTTTATTATTACACTTATCGGTTTCTGCGCAAACCAAACCCACGTTATTATTTAAACACCTTACGCTGGAAAATGGCCTGAGCGACCCCACCATACAAGCATTACACGTTGATAAAGATGGTTTTTTATGGATGGGTACCGAAAATGGAATGAACCGTTTTGATGGCAAAACCTGCATTACCTACAAAAACAAAAATAACCTTGCAGCTTTCCCGGGCAATTACATTACCAATATTATAGAAGATAAAAATGGCGATTTAATCATCGGTTCGCAAAGTAACCTGGCAAAGTACAACAGGAAGCAGGATAATTTCACACTTTATCATTTCAAAAAGGATGTTAAACTGAGCGACAATTATTACACCTTTCCTTTTTATATCGACAAACAGGAGGATCTTTGGGTTTATCTGGCGGGCAATGTTTATAAATACAGTAAGAAAGACGGTACGGCCAAATACATCACCACTTATTCTAACGGATATATTTTTACACCGGTTTCATTTTACAATAAGCTTGATTGGTTTATCAGCAGAGGAGTAAAAGGCATATACATCTATAAAACAGATGATGTAAAAGAACAGCATGTTCAGGAGTTTTTTATGAACAGCAACAATACAGCACTTAACAGTCATATCGCCGATGTTTATGTGGCATCAGATAGTTTGCTCTGGTTAGCCAGCGATAAGGGATTGATTAAATTAAACCTCAAAACCAAACAGCACAAGTGTTTTAACACTTACAAAACAGGTAAAAATATTGCTGCAACAGCAATAGCGAAATACCCCAATAAACCCTGGCTACTAATTGGCACAAGAAGCAGTGGCTTGCTGTTATTCGATCTGGTTAGCAAAAAATTTATAGCTGATTATACCCACCAATCAGATGATCCGTTTAGTTTATCGGCCAATTACATCAAAAAAATTTACATCGATCAAAAACAGAACCTGTTTTTAAGTATTAATGGTTACGGCCTTGATTATACCAACTTAAATAAGGTTATCTTTTCTCGCTATATAGATAAGGCCGATATTGTTTCTCCCAATTTTGAAAATGATATCAGCGTTATTATAAAACCAGAAAAGGGCGGAATCTGGTGCGGAACAAAAACCTCCGGTTTATTAATCTATAATCAGGATTTAACAAAACCATTAAAACATGAATTTTTAAAACTCGGTATCTCTCAACTTGTAGAATTAAATAACGGCAATATTTTAACCGGGCTTTCTAATGGCTTTTTCTTTGTTTACGATGCTAAGAAAGCAAGTTTTAATCAGTTAAAAACAAGCTTTTCTGAAAAAATGAACGGAAAAGTGCAGATTAACCAAATTTTAAAAATCGGAGCAAATTTATTTGCGGCTACGGAATACGGTATCGCCAGGGTTATTTTTAAAGCAAATAACGTTTTATATTTCGATATGGATCAGGGTATTAACAACGCTATATCATGGCCAAATATCCAAACCATCGTTCCTGTTGCACCAGATAAGGTTATTATCCAATCTTATTATACATCATTATACCTTGCCGATTTAAAAGACGGGAAATTTATTTTCAACAAGGAAATTGCAAGATCGCCTTACGGCATAAACGGAAGCATCCATATTGACGAAAGGATATACCTTGCTACTACATCGGGGCTTTTAATATTCAACTGCCATTCGTACAGCATTGAGAACGCCAGTTTAATTGATGCGAATTGCAGTAGTGTACTGGCGGACGGGCATGGCAACCTTTGGGTGGGCACCAACAACGGATTGTACATTTATAACCTCGCTACCTATAACCAAACCCGATACAGCATAGGCGATGGCCTGCAGAGTATGGTTTTTAATCCCAATGCGGCTGTGGCACTAAGCAATAAATTATTGGCATTTGGCGGAATCAACGGTATTAATATTATCGATCCTGTTAAATCGAATGTGTACACCAGCCGTTCTAAACCACAGATTACGGAGATCCTGATCAACGATCAGGTGCGGCCGGATATTGGCAACCCGATAACGACCCGCAGTTTAAAACTTCAGCACAACGAAAACACAATAACCATTGCATTTAGCACGATGGATTTTATTGACCCAACGCAAAGAAAAATTGTTTACCAGATGATTGGTTACGATAACAAAAAAGTGAGCGTTTTCGGGAGCAACAGCATCCGTTTCCCCAATATGCCATCGGGAAAATTTAAACTCATAATAACTGATGTTTACAGCAATGAAAAAACGGTTCTGCCTATTTTTATCAATGCCCCTTTCTGGCAAAAAACCTGGTTTATCATTCTTGGTATTGTCATTTTAACCATTATTTCTTTAATCGCCTTATTTATTTATCTAAAATGGGTTAAACACCTGCAGGTGGTACAATTACGGCAGATGATCAATTTCCAAAAGGCCGACCGGAAAAGGATTGCCGACGACCTGCACGATGAACTGGGCTTAAAACTCTCTACCCTAAAACATTATCTTCTGGCAGGCGATATTAATAAAATGATTGACGGTGGCGAACTGCGCAAATTATCGGCAGAATATATCGATTCTTCTGTAAACGTCCTGAGAAATACATTGATCAATTTAAGTCCTCAAACCCTTGATGAAAACGGATTAGTAACTGCCATGGAAGATCTTACAGATAGCATTAACAAAATGGGGATCATTAACATCCATTTTGATCATTCGGGTTTTACAGTTGCCCTTAAAAGCACCCCTGAATATGCCATTTACCGGATCTGCCAGGAATTGATTAACAATACGATTAAACATGCCGCTGCTAAAAACATTTATATCGTAATTATTAACCGCCACGAAAGGCTGATTTTACTTTATGAAGATGATGGGAAAGGATACGACCATAACGCGGTTAAACGAGGTTACGGCCTGTTTAATATTGAGGCGCTTATTAAAGCCATAAGGGCCGAACTAGACATTGATACAGCAATGGGAAAAGGAGTTGCGGTAACCATTTCGATTAACCTGAAAAGGATTTTAAAACCAAAAGTTAATGATTAAGATATTAATTGCAGATGATCATAATGTGCTGATTAACGGACTGAAGCTTATTTTGGCCGTTAGAAGTGATTTCAAGGTAATTGCAGTTGCCAACAATGGTGCTGAAGTAATCGATCTTGTTAAAAATGAACGACCCGATGTGGTTTTACTGGATATTAACATGCCGGTTTTAAATGGTTATCAAACCCTGGGAATTTTAAAGTCAGAATATCCGGATATTAAGGTGATTATTCTTTCAATGCTTAATGATAAAAGAAATGTACTGAATATGCTCGAAGCAGGTGCAAAAGGATATTTATTTAAGGATACAGACGATAAACATCTTTTTAAGGCCATTGATTGTATTTATAATGGCGAATATTATGTATCTGAAAGCCTCCGGAACATCCTTGAAGAGTTTTTATTAAGCAATAAGTATCAGGATAAAAAGAACAAACACCTCCTCTCCTCCCGCGAACTGGAAATTGTGAGCCTGATTATTGATGGCAATACCAATGCAGAAATTGCCGACCTGCTTTTTTTAAGCACCAGAACGGTAGATACGCACCGTAAAAACATCTTTTATAAACTCAGTTTAAACAATACTGCATCACTTGTTAAATATGCTTTAGAGAACAAGGCCTACCTCGGTTTACATTAATTTATGTTCATTTCATGTTCATTTAAAAAATACCGTAAAAAGCGTATTGAAATAACAGATTGCTTTCTGTCAATTTGTAATGATCATCCATTAATGCTCATTCCTTAATATCCCGGAAGAAGAATATTGTGGTTGAAATATAGAATGCTAATTCTATAAACCATTACAAACAAACTTCCTGCGCTCTATGAAAAAGGTATTTTTACTTTCTTTAATTTTTTTTCTGTGCCTGTTTAAATCTTATGGTCAGGCTACCCTTACCCGTAGTGTAGTGGCCAGCACAGGTTCAAGCGCACAGGTTGGAGCTACTTTAGTGCAGTTTACTGTTGGCGAAGTAGCAACCTTAACGCTGCAAAGTGCTGGTATTGTGCTTACACAGGGTTTCCAGCAGCCAGAAATTATAGCCTCCAACTTTATCCCAAATGCCGTTGGCAACATGAGGGTATATCCTAACCCTGCTGTTGGAAAAACCAAAGTAGATTTTGATTTATTGACTGATGGCAAAGTGGTGATTAACCTGGTAAACAATGCAGGGCAAATTGTGCATTCGAGCTCGGTTACCAGTCTGGCAGGCAAAATAGAATATGTAATACCATTAAACGGACTGGCATCTGGTGTGTACCACGTGGTACTTTATGTTAATTACCGGACATTTTCTGAAAAGCTCATCATACAATAAACCTAACTGCTAACTATCTAAAATACATCAATGAAAACGCTTATCAAAACTGCATACATTGTACTGATTTTGCTTTGCTCGGTCAATTACGCAAAGGCACAGCTTCAAAATCAATACAGTACGGTAACCACTGGTGCGGCCTTTTTATTAATTAGTCCCGATGCGAGGAACTCGGGTGTAGGAGAAGCAGGAACAGGCCTAACCAGCGATGCAAATTCTAATTTTATTAACGGGGCAAAACTCTCTTTCGCCAATAAAACAGGTATAAGTGTTTCATACGTGCCGTGGATGAGAGAGATTGACAAAAGCCTGCACCTCGGTAATTTAAACGCTTACCATCAGTTAAATGATAAAGAGGTAATTGGTGTTTCTTTAAGGTATTTTGATCAGGGCAGCATCAATTTCCGTGATGAAAACGGCGGACTGTTACAACAGTATAATGCCAATGAGTTTGCGATAGACGGAACCTATTCCAGAAAGTTCGGAAATAATTTTGCCATTGCATTAACCGGCCGCTTCATCAGAAGCGATTTAGGTAACGGCACGTTTAACGGTTTACAGGTAAACCCGGTTAATGCCTATTCTGCCGACATTAGTGTTTATTCTGAAAAAACATTGAACAACTCGCGCTATGCCTGGGGAGTAAGTTTAACCAATGTGGGTACCAAATTAAAATATTCTTCAGCATCATCAGGCGAATCATTTCTACCTATGAATTTACGCATTGGCGGCGGGTACACCTTGTTAAGAAACCAATCGAACAGCCTTACTTTTCTGGTTGATATCAACAAACTGATGGTACCTTCGCCCCCCAGGTATAAACTGGATGCAAACGGCATTGCAACAAACGAAATTGAAAAAGGAAAAGACCCGGCCAGAAGTGTACCAAGTGCCTTATTCACATCACTTTTTGATGCACCAGGTGGTTTTAAAGAAGAAATATCAGAATTTACCATTGCCGGCGGGATGGAGTTTGCCTACCTGAACCAGTTTTTTCTCCGCACCGGATATTTTTACGAAGACCCTGAAAAGGGCAACAGGCAGCATGTTTCTGTTGGCCTTGGACTAAAAGTTAAACCTTTCCAGTTTGATATGAGCTACATCGCGCCAACAGCAAGGCGGTATGTGCTTAAAAACGGAATCAAATTTACCTTAAGCTATGCCATTGATTAATACTAAACCCTACTAAACAACCTATAAAAATGAAAAAATTATTTTTCCTGGCGATACTGATCGTTATTGGTATTGCAAATGCAAAGGCTCAGAAATCAACCATTAACACTTTATTCCCTAATAAAGAGACCGAAATTGCGGCTCAAAAGCAGAAGGAAGATGTTGCTAAAAAAGATGTTGCTACACCTACAAAACAAAGGTTGTTTCAGAATTATACCCAGGGCGCACAACGGACATCTTTTTCTGCCGCAAAAAGGAAAGCGGTAAACAATACCAAAACGGTTTCCGAATCAGAAATTAAGGTTGATAAAACCGAACCAAAAGCAGAGGTTAAACAACCGCCTATGCAACAGGAAACCAGTACAAAACAGTAAAACATACATCTAATACCTCTTTACTTAAATTATTCAACATGAAAAAGTTTACGCTCATAGTTGCGGTTACCCTTCTCTTTTTTGGGAAATTATTTGCTCAAAGTGGATTAACAGGAATCAACTATCAGGCAGTTGCCCGCAATAACGATGGAACCGTACTTGCCAGACAAAATGTGAAGGTGAGGATTTCGATACTTGGAGCAAGTGCCAACGGCCCTGTTCAATATCAGGAAAGCCATGATCTTACCACAAACACGTTAGGTCTTTTTACCTTACAAATTGGTAAAGGAAGCCCATCAACAGGAACTTTAACAGGTGTGCCCTGGCAAAATGCAAATCAGTATTTAAAGGTAGAACTGGCCATTGGTGGTGGTGCTTTTACCGATTTGGGCGCAACACAATTAATGAGTGTACCTTTTGCCTTATATGCAGCTTCAGGTAACCCCGGTCCTGCAGGTGCTACAGGCCCTGCCGGTCCAACCGGAGCATCAGGCCCAATTGGCCCTCAGGGATTGGTAGGTCCGGTAGGTCCTGCAGGTGTACAGGGGCCAATCGGATTAACAGGTGCTGCAGGCCCAATCGGTCCGCAAGGATTGGTAGGCCCTACAGGTGCAACTGGTCCTGCAGGTGCTATCGGCGCAACCGGTCCCGCAGGAGCTACAGGTGCTATCGGCCCGGTAGGTCCCGCCGGAGCACAAGGTCCGGTGGGTCCGGTTGGTGCAACAGGAGCAATAGGTCCTGCAGGCCCTGCTGGTGTTCAGGGTACTCAGGGGCCAGTAGGTGCAACCGGTCCTGCCGGTCCAATCGGCCCCGTTGGCCCTGCAGGCACATTAACTGGAGCTGCGGGTGGCGATTTAAGCGGAAACTATCCTAATCCGGTTGTAAAAGGCCTGCAGAATGTTGCTATTGCAGCTACAGCGCCAACCAACGGGCAGGTTTTAAAATATAACGGAACAACATGGGCGCCCGGAACAGATGCCGGCGGTTCGTTAACGCTTCCGTTTTTGGCTACAGAAAATTCAGCGCCTACATTATTTTCGATCACCAACAATGGCGATGGAACATCAGTTGAAGGTATAAATAACACCACATCATCCAGCATTGCTGCGGTGAGGGGAATTGTAAGTTCGACTGCACCTGGCGGTTTTTCTTCAGCTTTGCGTGGTATTAATAATGGTACGGGTGGTTTAGGCATCGGCGTGTGGGGAAGTCATAACGGAAGCGGATGGGGTGTTTATGGGGTAACGCCTAACGGCCTGGGCGTTTATGGTAACGCGAGTGCCGCAGGAACCGGTGTATATGCCAATAGCAATACCGGAACAGGATTAACTGCAACTTCTACCAATGGAATTGCTGCCAGCATTTCTGTTTTTAATAATTCAAATACAAGCAATGTATTAAATGTAAATACAGTTGGAAATGGAACAGTAATTAATGCTTCAACAACAGGCAATGGCATCGGGGTAAAAAGCTCTACCGGTAGCGGTTTAGCCATAAACGGGATTACAAGTGCGCAAACTTCAGCTGGTGTTCTGGGTCAGAATACAGGTGGAGGAGAGGCTGTTGTTGGTTTAACCACCAGTGATATCGCCGGAGCTGTAGTTGGCCGTAACGATGGCGGTGGATACGGTGTTCGCGGCTTTATAGCCACTAATACTACAGGCACTGGTGTGGGTGTGCAGGGCGAAGTAGGAAACAGCGGAAGTAAAGGTTTAGCCGGCCGCTTCATTAACACCAATGCAGCAAATACAGATGTCAATACTTTTGAGGTAAACTCTAACGGTAATGGAAATATCCCCGATAATACGCTTGGTAATGCAGCTTCATTTAAGATCGATAACACCAACAGTGTTGGTGCTGCCGTTCGCGGAGAGGTAAATACCATATTCGGAAACTTTGGTGCGTCGGGTATTTTTGGTGTATCATCCGGAACCGGAGGCAGGGCAGGTTTATTTTATGCCTCCAACCCTGCGGGTAACGGTGCAGCACTTATTGCTTTAACCGATGGTAATGGCAATGCAATTACGGCTAATGCGGGTAAAAACGGTAATGCTGTAGAAGCCAATGTTGATGGTACAGGAGATGCGGTATATGGCTGGGCGCCCTCATTTAGTACAGGGCGTGCGGCTCATTTTGAAAACTTTAACACAGCTAACACAAGTGATGCTTTAACCGTTAAAACTGTTGGTAATGGTACAGCGGGTAATTTTAAAGTAGATAATACCCAGGGCACTTCTGCTGCTGTTAAAGGTGAGGTAAATTCTATTTTTGCAAACTTTGGTACAGCCGGAGTTTATGGATTATCATCCGGAACGGGTGGTTATGGCGGGTTGTTTTATTCATCAAATGCTGGTGGAAACGGACCTGCACTTATTGCACTTACTGAAGGTAATGGTAATGGAATTACCGCAAATGCCGGTAAAAACGGCAATGGTATTGAAGCCAATAATGATGGAACAGGAAATGCAGTATATGGCTGGACACCGAATTTCGGAACCGGCAGGGCTGGCCGTTTTGCAAATTTCAATACTGCTAATGGTAATCCAACGCTTCATGTATCTGATGCCGGTACAGGCACAACCATATTGGCTAACCATACTGGCGCATCAGGAGATGTTTTTATTGGTCAAAGCTCGGGTGCCAATGTTATTAGGATCAACAAAGCCGGAAAGGGATTCTTTAATGGCGGTACACAAACCGGAGGTGCCGATTTAGCCGAAGCATTTGATGTAAACGGAGAAACAAAAGATTTTGAACCAGGAGATATCCTTATTATTTCTACCGGTAAAGACAGAACGGTAGAAAAATCAAATGGTGCTTATTCTAATCTGGTAGCTGGTGTTTACGCCACTAAACCCGGAGTTTTGTTAACAGAAGAAAACATTGATTCGGAACTTGTTGGCAAAGTGCCTATGGGCGTAATCGGCGTAATCCCTACTAAGGTTAGTTTAGAAGGCGGAGAAATTAAACGGGGCGATATGCTGGTAACCTCATCAACAGTTGGTGTAGCCATGAAAGCCGATTTAAACAAGGTTAAAGTAGGTCAGGTTTTAGGTAAAGCCCTGCAGGATTTTAACCAGCAAACGGTTGGAAAAATCCAGGTATTGGTAAGTATTAAATAACGTTCTACAATTTTAAGGGAAAAGGCTCCGGATTTACATCCGGAGCCTTTTGTTTTTTGGCATTGTCATGCTGAATTTATTTCAGCATCTATCCTGCTATTGAGATCCTGAAACAAGTTCAGGATGACGATTTGCGGAAGAAAAGTCGTCATTTCGACTGGAACGCAGTGGAATGCCTGCCCGTACAGGCGGGGAGAAATCCATCTCGAGATAAATTTAGCTTCGCTGAGCACTTAAGTAGTTCACGGCAACGTTGCACTCCGCTTGAAATGGCGATAATTTTGATATTAAAACAACCCCAACTGTCCCTTATCATCTGTATTGGTAATTTCTAAATCAACCTTCTTGGCCAGCTTTCCCTAATCATTAGGCAGCACTCTTCTTTTTTCAATTGGTTTGCTCTATATTTATAAAAAGCTAACATCATGAAAATTTCACTCTCACTCTTTCTTTTATTTTTCTGTCCCTCCATCTTATTTGCTCAAAAATTAAATTACAGCGCTTCTTTGCAAAAAGCTTTGCTATCAGCACATTATTTAAAAAAGGATGTTTTGATAATCTTGAATTCAGAAAACACAAATAATGAAAAAGAAAATCCACTTTTTAGCGATCAGGAAATCATTAATAAAATAAATCTTCATTTTGTCACTTATAAAACAAATTATGGTGATACTACTTTAAAAGCAATAAATGAGTATTATAATATCGAAAACTGCCCAAACTATCTTTTTTTACATAGTAATATGGAGCTGTTTTACAGAAACTTAGAAGTAGATGCTCCCAAAGAACGATTTGAACAGATATTGAATTATGCAAAAGAAGCCTCACAACAAATAACCATTAAGAAAGCGAAAGAAGATTATCTAAAAGATACTTCAGATGTAACTAAATTAAAACAGTTAATAGATGTACTTAAAAAACAAGGCGTAACAAATAATGCCTATTATATAGAACAATATGCCAAAAAACTAGGCCCGGCTTCTTTTGATGATTATCAAACCGTATTATATATTCTTGAGGCAGGTCCAACAATTAACAGAATCGCTTACAATAAAGCCTTTACAAACAGAACTATTATAGATAGCATTTTTAAAAAGGAATCATCGCAAAAAAGAGGTTTGATCTTAAATGTTATCGCCAACAATACAATGACCAATGCAATAAAAACAATTTGTTTGGCCGATGCCCAGAACACAGCTAATTTTTATAAAAACCAATGGAAAAATAACGAATATAACGGGCAAAAAATTTACAATGAAAAAATGCTTTTTTATTATAATGCTGTTAAAGACACCGCTAACTATTTTGAAATAGCTACCAATCACTACGATAAATATTACATGAGTATTGAAATTGATAGCGTTAGACGATTAAAATTATTAGAAAAAACAAACAGTGCATTACGTTTTAAACCGGGATGGAAAGCCAAATCTTTTCCAAACGGATTGAATGAGGCAGCCTGGAACTTTTATTCATCCGGGACCAGAAATCAGAAACGCCTTTTAAAAGCTGTAAAATGGAGTAAAAGAGCTATTCAGTTAGATCCAAATGCAAATAACTACGATACGCTGGCACATTTATTTTATTCATTAAAAAATTTCAGGAGAGCTATTAAAGCTCAGGAAATTGCAATAAATATTGCAAAAACCAATGGGCTTTCAACAAAGGATTATTCTGAAAGCTTAATGAAAATGAAGTCAAAAACTCTCTAGTTAAGAAATACTATTATATAGATCTCTCCACTGCGGTCGAGATGAGATTATCCTATTTTTTAAATCTGCGCTTCTTTTCTGCGGCATCTGCGGGAACCACATCAATAGTTCCCCGCAGATCTAACAAATTCGAAATATTAAATCATTGACAAATTAAAAATGACAACTCTTTTTTAATAACAACAAAAAACGGTCGTCCCCCTGAATTCATTTCAGCATCTATCCTGCAATTAAGATCCTGAAACAAGTTCAGGATGACGATTTGCAGAAAAAAAGTCGTCATTTCGACTGGAACGCAGTGGAATGAAGAAATCTATCTAGGGATAGATTTCTCGGCTACCTTTCACTCCGCTCGAAATGACGACTCTTTTTGAATAACAACAAAGAGGGGCCGTCACCCTGAATTCATTTCAGGGTCTTACATCTGAGATTTTCCATCCAATAGGAGCTATCGGATCAGGATGACGATCTGCAGAAGAAAAAGTCGTCATTTCGACTGGAACGCAGTGGAACGGAGAAATCTATGTCGGGATAGATTTCTCGGCTACGTTGCACTTCGCTCGAAATGACGACTA
Organism: Pedobacter jeongneungensis; assembly: GCF_039538295.1. NCBI lineage: Bacteria > Pseudomonadati > Bacteroidota > Sphingobacteriia > Sphingobacteriales > Sphingobacteriaceae > Pedobacter > Pedobacter jeongneungensis. The sequence continues at coordinate 220,930 of NZ_BAABBY010000009.1, read as the reverse complement.
TTTATTTAAAGCAAAATAAGACAGCAGTCTTTAATATCTAAAACAACCCCAACTGCCCTTTATCATCCATATCTATATCATCCGGATTGGTAATTTCTAAATCAATCTTTTTTACTGGTTTTTCTTCTATTTTATCTTCTGCTCTAGGCGCTTCCTTTTTAACCGGTTCGGGTTTTGGCTTTTCAACCACAGGTTTTTCTGCTGCCTCAGGTTTTTCTACTTTGGCAACAGGTTCTTCTGTACGTTCGAATTTCGGTTTTGGTTTTTCAGCCTCAGGTTTTTCGGTTACCTCTGTCTCCGTTTCAACTTCTGTTGTGCTTTCTTCTGCAGCAGCATCTTCCCCGTCGGCAGGTCTATCTTCCTCGCCTCCTTCCTCAACAGTTTCTTCAACTTCTTCTATAATCTCCGGCTCTTCGAGCGCCACTTTCTGAATATCATGAGGAGATAAACGGTTTCCGTTAGCCTTTAAACCCTTAACATCGATGAGTTCTGACAGGGTTAAATCCAATGTTTCAGGAATCTGAGTTTTTCCCTTTAACACATCAACAATTACCCTGGCGCCGGGGTTCGAAGTGAGGTACAATAGTTTCGATTTCTGCTCTTCACTGATGATAATCGTTTTCCGGCCATTAGCCTGCAGCTCGAACACAAAACGCTTTATAAAATAATTCTGTGCCTTGCCATCAAAATGTACGGCGGCAAAAACCTTTTCAGGATCAAACTTTTCAATCACGATCAGGCCATCATCAAAATGGTTGCTCAGTTCAAAAGAACTTAACTCGTAGTAACCATCTTTATGTACCTGCAAAATGCGGTCGTCGCCATCAAATTCACCCAGGTATTTCCCACGACCATCAACATTCAGGCGTTTCAGCAGGTCGTCATACCAGATTTTTAGTCCTGATAAAGTAGAAACACCTTTACTTTTCAGTACAATTTTCTTCACCGGATACTTCGAAACAATATTTCCCTGCGAACCACGGCCTTTAATGGCCACTTCTGCAAAATCAAGATCGAACTGCAGTTTGCGCAGCTTAGAGTGCGGTTTCAGGGCAACGTTTACAATTTCGGCCTCACCATTCGGGTTGGCAGTAAAATATAAAACTTTAGATCCTTTCGAACCCTTGGTTAAATCGTATTCCTTATCCCGGGTTACGCCAACTACGGCGAACCTCTTAATATATGATGTACCACTGGCGCCATCCTTGTAAACCATGTTGTAAATGGTACGCTCATCGTTTTTCTTAAATACCTGTGCGTGAATGATGTTTTTACCCACAAAGGTCTTATCGGCCACTTTGGTAATAATGCATTTTCCATCCTCACGGAAAACAATTACCTCATCAATGTCCGAGCAATCGGCAACGTGTATATCTTTCTTTAGTCCCGATCCTGTACCGATAAAACCATCTTCCCTGTTCATGTAGAGTTTCACATTGGCAAGTGCTACTTTCGAAGCCTCTACCCTATCGAACAAACGGATTTCGGTTTTACGTTCCCTGCCTTTTCCATATTTATCTTTCAGCTTCTGGTACCAGGCAATGGCATAATCGGTAAGGTGTTTTAAATGGTTTTTAACCACTTTAATTTCATCTTCCAGGTTTTTCATCTGCTCATCAGCCTTTTTCACATCAAAACGGGTGATGCTGCTCATCGGCTTATCAATCAGTTTTTTAAAATCCTCCGGCAAAATTTCGCGGTAAAGTGAGGGTTTAAAAGGATCGAATAAAACATGTAAAACCTCCACAACCTTTTCAAAATTGGTTGAGTTTTCATATTCAGGATTTTTATACATCCCCTCCTGAATAAATATTTTCAATAAAGAGCTAAAGAAAATCTTTTCCTGCAGTTCATGCAGACGGATTTCGAGTTCTTTTTTAAGTAAGCTTTTGGTGTGTTTTGTATTTTCAATCAGGATATCGTTTACACTTAAAAAGTGCGGCTTATCTCCCTGAATAATACAAGTATTTGGCGAAATCGACACTTCGCAGGCCGTAAAAGCGTAAAGTGCATCGATGGTTACATCGGGCGAGATACCCGGTGCCAGGTGCACCACAATTTCTACGTTGGCCGCGGTATTATCCTCAATTTTTTTAATCTTGATCTTACCCTTATCATTGGCCGATAAAATACTATCAATTACCGAACCCGTTGTGGTACTAAAAGGAACTTCGGTAATGACCAGCGTTTTCTTATCTTTTTCCGTAATTTTTGCCCGAACACGGATTTTACCCCCACGCTGACCTTCATTATAGTTGGAAAAATCGGCCATACCACCCGTAAAAAAATCGGGCAATATATTGGGGCGCACGCCCTGTAATGCTTCAATTGAGGCATCTAACAACTCGATAAAGTTGTGTGGCATTACCTTGGTGGCCAAACCTACCGCAATACCTTCGGCGCCTTGCGCAAGCAATAAAGGAAACTTAACCGGTAAGGTAATTGGTTCGTTGTTACGTCCATCATAACTCAGCTGCCACTCTGTAGTATCCGGATTAAACACCACCTCGTTGGCAAATTTCGATAAACGCGCTTCGATGTAACGCGGTGCAGCAGCGCTATCGCCTGTAACCGGATCGCCCCAGTTACCCTGCATATCAATCAACAGGTCTTTCTGCCCGATCTGCACCATCGCATCGCCAATAGAGGCATCACCATGCGGGTGGTACTTCATCGTGTTACCGATTACGTTAGCCGCTTTGTTAAAACGCCCGTCATCCATCTCTTTAAGCGAGTGCATAATACGGCGTTGAACAGGTTTTAAACCATCGTGAATGTGCGGAACAGCCCTATCGAGAATTACATAAGACGCATAATCGAGAAACCAGTTTTCGTATAAACCGTTAATTGGGGTTATGGTATGTTTGTGCTCTTCGTTTACGTTTTGATCTAATTCTTCACTCATTTATTTACAAAAATTGGCAGCCGTAAATATAATAAAAATGATTGCACAGAATGAAGTGAGGTTATTCACATTTCGATCCTTCTACCACACTCAAGGATGACAATTTAATAAAACGACCGTCATCTCGACTGGAGCGAAGCGAAATGGAGAGATCTATCCTAATAGTAGTTCCAAGATAGATTTCTCCGTTCCCCAATATTCTGGACAGGTTACGGACGAAATGACGATCGGGAGGATACCTCTCTCTAAATTTGTTTGTGTTGATTTGGAAAGCAGGGTTCCGTAAGTTTTATTAAGTGTTACTTCCGGCTTTCCGATACGATCTTTTTTGCCCACAACCTACGCTCAGCCTGCAAAAAAGGATCTCCTCTCCAATCCGGTTTATAAAAAAGTTTTGTGCTACTATTTAGGGTTGCATGGTGCATAAAATTAACCTTTATAAATTAATAAAAATTAACAATTGCATATAAACTATTGAGCTTATATTGCTTAAATGTCTTACATGGTAAAATAAGGCTAATAAAAGATCCTTCACAACGTTCAGGATGAAAGATTTAATAGAAAAATCGTCATCTCGACTGGAGCGAAGCGAAATGGAGAGATCTATCCTAATAGTAGTTCCAAGATAGATTTCTCCGCTCCCAATATTCTGGACAGGTTACGGTCGAAATGACGATTGAGAGGATACCTCTCTCTAAATTTGTTTGTGTTGATTTGGAAAGCAGGGTTCCGTAAGTTTTATGATGGCTACTTCCGGCCTTCCGATACGATCTTTTTTGCACTCAGCCCCGCGCTCAGGCAGCAAAAAAGGATCTCCTCTCCAATCCGGTTTAGGAAAATAGGTTTGTGGTACTATTTGGGGTTGCATGGTGCATAAAATCAACCTTTATAAATTAATAAAAATTAACAATTGCATATAAACTATTGAGCTTATATTTTCTTAAATGTCTTATATGGTAAAATAAGGCGAATAAAAAATCCTTCACTGCGCTTAGGATGACAAAAAAAATTATTCCAGTCCCAACAACACACCCGAAACATTCCAGGCACTGGAACTACCACCTTCAGGTTTACCCATCGGGATGGTTACTTTTATCGTGTGCGTACCGGCCTTTAAATCACCCAGGCTGATCCAGTTCGGGTTGGTAACCGTACCCGGACACCAGTTCGATCGGCTTAAATCAGATGAAGATAGCCCGCTTTCGAAATTTCCCGAAGCCGGATTCGATAAACGGTACGATCCGCAGTCCTGCCGCCATGGCGTAAAAGCAAAAGCTTCCTTTTCATCCAGCCAGATCGTATTTTTCTTCGGTACAAATTCATCGCCATTTCCCCAGCCGCCATGTCCGGTGGTAGTGTAACGCAGCTTCGCATCCTTTAAATCTTTAGCTAAAGTGAAAGAAACTTCCAAACCTTTTTCGCTGCTAAACATGGTTGCATATTCCTGTCCGGCCATTTCCATTACATTGGTCGAGTTAAACAAAGGTAGAATCACTTCTTTGGCTTCTTTCGGCCTTCCGCCATTGTGTAGCGTAATGTTTAACGAAACTTTATGTCCACCTTTATCATAGTTGCCGATAAAAACAGCTACCCAGACTTCTTTTCCATTCACCAGTTGAAATAGTTCTGAAACATCCTGTCTGTAATACACTTTCTCCGCCCAGTTTTTATCCTTTAATTTTAAAGTATTGTATTTACCCACACCAAAAGGCGTAAAAAAGCGCATCAATTCGATTACCGGATCATAATTAGCCGTAGCTACCACCCCCTGGTATTGCTTCCCGTTCCCGTTATCATAAACAGGCAGTGCCTTAACCGAGTTTTTAAGCGCATCCATCAAACTGATCTGCTTATCTGTTGGAATAATAAACACCGAACCCGTTCTGTCATAAGCATCACCGTTCGATTGCTCCGTTAAATCAACAAAAACATTTGGGTTGGCCAGTTCAGGGAATTTTACCTTTCTGGCGATTACCGTACCTCCTGCAAAGCGAAAAATAGAATCGTTTGATTGTGGTTTATCTATAAAGTTAATCTGTTCATTATTGAAAACATTTAAGGTGGTAAACCTGCTTTTCCAAAGGAGGTCTTTATAAGTTAAACCATCTCTTAGTTTCGAAGTAATTTTTTCAAGGTCAATTGGTTGTGCCTTTTTAACCTCTTCAATTTTTGTAGCGGTTACATAACTATTGCCATTACGCACCTGCTCTAAAACCAGCCCCAGGCTTTGACCTAAACTCGTTGGCGCCGCTTTTATAACAGCATCGGTAGTGTACCATAAATCGATCCGGTTAGAATTGACCACTGTTGTTGCCCTTTTGCAGGTATAACCCAAAATCACTTTGGTTTCAGTACCAAACTCAAAAACCTGTTTTGCAATTGCAGCGCTATCAGCAGTGGCAATCTGGTTGTTTACACCTAAATCTGCCAGTTGAAATAAAATATTTTCGGGTTTGGTTACGATGCTTTGCTCATAAGGATATTTCGCCTTACGATCAAGAATAGACGCATTACTGATTAAGTTTTGCTTTGCTGAAACAATCACCACTGCAGGATTCCGATCTTCCTTTGGTTTCCCATCAGCCGAACGAAAATAAGTGATTTTATAAACTGCGTTACTTTTAAGTACCGACTGAGCGCATGCACCGAAAGAAATAAAAACGGAAAGCGTAAAAATGTAGAGATGCTTCATTGTGGTTAAAAAACCAAATATAGAAAATAAGTCGGAGGTCCGGGGGCGGAGGACGGAATTAGACGTCAATAAAAAGCGTCGTCATCTCCAGGCCAGAACGTCCAAATATTCGGGAGAGAGATCTATCTCGAGATAGATTTTGCTTCGCAGAGCCTTCGGTTTCTCGACTCCGCTGCACACCGCTCGAAATGACAGTAAGGAGATTTTCGCAATGAAATGAAGGTCATTCATAGGCACGAACCTGCCTCCTACTACCGCTCCAGCCTATCCTCAACAAAAGCAAAAGGCAATAAACTTTTCACACTTGGTACTTTAAGTACTTCTCCGTTTAAACAATAAAAAATCACTTCAATCGGTGCATTCTGCTTACGCTCGAACTCTGCCATAACCTGCAGGCAGCCCCCGCAAGAAGTAATTGGTTTTAAAATTTCAAAATTATCTGTTTGGGCCGTAATGGCCATGCTTTCAATTACTGCCTCCGGGTAAGTAGAACCAATACTAAAAAGCGCTACGCGTTCGGCACAAAGCCCTGATGGGTAAGCCAGGTTTTCCTGGTTACTGCCCAGTATGGTTTCGCCCGAAGCCAAGCGGATAGCTGTGCCCACACGGAACCTCGAATAAGGAGAATAAGAACTGGCTAAAGCCTTCTCAGAAAGTTCACAAAGTGCACGGTCTTCCAATGTTAATTCTCCGATACCGGCATATTGCTCAAAAGATATATTCAGATTTATTGATTTCATTTTTAACTATTTACATCACCGCCTGTGTTAAATTTTTATAGCGGGCGAACAATTTAGTTTATTTTTTGTATTAATTATTAAAAACTGCCTTAAATTTAATTTTAATGGCATGCTTTTGGCATTTAACTGACACCAAACACCCTTAGCTTTGAATAAATACGTACGTAAAAGTCTCAAAATTTTATTGTGGGTAATTGCCTCCATCATCATCCTGGTTGTGGGTGTAGCCCTCTCTTTAAATATTCCTGCCGTTCAGAATTTTGTAAAAGGTAAGGCTATAAACTACCTTAAAAGCAAAACCAAGACAGAAGTAAGTTTAGAAAGCATTAAAATTGCTTTGCCAAAAGATGTAGTCTTAAATAAATTCTACATCGAAGATCGCAAAGGCGATACCTTATTATATGCCGAAAAACTTGCTGTAGACATTAGCTTATTTAAACTGTTGAAAAACACAGTTGAGGTAAATAACATTGAACTAAAAAATGTACGCGCAAATGTGAAGCGTATTAGTCCCGATACAACATTCAACTTCTCATTCCTGGTAGATGCCTTTGCAAGCGATCAGAAAAAACCGGAAGAAAAAGTAAAGAAAGACACTACCTCTACCTTAAAATTCTCTGTTGATAAAGTTTCGTTCGAAGATATTGGCATTAATTACCGCGATGATGTTGCAGGTAACGATGTGAAACTGTATTTAGGGGCATTTAAAACGAAAATTAAAGATTTCGACCTCGCCAACCAGCATTATGTAATTAAGGAGTTAAGCCTGGTAAATACCTCATTGCGTTATTTACAGCAAAAACCATTGGTTAAATTGGTTCAGCATATTACCAACAGTGTAGATAGTACGCAGAAGGAACAGGGGAAATTACCATTAATTGAAGTGCAAAACTTCGTTTTTAATAACGTAAAGGTAAATTACGACGACCAGATTTCGACCACGAAAGCCATTGCCACGGTAAACGACCTTGGTTTAGCCAACCTGAAAGTAGATTTAACCAACAGCAAATATTCAGTTGATGATGCCCATTTAAACAAATCGAATATCCTTTTTGCTTTTAAACCTGCACCAAGTAACGATTTAAAGAAAGTTAAAGATACGGTGGTTCCTGAAAAATCGCCATTGGGTTTAATCATTAAAAACATTAGCCTGGCCGATAATGATGTACAGTTCGATAACCTGGGCGCAAAACCTGCACCTAAAGGCATGGATTTTAACCACCTTAAAATTAACCAGCTTAATTTGGGTGCCAGCGATGTAAGCTATAGTGCCGCGGGTATAAAAGCCAATGTAAAAAATGGTTCGTTAAAAGAGAAAAGTGGTTTTGTTTTGGATGAACTACGTGGCGACGCGGTGTATAACGACAAACAAATCAAGCTAAGCAATTTCATCCTGAAAACACCAAATACCTCGATAGAAAATGCAACAGAGTTAAATTTTACCTCAATGGAAGATTTAACCAAACATCCTGAGCGTGTAAAACTAAACATTGCCCTTAAAAACACCACCATAGGTTTAAAAGATGCCGGATATTTCAGTAATGCCGTACCTGCGAATTACCGCAACGAAAAAATAAAAATAAATGCAGATGTAAACGGTTATTTAAATAACCTGAATATTCCAAAACTGCAGATTAGCGGACTAAAAAATACACAGATTGATATCAGCGGAAAAGCCAAAGGCCTGCCCGACATCAAGAAAACTTTTCTCGATTTAAACATTAAAAAACTTCATGTTACCAAAGGCGATATTTTAGTGGTGGTACCTAAAAAATCTTTGCCGCCATCAATAGAATTGCCAAATGTAATTGACGCGAAAGGTAATTTTAAAGGCTCCATGACTGATTTTAATACCAACCTAAACATCAATACCGATATGGGTGGTGCCGTGGTGGTTGCCGGCATGAATGGCCCTAAAGGCAGGGAAAGTTATAAGGCAGATGTTAGTTTAAATAACTTCAACGTAGGCCGCTTATTAAAAATGCAGCCTAAACTGGGCCGTGTTTCTGTTAAGGCCAATGTTGCAGGTACAGGGCTCGATCCTAAAAAAATCAATGCCAAATTTAATGCAAGGGTATTAAGTGCTTATTACAATAAATATACCTACCGCAATTTAACCGTTGCCGGTAATTACAGCAACCAGAACATCAGCATTAAAAGCAGCATGCCTGATAGCAACGCTAACTTTAATTTAGATGCCAAAGTAAATCTTGCAGGTAAATATCCTGCCGTAAAAGCCGATTTAAACTTAAAACAGGTAAACCTACAGGCTTTAAATTTTAGTCCGACGGTTTTAAGTGCTGCCGGGGTTGTTAAAGTAGATCTGGCCACTGCAGATGCCGATTATTTAAACGGTTCGGTTGATGTTACCGGCTTACAACTGGTAAAAGACAAGCAAAAGGTTAACGTAGATACGATTTCGATCCGTGCAAAATCAACCGCTACAGAAAACGAACTGACCTTAAAATCTGAAATATTATCTGCCAAAATCGATGGTAAATACCAGCTGACCAAAGTGGGTAGTGCAATAATCAACGAAATCAATAAATATTATGCTTTTGGTACGGTAACCAAAGTTCCCGATCAGCGTCTAAGATTTTTTGTTCAGGTTTATGATTCCAAACTATTAAAGAACTTTGTACCTGAGCTAACGGTATTTAAGCAATCGCAGTTTTATGGATTAATTGATACACAAAAAGACAGCCTGCAGATTAAAGGTAATTTTCCGCAGGTAGTATATGGCGATTTCAAAGTTGATACCACGGTTTTAAATATCAACAACGACAATAACAAATTAGACTACAGTTTAACTGTTAAAAGCCTTCAAAGTCCATCTATTGCCCTTTTCAATACCGAAGTAAGTGGCGATGCTGCCAATAACAATTTGGGGGTAAACATTTTCTTACGCGACAGGCAGAAAAAAGATAAATATGTTATTGGAGGTAATTTCCAATCGATCAATCAAGATTTTAAATTTACTTTAGATCCTCAGAAGTTACTGCTCGATTATCAAAAATGGGTGGTTTCGCAGGATAATTACATTCAGTTTGGTGCTTCGGGCATATTGGTTAATCAGTTTCAGATCAGTAACAGCGGGCAATCACTTTCCATTAACAGCAACCCTACCCAGCCTAATGCACCATTATCGGTAGAGTTTAAAGATTTCCAATTAGAAACCCTGACTAAATTTGCCGAAACCGATACTACGCTGGTGGGTGGCCGTTTAAACGGAACCGCAAATGTGAAAGATTTAGCATCAACCCCAAAATTTGAGGCTAACTTAACCATCGATCAGTTGCGTTATCAGAAAGATCAGCTGGGTACTTTGCGTTTAGCCGTAAACAACAATACCCAGAATGCTTTTGAGGTAAATGTGGCGTTAACCGGCGTACATGAGTTAAGGGTAAATGGTTTTTATTATACTGCGCCTCAAAGCGCATTGGATCTAACGGTGAATATCGATAAGATCGAAATGAAAAATATCGAAAGTTTATCTGCGGGCCAGCTTAAAAACGGTACCGGTACTTTAACCGGCGCCCTAACCGTTAAAGGTGCTTTAACTGCGCCTAAAATACTGGGCGATTTAACTTTCAATAATGCAGGCATTAAAGTGGCTTATGTAAATTCATATTTCCGCATGCCAAACGAAAAGATTTCATTTACAAATGAAGGCATCAGTTTTAATAACTTCACACTGATTGATTCTTTAAACCAAAAAGCAACCATTAACGGAAAAGTCCTTACCAGCGATTTTAAAAATTACCGTTTTGGATTAGATATCAAAATGAACAATTTCAGGGCAATCAATTCGACTGCAGCTGATAATGATCTCATTTATGGAACGGTATTTTTAACGAGCGACATCAAAGTGCGCGGCGATTTGAACCAGCCTGATGTAAATATGAACATCAGGGTAAACAAAGGCACCAAATTCTTCTTCGCCTTGCCATCAAGCGATCCGGCCATTATAGACCAGGAAGGAATTGTGCAGTTTATCGATGCCGATGCCCCGCCATTTAACGGACAAAAAGCTTTAAAAGTAGATAGCGTGAGTAAATCGGCGATGAAGGGAATTAACCTTGTTGCCGCAGTAACCATCGATCCTGAGGCCGAACTGAATGTGGTGGTAGATCCATCAAATGGTGATGCATTAAATATTAAAGGTGAGGCAGATCTTAACGCGACTATGGACCCGAGCGGTAAAATTAGTTTAACAGGCCGTTACGAAATTATTGATGGTTCATACAATCTGTCGGTTGGTCCGCTGGGTAAAAAAGCGTTCAAACTGGTAAAAGGAAGTACCATTATCTGGACAGGCGAGCCTACTTCGGCCAATGTAAATTTAACAGCCTTATATGAAGTTAATGCTGCCCCTATCGATCTGATTAACGAGCCAGACAATATTCAGGCTAAAACTAAATTGCCTTTCCAGGTTTATTTAATGATGAAAGGGGAGCTATTGAAACCAATTATCTCTTTCAAACTTGATTTGCCTGAAAACGAACGTGGGGCATTAAACGGAACGGTTTACACCAAGCTGATTAACGTTAACCGCGACGAAAGTGAGTTGAATAAACAGGTTTTTGCCCTATTGGCACTAAACAGGTTTATCGCCAACAATCCTTTCGAAAGTCTGGCAGGCGGTGGCGGCGGTGTTTCTACCCTGGCGAGATCGAGTGTAAGTAAATTATTAACCGAGCAGTTAAATAACCTGGCTTCCGATTTAATTCAGGGTGTAGAATTGAACTTTGGAGTAAATTCTTCAGAAGATTATTCTACCGGCTCACTGCAACAGAAAACAGATCTTGAAGTTGGTTTATCTAAAAAACTATTAAATGATAGATTGACCGTAACCGTAGGCAGTTCTTTCGCTTTGGAAGGACCACAGGCGCCAGGCGAAAAATCGACAGATATTGGCGGAAACGTAAATGTTGAGTACGCCTTATCAGCCGATGGAAGGTACCGCTTAAGGGCTTACCGACGCAACCAGAACGATGTAATTGTACAGGGACAGATTATCGAAACCGGTTTAGGTTTCACCCTTGTGGTAGATTACAATAAATTCAGAGAGATTTTCCAGAAAAAACGCAACAGAAGAAACATTGAACAAAAACCTAAAAATGAGACAACTAATTAGACCAATTTTATTTGTACTGGCCTGCTTAGTTTGGGCTGCATGTAGCTCTACCAAATCGTTAAAGCCGGGACAACATTTATATACAGGTGCTGAAGTAAAGATTAATCCGGATTCGTCGGGTAAAATTGATGATGAAAAACAGGTAAAAAGTGATTTAGAGAGCAAAACAAGACCTCGTCCCAATAAATCTATTTTGGGTATTAAATATAAACTTGGCATTTATAACCTGGCCGGCGAACCTAAAAAACCAAAAGGTTTTAAAAACTGGTTGCGCAGACAAGGTGAGCCACCTGTATTGGTAAGTGAGGTAAAACTGAAATACAATAATGATGTACTAACCAGCTATTTAATTAGCGAGGGATATTTACAGGCCACCGTTACCGGCGATACCGTAGTGAAAGATAAGAAAGGTAAAGCTGTTTATACTGCAGAAACCGGTAACCGTTATAAAATCAATAAAGTAACTTTTCCGCCAGATAGTGGTGCTCTAACCAAAATCATCAATCAGAACAAAGATAAAACCTTACTAAAAGCAGGCGATTATTACGACCTGGATAATTATAAAAACGAGCGCATCAGGATCGATAACGACCTTAAAGAGCAAGGTTATTTCTATTTCAGTCCGGATTACCTGATTATGCAGGTAGATAGTACCATCGGTAAAAATCTGGTAAATGTAACTGTGAAAGTTAAAGATATTGCACCTGATGCCGGATTAAAGCCTTATACCATCAGGAACATCAATATTTACCCGAACTACACTCTGCGGAGAGATACGATATTAAGAAAGTTAAAACCACTGGAATATCACGATTTCAGCATTTATGATGACCGCAATACTTTTAAGCCAAGGTTGTTCGACCGTTTGGTTTTCTTTCAGAAAGGAGAAGCTTATAACCGTAAAGACCACAACCAATCGTTAAACAGAATGGTAAATGTAGGTGCTTTCAGGGATGTCAGGGCTGAGTTTTTACCGATTGATAGTTTCAAAAATAACCAATTGGATCTGAATATATACCTTACTCCGCTTAAGAAAAACTCGCTGAGCTTTTCGGTTACCGGCACGAGTAAATCGAATAATTTTGTGGGTTCGGAGGTAAAAGTAACGCAAACTACCAGAAACTTATTCAGGGGCGCAGAACAATTGGATGTGAGCGTTAGTGGCGGTTTTGAAACACAGGTTAGAGGTACTTCACTAGGTAGAAACTCACTCTCTCTTACTACAGAAGCCAAGTTAACTTTCCCCCGTTTTATTGTACCTTTTTACAAACCTAACAGTACAACGGCTTTTATACCAAAAACTATTGCTTCGCTTTCTTACCAGATGCTTAACCGTGGATCGGAATACACCTTAAATGCATTCAAAGGCGAATTTGGATACAATTTTAAAGAAAATCAATATAAAGAGCATAATTTCAATCCCATCTCTGTTAGTTATATTGCTACAGGCTTTCCTAGTGATAAAAAAAGGGACAGTTTATTTGACGCAAACCCGTTGTTAAGAAGTACACTCGAAAACCAGTTTATCATAGGTAGTAATTATAACTTTACCTACACCAACCAAATGGAAACCAACCGCCGTAACAATGTTTATTTCTATGGTGGTTTAGAAACAGGCGGTAATGTTTGGGGATTATTTACACCAACAAATGATAAAGGACAAAAAACTTTATTTAATACACCGCTTACTCAATTTATAAGAGCAGAGGCCGATTTTAGGGATTTCTATAAAATTAACCGCAACCTGATCTGGGCAAACCGTTTAAACCTGGGTTATGGTTATGCTTACGGCAATAGTACATCTTTACCTTTTGTAAGGCAGTTTTTTGCTGGCGGAAGTAACGATATCAGGGCCTTTCCGGCACGTACTTTAGGTCCGGGTACGTACAAGGTTCCGGATAATGCCATTTTTGCTGATCAGGGTGGTGATATTAAGTTAATGCTCAATTCAGAACTTCGTTTTAAGATAGTGAGTGTGCTTTATGGTGCATTGTTTGTAGATGCAGGTAATATCTGGCTAAGGAAAGAAGATCTTGGGGAACCAGGCAAACCAGAAACTGCCAGACTTGGATCGGGCTTTAAATTAAAAAATACTTTTAATGAATTGGCTGTAGGTACCGGCGCGGGTTTACGTGTTGATGCTACTATTTTTGTGGTACGTTTAGATGTGGCTTTCCCAGTACGTAAACCTTACCTGCCTGAAGGACAAAGATGGGTGTTTGATGATATTGCCTTTGGCAACAAAGACTGGCGCAGGCAGAATTTAATTTTTAACATTGGGATAGGTTATCCGTTTTAATTTTTCGATGAAAATAATCACCAAAATCAAAAACTTTTTTATTGCGCTTTATCACCTTTTTATTGCTGCCGGAAAAGGTTTTGTAGAAGACAGGGTAACTAAACTAAGTGCTTCACTTGCCTATTATACTATTTTCTCGCTTACACCGCTAATCATTATTGTATTATCGGCTGCCACGCTATTTTTTGGTGATAAAAGAAACGAGCAGACTAGGGGTCAGTTTTTTGGACAGATAACCGAAATGGTTGGGAAAGATGCCGCAGCACAAATTCAGGGTTTTGTAGAACATGCTAATAAATCCGGTCAATCTACTATTGGGTTAATCATTGGTATTGGTACCTTAATTGTTGGAGCAACGGCTATTTTTATCGAAATACAGGATAGTATTAACATCATCTGGAAAGTAAAGGCCATTCCTAAAAAAGGCTGGCTGAAAATGCTCACCAATAGATTACTTTCATTTTCGCTGATTGTTTCAATGGGCTTTTTACTGCTCGTTTCGCTCGTAATTAACAGTGTGGTAGTAGGATTGGGCGATAAACTGGTTTCGCTGGTTTCAAAAAGTGATATAGATAAGGTCATTCCGGTAGCAAATGATACGATGCAGCTGCTGATTTATATTTTGAACAATGTAATTACCCTTGCTGCGGTTACGGCTGTATTTACGATTATATTTAAAGTATTACCAGATGTTGTTATCCGCTGGAAATCGGCAATAATCGGGGCATTATTTACCGCTGTGCTTTTTAGTTTAGGTAAATATCTGATTGGAATTTACATCGAAAAAGGCAACCCAGGCTCAGCATTTGGGGCAGCCAGCTCAATCATCGTAATTTTACTATGGATTTATTACACATCTATTATCTTGTATTTCGGGGCAGAATTTACCCAGGCCTATGCCGAAAAATACGATAAGGGCATCTCCCCTAGTAAGTATGCGGTATTTACAAAAATCACGATTGTAGAGAAAAAGGTAGATGTACTGCCACCGCAGCATCCTGAAGATACGGTTGAAGTGAACAAGGATAAATAATTGCTTCGTAAAGCACCAAATAAATCATAAGATATTTTCAACGGAACCTTCATGCTCGCCAACGCAAATTTTGTTTAAATTTTAATACATTCTTTATATAATGACTACAAATCCAGTCGGGAGAATAATCTTAAATAAATTTCATCTTCAAAAACACCTGTTTATTTCTACATCTAAACAGCGTTATATGATGATAGATTTTTGCATTTAGCAAACATTATCGTATCAAAAAAAATTGAACCGCTTTCTAAACTACAGGGTGGCTGATGAGGCTCGAACCCAGGATCATCATTACCAACCATAGTGGTAAGATTACTTCGCCGGCTGAAAAAATTTTCTTGCAATGACAAACACTTTTATATAGTCTGCCATCCTGAACGAAATCGAGAGATCTATCTCGAGATAGATCTCTCCGCTCCACTGCGTTTCGGAGATGACGACCCAATTTATTAAATGCTACTCCCCGGTTCGTGTCTCCACGAAACGGGAATGCCTACCTTAAAAATCGTTACGCTACTTCCTCAGTAATTACTTTAGGTTCTTCCTCTACTTCGTCCTTCTCTACCCTTAGGTTACGGATAATGTGCTGTTGCCTGTCAGGCGTATTTTTACCCATATAATATTCGAGCAGGCTCTTAATGGTCTGGTCTTTTAAAATAACAGGGTCTAATCTGATATCTTTACCTATAAATAATCCAAATTCATCTGGCGAGATTTCCCCCAGCCCTTTAAACCGGGTAATTTCGGGCTTGTTGCCCAGTTTTTCGATTGCATTTCTTCGCTCCTCATCACTATAGCAATAAATCGTTTCCTTTTTATTCCTCACCCTGAAAAGTGGCGTTTGCAGAATGTACACATGCCCCGCTTTTACCAGATCAGGGAAAAACTGAAGGAAGAATGTCATCATCAGTAAACGGATGTGCATCCCGTCCACATCAGCATCTGTTGCAATTACAATGTTATTGTAATGCAATCCATCTAAACCATCTTCGATATTTAAAGCATGTTGTAACAGGTTAAACTCCTCATTTTCGTAAACCACTTTTTTCGTGAGCTCGTAACAGTTTAACGGCTTACCTTTTAAACTAAATACCGCCTGACAATCTACATCACGCGATTTGGTGATCGAACCCGATGCCGAATCTCCCTCGGTAATGAATAAAGTAGTTTCGTAACGTTTCTCGTGCGTGGTGTTAAAATGCACCTTACAATCGCGAAGTTTCTTATTGTGTAATGATGCTTTTTTAGCCCTGTCGTTAGCCAGTTTTTTAATACCGGCAATATCTTTACGCTCGCGCTCTGATTGCAGGATTCTTTTCTCTAATGCATCAGCTACCTCTTTATTTTTATGCAGGTAATCGTCCAGTTCTTTCTTAACAAAATCGTTGATGAAAGTAGCTACCGATGGCCCCTCTGGCCCCATATTCTGCGAACCTAATTTGGTTTTAGTTTGTGATTCGAAAACCGGTTCCTGCACACGGACAGAAATTGCAGCAATAATCGAAGAACGAACATCGGCCGCATCAAATTCTTTTTTGTAAAATTCACGAACGGTTTTCACTACTGCAGCCCTGAAAGCCGCCTGGTGTGTTCCACCTTGCGTGGTATGCTGTCCGTTAACAAAAGAGTGGTAATCTTCGCCATACTGCTGCCCGTGGGTCATGGCAATTTCGATATCCGGTCCAATCATGTGGATAATCGGGTAACGGATTTCTTCAGGCTTATTAAATTTAGAAAGCAGGTCGTATAAACCTCTTTCCGAAAAATATTTCTGGTTATTGAAATTTACGGTTAAACCTGTATTTAAGAAAACATAGTTCCATACCATGCTTTCCACAAAATCAGGAATGTAGTGGTAGTTTCTGAAAATGGTTTCGTCCGGATAAAAAGTAATTGCTGTACCATTGCGCTGGGTGGTATCGATAACTGGTTGTTCATTTACAATTTCACCTTTAGAAAACTCTACTTTTTTCGTTTTTCCATCACGGTACGATTGTACGGTAAAACTGGTAGAAAGTGCATTTACCGCCTTGGTACCCACTCCATTTAAACCTACTGATTTCTGGAAAGCGTTACTATCGTACTTACCACCGGTATTGATCTTGCTCACACAATCGATTACCTTACCTAAAGGGATTCCGCGACCGTAATCGCGAACGTTCACTTTTTGCTCGGAAAGGGTAATTTCGATGGTTTTTCCTGTACCCATCACAAACTCGTCAATGGAGTTATCCACAATTTCCTTTAATAAAACGTAAATACCGTCATCCTGAGCAGAACCATCGCCAAGTTTACCAATGTACATCCCCGGACGAAGCCTGATGTGCTCTTTCCAATCTAATGAACGGATACTGTCGTCGTTATAAATTACTTCTGCCATACTGTGTTTATCTGTTCTTCAATGAAAAACCCTGCATTTTTTGGTTTGCAAAGTGATGAAGAATCTGTAGAAATAATCCTGATGCCTGAAATAAAAATATTTTCAAATACGCTTTTCAGAATTATAATACAATAATAGATTTATTCTATGAGGCTCGCAAAAGAAAATTTCAACAAAAGGATGGAAGAGGTATATTGTGGTTCAATAGTTCGATTGGTCATTAGTGAAATAGTTGGTGATCGCTAGTGGTTGATAGTTCATGGTCTGATAGTTAATAGTCTGGAAGTTGACAGCTCACTCGTTTGTAGTCAACTGTCAATTTGCCCATAGGCTATCAACCATGAGTCAAAAGACCATGAGCCAATGTCCAAAACATTTCAACTTTAAAACATTCCAACATTTAACAATTCAAGCCTGGGCAACCTGTCCGTCCACTAATCAACTAATGAACCAATCACCTTCCCCTTTCTAACATTCTCTCATTCAATCATTCAATTTTCCCTATCTTCATCCCGTTATTCAAAATTCTATTTAATGCAACAAAAGAAACAGCTTTCGCTATTCGATTTATCTATGATTGTGGTGAGTTTAGTTATCGGAATGGGTGTGTTCCGTACGCCGGTAAACGTAGCTGCAAAAGCGCAAATTCCTGAACTTTTTTATCTCGCCTGGTTTATTGGTGGTTTTGTAGCTTTTTGTGGCGCCTTAACTTATGCCGAAATTGGTTCGCGTTTTCCGGTTACGGGCGGGTATTATAAAATATTTTCATCTGCTTATCATCCATCCATTGCCTTTGCCATTAACTGCATTGTTATTATTTCCAGTGCGGCGTCAGTTGCAGCCATTTCAATTATCGGTGCAGAATACCTGAGCAAAATTATTTTACCGGTAGCAAAACAAACCGAAACTTACCGGGTAGCCATAGCAATTGTTACCATTCTGGTTTTTTATATCATTAATCTTTTAGGCTTAAAAGCGAGTTCCAAAACGCAAAATGTATTAACGGTAATCAAGATCGGGATGATTTTGACCTTAATCTGTGCTGTATTTTTCGGCGGACAAACAGAAACGGTTACTCCTGTTTTTAAAACTGCAACCGGTGCATTACCTACCTGGAGCGATTATGGAAAAGCATTAGGACTGTGTTTAATTGCAGTTTCGTTCTCTTACGCGGGTTATGCCCAAACCATCAATTTTGGTGGCGAGGTTAAAGAGGCTAAAAAGGTAATTCCACGTTCTATCATTATCGGTTTAACCATCATTGTCGCCTTGTATCTGGCCATCAATTATGTTTATGTAAAAGTAATCGGTTTCGAAGAATTAAAATCGGCCGAAAGCATTGCGGCAATTCTGGCTTCAAAAATATTTGGTCCTGCAGGGTTTAGTGCACTTTCGGTTATTATCTTCTTCTCTGTAATGGGCTATGTAAACGTAAATTTATTGAGTAACCCAAGGGCCATGTTTGCCATGGGCGAAGAAGGTGCCCTGCCAAAAATATTCAGCAGGATGAATAAAAAAACAGAGGTAATCACTGTTAGTTTAACCGTTTTCACTGTAATAGCGGTGGTTATTATCTTTTACGCCAAAACCTTCGATAAGATTTTAAACTACACCATTTTCTTAGAAAGCATCAGTATGGCCAGTTCTGCGGCTACCATTTTTATCCTGAGAAAAAGAACGGCACATCTTGATAAAAAAACCATCTACACTGTACCATTATATCCTATATTGCCTGTTATATTTATTGCGGCTTACACTTTTGTGGCCTTTAGCATTTATGCTGACGATCAGAATGCTGCATTAAATGGTTTATATATTTTTGTTGGCTTTCTGGCAATCTATTTTGTGAGCAGGTGGTTTAATAAGAAATAGTTTTATTCCCGGTTCAAACCTCGCAGGTTTTAAAAACCTACGAGGTTTAGTTAGGCAGACCTAAGTAAAATAAACCTGATTGGAATGAACATCCCGATTTTTCATCGGGATAAAATGGAAAGCAGGACTGATTTAACCTATAAACACAGAAACCTGCTTTTCGAAAAATAAAGAATTAATTTTAGCATTTTTAATGAACAAAACTCTCTCTTTAAAACAGGAAATTGCTTACGCCGCAGGCATGATTGGCTGGAGCACAATGACAAACATTATCATTGTAATGCTCCCCTATTTTTACCTGCCACCAAGCAACGCAGGCTTACCCCCTTTGGTGCCGCAACTTGTTTTACTGGGTGCATTTAACATCCTTTCTATTATTGCTGCATCGGGCAGGCTGGTTGATGCCATTTACGATCCATTTATTGCTTCCAGAAGCGATGCCAGTACCAATAAAAACGGACGAAGGATGCCTTTTATGAAATGGGCCATTATTCCGGCCATGGTTTTCTGCGGACTGGTTTTTTACCCGATCCAAAAAACGGAAAGCCTGCATAATGCCTGGTGGCTTACCATTACACTTTGCTTGTTTTTCGTCTCGGTAACCACTTATATTATTCCTTATAACGCTTTACTGGCTGAAGTAACCAATACCCCACGACAAAAAGTTAAACTATCCAGTTATCAGCAGGTGGGCTTCGTTATCGGGATTATTTTATCGGCCTGCACCAACAACTTTGCCGATCTGGTTGAAGCTAATTTTCACGTAGCCAACCGCAGCGAAGCTATCCAGGCTGCAATATGGGGTTTGTGCATCCTATCCGGACTGGTGATGTTACTTCCTGTTTTTTTTATCAATGAAAAAGAATTTTCGGTAGCCAAGCCTACGCATGTACCATTATGGCCAGCCATTAAGAGCACTTTTAAGAACAGTAATTTTAAATATTACCTGATCTCCGATTTTGCTTTTTATACCGCATTGAGCATTATTTCAAGTGGTTTACTATTTTTTTGTACCGTATTATTAGGCTTACCAGAATCTGAAGGCGGAAAATTTATGGGCGCGATGGTTTTAGCTTCCCTCCTGTTTTACCCGGTTGTTAATTTTGGATCTGCTAAAATTGGGAAGAAACCCTTTGTATTGTTTGCTTTTGGCGTACTCTGCCTGATTTTTGTTACCATTTTCTTTTTAGGGAAATTACCCTTCGGACCGCATACGCAGATTTACATCCTGGTATTATCAGCCTCTTTTCCATTGGCGGCGCTGGGCATTTTACCTACGGCCATATTAGCTGATATTGCCCAGAAAGACACTTTAGAAACCGGCGAAAACCATGAAGGAATGTTCTTCGCAGTGAAATACCTTTTTGTAAAACTCGGACAAACCTTTGGCATCGCCATTTTTGCTATGCTTACCATCTACGGCAAAGATCCGGGGAATGATTTCGGCTTACGGTTAAACGGAATTGTTGGTTTCGGACTCTGCTTAATCGCATTATTGTTTTTCAGCAGGTTTAAAGAGGAAAGATAGTTTGGAGTTGGCGTTTTGAGTGGGGAAGTCTGCAAACAAATTACTTGTAAAAAACATGAGTAGAGTTCTGGCCTATCAATACCAAAACCCTACTCATATCTCAATATAACAATATCCTAATAATCCGGACTTTGTTTCAATGTACCTTTACTTCTGTCAATCTGATCTTGTGGTAAAGGAAAATACTCATCTCTGCTTTCTATAGTGATGCCTTTTAAATAGTCAAAGTATCCGCCCTCAAAAGAGAAATAACTCTCCAGTGTTTGTTTGGCTATGCCCCAGCGTACCAGATCGAAAAAACGGTGACCTTCCATCGCCAGCTCGAGCCTGCGCTCAAACCGAACTGCGTTTCTGGCATAGGTATCATTAGGAAATGAAGTGTACGGACTTACTTTATATGCTGCAGCAGGTGTACCGTTTATTTGTTGCGGCGTAATTTTTGCTGCCCTCAAACGCACAGCATTTACAAGTGCCAAGGCCCTTGGCAGGTCGCCTTTTTCAACCGCACATTCTGCTGCCATGAGGTAAATATCACCCAGGCGGATCAGGTTTACATTCAAGCCGGTAACGTTAGTAGTGCCTGGTGCTGTACCGCTTGAAATCTGTGCAGCCTCTATTGTATTTTTAACGGGAACAAAAGGTCCACCGTTTGAAGCATCCCGGATCCAGGTATCGCCTGCCATAATTCCCCAATCGCGGTATGGAACACCACGCCTGCCAATAGTCGATTCTATCCGCGGATCAAGAGGCAAGGTTTTATCCACTACATAATTGTCTTTTGCGGCTCCGGTTAAACCAAAATCTGATTTATAGGGATTGGTACGGTAACTGCCATCCAATAATGGCAAACCGGCAATATCAACTTTAAAAGAATTGGCCAGATCGATAGAAGGCTGGAAGAACCCGCAACAGTTGATTGGCGTGTTACCGTAAGGGAAATTCAGGATATCGCCAACATTTCCATTGTCTCCACCGGTACCATCAGTACCCACCGAATGCTGAACAGACATAATGGTTTCAGGTCCGTCTTCTTTCGTAATATCGAAATTATCTGTATAAGGCATGGTGGTTAAATCTGGTTTAGCCAAAATTACCGCGTTAAGCAGATCATATGCTTCCGGGTATTTTTTCTGGTATAAGAAGACTTTACCGAGGTAAGCCTGTGCCGCATATTTATCAACCCTTCCTTTTTGGTTTTTTGGTTTGGTTGTACTCAAATTGGCTACAGCAAACTGAAGATCATCCACAATATTAGGGTAAATATCCTTATCGTTTGGAACAAAAGTACCACTATTGGCTTCGGTAATGTATGGCACCACTTTAAAAACCCTTACCAGAAAGAAATAATAATGTGCACGCAATAAACGGGCTTCGCCCTGTATTTCTTTGGCGCGGGCATCATCAAATTTGGCAGATCCATTGCCTGCCTGTAAGTTTGCTAATATTTTAAGGGTATTGTTACAGCGCTGAATACCTTCAAAGCACCTGTCCCAAAGGTTCGATATATTATCATTGGTACTGGTTGGCGAGTGTTGCTCAATAGCATTCATAGGCGGCTGATCGCCAACACTACTGCCTTTATGCGCATTATCAGAAGCTACTTCTCCAAACAGCCATTGGCTCGGTGCAGCGCCATAATTGCCGTAAGTACCGTTAACATTACCGTTTAGTAGTCCGTAGGCACCTACCAGTAAACCCTCAACCCCATCTTGCGTGGTTAATTGCGCCTCTGTAAGTTCGCCCTGAGGCTGCAGGTTCAAAAATTCCTTCTTACACGAGAAGGTAGACAAGATCAGAAAAGAGAGCAGGATATATTTTATATGTTTCATCTTTGTTTCTTTTTAATTAAAATCCAACATTAATACCGATTAAAAACTGACGTGGAGAAGGATAAACGCCCTGATCTACCCCTGGTGCAGAGAAAGTATCCGTAATCTGGCTCACCTCCGGATCCATGCCGGTATATTTGGTAATTGTAAATAAATTGGTTGCACTTACATATACCCTCAGTTTATTGATGAGCGAATTTGCACCAAATGCTTTAGCTGTAGGGATCGAATAACCAAGCTGTATATTCTTCAACCTTAAAAAACTTCCGTCCTGAATGTAATAGCTTGATGAGGCAAACTCCAGATCTGAAGCACCCGCATAAGCAGAAGGGATTAAACTGGTCGGATTTGAAGGACTCCATGCATTTAACAGCCTGGTACTTTTTGCGCCATCGAAAGAAGGGAAATCGGTGAAATAGCGTGTAGCCTGAAAAATATCATTGCCCTGAACGCCATAAATAAATGCAGCAATATCAAAGTTTTTATAAGATGCATTTAAGTTTACCCCAACCGTAAAATCAGGATTTGGATCGCCAATAATGGTCCGGTCTTTAGGATCAATTACCCCATCGCCATTAATATCCTGGTAGCGTAAACCACCAACCCTGGCGCCAGAATAAGATGGATTGGCCTGAATATCAGCAGTGCTCTGGTAAATACCGGCTGTTTTGTAGCCGAAAAATGAACCAAATGGTGCACCTTCCTGCAATACACTGGTTTGTAAACTTCTGTAATTACCATAAATCTGATTAAAAATACCAGGAGCCAATCTTACGATCTCGTTTTTGTTTTTAGAGAAATTTACGCCAACATCAAATTTAAGCGGATTGTTGTCTTTAATGCCATAATGATAAGCCACATTAAATTCGATCCCTTTGTTGCTCATATCACCGATATTTACAAATGGCGAACTACCTAAACCAACCACACTTGACGGTAACGGAAGATTATAAAGCATATCAGATGTTTTTTTGTTATACCAATCTACCGATCCATCTATTGCCCCTCCCCACAAACTAAAATCAAGTCCAATGTTTAAAGCTTTTAACGATTCCCATTTTACATCGGCATTTTGATAAGCATTTTGCCATACACCAGTGGTTAACCCGTTTGCACCACCAACGGCATAAGCAGAATTGATAATAGAACTTTGGAAACGGTTAATGTACTGGTAAGGCGGGATCCGCTGATTTCCCGTCTGGCCATAACCAACACGTAGTTTTAAATCACTCACCCATTTCAAACTTTTCATAAACTCTTCTTCCGATAATCTCCAGGCAACACTTCCTGCCGGATAATTACCGTATTTATTGTTCGGACCAAAGTTTGAAGAACCATCACGCCTGAAAGTAATACTGGCCAGATAACGGTCGTGGTAAGAATAATCTACCTTTCCAAATAAAGAAAACAGCGAACCAATTGAGCCAAAACTGGTATTGCTGATGTTGGAAGAACCCGTACTCAGGTAATAGTAATCCTGATTGCCCAGAATAAAGAAATCATTCCTTCCTGCATTTAACTGACGGGACCTTGATCTGATGGCTTCTGTTCCAACCAATACATTTACGCGGTGCAATTCGTTAAAAACTTTACTATAATTTAAAGTATTGGTCCAGGTCCATTCGGTGTTATATCCCTGGTATTCGTTGAGGTTATTGGAGTTGTTACCTTCAGAAAATTCCAGATTTGGATAACGCATAGACAGGCCGTTAAAGTTTTCGTAACGCAAACCAAAATTGGTTCTTAGTACAAGTCCCGGCAGAATATCGCCCTCAGCGAAAACATTTCCGAAGAAGAAATTACTTTTGTTTTTATTGTCTTTTGCACGGTAAAGAAAAGCAAGCGGATTTTCAGCATTTCCCAGCTGACTACCGCGGCTACCCGCAAAATTTCCGGCAATATCGTAAACCGGGATAATGGTTGGTATTCGGTAAGCCCAGCCCAATGCGCTGCCCTGATCCTGATAACTACCTGGCGTATTGGGATTAACACCAAAACCATACCCTTCTGAATAACTGTACTGCGCATTTTCGCCAAAACGGACATGTTTGTTAAAAGCAGATATACTGGTATTCGATCTGAGATTGTACCTTTTAAAACCGGTATATTTTATGGTTCCTTTCTGATCAAGGTACCCGCCCGAAAAAGTGTAGGTTGCATTTTCGCCGCCACCTGTAGCACTGATCTGGTAATTTTGTACTGGTGCCGATTCCGTAATCTCATCAAACCAGTTGGTACCTTCTTTATTAGCCCTTGTAATTTGATAGAAAAGATTAGGATCGCGGCTGTAATTGTATTTAGAAGGATCAGCGTCGGCGGCAGTAACATCCTGACCTAATTTTGAACCTGCCACCAGGTAATCAGGCAGTACCGGCGTTGGCCCTGAACCATAATTTTTACCTGCTGCAATGGCTTTTCCGGCATTTTTGTAGCCATCAAATACATACTGGGCATATTGCTGAGGATTCATCATTTCGGGGAAACTGCCTTTACGCGGAGCCTGTGTACCGTAATAAGAATCGAGTGTGATTTTTGGTGGTCCTGCCACGCCTTTCTTAGTGGTAATAATTACAACACCATTATTGGCCCTCGATCCGTAAATAGAGGCCGATGAAGCATCTTTTAACACCTGCATGCTTTCGATATCGTTTTGGTTAAGCCAGGATAATTTACCTTCAAAAGGAACACCATCAATCACATACAGTGGTTCGTTGTTATTGATGGTACTAATCCCCCTGATCCGGATCTGCGGTGTAGAACCCGGCGCTCCGTCATTGATAATCTGCACCCCGGTAGCCTTACCCTGTAAAGCTTCTACCGCACTGGCAGCAGGCTGGGCTTTTAACAGGCCCATGCTCACCACGGCAACCGCACCCGTTAAATCCTTTTTTCGCTGGCTGGAGTAACCCGTTACCACCACTTCTGACAATTTGTTGTTTTCGGCCAGTAAAACGATAGAAAGAGTAGTTTCACCGCCTACGGCAACTTCTTTCGATCCGTAACCGATAAATGAAACCACCAGTATATCGGTTGATTTTGCTGCAATAGAAAATGTACCATTTGCATCGGTTGTGGTACCTCCTGGACCGTTTTTGATTTTTATTGTTGCCCCAACGATGGGAAGTTTATCATCGCTCGCAGTAACTTTCCCGGTTACTTTGGTTTGGGCATTTGCCTTGATTGCGAACAGCATACTCAGGCACAAGAGAACATAACTCCTCCTGAAAAAAGATAGGTTTTGTTTCATAGGTTATAATGATAGTTAATGATTCTTAGGGTACTGAACTGAAAAAATTGGCAAATGCGTAGCACACAACAGTTTAATTTGTTGCAATTTTTTCAGTAATAATTTTAGGTTGACCGGTTTTTTGCCTTTCTAAATCTGGGGCAAATAAATCAGAATCGAATACTCATAAAGCGGGTGTACTGTTTTTTTCATAGTGTAGTAATTGGTTAGATAGTTGGTTAGAGATTAATATATTTACATCATAAATTATCGATACAAAAAAATAAACGTGAAAAATACATTTAAAACAAAATAAATATACAAAAAAATTACAATTGCATATACATTAAATTTAAATACATTATTTTGAGAATAAATTCTCCTAATCATACCCCAGGGTTACGTAGTAACCTGAGCCGGTACAACAGATTGACGGACTTTACTTTTCCACATTTTATTTATATCTTTGCCGCCGAAGCAGGAATAAGGGCTTGCCATTCTTAATGGCATATTCTCTCCGCAAGTTAGTCCTTCAACAATTGATCGTTCTAGCTTCTTCGATAAATATTACATAAAAACATACATGTTATTCAAAGAATTAAACCTCATTGAGCCAATTTTAAAGGCCCTTGAGACCGAAGGTTATACACAACCTACGCCTATACAGGAGCAATCTATTCCAACGATATTAAAAGGTAAAGATTTATTGGGCTGTGCTCAAACCGGTACCGGAAAAACCGCTGCCTTTGCCATTCCGATGTTGCAGTTATTGCATGAAAAACACATCAATACCAAAGCAACCAAAAACATAAAGGCTTTAATTTTAACGCCAACACGCGAGTTGGCCATCCAGATTGAAGAAAGTTTTAAAGCTTATGGCCGCAACTTAAACTTACGCCACTTGGTAATTTTTGGCGGGGTTAATCAACACTCGCAGGTTGAAGCACTTAAAAAAGGCATCGATATTTTAGTGGCTACGCCCGGCCGTTTATTAGATTTAATGAACCAGGGCTTTATCAACTTAAACACTATTGAGTTATTTGTACTGGATGAGGCTGACAGGATGCTCGATATGGGCTTTATCCACGATGTGAAAAGAGTAGTGGCTAAATTACCTGCTAAACGTCAGACTTTGTTTTTCTCCGCAACCATGCCGGATGAAATCCAGAAATTGGCGAATACCATTTTATCAAGCCCCACGAAAGTAGAAGTTACCCCTGTTTCTTCAACGGCTGAAACGATTGTGCAATCGGTTTATTTTGTGGATAAACCTGATAAAAAGAAATTATTGATCCATTTACTGGAAGATAAAAATATACAGACGGCTTTGGTATTTACCCGTACCAAACATGGTGCGGATAGGATTGTGAAAGATTTGGCTCATGCCGGAATTAAAGCGGCTGCCATTCATGGTAACAAATCGCAAAATGCCAGACAAAGGGCCTTAACCGACTTTAAAGACAGGAAAATTCGCGTTTTGGTAGCGACTGATATTGCTGCCCGTGGTATTGATATTGATCAGTTATCGCATGTTTTCAACTTCGAATTGCCTAATATTCCTGAATCTTATGTACACAGGATTGGTCGTACCGGTCGTGCGGGTGCAAATGGTATTGCGATTTCATTTTGCGATGCAGAAGAAAACGAGTACCTATTGGATATCCAGAAACTGATTAAAATTACGCTTCCGGTTGTTGATGATCATCCTTATCCGTTAACCTGGGAAAGCATGCTGGCCAAAAATCAGGTTAAACGTAAACCTCAGGCTCAATCAAAAGGTGGTGGGGGTAAAAAAGCCGGCGATGGCAACATGAGCGGCAAACCACGTAACGCCAGCAACAACAGAAGATTTGGTGGAAACAGGAGGAAGAGAGATTAGGTTTTAAGCTTAAAGACTAAGGCGGAAAGACTAAAGATTTCCCACCCATATATTAAAAGCCCAAGTTGTAAATTACAACTTGGGTTTGTTTTTTAAACCTATACGATAAGCCGCGAAAATCCGTCATTGCGAGGCACGAACCTTTTTATTTTAGTCTGTCAATGGAAGCGGAGTGTAACGAAGTCAAGAACCCGAAGGCTCAGCGAAGCTAAATCTGTCTGGATAGATCTCTCTCCCGAATATTCGGGACTGCGCTTCAGTCGAGATGACGAGTCCTCTATTGGAATCTGTATCAAAATAGAAAAACCCGATTTGCAAAAGACAAATCGGGTTTTTCTATTTTTAAGGTAAGAGAAAGGAAAACCCTAAACCTTACGCCTTATACCTTCTACCTTAAACAACTACATTAATAATCTTTCCTTTAACGAAAATGATTTTTTTAGTCGGTTTTCCATCCAAAAATTTCTGAAATTGCTCATCTGCGAATAAAATTGCTTCTACTTCCGGCTGAGCTAAAGTTAAACTCAAATTCAGGTTCATCTTCATTTTACCGTTGATGGAAACCGGGTAAGCAAATTCATCTTCTACCAGATACTCAGGTTTGAATGTTGGATAAGCGGTGTATGATAAAGTTCCCGCTTCGTTACCCAATAATACCCAAAGCTCCTCACAGATGTGCGGTGCATAAGGTGAAAGGATAATCACCATATCTTCCAAAACCTGACGGTTTTTGCATTTCAGATCAGTTAATTCATTTACTGCAATCATAAAGCTTGATACAGAAGTATTGAACGAGAAACGCTCGATATCATCCTGCACTTTTTTAATGATTTTATGCAGCGATTTTAACTCTGCTTTTGTCGGTTCATTATCGTTTACATGGAAAGTCCAGTCTTCATTATGGAACAAACGCCAGAACTTACGCAGGAATTTGAAAACACCTTCAATACCGTTTGTATTCCAGGGCTTACTCTGCTCCAATGGCCCTAAAAACATTTCGTACATCCGCAAAGTATCAGCACCGTAACGCTCAATCAAATCATCCGGGTTAACCACGTTGAATTTCGATTTCGACATTTTTTGAACTTCCGGTCTTAATTGCAAATATCGTCTACCTGAATTATCTATCCTCCACAACACATCTGTTTCCAAGTCAATTGCAATCCCTCCCTTTCCAGTTAAGAAATTCCATACTGGAGCAATTAACTGTTCAAACCCTTCTTGGTATAATCTATCTGTTTTGGCATCAACCTTATCAATTGGAACTATGGTTTCGTGGTTTGCATCGATTACTTTAAAAGTATGACCATTTATTTCAATATCACCAAAATCCTTTTCATCAAATGAAGCATATTTCCAAAATACATCTAATTCATTTTCAACATCTTGATAAGTAATTATTTTAACAAAAAGAGAAACTCCTGTAATCATCCCCTGGTTAATCAGTTTTTTGAAAGGCTCTTCTTCTTTGGTATAACCTAAATCTTTCAAAAACTTATTCCAGAAACGGCTATACAATAAGTGGCCGGTTGCATGCTCAGAGCCACCGATGTACAAATCCACATCTTTCCAGTATTCAACCGCTTCTTTTGAAGCAAAATCGTTATTGTTGTTCGCATCCATGTAGCGGTACCAGTACCAGCTGCTTCCTGCCCAACCCGGCATGGTGCTCAGTTCATAATGTCCGCCATCTGCAGGCAACCAGTTTTCGGCCCTCGCCAAAGGTGGTTCTCCTGTTTCAGTCGGTAAATATTTATCAATTTCAGGCAACAATAAAGGTAATTCTTCTTCCTTAACCAGATAAGGTAATCCATCTTTAAAGTAAACCGGAATCGGTTCGCCCCAATAACGCTGGCGACCAAAAATCGCATCGCGCTGACGGAAGTTTACTTTTGCTTTTCCAACTTTTTCGACCTCTAACCAGTTGTTCAAAAATGCAACAGCTTCCTTATAAGTCAAACCGTTAATAAAACCAGAATTGATGTATGTTCCTTCTTTGGTTGGATCAGCCTGAACATCTATATCTTTCTGTGCGTCCAAAATCTGGATAATCGGTAAATTAAAATGCTTAGCGAATAACCAATCGCGTTGGTCGCCACTTGGCACGCCCATTACCGCACCTGTTCCGTAACCAGCTAACACATAATCAGCAATCCACAGTTGAACACGCTCGCCACTTACCGGATTAATCACATAAGTACCCGTAAAAGCACCCGAAACCGTTTTGGTATCGGCCATACGATCTAACTCTGATTTCTTTTTGGTTAAAGCGATATAATTTGCAATGTCCTCTTTTTGTTCAGGAGTAGTTAATCCAGCAACCCATTCGTGTTCCGGAGCCAGTACCAGGTAAGAAACCCCGAAAATGGTATCCACACGGGTAGTGAAAACTTCGATTTGTTTATCATGTCCTTCCACCTGAAATTTAACAGACGCACCCACGCTCTTACCGATCCAGTTGCGTTGCATTTCTTTAATCGGCTCCGGCCAATCGATGGTATCTAAACCTTGCAATAAGCGGTCAGAATAAGCAGTAATCCGCATGCTCCACTGCATCATTTTCTTTTGCTCAACAGGGAAACCGCCACGTTCAGAAAAACCATCTTTTACTTCATCGTTGGCTAAAACCGTTCCTAAGGCTGCACACCAGTTTACGGTGCTTTCGCGAAGATAGGTTAAACGGTATTTCAACAATTCGATCTGTTTTTCCTCATCAGTAAACGTTGCCCAGTCGCTTGGCAAAAATTGTTTGGTATCATCATCACAAACCGCTTTTACGTCGGCTGTGCCGGATGCATTAAATTTTTCGATCAAGGTGGTAATATCCTCTGCCTTGTCATTCTCGATGTTGTACCAGGAGTTGAACAATTGCATAAAAATCCACTGCGTCCATTTGTAATAAGATGGCTCGCTGGTGCGTACTTCCCTGCTCCAATCAAAAGAAAAACCAATCTGATCTAACTGACGACGATAGGTTGCAATGTTTGCCTCAGTAGTAATTGCCGGATGCTGTCCGGTTTGTATGGCGTATTGCTCTGCAGGTAACCCGAACGAATCGTATCCCATTGGGTGCAATACGTTAAAGCCTTTAAGGCGTTTGTATCTCGAAAAAATATCTGATGCAATGTAACCCAGTGGGTGACCAACGTGCAGGCCTGCTCCTGATGGATAAGGAAACATATCTAACACATAATATTTTGGCTTATCAGAATTACTTTCGGCTTTAAACGTTTGATGATCTGCCCAGAATTTCTGCCACTTTTGTTCTATTTCTTTGAATTGATAATCCATTGCAAGTTTTAATTTTTTAAAGACGCGAAAATACAGAAATTAAGGGGCTTAAAAAAGCAGATTAATGATATTATTTTGCCTTCAGAAATGCAGAATAAGAAGAGGTTAGTCTCGCGGTCAGATGTTACCATCTGATCCTTCTAGGCTAAAAAGTTTATTTAAGGTCAGCTATCAAAAATCGACACCACAGCCAGCAACAGCCTGTAAAAGAAACTAAATCGAAATAAATGGGTTGATATATTATTTAGTATCTTCGTATATAAAAAATGAGCGGCCATGACACATCTTACAATTGAAAATAAAAAATACGTACTCATCCCTGAAGAAAGTTATCAAGAGCTACAAAAAACAGCAGCCTTAAAACATCATCCCGAAAAAACATTTTCTATTAATGAGGCGAGAGCCCATAGTAAAAAGTTAATCGGAAAATGGGCGACAGAAAATAACAATAAATAGCCTGCTACCGAGAGTATAGCAGAAATTGACTGGCTTATAATAGCTTAGCGCAAAAAAAATGCGCCATTGATCAAAAAATCAATGGCGCAGACAAATAATCGGGGGATTAAGATCTTATCTCGTTAAATAATACACTTTAGTAACGTTTGTTTTATCAATTTTAGCAGTAAACTGCAATTTATTCTGAGAAATGCTATTTATTTTGCAATAATTAAGACCATCATTAATATCCATACTAAACTGGTCTGAATAAATGATCACATAAGTACCAATTGTCCTGTTTCCAGACAAACTTAGCTCTACCTGATCGTCGTTATTTGATTTATAGTCAATATAATCAGTGGTTTTACCATAATTAACGTCGCCATTAAGTTTATCATCAGTATAACCTGTAGTTACAATCCTGTTTAATGTCCAACGGCCCATCATTTGAGCTTTTAAAGAAGTTTCATCTTTTTTGCAGGAAATAAGGGTTGAGGTAAAGAGCATCAATAGACTAAGGATGGTAATTTGTTTTTTCATAGTAAATTTTGTTTTAAGAATACCTATTTAACGCCCTTTTAACAAATTTCGTACCGTAATTGCCGAAAAAGTTAAATCCAGCCAAACAATCTGACCCTCAAACTAAAAGCTAATCCTATCCGTTAATATTCATTTAGCAATCATTAATTGGTGTTTATCAGGTATAATTTATATTTTCGCAGAAACAAAAATGAAATACATGGAAGAATTCGAAGTAAGTGATGCATCTAAGAAAACCAAAACCGTTTATATCTCTACTATAATTAGTATTGCATTGGTTTTATTAATGCTGGGGCTACTTGGGTTGGTACTTGTACATGCCAAAAACCTGTCTAACTACGTTAAGGAAAACATTGTTTTAAACATTATTGT
Organism: Pedobacter jeongneungensis; assembly: GCF_039538295.1. Lineage (NCBI taxonomy): Bacteria > Pseudomonadati > Bacteroidota > Sphingobacteriia > Sphingobacteriales > Sphingobacteriaceae > Pedobacter > Pedobacter jeongneungensis. The sequence goes on along the minus strand of NZ_BAABBY010000009.1, from coordinate 188,769 downwards.
TGATGAAGGCGCAAAAGAAGCCGATGTGCTGGCTTTCCAGAAAGAGCTGAATACAAACCCTGCAGTAAAGCAGACACAATATGTAAATAAAGAACTTGCTGCGAGAAATTTAACACAGGATCTAGGCGAAGATTTTGTTAACTTTTTAGGTTACAACCCTTTAACTTCAACTTTCGATGTGTATTTAAAAGCAGAATATGCAAATAACAAAAGCATTGATGCATTAAAAGCCAGTATATCTAAAAACCCTGTGGTTAAAGAGGTGGTTTACCAAAGTTCTTTAATCGATATGGTAAACAAAAACATCAATACCATCGGCTTAATTATTTTCGCTTTTGCAGTATTACTTTTAATAATTTCTATTGCACTGATTAACAACACTATACGACTAGCGATTTACTCGCAACGCTTTTTAATTAAAAGTATGCAGCTTGTTGGTGCAACGAAAAATTTTATCAGACGTCCTTTCTTATTGTATGCTGCTTTGCATGGCTTAATTGCTGCCTTTATTGCCATTATTATTTTATTGGCAACCTTGATTTATGCCCGCAAAGAAGTACCGGAAATTATTATTTTAAATAACTACCAGGAATTTGGCTTTGTATTTATAGGCCTGCTAATTGTTGGTATTTTTATAACAGGCATTAGTACATGGTTTGCAGTTAGCAGATATTTACGTTTAAAATCTTATCATCTTTATAGATAATGGCAGAAAAAAAAACAAGTCCGGCTGTTAAGGACGTTAAAAGCGAATTGGTTTTTACCAAAAAAAATTACCAGTTGTTATTGATCAGCATTGCAATTGTTGCAGTTGGTTTTATCCTGATGATGGGCACCACTGGTGATATTTACGATTTCAGAAGAACTTTACTGGCACCTGTAGTGGTGTTGGCAGGTTTTGCTTTTGGCATTTATGCCATCTTAAAAAAATAAATGTTTTGTATTCAGTAAAGTGTTTTTTAACTTTATAATATGACAACAACAAATTTGCAGATTGAAATCAACTCGCTTCCCCTAAACCTCAGGCAGGAAGTTGCAGATTTTGTTGAATTTCTAAAAACAAAACACAAGAACAAGCCAACTTTAAAATCACGTGAATTTGGGTATGCAAAAGGTAAAATCAAATTATCTGATGATTTTGATGACCCTTTAGATATGTTTGCTGATTATATTTAATGGCATATTTACTAGATACCCATACCTTTTTATGGTTTGTAGCCGGCGATGATCAATTGCCTGCCTCAGTCAAAAAAAAACTATCAGATATCAATGAATCCTGTTACCTAAGCATTGCTTCTCTTTGGGAAATTGCCATTAAAAAACAGATTGGAAAGCTAGATTTAAAAATTGATTTTGAAGAGCTTTTCAGGTTTACGGAAAGGAACCAGATTGAAATTGTTTCTATCAATGAAACCCATCTCATCACCTTACTTGATCTTGAATTCATAAATAATGACCCTTTTGATAGGATTATTGTTTCGCAAGCCGTTTCAGAAGGTTTAACCTTGATTTCAAGAGACAAAAAATTAAGAAACTATAAAGTAAAATTACAGTGGGAATAACCCATTAACTAAATAATATGAACGCTTTTGAAGCCATTATCCTTGCCATTGTTGAAGGATTAACTGAATTTTTGCCGGTATCGAGTACTGGTCACATGATTATTGCATCATCATTGATGGGCATTGCATCGGAACCATTTGTAAAACTTTTCACCATTGTAATCCAATTGGGTGCGATACTTTCTGTGGTTGTACTCTATTTCAAAAGGTTTTTTAAATCAATAAATTTCTACATTAAATTATTGGTTGCATTTATTCCCGCAGCAGTATTTGGGTTGTTGTTAAGCAAAAAAATCGACGAATTGTTGGAAAGTCCGATGGCTGTAGGCATTTCGCTCTTGGTTGGTGGCGTTATCTTATTATTTGTTGATAAGTGGTTTAATAAACCAACTGTACTGGAAGAAGAAAAGGTAACCTATTTAACGGCCTTAAAAATCGGTTTTTTTCAGTGTATTGCCATGTTACCTGGCGTATCGCGCTCTGGCGCAACCATTGTAGGTGGTATGAGTCAAAAATTAAGCCGGAAAGTGGCCGCAGAATTTTCATTTTTCCTTGCAGTACCTACGATGTTTGCTGCAACCGCCAAAAAACTTTACGATTTTTATAAAGAAGGGCACACCATTACCCACGATCAAACCAATATGCTAATTATCGGTAACGTTGTGGCTTTTGTGGTAGCACTTTTAGCCATTAAAAGCTTTATCGGGTACTTAAACAAACACGGTTTCAGGGTTTTTGGATGGTACAGGATTGCTGCAGGTTTAATCATTATCATCCTGTTGTTGAGCGGACATAACTTACAAATTATATAATCCAGAAATATTAACCACTAATTCACAACGGATGATTCTTATCTGTGTGCATCCTTTTCATCTGTGGTAAAAAACGACATTGAATCCGTATCTTTGCGCAAAAAAGATTTGTGAGTACCGAAAATTCAAAATTTAAAGATTTCAATTTTGCTGAAGGCGAATTGCTGCTGATCAATAAACCATACAAATGGACTTCGTTTGATGTGGTAGGCAAAATCCGTAATTCTTTAAAACCATTAAAGCTAAAGGTTGGTCACGCCGGCACTTTAGATCCCCTTGCTACAGGCTTGTTAATTATCTGCACAGGCAAATTAACCAAGCAGATCGATACTTTTCAGGCCGAAGAGAAAGAATACACCGGCACCATGATTCTGGGGGCCACTACCCCATCTTTCGATATGGAAACTGAGGTAGACGAAACTTTCGATATCAGCAACATTAGCGAAGACGAAATTTATGCTGCCTGTAAACCATTTATTGGTGATATAGAACAGTATCCGCCAGCCCACTCTGCGGTAAAAGTAAATGGCGAACGTTTATATGTTAAAGCTCGTTTGGGTGAAGAGGTTGAATTGCGTAAGCGTTTTGTAAGTGTTCCTGAATTTGAAATTACGCGGATCGAATTACCGGAAATAGATTTCAGGATTGTATGCAGTAAAGGCACTTATATCCGTTCCCTGATCTCAGATTTTGGAAAAGCATTAAACAATGGTGCCTATCTTTCCAAACTTACCCGAACAAGAAGTGGAAACTTTTTGCTTAAAGATGCGTTTGAGGTATTAGAACTTGTTAATTATATTCGTAGCAGGAAAGAAGAAGCTAAAACTGAAGCAGAAGCATGAACCACATTAAAAACAGGCACACCAGGTTTATAAAAGAAATTCTTTTAATTATTGCGGGTGTAACTTCGGCATGTTTTGGCTTAAAAAGCTTTTTAATGCCGAGCCATTTTATCGACGGCGGGGTTACAGGTATCTCCTTATTATTAAGCACTTTAACCGGGTGGAATTTATCATATCTGATTGCAATCATCAACATTCCGTTCGTTATTTTAGGTTACAGGCAGATTGGCAAAGGCTTTGCACTTAAAACAGCCATTGCCATTGCAGCACTTTCTATAGCCTTGATTTTTCTGCCTTTCCAGCCCATTACGCACGATAAATTGCTCATTGCATTTTTTGGTGGTCTGTTTTTAGGTGGCGGAATTGGTTTGGCTATGCGTGGTGGCTGTGTAATTGACGGAACTGAGGTTTTAGCGCTTTACATCAGTAAAAACAGCATTTTAACGGTGGGGAATATCATTCTGATTTTAAACATCATTATTTTTGCTTTCGCAGCTTATTTTCTGAATATCGAAACGGCATTATATGCTATTTTAACTTACTTATCAGCATCCAGCACTATCGATTTTATAGTGAATGGAATTGAACAATATACCGGTGTAACCATTATTTCAGAACATCAGGAAGCCATTAAAGGCTTCATCATCAACGAAATGAAACGTGGTGTTACCATTTATAAAGGTGAGGGCGGCTACGGAGAAAAGAAAGATATCGATATTATTTTTACCGTGGTTACCAAGCTGGAAATGAGCAAATTGCAAACTGCCATCCGACAGATCGATTCGGATGCCTTTGTAATACAGCAACAAATTGCCGATTTAAAAGGCGGGGTAGTAAAACGCCACGCTTTACATTAATTTCTTATCCCATTGAAGATATACAATAACCTTTCGGAATTTAAAAAATTAGACAATGCCATTGTTACCATTGGCACTTTTGATGGTGTGCATTTCGGGCATCAAAAAATCATTAAACAACTGGTAGAAAAAGCAAAGGCAGAGAACGGAGAAAGTGTAATTTTAACTTTTTTTCCGCATCCGCGAATGATTATCGACCCTGAAAACCAGGATCTGAAAATGATCAATACCATTAACGAAAAAGCCGAAATTTTAAAAGGTTTAGGTGTAGATCATTTGATTATTACCCCTTTTACCCGCGATTTTTCGAACCAGCTGCCGGAAGATTATATTAAAAATACTTTGGTTAATAATATCGGTACCAAACATATTATTATTGGTTACGATCACCGTTTTGGTAAAGACCGTTCGGGTAATTTAAGCGACTTAAAAGCCGCTGGTTTACACTTCGGCTTTACTGTTGAGGAAATTATGGAGCAGGACATTCACGATGTGGCTGTAAGCTCTACCAAAATCCGTCAGGCGCTTTTAGCCGGCGATGTGGGTTTGGCCAACGATTATCTAGGTTATCCTTTTTCCATCTTCGGACGGGTAATTAAAGGCGATAAAATCGGCCGGACAATTGGTTTCCCAACCGCAAATATCTTTGTTGAAGAAACCTATAAATTAATTCCGGGCGATGGCATTTATGCGGTAACGGTTGAAATAGAGTCCGAAGTCCGAAGTCCGGAGTCCGAAGTCAATACTTCCAACATTCAGCCTTCAGCCTTCAACCCTCAAGCTTACCAGAGTATGGCTTACATTGGGCAGCGCCCCACCATTAACGGAATGACGAGAAATATTGAAGTAAATATTTTTGATTTTAACCAGGAAATCTACGGACAGGACATTAAAATGAACTTTTTGAAATTCTTACGTCATGATGTAAAATTTACCGGTTTAGAAGCTTTAACCGTTCAGTTACAAAAAGATAAGGAGGCTACGCTGGCTTATTTTAACGGGTAGATTTATTTTTCTGAATATAAGGTTAGGTCGTTGATAAATTTAAAGTCTTTTAAATTATAGGTAAACAGCCTTAATTTAGTTTCAATTGCGGTAGCTGCAATTAATGAATCGGCTATTGCAAGACCATGGCTTAGTTTAAACTCCTGCATTAAACCGATTGCAGTTAAGTTTACCCTTTCATTAATCAAAATAATGCTAAACCTTTTCAGTTTTTTATTGATTAAGCTAAGATCAAATTTATTGGTAGCACCATACAACAATTCCATTTTGGTAATGGATGAAATAATCACATTATCCAGTCCGATGGCTGATTCTAATATTGCTGATGCTGATGCGTTTCGACTTTTATTTTTATCAAAATAATCAATCAATACATCGGTATCACAAATTATTTTTTCCTTTGCCATGCATTATTTCTCAATTCTTCTGCACTCAGTCCCTTCCCTGTAAAAACTTCATGCAATTCAGCAATATCTACGGTGGGATCTCCAATAATGATTGGAATGCCGTTAATGTCAGCTTCTTTTTCTGCCACTTTTTTAACTTTATGATCCGAAACAGAGAAATTTAAATACTTACCTAATTCCCTAAGCGCCTCCAGTGTTTTATCACTTTTATATTTGATGGTTACTTCTTTCATTAGATTTATTTTCAACGTGTAAACAAATTTAATCAATATTTTTTAGAATAACCTGCTGTAGCTCCTGATGTCAAAAAAGATTCAGGATAAGGAGATTTAGTGCACTTTACACAGTTTCCCTTTCAAAAAAGCCTTATTTTCGTTATATTAGCGGCAATGAGGCTTTTTTACATCATCTTCTTTTTTTCTATCTCTATAAATTTTGCGGCCATCGCATCGCAGGAAAAAAGAAATGATGCAGCATTAAAAAACCCAAAAATCAGTTTCTTTTCATGTAAGAAAAACATCAATCTTGGGTTTAATCAGGATAATGAAAGTTTACAAAAGGATTTTATTAACAGTCCGATTGTAAAAGTGGTATCAAATGCCTGTATCCTCTTATCTTTTTTGCTGTTTCTTTTTTCAAAGAACAAAACCCTCAATACCAAAGTTATAATCAAGAGATTAAAATATAATTATTGGTGCCTGTTTAAAATGCTCTATCCAAAACATGTTTTTTGGTAAGTAATTTCATTTTATTGGAATTTTAATAAATGTCGGGTGCACATCGTGTCCGAAAATAGATTATTTAACATCATTACCCATTTTTTATAGATGCATTTACCTGATTTGATTGCCGATCTAGGCTTAATTCTTGCCGCCGCAGGAATTACTACACTAATATTTAAACGAATTAAACAGCCCCTCGTTTTGGGCTATATACTGGCCGGCCTGTTGGTTGGCTCACACTTAGATTTTTTTCCATCCGTTACCGATACCAAGAGCATCAACATCTGGGGCGAAATAGGTGTTATTTTCCTTTTGTTCAGCTTAGGTTTAGAATTCAGTTTTAAAAAGCTGGTTAAGGTAGGCGGTTCGGCCTCCATCACAGCGATTGTAAAGGTTTTATTCATTATTCTGGCGGGTTACCTGGTGGGGAAAGCCATGAGATGGAAAGATATGGATAGCCTGTTTTTAGGTGGAATCTTATCCATTTCATCCACCATGATTACCATTAAGGCTTTTGAAGAACTGGGCTTAAAACACAAGAAATTTGCAGGTTTGGTATTTGGAGTGCTAATCGTTGAAGATTTAGTGGCCATCCTCCTCCTGGTACTATTCTCTACCCTCGCGGTTAGTCAGCAATCTGCTGGTACAGAAATGTTATATTCGATCCTTAAACTGGCTTTTTTCCTTGTATTATGGTTTTTAGGCGGAATATTCGTTGTTCCATCATTTCTTAAAGCCACAAAGAAATTAATGAATGATGAAACTATGCTCGTGGTATCATTAGCCTTATGTTTGGTAATGGTTTTACTGGCCGATAAAGTTGGGTTCTCTCCTGCCCTTGGTGCATTTATTATGGGTTCTATTTTAGCAGAAACTACACAGGCCGAAAGGATCGAACATTTAACCAAATCGGTTAAAGATTTATTTGCAGCAGTATTTTTCGTTTCTGTCGGTATGCTGATCGATCCATCTATGCTGGTTAAATATGCTGTTCCAATTTTAGTGGCTACAACCGTTATTATCTTCGGAAAGATCCTCTTTACCATTTTAGGGGCTTTACTTTCTGGTCAGCCGCTAAAAACTTCGGTACAATCGGGCATGAGTTTGGCGCAGATTGGTGAGTTTTCTTTTATTATAGCCTCATTGGGGTTAACATTGAAAGTAACCAGCGATTTTCTTTACCCTATTGCGGTAGCTGCAGCGGCGATTACCACCTTTACCACACCATATCTGATTAAATTATCAGAACCTTTTTATCAATACTTAAATCGTGTTTTACCAAAAAAATGGCTGGATGGTATTGAGCGGTATAGCTCGAGTACCGAAGGGATTACTACCCTAAGCGACTGGAAAATTCTATTGCGATCGTACATCTTTAATACCATTATCCATTCGGTAATTATTATTGCGATTATATTTTTGGCCTACCGGTACGTACAGCCCTTTATTGCAAGCAATATTGCCAATAGCTTAACTTCCATTATCATCAGCGTTGTAGTTTCATTTATATTGATGTCCCCTTTTTTATGGGCCTTATCCATTCGGAGGATTCAAAGAACGGCTTATTCGCACCTTTGGCTAAACAAAAAATATACCCGGGGACCATTAATAGCGATCGAATTTTTCAGAATTGCCCTGGGGATTTTCTTTGTAGGTTTTTTGATGTATGAGTTTTTTGACACCTGGGTGGCTGCCGTAATTGCGCTGGGATTAATTATTCTTGGAATGGTGATTTTCTCCAGAAAACTTCAATCCTTTTACGACAAACTGGAAAGGCGTTTCATGTTGAATTTAAATGCACGTGAAAACCAGAAACCCGATATTTTGCCCTGGGATACCCACTTGACAGAGCTTACGGTTTCTCCCGAATCGGAAGTGGTTGGAAAAACATTGACTGAATTGATGATCAGGGAAAAATATGGTGTAAACATCGCTTTAATTGAACGTGGACGGAATAACATTCCAACACCGGGAAGAGACGAAAGGCTTTACCCTAACGATAAATTATTAGTAATTGGTGCTGATGATCAACTGGCTGCTGTTAAAGGCTTATTAGAAGTTGACAGGCCGGAAATTGCTGAAGAAGACAACTTTCCGAACAAGGAAATGACCTTACAAAAAGTGGTTGTTCACGCCGAATCGCCGGTGTATGGATTAAGCATCAGAAATGCGGGAATCCGCGAAAAAGCACAGGCTTTAATTGTTGGCATTGAGCGGGGCAAAGATCGGATACTAAATCCTTCATCTGATTTTATCTTCGATAATGGTGATGTGATCTGGATCGTAGGGAATAACAAGAAGATTAAGGAGGTGATTTAGGTAGCCCGGAGTCATTAGTCCATTTTTTAGTCGATATAGACTATTGACTGAGGACTTTTGACTAATGACTAAAAAACCTATCTTCGTACATAACCTAACCTATGAAAGTCGATAGAGAAAAAAGTGAGTTTCTTGATGATATGATTGAACAGTGGCAAAGCGACGGGATCATTAACGAAGAAACAGGAAATAAACTCCGTAAAAGTTACGAAGCTAAAAATTTCGATTGGTTGCGCCTGGCGCAATATGCTTTTTGGGTAGCGCTGGCCTGTGGTTTTATTGCACTTGGCTCATTATTAATCGATAATTCGATTTTAAACTACCTTAAAAGGGTTTATAATACGCCAAACATTGTAATTGCGATTGTATCGGGCGGATTGGCGGCCTGGCTTTATATCCTGGGTTTCAGGCGGAAAAAGAAACTTGCACATTTAAAATTCAGCAACGAGGCGATTGTTTTTTCAGCGATTCTACTTACTGCAAATGCCGTTGCTTATTTCGGGAAAGCTTTTGATAATGGTTCGGGTAATTTCTCCATTCTGATACTGGTTTCAGTATTTATTTATGGTGCTTTAGGTTTTATTTTTAACTCCCGGTTGATCTGGATTTTTGCTTTAATCTCATTAGGCGCCTGGTTTGGTACCGAAACTGGCTACCTCAGCAGATGGAACTATTATTTCCTCGGAATGAACTATCCTTTACGATTTGTGGTTTTTGGCGCAACGTTAACCGCAGCATCGTTCATTATGAAAGCTATTCCTAAAACTCAAAACTTCTTTCAGGTTACCTATATCGCCGGGATGGTTTATCTGTTTGTATCGCTTTGGGCTTTATCGGTATTCGGCAATTTTGCCAGTTTAGAAGAATGGTACACGGTGAGGCAATTGAGTTTGTTCTATTGGGCCTTAATTTCGGCAGCAATCTGTGTTGTAAGCACCTTATTCGGTTTAAAATACCACGATGATATTGCAAGAGAATTTGGCATTACATTTCTCTTTATCAACTTATACACCCGTTATTTTGAATATTTCTGGGATAGCTGGCATAAGGCTTTATTCTTTTCGGTGTTAGCTGCTTCTTTCTGGTTAATTGGCCGGAAAGCAGAAAAAATATGGAATGTGGAATTTTTGAAGTAGACCAGTCGTCATCTCGACCGTAGTGGAGAGATCTATAAACGATATTTCACAGATCTCTCCATTTCGCTGCGCTACAGTCGAGATGACGAATTAATATATCAAACCAATGAAAATATACCAGCAAGCTTTAACACTTAGAGAAAGAAGAAGGGGTTTCCACATCATTACTGATGAGGTAGAAGATGCCCTACCCCAGCTTGATGAGATTAATATTGGCATCTGCCAGGTATTCATCCAGCATACTTCGGCTTCGCTTACTATTAATGAAAATGCCGACCCAACTGTGCGTATGGATTTTGAAATGTTCTTTAATAAAACCGTTAAGGAAAACGACCCTGATTATGAGCATGATTATGAAGGATCAGACGATATGCCTGCTCACTTAAAATCGGCACTTTTAGGCAGTTCGGTTACTATTCCAATCAGAAACGGCAGGTTAGCACTTGGCACCTGGCAGGGCATTTACCTTTGCGAACACCGAAACCGTGGCGGACAAAGAAGATTAATCATTACCGCCTGGGGAGAATAAGTTTAAGCTTTTTTCACTTCTTCCTTAATTTCAGGATGATTATCCTGGATAGATTTCCCATCCGTTTCTACCTCAATTTCTTTGGTGGTAACCGCATAATGTGAAGGATAAATCTCCGACCCGAAAGCAACGGCATAAGCCTTTGTAAACTCTGCGCCAAAATACAAAATGATAGATGAATAGTACGTCCATAAAAGTACCACCACTAACGATCCTGTTGCACCATAAGTTCCGCCTACATTACTTTGTCCGATATAAATAGAAATGGCAAATTTACCGATCATAAAAAGAACGGCTGTTACAATTGCACCGGCAATCACATCACGCCATTTGATAATTGCATCAGGCAATACCTTAAAAATCACCCCAAATATTAAAGAGATCACAGCGAGGGTAACCAGCTGGTTAATGATGTAAAATACGACAACTGATACTTCAGCAAACCTAACCTGTAAACGGTTGCTAAAAGCGTCTAATACGGAAGTTACAGCAAGTGATACCAATAGCACAAAACCAAGGCTTATAATCACTGAGAACGACAGAAAACGGTTTTGCAACATTTTTACCCAGCCTCTTTTAGGTTTTGGTTTTAAACCCCAAATGGTATTGATAGAATCCTGAATATCGCCAAAAACGGTAGTCGCACCTAACAATAAAGTAAAAATACCAATAATTAGTGCAATGGTGCTTTTCCCGTCCAGATATGCATTTTTGATCAGTTGTTGTAAAGAAGTGGCCGATTCTCTTCCTAAAAAACCTTCCAGCTGGGCATAAACCTGCCCTTCGGCAATTTCTCTTCCTAAAAATATACCGCATAAAGAAATAATTACCACCAATAAAGGAGCCATTGAAAACACGGTATAATAAGCCAGTGAGCCACTTAATTTGGTTACTTTATGATCAGTAAAACCAGTAAATGAAGCTTTTAATACTCCCCAAATTCCTTTTAAAGTGATTTTATTCCTTGTTGCCATAATAATAGGTTAAAATGAGATCCTGTAATTTAAACCGCTTATTTTTTGAATTGTTTTTTATTAATTTTCAGGAAGGCACAAAAAAAGCCCCGGTTTACCGGAGCTTCTATATTTTAATAATATCTGAAATCTGCCTATTTAGCTTTGATCCAAAGCACTAAATCGTTCACCAGCGTATCCGAAACACTTGCTGCAGCCTGATATTGCGCCATGGTTCCTTTTCCTGTTTGTGGACTTAATAAATGGTTTAACTCAGGATAGAATTTAAGGGTTACGTTTTTCTTTTTACCCAGGGCTTCATTCCACAAATCGAAATCAGTTTTGCTTACCTGAAAATCATTTCCACCCTGTAAAACATAAATTCTGGGTTTTGATAAAGTTTTTGCTACAGCTACCTGATCGTAACTGTTTAAATCGGTCCAGTATTTTGCAGGCAGCCCCAAAATAACAGAATCCGGTTTTATGGTTGTTCCCAATTGAGAAATCCTGCTTTTATCAATTTCTGCCATCGCATTGGCCAGTTGTTGTTTAAACACGGCAGATGTATCGTTAGCTTGCTCAAACATGTATTTATTTTGATCAACGATGATATCCGTTAACTTTCTTGCCGGTGCAGCCGCTAAAATAATCCCGGCCAATTCAGGAGAAAGCGTTGCCACTTTGGGGGCCAGCATGCCACCTAAACTGTGGCCAAATACATAAATATTTTTAGGATCGGCACCAACGGCGGTTTTTGCAGCAGCAATAGCAGCAGTTTCATCATCCAAAACCTCTTCTTTTACCGTAAAAGGACCTGTAAATTCATTCGGATAAATAAGTGTTCTTTTCACATATCGGACCGAACCAATTCCTTTCGAAGCCAGTCCGCCGGCCAAATCTTTAAAAGGTTTATTGGCACCTACGGTTGCGTCCATATCGCCGGGGCCAGAGCCATGCACAAAAACAACCATCGGGAAGTTTTTAACATTTTTTGGTACCGTAATAATGGCTGCCAGTTGTTTTCCCGGAGGACCGATATACACCGATTTTTCAGTAAATAAAGCCGTATCAACATAGCTGGGTTTTAAATAGGTGGTTATTTTTTTTGATGGCGCCAGGAAAATCCCCACAATCTTTTGAATTTTGTTAAAACCAATAATAAAATTCTGGTCTCCATTGGCAAATTTACCTTCAACGGTTACAGCAAAAAATTGTCCCTCTGCTTTACTCTGAATGGCATCAAAAGATTCTGCTTTACCGAATTTATTGCCGATATCGCTCCAAAGTTTCTTTAAGCTTTCTTCCGGTAGTTTGGTTTTTAAGGTATCGTCAAAAAATGCATGTGCATCGGTAAATTTCTCTTCCTGCAATAATTTAAAAAAATCATTTGCGCTGTTGAACAGCTGGATCACATTTTGAGAAAATGCCGAAGTGGTAAATAATAAAGCGATTATGAATAAAAGGCTCTTTTTCATTCGTATAAATTGTTTTTAGGGATGGTGAAACGATCATGATCCGGATTGAAAATCACGATGGCACCACAGTTTGTTTGCTTGTTTACAATACCCAAAGTTAACAATATTTGGTTCTGAAAAGCCTTTATTAAAACTAATTATTTAGTTTTAACTATTTTTAACATTTCCATCTAATTTCTTCCATAATGTGTAAGGAATAAACATAATTACCAGCGCAATAACGGGTGGAATTAATAGCGATATGCCATCGCCAACGAAAGCCCTGGAAGCAAAAGCGCCAATAAAATTGATGGCAAAACCTGCGTAAGCCCATTCTTTAATGGCGGTATATTTATGCTGTAAGATTGATATTGCTCCTAATAATTTTGCAATACCAACAATGATGAGCAAATACATGGGATAACCAAGGTGTTTGAGCACTTCTTTACCAGCTTCCTGTTGTGTTATTCCACCAAAACCATCCATTATCATCATCAGTGCGAAAATTATGGTCGCAATCCAATACCAGATTTTTAACTTTTTCATTTTATCTGTTTTTATCGTAATTAATTAACCAGTTATTCCCAAAACGGTCAGTTAAATCGCCAAAAAGCGTTCCCCAAAAGGTTTGCTGTAAGGGATGTGATGCTTTCCCTCCTGCCGAAAGTTTATCATAATAAGCTTTTGCTTCTTCCTCAGAGTTGCAGTTGAGCATTAGGGATATTGAGTTTCCTTTGATGAGCCCGCGTTCTTCTACCATATCGGTTCCCATAATCACCAGTTCATCTTTGGCTAAAACGGCATGCATAATGCTTCGCTTGATAACATTAGGCATTCTGTCAGCAAATTCAGTTTCCCCAATGGTTTCGAGTGTTAGTTCTCCACCGAGGCAATCCCGGTAAAAAATCATCGCTTCCCGGCAGTTGCCATTAAATGTGAGGTATGAATTTATACTAGCCATTTGATCCTTTTTTTTGATGCCCTACAGCAATCGGTTTCTCCTATTATACATTTTTGGCATCAGCCCATTAACAACACAAACATACGCGGAGATCGCAAAAAGCTAAACATGCAGAAACGTCAATTGCAGGGGTTGTTTACGACAAACAGGCTCGCTATATTTGAGATATGAAACATGTATCTATCTTAATTCCAGAGACTGCCGTGATCGAGGCCATAGCAGATCCCCGCTATTTATTTACCGCTGTTAATGAATTTTTACAGGCGTCGGGCAAGTTACCGCTTTTTAAGGTTGAGCTTGTAGCCATGACAAAAGAGGTAAGACTGAACAATAGCCTTTTCTCTGTACATGCCGACAAATTATTGCACGAAGTAGAACATACCGATCTCATTTTCGTTCCGGCAATAAGTGGTAATGTAGGTTATGCGATGGAGGCCAATGAGGCTCTGATTCCATGGATTGTAAAACAACATGCAAAAGGCGCAGAAGTAGCCTCACTTTGTTTAGGTGCATTTATATTGGCTGCTACAGGTTTATTAAACGGCCGGAAATGCTCTACGCACTGGTTATTTGCCAACCAGTTCAGGGAAATGTTTCCTGATGTGGAATTGGTTGATGGCAGCATCATTACCGACGCTCAGGGACTATATTCAAGTGGTGGGGCAAATTCGTACTGGAACCTGCTTTTATACCTGGTAGAGAAGTTTACCGACCGTGATACGGCTATTTTAGCGGCAAAATATTTCGCCATTGATATCGATCGAGAAAGTCAGCTTGCTTTTATGATGTTTCAGGGACAGAAAGGACATGAAGATGCAAAAATTAAAAAAGCGCAGGAATTTATCGATGGAAATTACCAGGAGCGGATTACGGTAGATCAGCTGGCGGATATGCTTGCTTTGGGCAGAAGGAGTTTTGAGCGGCGGTTTAAAAGCGCTACTAAAAATACCGTAATAGAATATATCCAGAGGGTTAAAATTGAAGCAGCAAAGCGCAGTTTCGAATCGAGCCGGAAAAACATTACCGAGGTGATGTTTGATGTGGGTTATACCGATACCAAATCGTTCAGGGATGTTTTTAAAAAAATAACGGGTCTAACCCCGATTGAATACCGCAACAAATACCATAAGGCAGCACCTGTTTTACAGGTTTAGCAAAAAAAATAAAAAAAATTTAAGGTCCACACAATATATTCCATTTACAGCGTTTATGTATGTGAGAGCGTTAATTTAGATGACGGGGATACTGCCTAAGGGTGGAATCCCCGTTTCTTTTTTAGCATGGGGCAGCGTGCAAAGTGCATGGCTCAAGGCCTGAAGGCATACGGAGCTCCATGCTCAATACCCTACGCCAGTACTCACAAAAAAGGGACATTATTAAAAAAATGTCCCTTTTTAAGATATATGATAGAGTTAAGAATTTTAGCTTTCTTTCTTTGTAAAATCGATAGGTTTCTTTTCGAAATACTGATCAAAGTTTTGAACTTTTTTTGGTTTTAAGATCACGTATAAACCTAAGCCGATTAATACCATTGGAATGCTTACCCTGAACAGATCGAAATCAAAAATATTTATGGCTTTAAAGGTGAATAAACCTCCAATTATGGTTAATGCCAACCAGCCGCTTCCCTGAAAGTTTTTGCGGTAACCCATCCACAAACCTGCGCCTAACATAATGGTGTGCCAACTCAATATCCAATGTGGAACATCTATTCCGGTGTTTCTAAGTAAGAATACTGAACCGATTACTAAGATTAAAATGCCTAAACCTAATTGTTTATCTGCGCGATTTTTGTTGATTAAAGTTTCCATGACTGTTTGTTTTATGATTCAAATGTAGCACAGAAACAGACGCGAGGGAATGGCTTTTCCCTTAGTTGCGATGTTTTATCGGTGAGTGAAATAAAATTGTCGGTAAAAATTTTTGGAGAATTTAAAGGAGGAGAAATTTATCGGTGAAATTATTGAGTAGTCCGAAGTCGGAAGTCCGAAGTCGATTAAACAATTAGAAGAAAGATTGCTTCACACTGCCCCACATATTCCACCGCTTCGGTTCGCAATGACGGACATTACTAATGACAAATGAACTAATGACTAATGAATAAATAACTAATAAACCATTAAACTATTTATTCAAAAACGATAATATCCGTTCCTTCACTCATAACCACCTTTGAAGTGAGGTTAATAAATAAGCCATGGGCCAGTAATCCGTTAATTTGGTTGAGGTCTGAAGATAGTTTTGCAGGATCATTAACAAGACCGAAATCTGCATCAATGATCAGGTTTCCGTTGTCGGTAATAAATGATGTATTTTCTACCGATCTTAATTTGCCTTTTCCGCCAAGTTTGGTAATCTGATCGAAAACATACTGATAAGCCAAAGGAATTACTTCAATTGGGACGGTAAAAGCCCCGAGTTTTTTTACTTTTTTAGAGGCATCGGTAATAATGATGGCGTTTTTACTTAATGAGGCAATAATTTTTTCCCTGAATAGCGCACCACCTCCGCCTTTAATCAGATCGAGCGTTTCGGTAAATTCATCAGCCCCATCAATACTGATATCAATTGAACTTAAACTGCCCAGATCAAGGATTTCGATGCCCAAAGATTTTGCTAGTTCTTCTGTACGGATAGAACTCGCCGCAGCGGTGATTTTCAATCCTTCTTTTACGCGTTTACCGAGTTCTTTAATGGCAAAAGTAGTGGTAGATCCTGTGCCAAGGCCTACAACATCACCATCTTTTACAAATTTTACTGCAGCAAGGGCAGCTGCCATTTTCTCAGCATCTTGTTGGGTTTTATCTATCGTAGCCATAAGGTAAAAATAGGTTTTAATGGTAAGATCCCAAAAAATGAAAAAAAATTACTGCTAAAGCAATAAATCCTGTTTATAGCGTTTATGTATATGAGAGCGTTAATTTAGATGATGGGGATTCTGCAATAGTGGAATCCCCATTTCTTTTTACAGGTGGTATGTCTACCTGAGATAAATCGTCATTTCGAGAATGGCTTTTGTTCCTCCTCAGCAATAACGACACTAATATTAGGTCGGTCTATGTCGAAATGAGGGCAAGCGGTGCTTGAACTGTTTTGTACGGACAAAGAAAAAAATTACGGCTAACGCAATAAATCCGATTTACAGCGTTTATGTATATGAGAGCGTTAATTTAGATGATGGGGATTCTGCAATAGTGGAATCCCCATTTCTTTTTTACATTTAAACAAAAAAACGGCTAGCATTTCTACTAACCGTTCCTAACAACTATACTAACTAACTTATTTGTTTAAAGAATTGATCCAGCCGGCAATTTTTAAAGCTTCTGCTTTGGTTACCTGCGGCATTGGAGGCATTTCTGTTGAGTAACCCGGCCAGTTTTGTGGTTGTGGGTTATGGATCAACTGAAATATTTTTTCTGGTGAATATTTACGTTTAGCAATTTCTGCAAAGGGTGGCCCAATCTGTCTTTTGGTTGGGTTGTGGCAGGCCAGGCAAGTATTTTTAGTCAAAAGACCCTCTACTTCTTTGTAGGTAGGTGCTTTTGCTGCTGTAGTAGCCGGTTTAGCCTCAGTTGCAGCTGCTCCTTTGGCCTCTGGTGCTTTACCGGTTGTTGCTTTCGGTATGGCCGTTTTCTTTACAGGTGCAGCTGGTGTTGCTGCAGAGTTTTTAGTGCTTACTTCGCTGGAAGAGAGTTTATTTCCGTCAGGAATCTGATTTAAGGTATAATAGGCTACCGGATGAATCAGAGAGTAAAAACCATCCTGCGAACGAACACCATCGAGGGTTAAGGTATGGATATAATACTGACGGAGATTAGAAACGATAATCCTTGCTTTTAAGCCATCAGCCGAAACTTTAACACCAGAGATTTTTAGTTTCTCGGTATTTACCGGAGGTGAACCATAAACCGGGTGGTATTTATAGATGAAGCTTTCTGCATTGTACGAAGCCAGGTCTTCTGCCGATTTACGATCAACAGGCATGGTAAATTCTACCTCGAAACCATCAGGCATTGCCCTAACCGCTTTCATTTCGAATGGGGTTTTGTTATTGTACACCAATCTTTCCAAACCTTCGTTGGCATCACCTGCCGATCCCCAGCCACGGTTGGTTTCGCCCACGAATAATGATCCGTCAGTGCCCCATTCTAATCTTAACACACCTGAACGGAAACCTTTACGGAAAAGGAAGGCTGCGCCTTGTTCTTCACCTTTTACGGTTTCCATAAAAATCCTCGAGATGATACTCATTCCCTGATCGCCAACCAAAATCTGACCGGCAAACGGCCCGAATGTATTGGCAGGAATTTTAACCGGTTCTGCTGATGAGATGCCCAAAATACCGTAAGGCAACCAAACTGAAGGTAAACGCAGCTCAGGGAATACCTTTTTCATTTCGAATAAGGTTTTGAAAGTTTCGTTCACCCTGTTTTCCGGTTTAATGTACCGGCCTTGTTCGTTTTTAATACGACGCTCGTCCATTTGTGAATAGAAGAAATCGGATTGTAATTTAACAGGAGAATTCGGAAGGTTTGTCCACCTTAAACTTGCCGGGTGTCCCATAAAATCGCCTTTGTTTACTTTCCACAAACCGCCTGATCCTACCCAGTCGCCCTGGTTTTCAGTGTAATAAAATTTTCCGTCGATACTACCAATACCGGCAGGAGAACGGAAACCCGCAGCATAAGGACTCATTTTACCATCTTCGGTAATGTTCATGGCCCAACCACGCATGGGTACACGGCTTTCTGCACGCCACCATTCTTCATCGCCGAAGGCAACGTTTGCGGTAACCATAAAGGTACCATCAGGCATTAATTTAGGTCCGAAACTATATTCGTGATAGTGACCGCTTAAAGGCCATGCATAAACGGTTTCGTACACATCGGCTTTGCCATCCTGATCTTTATCTACCAGTTTGGTTAATTCGCCACGTTGTGCCACGTACAATGCCCCGTTTTTATAGGCAATACCTAAAATTTCGTGCAGTCCGTAAGCAAATCTGCGCCAGTAAGGTTTGGTACTCGTGGGGTTTTCTACAATAAACACTTCTCCTCTACGGGTAGAAATGGCTAAATCGCCGTTTGGCATGGTAATTAAACCACCAACTTCTAAAATCGGTCCTTCTGGTACGCGTACTTTATTTATTTTGAAAAAATCTTCTTCTTTCGGGGTTTCCTGTGCAAAAACTGTAGAAAAGCTAAAACTTAATGCCAGTATTGCTAATTTTTTGAATGTATTTCTCATTGTCATCACAATTAAAACAAAATGGTATAATTTAACCTGGTTCCGATGGCTGCAATTATTTCCCATTTGCCATCAATATTTCTAATAATAGGTTTTGCGGTACCTTCACCAAGCTGTATATAATATGCTTTATCATCAATTAAATACAAACCTTTGCCAGCTTCTTCAATGTTAGAAGCAGTAGCCAATAAGAAATATAAGTCTTTTGATGGTTTATTAATAGTAATCTCTCTGGTTAAACCTTGTCCATTTTCCATTACTTTAATCGCATCGGTAACCTGAGCTCCGTTGATGATGTATTTAAACTCCGGACGGTCTTGTTTATCCATTATATAACCTTTGGTTCTGAAGCCAGTACCTGCGGTATCGGCAATCCAGGCCGCCTGATCGTTTGCTAATTTCGCAATGGCCAAAACCGGTTTTTTGGTAAAACGCGTAATACTGCCCAACGGACGTGAAGTTCCGTTTCCGCGACCATCCCACATCGGGGTAGCATCAACAAAATTACCATGCCAGCCTTGTAATAAGGTTCCGTTATCCAAATCGTAGCTATAAGCTGTTTTTTCTGGTCCACCTACCGAAATGGCGTGTACCGAACGTACACCCGGAACCACATCAACAAAACTTCTGATCATGTTATTGCTTGCTGCTTCGATATAAATCGGATCAGCACCGCCTCTTTGGTCTGATTTAGGAATATCAGATAATTCGGTGATTGAGATATTTTTAAAAGCAACCGAACCGTGGTCGCCCTGTAAACGTAACGGGCCTTTTGCTTTTTCAGCACCTGCTGCACCTCTTGTTGCACCAAAAAGCTCCACATTTTCGTGGATCAATACACCATTTAATTCTACGCCGATGATTTTTGCATTTTGTGTTTTTGTTCCTGAAGCATCAAATTTAGGTGCCTGGAAAATAATTTTAATGTGCTGCCATAAACCAGGCGCTTTACTTGCATTCTGACGGGGAGCAACACCACCAAAACCTTTATCGGCTTCAGGTTTGCTGTCGTCCCAGCGTTGGTAAATGCCGCCATTGTTTGATGAAGTAGCATTTTTTAAACCCCAGGCATCATCGATCTGGATTTCGTAATTGCCCTGAAGATAAATACCAGAATTGGTTCCTTTGGCGGTTAAATAATCTAGTTCTACGGCTACATCGCCATATTCGTTTACCGTATATAAATCGGCACCGGCTTTTTTTGCGGTTGATTGGTTTACTAATATACCTTCGCCTTTAGTTGTTTTTAAAACATTTTCGGCATTAAGATCGGCCACCACATTTTGAGCAAGCGACCATGAATTTGAAGGATTTTTAAAGGCAGAAAGATCTTTGAGATCGATACGCTGACCAAATGCCAGCAGGGTTCCGCAAAGCCAGATGATGGCTGTAAACCCCGTCTTAGAGACGTTGATGTTCATATATTTGGTTTTTTAGTTTAGCCCTTTTGGGGACTAAGGTTTTCCTTAAATATCAGGCTGTATCATCATAACAAATTTGATTCTTCCTTCGATGGGCTCTGGATGACAAATCTATTTATATGATACAGCCTTAATTGTTTTTCTATTTTTCTGTTGATAACGAGTAAGGGAAATCAGCAGGGTTTGTACCTCTTGTTTTGTTTGGCGTTGCGGTCATGTTAAAATCTAACACCGCACCCTTTTGCAAACCACTGTGGCTGATCCAGTTTTTTGAATAAGGTTTACCATTCATTTGCAAGGTTTGCACGTAACGGTTGTTATCGCTATTAGCTGGTGCATTGATGACAACAGTTTTACCGTTTTCTAAAGTAATGGTTACCTTTTTAAACAACGGTGCGCCTAAAACATACTGATCAACTGCTGGTGTTACCGGGTAGAAACCCATTGCCGAGAAAACATACCAGGCAGAAGTTTGCCCGTTATCTTCATCACCGCAATAACCATCAGGTGTAGCTTTGTACATCCTGTTCATGGTTTCGCGTACCCAATATTGTGTTTTGTACGGAGCACCGCCATAATTGTACAGGTAAATCATGTGCTGGATAGGTTGATTACCATGCGCATACTGGCCCATGTTGGCAATCTGCATTTCGCGGATTTCGTGAATTACACCACCGTAAGCACTTTCGTCGAATACCGGAGGCATAGAGAAAACTGAATCGAGTTTGGTTACAAATTTATCATGTCCGCCCATTAATTTGGCTAAACCATCAACATCCTGAAAAACCGACCAGGTGTAGTGCCAGCTGTTCCCTTCGGTAAATGCACCGCCCCATTTAAACGGACTGAACGGGCTTTGGAAAGTTCCATCCTGGTTTTTACCACGCATTAAGCCAGAAGCCGGATCGAAAAGATTTTTGTAGTTCATGGCTCTTTTCTTGTAGATCTCGATTTCTGATGCCGGTTTGCCTAAAGCCCTACCCAATTTGTAGATGGTGAAGTCATCATAAGAATATTCTAAAGTTTTAGCTGCATTTTCGTTCTTTTTTACATCGAAAGGCACATAACCCAATTCGTTGTAATATTTAACGCCATCGCGGCCAACTGCTTCCATCGGACCTTCGTTATTGGCACCATGTTTTACCGCCTGCCATAAAGTTTCGATGTCGTAACCACGCATTCCTTTAATATAAGCATCAGAAACTACTGAAGCAGAGTTGTTACCCACCATAATGTTGGCATAACCCGGACTGCTCCATTCTGGCAACCAACCACCTTCTTTGTAGTCGTTAATTAACCCTTGTTGCATTTCTTTGTTAATAGAAGGATAAACCAGGTTTAAGAAAGGGTATAATGCCCTGAAAGTATCCCAGAAACCGGTACCGGCGAACATGTAGCCCGGTAAAACCTGACCATTGTAAGGACTCCAGTGTACAATTTGGTTTTGTGCATCAACTTCGTACAATTTGTTCGGGAAGAACAAGGTACGGTACATGGCCGAATAAAAAGTGCGGGCCTGATCGATGGTACCACCTTCAACCGAAATTTTGCTTAACGTTTTGTTCCAGGTTGCCCTGCCTTTTGCTTTTGTAGCATCGAAACCATCGCTAGCCAGTTCTCTTTTTAAGTTAAGATCGGCCTGTTCGAAACTGATAAAAGAAGAAGCCACTTTTGCAATTACCTGCTCGCCTTTTTGTGTAGCGAAACCAATAACAGCACCAGCGTGATCTACAGTCAGTTCTAAATCTTTATCATTTAATTTTTTATCATCCCAGGTTTTGGCCAGTTTAAAATCTTTATTGAAATAAATTACAAAATAGTTTTTGAAGTTTTTAGGCAACGGACCACGGGCATATTTAGTGGTATAACCAATGATTTTTCTTTCAGCCGGAATGATTTTAATGTACGATCCTCTGTTCTGGGCATCTACAACTACGTAAGAACTATCGGTTTTAGGGAAAGTAAACCTGAATTGAGCAGCTCTTTCGGTAGGGGTAATTTCGGTGGTTACATCAGCATCTGCCAAATAAACACTGTAATAATATGGTTTAGATACCTCTGCTTTGTGGCTGAACCAGCTTGCACGGTCGTCATCAGTAAATCTTAATTTTCCGGTTACGGGCATAATTGAAAAAGCGCCGTAATCGTTCATCCATGGAGATGGCTGGTGGGTTTGTTTAAATCCCCGGATTTTATCGGCTTCATAAGTATATGCCCACCCATCGCCGCTTTTGCCGGTCTGTGGTGTCCACATGTTCATTCCCCATGGCAAGCCGATTGCCGGATAGGTATTTCCATTAGATAATGACGGTTTGGAGGCTGTTCCCATTAACGGGTTTATCCAATCTACCGGATCTGTTACCTTACCTATTGTTTGTGCAAAGCTGGTTGTTGCTGCAAAACCCAGTAAGGCGATAAATAATCGTTTCATTTGTTGTGTTTGTGTTTTTTATATGGGAATAATTATTTTTTAAACTTGCGAATTTTTAACGTAATCTGCCCAAAGTGCATCTAAATCTTTACCGGTTAATTTGGTCCAGATTTCTTTGGTATATGTATGGTCTCTTAAAGAAGCATCAACGGCTTTAATGGTACCTGGTTTTACATCTTTTTCTATCCAGGCAAAAAATGCAGCAGTAATGCGGTAACTGTTTTTATAAGAATGATCTGGTTTTAGCGCTGGTAACGCCCATTTGGCACCGGCATTATCAACGCCGAATTTATAGCGGGCATAATCGGCAATACCTTCGGTTAACCAACCCGGACCAACACTGCGGCCGTAATCCTGTACGATGTGCATTACTTCGTGGGTAACTACATCAATATCTTCGGGGTGTTTTACCATCCACATCGAACTAAAGGTTACTTTACCATCAGCGGTTGCAGCTACACCCTTATAAGCCGTATCTACAAAAAACTTTACTTCTTTAATGGTAGACGGATTGTATTCTTTTGCCAGTTTTGGATAAACTTCGAAAAAGGTTTTGATCAGCCGCTTTTTAAGTTGCGGATCAAGTTCTTTGAAGTTGCTTTCGAACGATAAGGTATAACCGCTCTTTTTAGTGATTTCCTGCGCTTTCAACTGCACTGATAAGGCCGAAACAAGCATCACGAAAACCGAAAGAATAGATATTTTTTTCATTTATTATGGGATATTAGTGTTTTGGTTAGCGTTTAATTCTGCAAATTAATTATTTTATGTAAAACGTTTTAGTAAATGATCAAAAATTTTACTTTAGTGATGGTTATTTTTACAAAATGGGCTTAAAAAGCTATCGTCATTTCGAGCGGAGTGCAACGAAGTCGAGAAATCTATCTCCAGATAGATCTCTCCGCTACACTGCATTTCGGTCGAGATGACGACTACCCGTTAAGAGAAGTCAAGTTTTTACGTGCATATTGCCAATCAAACTTGACTTCTCTATTATTTTTTACTACTATAAGTCAGGGTTACTTTTTGTGGTTCTTTACCATAATCTGCCCAAAGCTGATCGAGGGTTTTTCCGGTTAAGGTTTCCCACGATTGTGCGGTGTATTGATGTGCCCTTAATTGCTGATCCAATGTGGCAATTAATCCCGGTTTTACGTTTTGCTCTAACCAGGCAAAAAAGCGGGCAGTAATGCGGTAACTGTTAGTATAATTCTGTTTTTCGTTATAAGCCGGCAGACTCCATTTCGAGCCTACATTATCTACCCCATATTTATAACGAACATAATCGGCAATGCCTTCTGTTAACCAAACCGGACCAGCGCTGTAACCATAACCCTGAACAATGTGCATGGTTTCGTGTGTAACCACATCAATATCGGTTGGGTGGGCTTTCATATAACCCGCGCTGAACAAAATCCTGTTTCCACTGGCTTCTGCCACGGCTTTATAAGCAGTATCAACAACGAATAAAACATTGTGAGTAGATTTATCGTTAAATGTTTTTACCAGAGTTGGATAGATTTCGAAATAGGTAGAAATTAAGTTTTTTCTCACCTCAGGATCCAAATTCGGGTCTTTGCTGATGAAAGTTAAACTGTATCCTTTACGTTTTTCCTTACTGTATGATACCCAGTTTTTGGAAAGTGCGGTAAATAATTCTTTCTCAATTTTCTTTTGAGATTTGTTTTTAACCCATTCGCTGTTCACTTTAATTTCACCGGCTTTGGCTTTAATTGTAGGTGTTTCATCGGTTACAAAATCCAGCACCACATTTCTTTTCGTTCTGTAACCATCTGCCTGAGCAAAACCCGGATACACATTAAAAAAAGCGGCTTCCAGTTTATGATCTACCGTTGCATTTGTTGCGCTGTCTTTATCGTTAATAGTTAGCTTATACCCTCTTTCCCTGTTCTGCGCATAAGCAGCTGTTGTTAAAAATGATAGCAATGTGAGGATTAAAAATTTGTTGTTCATTGTTTTATTTGTGTGTTTATGATAAAAAAAGGAAAGATCCAGGTGTATATCCTGAATCTTTCGCTTAAATAAATTTAGTAGTTAATGTTAGGAAAATCGGATTTCGCTTTGGCCAGCATTGGTGCCCAGTCTGCACCTTTTTCGTCTTTCGGTCCGAAAGCGCTTAATGCCAATGGGGCCAGGTCTGCTTTGGCTGCGCCGCTCCAGAAATGGATAAACTCGCCAAAATTCATTTTCCGAGTATATTGCTGGTAACTTTTGCCCTGTACAGTAATAGCCTGTTTAGGGAATTGCTGAGACAAAAGGGTAAAGAAGCCATTTAATACTTTTGTTTTGCCATAGTTTTCGTAAACTGGTAAAAACCAGTTTTTAAACCATTGTGTACCTGCTCTTGGATAACTATCGGTTGTGGTCATCATTTTAGCCGACCAGCGTTGTGCATCAGCAGTTCTGTTTAACCCCAGATACACATCGTATTGATAGATTTCCATCCATTTACTGTCGTGCCAGATATCAAAAGCCGGAGATTCTTTTATACCTTTCGATGCTCCTTCTACAATATGGCCAATTTCGTGGGTCGATAAATCAATGTCGTTATCTACCCCGGTTACCCATGCATTTAAATCATTAGAACCGCAATCGGTTACATTTCTGTAATCATGACCGGCATCAAGATAGGTCCCCGGATGACCACCGCCGTATTTACCTGCATGATAGATGACGAACAAGCGGCTATCATCTCCAAATTTACCATAGGCTTTTTTGGTGTAATTCCAGGCTTCGGCCATATAGGTTTTTGGCCAAACAATGGTGGGTTTAACATCGCCGTCATAATAAACCACTACGCTGGTATCGTACGCTACACGATTAAGTAATTGCACATGTTCGAACCAATGCTCTTTCCAGGTTTTAGGTGGTGCATCAGGCGGATCTACAGTTTCTACAAGCGGAGGGGCCGGTTTTACGGTTTCAACAGGTTCTTTTTTACTATTGCAAGCAATTAGTACAAACACTGCAATGGCTGATAATGGGAAAATATTTTTCATAGTTTTTCATATTAGTGGGCTCAAAAAAAGCACCAGGTGAAATACCCGGTGCTTTTTTTATTTTACCAACCTGTATTTTGTACAATTACAGGCACCTTTTGAACTTCGCCATTAGGTATAGGCCATAAGTAATGTTTCTTTTGGAAAACCCTGTTTTCGGTAACCACAGGTGTGAAAAATCCAGGTGCATTTTGAGAAATATTTAATCCCCTGATCTGCGTATCGGTAGTTTCGGCAATTTTCCATTCCCTGGTGTAGAAATAACGATCTAACTCAAAAGCAAGTTCTACACGTCTTTCTTTACGAATAGCTTCTTTCATATCTGTCGGCACGGCGATTCCACCGCTTCCGTAAACAGGAATACCAGCTCTGGTACGAATTTTATTAAGATAAATTAAAATGTCCGGGTCTGAAGGATTTGATTCCTGCAAAGCTTCAATATAATCCAAGTAAATCTCAGCCAATCTGATTACACTGAATGTTGGTCTACCTGTATTTCTACCAGAAACACCCATGTGTTTTCTCGGCGTGTAACCTGTTTTGGTATAATCGGTATTTGAGATATTTGATTTACCTGCATTACCATTAAACTCAAAGCTGGTAATAATAGTTGATTGCGGATTGATCCATCTACGACCTGAGTAGGTAATATTTGTGTAAAAACGAGGTTCACGGTTTACGAACATATTGCTGATTATTCTGGCTGTACCCTGATCATTCTGATCTGGTGCCTGATAAGCTGAAGTTCCTGAAGCGCTATAACCAGGATCATCCTGAATAGACAAGCCGTTTACCGTAAAAAATGCATCAACCATTTGTTGCGAAGCAGACAAGAACGAACCTCCCTTATCTGTATCTGGAGCACCAAGGTGATTCGGCGTCACTGAATATTGATAATTGGTAGCATCTCCGGTTCTGGCGAAAATTATCTCAGAATTCCAGGTTGCCAGCATTACATCTCTGGTAGCTATAAAAGCTCTGTTAAATGCTGTATTTGGCACACCAGCAGGCGTTGAACTTACCGTATATAATGTATAGCTGGCGTAGTTAGGGTTATTTAAGAACGCTTTAGCTGCTGTTGCAAGCCTGGTCCATTTTGCAACACTATAAGTTTGGTTGATCAATTGTTTACCATCTTTATTTTTAAGGCTCGCATAATCCGTATTCCCGTTAAATAATGGACGAGCTGCTGTTAATAAAGCTTTGATTTTATAAGCCTCGGCAACTGAACCGTTGATATGCCCATAGTCTTCTGCCGATTGTGGTGTTGCCGGCAAACCTTTAATTGAAGCGTCTAACTCGCTTACAATGTAATCGATACACTCATCCATAGAGTTACGTGGTTTACTGATTGCTTCGAGAGGCGCATCCGAAGCTATCGGATCGTTACCTAGCAAAACCACTGGCCCGTACTGTCTAACCAGGTAGTAATAATATATTGCTCTCAAGGCTCTTGCCTCATTATAATAACGGTTAACAAAGTCGATACCGCCAATATTACAATCTGTACATTTGGTTACATTAGCCATAAAAGCACTTGCAGACTGTATGCCACGGTAAAAATTTTGCCAGTGGTAGTTTACCTCACTTCTTGTAGCATCCCAGGCACCTGAGTTTACCACTTCACTAAAGTTAGGTAAAGTATAATCGGCCTCGTCTGATGCTGCTGTCCATGGGCCGATATTACCCGCCTGACTTGGAAAACGATCTTCAGTTTGACTTGGTATTGTGGCATAAATATTTGACAAAGCCCTATCAACGGTATTCTTTTTTTCATACACCTGATCAAATGTAAGCCTATCATCAGGTACCTGATTTAGAAATTTCTTACAGCCATAATTGCCAACAATCAGCAATGCCCCAACTGTGTATATAAATATTTTTTTCATCCTTTTAATTTTAAAAATTAGCGGTAAGACCTAAAGAGTAATTAGAGGTTAAAGGGTATCTGGTACCATTAGTGGTTTGTAGCTCAGGATCCCAAAGTTTAAATTTGCTAATGGTAAATACATTATAACCGGTTGCATAAATCCTTAAGCGTTTAACACCGATTGATTTAATTCCCTCTTTAAGCGTGTAACCTAAATCTGCATTTTTTAACCTCAAGAAGCTGATATCACGCTTCCACCAGGTACTTGCCTGATAGTTATTATTGTTGGTACCACCATAAGATAAGCGGGGATAAACTACATTTTGACTAGGATTTGTTACTGTCCAGCGATCTGCAGCTACTGCTAACATATTACCTAAACCACCTGAACTGGCAAACGATGGAATGTTAAGTAGTATATCTGCATTATCCTGTCCCTGAAAGAATAAACCAAAATCGAAGTTTTTGTATGTTAATGAAAAACCAAAACCATAAGTGGTACTTGGAACATCCCCTCTGCCGATTACTGTCTGATCGAATGAATCGATTTTACCATCGCCGTTTAAATCTTTATATTTAATATCACCTGGCATTAATGTACCAAACTGTGTCGGACTAGCATTAATTTCGGCCTGAGAATCAAATAATTTTTCAGCTACATAGCCAAAACGGGATAAAATATTTAAGCCTCTTTGCTCTAACCAGGGATAAGCTTTAGGCGCCTGGTCATTCTCGATTACTTTATCTTTGTTATATGTAAAGTTAGCCCTGAAATTAATCGATAAATCTTTACCCAACTGTGCATCGTATTGTAAAGTACCATCTATACCTTTATTTTCTACAACACCTAAATTACCGATTGGTGTATTGGCTAAACCAATGTAATTAGGAACAGTTCCTCTTGTTATAAACTGATTATTCCTTTTTTCAGTAAAAAAATCGACAATTAGTGAAAGATTATTGTTTAAGGTTTTCATCTCGAAACCTAAATCTTGTTTACGTGTTTCTGCCCAGGTTACATCTACACCATATGCTGTTACACCTAAACCACCTGTAGTTGTAGAGCCACCTGGTGTAATATTTCCGCTTTGACCCCAGGTATAACCTGCTGCATTTCCAACTTTTGTTAAGTAATAAAAACGATCACCTTCATTTTGTGCGTATCCGGCACCACTGCCACCACTACCCACAATACCATTCGAATAACGGAACTTAACCATTTGAATAGTATTTTTAAGAGGTTCGAAGAACTTTTCATTTGATAATAACCATCCCACACCTAGCGCCGGGAAGAAACCATATCGCTTATCGGGTGCAAAGTTTTCTGAACCGTTATAGCCCATGTTAAATTCAAAGAAATACCTGTTATCATAAGCATAAGTTGCTCTACTTGCAATCCCCTGCAATCTGTAGGGAAGAGAAAGCGTAAGGTTACCTGCAAAAGGATTTGAATTATCATTTTGGTTGTATAATAATAAACCACTTACGGCATGTTTCCCAAAGGTACGGTTGTAATTAACGGCAGCTTCAAAATATATCTTTTTGTCTCCACTATTGGTAATACCATAATTTAAGAAATCCTGACCTTGTAAAACCAGACCATACTTATAACCTGATGTAGGATCTCCAGCTTTGTTATACGGATCGTTAGGATTTATGCGATAAAGCGTTTCTCTTTTTTCTCTCGTTAGGGTATTTGAGTTATTAATATCGAAAGAAAACATTGAGGTAGCAGAAAGACCCGGTGTAAGCGCTTTTAAATCCTGAGTTAAGCGAAGATTGGAATATAATTGATTACTATATCCCTCCTTATATCCGTTCCTGGTAATATCGCCATATGGATTACGCTGATCTGATTGAGGACTAATTCCCGGCAAGCTGCCGTTTGGATATAAAATTGGAAACGAGGTAGGGTTAATCTGGAAAGCCTGAGAAAAAATATCCTGGGCATTATATTGACTTGGATAAGTCGTTTCTCCCAAAATACCTTTGATACCTAAATCCATCTTGGTTGTTCCGGTAATATCCCAGTTTAAATTGGCACTTACATTATAACGGCCATAATTTTGTTTCACTGCGGAATTAACTGCCTCTCCGGTTTTAAACAAACCATCTTCTCCATAATAGCCTAATGAAACATAATATTTGGCATTGCTTACACCTCCTGAAAGGTTAGCTGTAGCAGATCTGTTTCTACCAAAATCGTTATATATGGCATCAAACCAGTTTACATTAGGGTAAAGGATCGGATCGGTACCTGCAGCCGTTTTTTGAACGGCATCTATTGAATAAGCTGGCGAGAATGCTCCTGCTGCCCCACCTCGTAAATAATCAGAATATTTGGCCTCATTAGCTAAATTCATATAATCCACACCATCAATTAACTGCGGTCTTTTAGTGAAACGGCTCACCCCTTCATAATATTCCACATTGATTTTTGGCGTACCGATTTTCCCCTGCTTGGTATTGATCAGGATTACGCCGTTCGCACCACGGATACCATATACTGCAGTCGCAGCAGCATCCTTTAACACGGTAAAGTTCTCTACATCATAAACACTGATATCGTTTAAACTACGGTTAGGAACACCATCAATGATAACCAATGGCCCCCTGTCGTTAGCAGTTAATGACGATATACCACGGATAAAAATATCTGATCCTGTAGCACCCGGTTCTCCGTTTCTGGTTACATTTACCACCCCCGGAATCCGACCTGCCAAAAGCTGGCTCATGCTAGAAACAGGTTGTTTTAATTCATCAGCTTTTACCGATGATTGTGCTCCCACTAAACTTTCCTTTTTCTGCGTACCAAAACCTACAATAGCTACCTCCTGTAAATTGGCACCTACGGTTTCTTTTAAACGGATATCCAATACTGTTTGCGTACCCACAGGAATCTCTTTGGTATCATAACCAACATAAGTTATAACCAAAACTGTGTTTTGATCAGGAACAGTAATGGTAAATGCGCCGTTCGTATCTGCAGCTGCACTGGTAGAACTGCCTTTTACTTTGATACCTGCACCTGGTAAAGGCAAGCCTGCCTCATCTTTAATGATACCACGGATTACAATGTCGGCCCTGGTTTGGCTAACCGAAACCGAACTGTTTATATTAATAGCTGAAGCATTGGCTTTTGCATAAAAACCACTACTTAAGGCTACTGTAAAAGCAAGCGCCTTAAAAGCACAATCTTTAAGCCTGAGCCTGCCCCCAGTTAAATTTGTATTTTTTTTCATCATAAAATTTTTGTTGTTAACAGAAATACTGTTATTTGGTCTATTGATCAGTTGAAAATCTTATTGCCTGCCATACTAACCGGCAGAATAATCTTAATTTGTCTAGTAATAGCAAGAGTGATAAATTACTGTTGCTCCTCAGGCACTTCAATTACCCGCCACTCAGACAACTGGAACAAAGAGCCACCGTTATTTGCCGTAATGCCAAGTCTGTAGTACTTGTAAAGCACTTTGTTTTTGAAACTGTAGGTTTTGGTCATGTTACGGCCCGAAAATGTTTCACCTGTTCTGGTATCAAGATCTACCCAGGTGCTCCCATCTGTAGAACCGCTTAATTTCCAGTTTTTAGGATCCCTGTCTGGAGCATCACCGCCCGATGTTAAAGTATAGGATGCCACTTGTTGGGGTGAAGGAAAGGTTAATTGGATATAAAGGGCCGACTGATACGGATTGATCAGGAATTTTGTGTTGATGTCATTATCAACCACTTTTAGCGATCCTTCTCCTGCTGAAGCACCTCCGGAGTTTTCAAAGTTAACAGATACAACGGCCTTAGCGGTCACATCTACCTTTGCTTTCCAGGTAAAAAGATCCACTGCAGGGTACTCTTCTTTACCGCATCCCAGAAGTAAAGCTAACGCAAAGCAGAGCCCTGCGGCTTTCTTGGTCATTTTTAAAAGATTCATAATTGATTAATTTATAGTTTGTTGGTTATTAAAATGTGCAATATTTAGCCACATGATCAATGATAGATCAGGAATTGAATCTGTCTTTAAAGAAGCGCTAATTCTAAAATGTGTAGAAAATAATTAGTTCAGTACATTAACCCCTGTACAAATTAATTGGGAGTTAATAACGTAAACATCTGATTTACAGCAAAATGATTTTCAGTTACCTTTATCGTTAGCCTCTCTCGTATTACGAAAAGAATACTAATGGCGTGTAGACAGCCAGCGCTGGTTTGGGAAGTTTTTGGTCATGATTAGTTTGGTTGGTGTTTGATTAGTTTGTTGGTTTCCGCAGGGCAGAATGGGTATATCAGAATGTAAATTTTACTTCATTGAGTTTCTCCTCTTATTTCTGTATGAATGGTTAGTTACTTTTTGGTTAAACTAAAACGTTTTAGTTTTGTTTCGTAAAAAAAAGCCTTGATCGATGATCAACACTTGCTCTTGTATCAGCTCTATAAGAATACTTAAATAACTGAAGACTAAAACGTTTTATTAAGCAATAATAAGCATATTCTTAATAAATCAAGAATTATATATCTTTTTTTTGATGAAGAAATATTAAAAAATTCTCCTGCTGGTCATGTTTAAGAGAAAAATGAATGAAAATATCCTATAAAAAGGATCATTTTCTTAAAAAAAAAGAAAAAATGAAGATTAACCGCAGAATTACTTTATTAAAATTGCAATTCTGCGGTTATTTTTAAAGGGAATAAAAAATGTAAAACACTCTGGTAAAACACTTTAGATTAAACTTAAATCGCAACAACTGGCGGCGCCAATTAACGCAGCGTGCTCTTTAAGTTCCGAAATTTTAATACTGGTTTCTATGCAATTACCTTTAAGTGTAGAAATCAGTTCGGGTGCAAAAGCACTAAATGATTGTGCAATATTACCACCAACAATTACGGTATCTATTTTATGTTTTCTGATAATCGGAATTAGGAACTGGGCAAGGTTATAGCCAAACTCCATAAATACCCTGGTGGCAAAATGATCGGTTTCTACAATTTCGACCAGTTCTTTTACGCCATCTACCGTTTTACCGCTAAGTTGGTTAAAACGTTTTACGAACCAGCGCGTAGAAAGGTAATCTTCTGCAATTCCGTCTAAAAATTCGGAGTTCCAAAGGTCGGCATCAAAGGCTTTGTAGTTTAAACAAAGCGAAGATCCAAGCCCTGTTCCCAATGTTAATCCTAATACACTTGCATTTCCTTTAGCAGCACCGGCAAAAACCTCACCCTGTAAAAAGCCAGCGGCATCATTTATAAAGTGGATATTTTCTGCCGGGATATCTAAACGTTTGGCCAGTTCTTCTTTAACATTTACCTGATAAAGCGACTTAAACTTATCCTGATCTTTGATCAATGAAATCCCTTCGTTATAATTAAACGGTCCGGGCATGGCAATCCCCACATTCCGCGCACCGTTTTTAATGTTTTGAAAAGCTTTGCTGATAATATCGCACCATGCTGATAAAATCACTTCCTTATTCTCCTGTGAGTTCACAGGGCTACGCTTGATGGAATCCTTCACCAAAGTTCTTGTTTCCAAATCCACCAATGCGGCTGTAATATGCGAGCCGCCAATATCTACACCTAATGCAACAGGCTTTTCCATTCTATATCTATATTTCTGTTATTTTTACTAATTCTCATCAATGCGCCAAAAATAGCGATTCAATATTTATTTACTCAGCGAAAATGGCTTATCTTCATTTAAAAGTCCTCTATTTAACGAAGGTTTAACATTCATTTCTAATTTTAACACGCCACCCTCTAAAATATCGCTATGATTAATAAAGTTTTTAGTGAAATTTTTACCGTTTAAACTGGCAGATTTAATATAAACGTGCTCTACGTCATTTGCGGGTGCTTCGATTACGAATTTTTTGCCATTTTCTAAATTAATAGTCGTTTTCTTAAACACAGGACTACCTAAAACGTATTCTCCTGTACCTGGTGTAACGCTGTAAAAACCCAATGCACTTAATACATACCACGATGAGGTTTGCCCCTGGTCTTCATCTCCGGGGTAACCATTTTCGGTAGCATCATATAATTTCCGCATTACTTCGCGGGCATGAAACTGCGCTTTCCAGGGCTGATTGGCATAATTATATAGATATACCATATGCTGTATTGGTTGATTGCCATGGGCATATTGCCCCATGTTAGCCATTACCATTTCTGTCATTTCGTGGATCATGCCGCCGTAAGAGCCCACATTAACTTTATTGGGTTCGGTAAAAACAGAATCGAGTTTAGCCGTAAAATTGTCACTACCGCCCATTAAATTGATCAATCCTTTGGTATCCTGAAAAACCGACCATTGCCAGTGCCAGGCATTACCTTCGGTAAAAGGTCCGCCCCACTCTGTCGGGTCGAAATTTGGTGACCATTTGCCCTCTGCATTTTTGCCTCTCATAAACCGTGTAGCAGGATCGTACACATTTTTATAATTGTACATCGGTTTTTCGAAAACCTCCATATAATGTTTATCGCCGATCATTTTGGCCAATTGATAAGCACAATAATCATCGTAGGCATACTCCAGTGTTTTAGCCGTTGCTTCTCTATATCTCGGATAAGGCACGTATCCCAACTGGTTATATTCGGTTACGCCATCCCTCCCGTTTGCCGGCCCCCATGGGCCTTTGTTCATTGCCTCATGATAATAGGCATCCAGTGCCTTCTTTGGATCGAAAGTCCTGATTCCTTTCGCCCAGGCATCGGCCAGTAAGGAAATGGCATGGTTGCCGATCATGCTTCCCGCTTCGCTGGGAAACGACCACGAAGGCAGCCAACCACATTGTTCATAAGCATCAAGCATGGCCTGCATGTAATGCCCATGCATTTCGGGCTGGACCAAAGTATTTAAAGGAAATTGTGCACGAAAGGTATCCCAGAAACCGGTATCGGTAAACATGTATCCATTGTGTACTTTTCCATCGTAAGGGCTGAAATAGTAAGGTTTTCCGGCTTCATTCAGTTCATAAAACTTTCGCGAGAACAAACTTGCCCTGAAAAAGCAGGAATAAAAGGTTTCCATATCGGCACTGGATCCACCTTCTACTTCTATTTTACCAAGCGATTTATTCCATATCGCAGCAGCATTGGCTTTGGTATCTTCTAAAGTTTTATCATTTCCTAATTCTCTCTTTAAATTCAGTTCTGCCTGTTTTAAACTGATGTAAGAAGAAGCCGTTTTAACCTGCACTTTTGCGCCAGATTCGAACTGTATAAATGCACCTTTGCCCAATCCTTCGGCAATGAGCGAATCTTTATTTACGGTATTGCGTTTGTTCTCCCAGGTACCATAAGCTTTTATGGGCTGATCGAACTGAATCACAAAATAACTTTTCCAGCCACGTTTAAAACCTTCTCCGTTGTTTACCCAACCAGTAATTTTATTTTCTTTAGGATAAATCTGAACGCCACTAAGCCTGGTGTATCCATCCAGAATCAGGAAACTTCTTTTGCCTTTCGGATAGCTGAATCGCAGGTGCGCACCCCGCTCTGAAGGAGAAATTTCTGTGGTAATTTCGTTTTCGAACTTTACTTTATAATAATTGGGTTTAGCAATTTCATCTTTATGGCTAAACCTGGCTTCACGCTGGTTTTCATCAACAATCAGTTCATCAACCATGGGCATTAAAGAGAATACCGCGTAATCTCTTGTCCAGGAGCTACATTGGTGCGCCTGCTGAAAGCCCCTGATTTTATCTTTGAAATATTGGTATTTCCAGCCATCGCCATTTCTGCCGGTTTGTGGCGTCCAGGTGTGCATGCCAAATGGCAGTGCGGTGGTGGGATAGGTATTCCCCCTGGTGAGTTCGTGCCTGGAATTGGTTCCCTGCAGCGTGTTTACATAGTGGACCCAATCTTTCTGCTGTGCCAATAACCCTTTGGTAGCAAGGCAGCATAAAACGGATGCAATTAATTTAAGTTTCATTTGTGTGTTTGTTGGTTCTTTTCAGCCGATATAAATCAACTGTATATTTAAAAATCAGCTATTGCCTGCATAGGTAAATGGGTGCAGGCAAAGCTGATTGATGTTTTATTTAATATTCCATTTATCGGCGAGCATTTTAATAAAATAACCGCCAACCACGCTCCTCGCCTGGAAACCTGTCATTTTACCGCTGGTGGTTTCGTGCCAGTCGCTCAATGGAACTTTGCTTTCAGTTTCGGTAGCATAACGGTAAATCGGTTTTATAAATTTTTGAAAATCTGCTTCGTTATCTGCCAGGGTTGCAGTCCACATAATCCAGTCTGATTTGGTATAGGTTCTGCGGCTATCTAAAGGCAGTCCGAAATCCTTTTGTTTGGTCAGATAGAAATTGATTTCCTTTTTATATACTTCTTTCGGGAAAAGATCCAGTTTTAAAAGTTTATCCCACACCAGGTTATATTTCTGGCTCCAGGTATTTTTATCATTAAAAGTTAAAGCATAATGATCGCCGTCGTCGGCCATTTTCATCCAGTTCTTTGCCATCTGTAATGCAGCAGTACGGTATTTAGTGGCTACATCAGTTTTACCTAACAATTGTGCCATTTGGGCATAACCACCTAAGGCTACGATGGCTTTTACCGATAAGTTGGCGTTACGGGCGAGGTGACCGGCAAAATCATCGGTACACAATTGGTTGGCAGGATCGAAACCTTCTCTTAACAGGTAGTTTGCCCATACCGACATCACTTCCCAGTGTTTTTCAGCATATTTTACACTTCCTTCAGCTTTAGTAATAGCTGCGGTTAAAATGATCATATTTCCGGCTTCTTCTACCGGCATATCTTCACCATAGGTTTGTCCGTTAGCCAGTGGATAAGTGCCTAAATCGTGTGCGGCAAAAGGTTTTTTCCATTTCCCGCTTTCCGAATAATAAAAAATACCGTTCAACATGCCTTTTAATAATTCGGGATTATACACCAAAAATTGTGGCGCAGACGGGTACGTTACGTCAACGGTATTGATTGATCCGTTACTGAAATTCTCTTTTGAAAGGAAAAGAATATCTCCATTAGGTGCATAAACAATTTTATGGGCCGCAATAGCTTGTCTGTAAGCCAGTTTGCACATCTCTGCATATTCCTTGCCCCCTGCTTTCCCGGCATCAGCATAAAGTCTGGCATCAAAAGCAGCACATTTTGCCTTTAAAGATGAATATTGAGCATTTGCATCGGCCAACTGATCTTCAAATTGCTGCGAACCCGATTGTCTCCAAACCGGCGATAGTTTTTCTCCAAAATATTCTACTGATTTTAAATCATCGTAACCGAGCATCACATATTTCTCTACCGCAGCAGAAGAGACGGTACCGAAGGGAATCACGCTGCTTAAGCTTAAGTTTTTGGCATTTAAAACCTGGTTTTGAGCAGGATATTTTGCGCCCATAAATGTTTTTAAATTTTCATTCTGCGTACCTATAAACTGTATAGCATTAAATTTAGCCGGAACAGCAACATATAAATAGCCCCAATCGATCCGTACATCATCGCCACGTTTTTTTAATACCGGTTGCTCAACAGTTCCTGTTTTAAGTATAGAAAGGTTGTTTTTGGTACTTTTCCATGCCGAAACGGCCTGTGTTGGTGTATTTACGGCAATATTTGATGATGCACCAAAGAAAATATCCACTTTGTGTGCCTTGCCATCGGTCGATTTTACAGCATAATTGATGTAACTGATTGGTCGCGCGGTTAGTTTAATATCGTTAAGCAATAACGGAGAAGTAAAACTCACTTCTAAAGCTACTTTACCACAAGTAAAACTATACTTTGTTGTAGTTGCTGTTAGTGATACATTGGTTTGCGTTGCGGGGTCGATTTTTACCTCCTGGGCTTCCTCTTCTACAATTCCCGCATCGAGGTGCCTGCCACCAGCGGTATTTTTGCAATGGATGGCCAGTACATTTTTACCTTTATGTAAAATACCATCCTCAACAGGCAGGTAAATATAATCAGAAACCCATCCGTTTTTCCTGTAAATTAATTTACCGTTGAGGTACACCATTACATTATCATCGTGATTGAGTTTAAGGTATTTTTTTGCAGATGTTAGATTTGCAACTTCAAAAGTCCTTCTGAAATAGAGGTCGTTGGTATTCCACTTTGTTTGATCAGCACGCTCATCGCCAAATGGAGCATCGCCTTTTTTCCAGGCGCCATCATTGTAAGTATTGGTTTCCCAATCTTTTTCAGGCTGATCGAAGGTATAGCTGGCCTGGTATTTACTCTCATCAGCAGCAGGGAGAATGGTTTTAAAGGTCTTACTTTCTTCGCCCATAAAACGATAAAACTGATCGTCAACTTTTATGATGCCCAATAAAGATTGTTCCTTACCCGTCCAGTGTTTGGTAACCGATTTATTTAAGCCATCACCAAAAGACCAGATACTGAAATAGGCATCGTGCGTAATCAGCGGATAAGCCGGGGCTTTATCTTGTGCTTTAAGGATGAAAGTAATAAAAAGGCAAAATGCCAGTAAGGAAAGGTTTCTCATCGTTCAATATTTGGTTCGTTGCAATGGATAAATCGTTTTACTTAATTTACCGACCAAATATTTATTCTGATGGGAATGAAAATGAGGATGATAATTCTGGTTAAGAAGGATTTTTGTTCTCTAAAGCCGCAATAAAGTAAAACGTTTTACTAATCCAATATTAGAGAATTTAAAAATCATATTAAAACCACATTTCGTAATATTTAAGTTACAAAATATTAATCTCTTATGATGAGTTTGGCTGGAATGATGACTTGCTGGTTTTCCAGTTTTGTTTTAGAAGAAAGTTGTTTAAGGATTATTTTGATCACATTTTCGGCGATTTCTTCCAGCGGTTGCTGTACGGTCGAAATTCCAGGGGTATGCAATTCGAAGGCTTCATGGTCATCGTATGCGATAACCGCAAAGTCATCCCCTATTTTTTTATTGATCTGTTTTAACACTTTTAGGCCGCTAATGGCAAGGTAGTTGGTGGCAAACAGTACGGCATCGATATTTTTCTGTTCAAATAGCTGCTTAATCTGGCTAATGGTTTCGCTTTCTTCCTGGTTAAAATGGATTTTTAAAACAAGGTTTTCGTCGTATTTAATGCCATTGTCTTCCAATGCTTTTTTATAACCATCATAACGCTCTACAATCTGCTCTACATTAATATCAGTAGTAACGAGGGCAATGTTCTTTTTACCCTGATCGATAAAACTCTGGATAGACTGGTAAGAAGCATTCAAATGATCGGCGCCTACATAGCTGGTGTTAATATCAGGCAGGTTCCTGTCAAAAAAGATTACGGGATTGCCATCTTCCAACAACATCTTCACATCTTCTTCTATTCCTTTAATGGGCGAAATGATATAAGCGTCAACCTTGCGCGATTTGAACATGTTGATGAGTTCTTTTGCCTTATCAACACTGTTTTCGGTACTGGAATAGATAATTTTATAACCTCTTTTATAGGCTTTATCTTCGATTAACCTCGCGATTCTTGAAAAGAAAGAGTTTGAAATATCCTCGATAATCAGTCCGATAATATTCGAGTTTCCGGTGCGCAGGCTCCTGGCAATCTGGTTGGGTTTATAACCACTCTCTGCAATAATTTTTTCTACTTTTTCTATAACCGCTTCACTGATCGATTTTTCTTTTGCTTTACCATTGATAATAAAGGAAACTGTGGTAATGGATACATTTGCTTTTACAGCTATATCTTTGATAGAAAGCGATTTCATTTGGTCGGAATTCTTTTAAGTTAATCGATTCAAAGCTAAATAAAAATTATAGCTTTTAAATTTTTGCCCGTTTATAAAAACGCAATTTAACATTTTTTATGTTAATCGTTTTAGAAAGACTTGTTAAAGGTTGGCGGGATAAAAAAATGAGGCTTAAAACAGCAAAAGGCGCTTATCAGGCGCCTTTTGTATCAAAATTAATATCCGGGGTTTTGTGTGAGTTTTGGATTAAGGTCTCGTTGTCTTTGAGGAATAGGAAAAAGTGCTTTCGTTGCTGATGAGGCTACGTGGTCCCACCAGGTTCCAGTTGTAAATTTCCCGAAACGAATCAAATCATCTCTTCTAAAGCCTTCGAAAATAAACTCTCTGCCACGTTCTGCCAAAAGCTCATCTAAAGTTAAAGTAGCAGTAGTGTAAGCCTTAGCATCTCGTATAGCTGACGCATAAGCCCTTTTTTTTGTCGTATTGATTAAAGCTACCGCTTCAGCAGTAGCTGTACCACCGCTTTTACGCATTAATGCTTCCGCCTTGGCAAAATAAATCCATGTTAAACGGTAAACATTCCAGTCGTTGTTGTTGTAATTTGGATCAGGCTGAACCGCGACAGTATCCTGACCATTGATCACAAAACCCGGCACGGAATTGCCCAGTTTATACTTGTTAAATCTTACTCCACTGTTCTCTTCACCTTCGCTCATGTTGGAAACGGTGGAATTTTTTGTGTTTTTCTGGATATTGTCTACAAAAGATAACTGCTTGCCAGCATATTCTACGGTACCTAGTACAGCCTCTTTAGGATTGGCAAATTTAAATTGCTGCCCAATAAGCAACCATTCTTTTTTCCTGCGGTCGTCGTTATCATAAGTAGTATAAACACCCGGTACCAATACCACGCCATCATTGCCATTTCTGCCGCCACCATAAATATCCCTTTGCGCAAAATGATAAAACTCGCCTGTCCATGAAGGTTCGAACTTTGCCCTGGTGAAATCGTAAGCGATAGAAAAAATCACCTCTTTTGATAAATCATTTGTATTTTTAAACTGATCGGTAATGGTGGTATCTAATTGCATGGTTCCATTTTGACCACCGCCTTCATTGTTGATCAGTTTATCTGCTGCGGCAATACAATCGTCCCAACGAGCTGTTCCCGACCATACTTCCGC
This sequence comes from Pedobacter jeongneungensis, assembly GCF_039538295.1. Taxonomy (NCBI): domain Bacteria; kingdom Pseudomonadati; phylum Bacteroidota; class Sphingobacteriia; order Sphingobacteriales; family Sphingobacteriaceae; genus Pedobacter; species Pedobacter jeongneungensis. Next base: position 148,358 of record NZ_BAABBY010000009.1, on the reverse strand, counting down.
ATTTAAATAAAGTTCTACCAGCATGGCATAACCACCGGCCTGGCTCATTCTACCTAACATTGCCCTAGATAGTTTCGGTACATTATTGATGTTATCCTTAATTTCTTTTTCGACGAAATCGAAAACTTCTTTTCTGCTTGAAGTTGCTGGATAAACCGGATTTGCCGGATCAGCAGGCTCAGTTACAATGGGTACGCCACCAAAGAGATCCATAAGTTTTAAATAATGGAAAGCACGCAGCAATTTCAATTCGGAAATAAATTCGTCTTTTTCTTTTTGGGTGATACCCAATGCCGAAATATCACGTGTACCAATATTTGCAATCGGATCATTACAATAGCCTATGCCGCTATAAATTAAAGACCAGGCATTATTTAAGCCGGCTTCGTCGACCGTCCAGCTATGGTAATGCAATCTTTTCCATTTCCCGCTATCTTCGCCATGCGGACCTTTAGTTGGCCAGGCCAGCTGATCAGCCGATAATTCTGCCGGTCGCCACCATCCGTCCTGCCCCGAAGGAGTTACCCATGCGTTTGCATGTGTGTAGGGGCGTAAAACTGCTGAGATTACTTCGTTTTTATTATTATAAAATTTATCGGAAGGAATTTCACTATAAGCATTTTCATCAAGATTGGTGCAGGCGCTTACAATAGCAACCAATAAAAATAATGCTGTTTGTATTATCGATTTATTTTTCATTTTGATATAATTAAAAGCCTACGTTAACACCGAATAAAAATGATCTGGTACTTGGATAAGCACCACGGTTATCAATACCCGGGCCTAAACCTGTGTCCTGTACGAAATCCGGATCGTTACCCGTATATCCTGTAATGGTGGCCAGGTTCTGCCCTGTTGCATATACCCTCAGATTACGGATCATTTTAGTTTTAAATTTAAAGTTGTAACCAATAGTTACCTCATCAATTTTAACGTTGGTTCCGTTTTCTAAATAATAATCAGAATACATATAGGTATCCTTGATCTGGCTGTATTTACCGAACGCTTCCTGAAGGTAATTGATTCCGGAAATTGAAGGGTTTCCGTAGGAAAGTGCTGTTGTATTTAAGATTTGGTAATCGAATTTTCCACGCAAGAATACCCTGAAATCGAAATTTTTATAGGTAAAGTTGGCTGTATAAGATGCATAGTATTTCGGAATGGCGTTGCCGATCGGAGCAAGGTCGGTAAGGTTTTTATCTTTCGAATAATTAATCTGATCATTGCGTACTGCTTGTCCGTTGCGGTTAAAAAACAACCATTTTCCATCTGCATCAAAACCCGCAAAGCGTTTACCCCAAAATACACCAAGGTTCTCTCCTTCGTAAGTGGTAATGGCGTCGCCAAGGTCTCCAGATCCACCAATACTACCAAAAGTTTTGTATTGAACGGTATAAATATCGTTAGAATAAGAATCCAGCGTATTTTTAATTGTACTTCCGGTAAAATCCATACTAAAAGTAAAGTCTTTGGTTTTAATAGCCTGATATGATAAGGCAAGTTCTATACCTTTTGATGAAATCTGACCAACATTAGCAAAAATGCTCGATTGAACGTAAGGTGGCTGTGGTGTGGTATATGTATCCAATAAATCTTTGGTTGTGCGTTTAAATACATCTAAAGCACCGGTTAACTTGTTATTAAATAAAGTAAAGTCTGCACCAATGTTTAACTCGCGTTTACTTTCCCATTTAAGAAATGGATTTGCATTTCGGCTAGGGCCATAAGTTTCGCGATAAGCACCATCAGGGTAAAGGTATTTACCCCCGGTACTAAGCGTAACCCTCGAGGCATTGTTCTGAAAGCCGGAATTACCGGTCACACCATAACCAGCTCTTAACTTCAAATTATTAACCCATTTTACATTTTCCATAAACTTCTCCTGGGTTACATTCCATCCCAATGATACGGCTGGGAAATTTCCCCATTTATTATTATCACCAAACCTTGACGAACCTTCTCTCCTTAAAATAAACTGAGCCAAATACTTGCCATCAAATGCATAATTGATACGACCGAAGAAAGCAATCAAGGTATTATCGTTCTTAAAACTTCCCATTCCTGCTTTACCATCAGCAAGCGCCTGCCCCGCATTTAAATTATCTTCATGAAACTGATCATTCAAAAAGCCACGGTTGCTTGCTTTTGCCCCCTCTTCAATATAATAACGGTAACTGTATCCGGCCAATGCAGTAAAAGAATGTTTGTCTGCAATGGTTTTGGTATATTGCAATGTAGGCTCAAGAGCAAAACTCTGTGACAGGAAATTATTTTTAAAAGCATATCCGCCCCCTGGATAATCGGTATTTTCTATAGAATTTTCACTGGCAAGATCACCATAACCGCCATCTATATAACTATCTCTCTGTACGGATCCAAAAATACTACCCTTTAAACCTTTAATTATATCGAGATCAGCTTTAATATCGGCAGAACTGGTTTGTTGTTTCCTATAGCTGGTTTCCTGGAACAAACGGGCAAACTGATTAGTACTCTGTGTATCGTGATAAAACGATCCGTCTGGGTTATAAATCAGTTTGGTTGGATTTTTTGTTGCTTCTTCTTCCCAGCCGCTACCGGTTAATTCGTTATCGAAAAAATCGATTTTTGTACCATTTGAGAGTAAGTTTGCATTATTAAAATTGGCGGCCAAATTCATCTGAACATTCAATTTATCATTAAGCCCTTTTTGATTTACATTCAGCCTTAATGTGTATTCTTTACGGCCATTTTCTAAAGCAATTCCCTGTAAATCTCTATAGTTAATACTTGCGCGATAACTTGTTTTGTCAGATCCTCCGGATAATGATAGGTTATGATTTTGTGAAAGGTTATTATGGTTAACTAAACGATCGTACAGATCTTCGCTGCCACCGTAATCAATAGCATTAATCTCTTTAGAAGCAATTTTTTGCCTAAATTCATCCGCTGTTAAAAAATCTAAGCGGTTTTGGATAAACTCTTTTCTTACGTATGCTGAATAATTGAAAGTTGGAGCTCCTGGCTTACCTTTTTTTGTGGTGATTAAAATTACACCCGCATTGGCACTCGTACCATAAATTGCCGCTCCAGAGCCATCCTTCAAAACATCGACAGATAAGATATCATCTTGTTGTAAAAGATCGGGGTTACCGCCCGGGATACCATCGATTACAAAAAGTGGGCTTGCACTTCCGGTTACGGAAACCACTCCACGTAATTGCACACTGGGACCAGAATTTGGATTTGAACTACCCCTGGTAATATTCAAACCTGCAACTTTACCCTGAATCAGATCGAGCGGATTTCGGGCACCACTTTGCCGAAACTGTGCCGTATCTACGTGAGCAACAGAAGAAGTAACTTCTTTGGTTTTCAGCGTTCCATAACCCACTACCACTACTTCGTCTAATTTTTGTGACTGTGATGGTACCAGGCTGATGTTTAACGGCGTTGCACCATTACCTGCCGGAACAGATTTGGTTTGGTAACCGATATAACTGAATACCAGCACATCGGTTGGCGAAGTTACATTAATACTGAACTTACCGTTTTCCTGTGTTACACTACCACCTGTTTTGCCCTGGATTTTAATCCCAACGCCAGGTAAACCGATTTTCTGCTCATCTACAACAGTACCGGTAATTGTTTTTTGAGCGGCTGATGTTGCCGGAGCAGTGCTTGCCGGTGTGGCAGGTGCCGTTGTTGCTGGCGCTGTTGCCGGTGCAGTAGCCGGACGTGCGCCTCCCAGCGGATTTGGTGGTACTTTTACCGAATCAGCGGGTTTGGCAACCGGAACTTTTTTTGTTGTGTCTTGTTTTTTAGTTGTATCCTGCTGAAAATAATAGCGATTGAAATTGATTTTTTCGCTCTTAATTTTTGCAAACAACTGGGGGCTTGAAAGTAGGATCAGGCATAGGAATCCTGACATCCTGAGTAAAATGTTTCTCATTGGCACTCACTAGTTTAGTTTATAATTAGTTACGCAATGCGGCCGAATTTCACCAAATTAATAAGAGCACTGAGATTAATTAGTTTTAATTAGGATTTCCGCAAAACGATTTAGTAACGCCTTAAAGGGCATTTTGTTTTAAAAAAAATCAAAACCAACCTAAAATGTTACGTTGGCAGAAAAACTAACTTAGCTTAAATATGTAGTGATTAATGCGGCAGTTTTTGCCGAAGCACCTGGTTTGCCCATTAACGAAAGAAGCTCATCATAATGCTTTAACATCTCGCTTCTACCCGCTCCAGTTAAAAGAATCTTGAGTTCTTCGCTAACCTTTTGGGTATTGCAATCTTCCTGAATCAATTCAGTTACAATCTTTTTGTTTACAATGAGGTTAACCAAAGAGATAAATTTAATTTTTACCACCATCCGGGCAATGGCAATTGAAATGGTGCCTCCCTTGTAAACCACTACCTGCGGCACTTTAAATAAGGCGGTTTCGAGTGTAGCCGTTCCGGATGCTACAATTGCCGCATGGGCATTGTGCAATAAATTATAAGTATTATTAAAAAGGAGTTTAACTTTTTTATTTCCGGTAAACTGTTGGTAATAGGCTTCGGTAAAAGTTGGTGCAGCGGCAATGGCAAAAACATATTCAGGATATTCGTCTGTAATGCTTAACATTACCGGCAGCAAACGCTCTATTTCCTGTTTACGGCTACCGGGCAACAGGGCAATAATTTTTTCATTCCCCAGCTGATTGTTTTTACGGAAGTTTACATCCGGTGTAAACTGCGCAATTTCATCCAATAAAGGATTACCCACATAATCTACCTTCATGCCCCATTCTTTATAAAAACCAACTTCGAAAGGCAGGATACAGAACATGTGGTCGACAATTCTTTTTATTTTAAGTACCCGTTTCTGGTTCCAGGCCCAAACTTTTGGCGAAATATAATAGCAGACTTTTATGCCATTGGCTTTGGCAAACTCCGCTATTTTCAGGTTAAATCCTGGAAAATCGATCAAAATCAATACATCGGGTTTCCATTTTATAATATCTTCTTTACAAGCTTTAAGGTTTCTAAAAATAGTCCTTAAATTTAAAAGTACTTCGGTAAACCCCATAAAAGCCATATCGGCATAATGTTTAACCAGTTCGCCACCTTCGGCCTGCATTTTATCGCCACCAAAATACCTGAACACTGCTTCGCTATCCTCAGTTTTTAAGGCTTTTATTAAATTGGCGCCATGTAAATCGCCTGAGGCTTCTCCGGCTACGAGGTAGTACTTCATAATTATGGAAGATGTGAAATGGATGATGGAAGATGGAATTGTATCACCTCATCCATATTAAATATTTCTTTTCATGTATGATGGAAAATGGAAAATTGGTAACGGAAATATACGCTCCCTCATCCATATTCCATCTTACATGTCTCTTTAAAAAACTTTGTACGCAAAAAACACAAAAGCACATACAAATGTCGCTGCCAATATGCCCCTGCCTATGTTTTCTTTATTGTATTTAAAAAATGTTTGCATGGTGTAGGCGTTTATCGCAATTGCACCAATGTATAATAAATCTGCTTTGGCAAGGTAGGCTACATGGTGAATGATATACCATGCGATGGAACAAAAAATTGCAGGGATAAGCAAACCAATGCCCAAACCTACCCATACCGAATTATTTAACTTTTTTAAGCGATCGATCATCAGAACTAGCCTAAATTAATGCCATCTGGTGCTGAAACTTTTGTACCTCCATTTCCAGATTTAGCACCTTCATTACCGGTAAAATCCCAGCTGTTTAAAGCCTGGATGGCATGGTGGGCAGTTAAATCGAACTGCACCGGAACAATAGAAACATAATTGTGTTCTAATGCCCAAACATCGGTATCTTCTCCTTTATCAAAATTTTCGAAAACACCGGTTAACCAATAATATGGTCGTTTATAAGGATCTGTACGCTCATCAAATTCTTCCATCCATTTTGCATTGGCCTGACGGCAGATTTTAACACCTTTTAAATTGTCGTCTTTCGGGAAGTTGACATTTAACAAAGTGCCTTCAGGTAAACCATTAGCCAGAACCTGTTCGCAAATATTTTTAATATACTTTTTAGTGTGGCTGAAATCTGCATCGGCGGCAAAATCATCCAAAGAAAATCCAATAGATGGAATTTTTTCAATGGCACCTTCTACCGCAGCAGACATGGTACCTGAATACAATACATTAATGGAATTATTTAATCCATGGTTAATTCCAGATACGCATAAATCGGGTTTTTTACCTTTAAAAATCTTATTTACAGCTATTTTAACACAATCGACAGGAGTTCCGCTGCATTTATACATTTCTACCCCCTCATAAAGATCAACTTTATCAAAACGGATCGGTTTTCCAATGGTTATGGCATGCCCCATTCCACTTTGAGGACTATCTGGTGCAACTACCACTACATTCCCCAGCCCCTGCATTACTTCCATTAAATTTTTGATACCCGTAGCTGTAATGCCATCGTCGTTTACAACTAAAATATTTGGTTTTGTGCCCTGCTTTGTCATGCCGGTAAAAATACAGATTTATAAATTCAGGGCACAATAAACCATGATTTATATGCTAAAATCATTTATTGCTTACTTTTCCGTTCGGAAATAAAAATTATTTTCATTCGATACCAGAAAGCATATATATTTGAATAAATAACTTATTAAAAATGAACGCTGTATTTGGACTTTCTATTCAATTGCCAAATACTCACTCATGATCATAAACCAAAATCAAACAATGAAATTCAAACTATTTACTTTGGCTTGTTTTCTGATTACAGGTTCTTTAGCGAAAGCACAAACAACCTATCAGTGGAAAACAGGGACTTCGGGTGGCTACACTTACAGGTACGTAACCAACGATCCGACCAAAACCCGCTTTTATACCTTAAAAAATGGCTTAACCGTAATTTTATCTCAAAACAACAAAGAGCCTAATATTACCTATAAAATGGCCGTAAGGGCAGGCAGTAATACTGATCCGCGGACCAATACCGGTTTAGCGCATTATTTAGAACACCTTTTATTTAAAGGAACGGATAAATTCGGAACGTTAAACTACGCCAAAGAAAAACCTTACCTGGATAAAATTGAGTCGCTTTACGAAACTTATAACAAAACCACCGATCCGGTTAAACGTAAAGAGATTTATAAGGAAATCGATAAAACTTCGGGCGAGGCCTCTAATTATTCTATTGCTAACGAATACGATAAAATGATGAAATCGATCGGAAGCAACAGTACCAATGCCCATACTTCGGTAGAGGAAACCGTTTATGAAGAAGACCTTCCATCAAACGCCATCGATAAATTTTTAGCGGTACAGGCAGAACGTTTCCGTGCACCGGTTTTCCGTATTTTTCATACCGAGTTGGAAGCGGTTTATGAAGAGAAAAACATCGGTATGGATAACGATGGACGTAAAATGTACGAGAAAATGCTGTATGCTTTGTTCCCGACACACAACTACGGCCAACAAACCACCATTGGTACCATCGAACATTTAAAGAACCCATCATTAATCGAAATCAGAAAATATTACGATAAATATTATGTGCCGAACAATATGGCCGTAATTATGAGTGGTGATATTAATTATGATGACCTGATTAAAAAAATCGATAAGGATTTCGCTTATATGAAGTCTAAACCCTTATCGTTATACAACCCTGCTCCTGAAAAACCATTAACACAGGTTCAGAAAGTTGATATTTATGGTCCAAGTGCCGAAAGTTTATACGTTGCCTACAGGGGTTTTGCACAAAATACCCACGAGAGTTTACTGCTTGATTTAATTAGCAGTATCTTAGCTAACGGCAAAGCAGGCTTAATGGATATCAACATTAATAAACAGCAAAAAATGTTAAGGGCAGGCGCCGGTTACAATTCAATGAAAGATTATGGTATCTTTATTTTATCCGGTTCGCCAAAAGCTGGTCAGAGTTTAGAAGAAGCTCAAAAATTGTTGTTAGAGCAGGTAGAATTGCTTAAAAAAGGCGAATTTGATGAAAGCCTGATTAAAGCAACGGTTGCAAACATTAAACTATCTGAACTACAAAACTTTGATAACAATGATGTACGTGCAGATTTCACTATGAATGCCTTTATCCAGAACCGTGGTACCGAATGGGATAAAACATTGGCATCAACCGATGCAATGGGTAAGGTAACCAAAAAAGAAATTGTAGATTTTGCCAATAAGTTTTTCATCAACAATTATGTTTCCATCTTAAAACATAAAGGCGAAGACAAAAGCATTATTAAAGTAGAAAAACCGACCATTACTGCTGTAAAAACCAATGTAAACGAGGTTTCTCCATTCACTAAAGAAATTATTGCAGCTCCGGTTAAACCAATTGCTCCTAAATTTTTAGATTATACAAAAGATCTTCAGTTCGGTAAAGCGGGCATTGCCGATGTAATTGCCGTTCAAAATACTGAAAACGGAATTTTTCGCATGAGTTACCGTTTTGATATGGGTTCTTACAATTACAAATTGTTGCCTTACGCTGCTCAATATTTATCTTTTTTAAGTACGGATAAATATTCTGCAGAAGATATCAGCAAAGCTTTTTACAACATTGCCTGTAGCTATAACGTTAACGTAGGCACCGATGTTACCACAGTATCGATTAGTGGTTTGCAAGAGAATTTCGAAAAAGCTGTAGCGCTGCTTGAAGATGTTTTAGCACATTGTAAACCAAACGAAAAAGCCCTGGAAGATTTAAAAGGCCGTTTGTTAAAATCGAGAGATAATGCAAAACTGAATAAATCATCTATCCTGGGTGGTTTAATGAGTTATGCACAATATGGAAAAGATAATCCTTTCAACTACGGATTAACGAATGATGAGATTAAGAATATGAAATCGGCCGATCTGATTTACATTTTACATAACCTTACCAATTACAAACACACCATTACTTATTATGGTCCGAAAACTTTATCAGCATTTTCTGCTGAAATTGTTAAAGCGCATCCATTGGCGAAAGAATTTACCGATGCGGCTCCTATTAAAAAGTTTGTGTACACTAAAACCGATTCTACCAGGGTTTACTTTGCCGATTATGATATGGTTCAGGCAGAAATTCGTTGGGTACGTAACGGTGGATTGTATGATCCGGCCAATTCAGCTAAAATTGCTTTGTTCAACAATTATTTTGGTGGCGGTATGGGTTCTGTGGTATTCCAAACCATCCGCGAATCTAAAGCCTTAGCTTACTCTACTTTTGCAGTATATTCTTCTCCAAACAGTAAAGAGAAAGAAAATACAATTATTGCTTATGTAGGTACACAGGCCGATAAAATGAATGATGCAGTTGCAGGTATGAATGAATTATTAACCACCCTGCCTGAATCGGACAAATCATTCGATTTATCTAAAACCAATTCTTTAAACGGCATAGAAACCAGCCGCATTACTAAAGACGGCATCATTTATACCTATTTAGCAGATAAAAAATTAGGTTATGATCACGATTCAAGAATTGATGAGTACGCTAATTTAAAACCATTAACTTTTAACGACGTAAAATCGTTCCACCAAACCAATCTTTCCGGCAAACCTTACAGCTATTGTATCGTTGCTTCAGAGAAAAAAATCAACATGGCCGATTTAGCAAAATTTGGTCCGGTGACTAAATTGAGCTTAGAGCAGATTTTTGGATACTAAGTGAGGTTGAAGGCAGGAGGGTTGAAAGGCCAAAGCTTAAAGCGGTTCTCAGAAATGGGGATCGCTTTTTTTGGTTTATTAGTTCAGTTGTCATTGGTTTATTGGTAACTGCAAATTGTAAACTCATTAAGATGGTTAATGGTTTACCCTTCGATTATACTTGGGAAAGTAACAGTTGCTAAACAAATCGTCAAACGCTTTACCGCCTGGAAAATCCGGATTTGAAAAGCAGGGTTCTGTAAACCTGTTTGATGTTTCGTCCGGCTTTTCGATACGATCTTTTTTGCCTTAGCCCCCAAACGCAGTCGACAAAAAAGGATCTCCTCTTCAATCCGGTTTAAAAACGGGATTTCTGTGGTACTATTAAGGTTGAAATCAACAGATTTAATCAATAATACAATTAATTGAACAGCCTTCCGTTTACTTTTCTTTGATACTTATTTCACCCTCATTGAGACAAAAAAGCTCGGCACTGACCTTTTTTCACCCTCGTTGATACTTTTTCCACCCTCATTGACACTAATTAAGCTCGACGCCGACCTTTTCCACCCCCGTTGATATTTATTTTACCTTCGTTGACACTAAATAAGCTCGGCCCTGACCTTTTTTCACCCTCGTTGATACTTTTCCCACCCTCATTGACACTAAATAAGCTCGACACCGACCTTTTTTCACCCTCGCTTGTACTTCATAAACTCGACATCGATCTTATTAAGTATCAAACAGCCTATAGAAAAGTCGATTACAGACTATTTTTATCCAAAAACCATTCAAAACCGCTCTGAGATGGCATTATTTAAACACAAATCACACTCATTGGTTACATTTTTAAACTATTCCATTCAAATTGATCACCCTGAAAGCTTTCCGTTCAATTCCATTGGCTCAATGATTAAGGTGATGTAAGAAAAAATTATTCCGTGCCAATCAGTGCATCTGTGGCTAAAAAGTTTATTGGTTCATTAGCCATTAGTACATTGGTTAGCATGATGCAGGAAAGCTCGTGATTCATTATAAAACTGTCAACTCCGAATTAATAACTGAAAAAAAATTTACTTCCGTGTATTCGTAACAAACATTTAGAAATAAACCAACGCTCCCAAAATCTCTTTCAGCGAAAACTTAGCCCCGCAAACAAATTCATCAGCAGCACCATAATAAATGATTAATTCATCGCCATTAACCACATGCCCATTTGTAAATACCACTTCGCCAAAGAAACCATGGAGTTCATAATCTTCTTTGGGTACCATAATTGGCTCTTCCGTTCGGGCTAATACTTTAGACGGATCATTTAAATCCATTAAAAAAGCACCCAGGCAATATTGATGTTTTTCGTTTGCACCATGGTAAATTTCGAGCCAGCCAGCTTCTGTTTTGATGGATGCGGCGCCGGCACCAACACGTGCGCTATCCCAAAGCCCTGATCTGGTTTTAATAATACATTTATGGTTCCCCCAATGGATGCCATCCGGAGATTCGGCCAGCCAGATATAATTCCCTCCTAAAGCTACGCTGCTGGGCCTGTGAAGCGCATAAAATTTACCGTTTATGCGTTCTTCAAATATGGCGCAATCTTTATTGTGCGGCGGAATAATCATTCCATGGTTTTCGAAATTTTTCCAATCCTTTGTACTACGCATGCCCACGCCGACTCCATGCCCTGATACAGCAGTGAAGGTTAAATAATAAGTGTCATCAATTAAGGCAACGCGACAATCTTCGATTCCAAAAGCTTCATCCTCCCCTTCGCCCTGCAATAACGGATACCCTTCAGGCTGATAAAAATTTATGCCATCATCACTACAAACCAATCTTAAATGAGATAAAGTGGTTAGGTAATCAGCGCCTTTGTAATTGATTACTCTCGGATCGGTGGCGTCCAGACCGGGATGGTTTTCTGCAATTGCAATAATATCAATTCCATTTTCTGTTAATACCGGGAAAGAAATGACACCCTCCTTTTGTTCAGGTCTTTCGGCAACGCGGATTAGCAGCCATGTTTTCCCTTCAAATGTAAAAACACCTGGATTTAAAAGGCAAACAATTTCCAGTCCTGCCCTACTTGGAATTAAATCTTTTGGACACAAAATTGGGTTTTCGGGAAATCTTCTGGCAATATCGGGCATAAAAAATGTTTAAAGCAAAAAAGGCGACCAAATTGACCGCCTGTTAATCTTATAGATTGTTATTATAATGAGTTGATCCATTTTACAAGTTCATCTCTTCCTTTTCCGGTTTTCTGTTGAAGTTTCCCCAACAATTCGTCATCCTGTCCTTCTTCGTGTTTTAAATCATCGTCTGTTAAATCAGCATAAGCTTGTTTAACCTTTCCTTTTATTTCATTCCACTTTCCTTTTAATTCTAACTTATCCATGCTCGTATTTTTTATTGTGAATAATGGGTTTTTATAAAATAATTAACAATGTTTGCCACTTTTTGTTTCGATTTTCGACTCATTATCTAAAAAACCAATTTATTTCGGCTTATTCCCTGAGGTTTTGTGTATATTTTTAATTATATTAAGGGTATCATTTCTACTCTTTACTAAACATTATTAACTAAACAAACAATTTGATGAAAAAACTACTATTAAGTATGATTTTGTCTCTCGGTTTAATTTCATTTGCTTTCGCGCAGGGCAAAGTGATTACCGGGAAGGTGACATCGGCCTCCGGACCTATTCCTGGCGTTAGCGTATTTGTAAAAGGATCGCCCTCTACCGGCACGCAGAGTGATGCCACCGGAGCCTTCAAATTAGCCGTGCCAGATGATGCCAGAACACTTGTTTTTAGCTTTATTGGCTACAAATCCAAAGAAGTGCCCATTACCGGGCAAACCATTAACGTAAGTTTGGATGAAGAAAACAATACCCTTTCTGATGTGGTGGTGGTAGGTTACGGTACGCAGAATAAGCGGGATGTGACAGGGTCTGTGGCTTCTGTTAAATCAAAAGATCTTGAAAATCTGCCTGTAACCAGTTTTGAACAAGCCTTACAGGGTAAAGCGGCAGGTGTGCAGATTGCAGCACAAAATGGAAAGCTGGGCCAGGGCATAACGGTAAGGGTAAGGGGTGCAGCATCAGTAACAGCGGGTAGCGAGCCACTTTATATTGTAGATGGGGTCCCTATTACTTCCGGTGATTTTTCCAGCACCACTGCACCAACCAGCGCATTGGCAGACCTTAACACCAATGATATTGAATCTATCGAAGTACTAAAAGATGCATCTGCTTCGGCCATTTATGGAGCGAGAGCCTCTAACGGCGTAGTTATCATTACAACTAAGCAGGGAAAAGCGGGCAAGACATTGATCCAATTTAACGCATTGGGCGGAATAAGCACTCCATCTAATCACAAGGAGTTTTTAAATGCAGAACAATACGTTAAACTATTACGAAGAGCAGGACAGGGAGCTGCCAATCAGGATTTCCTTAATGGAGATTATGCCACTTTACAGGAAGCCCTTGACGATTACAGCGCCAGCGTTGAAGCACGTTTGAACAGATATTCTGCCGGCAATAATGATTATCAAGCATACAAGGTAAATTCCAACTGGGAGGCGGCATCATATCAGGATAATCCGGTTACACAACAATACGACCTTAACTTAACCGGGGGAAATGAAAAGACTAAATTTTACATGGGAGGCCAGGCATTGGATCAGCAGGGAATATTAATCGGAAACAGCTACAAACGTTATAGCGGCAGACTAAACCTTACCAATAAGGTAACCGATTTCTTGGAAGTTGGAATTAACCTTAACTTTTCTAACAGCATTAATAACAGGTTATCAAACGATAACGCCTTTTCCAGTCCTCTGCAATCGGTCGCTTTATCACCAATCACGCCATTTATTGATCCTAGATCAGGCCTGGTGAGTGGAACTTTACCTGGTGCAGCATCTAACTATCCGGTTTACTATAATCCATTTATTAGTACCGACAATGCTTTTTATAAAGCCACGGTGTACAGAACCATTGGCAAGGCTTTCGCCAACATTAATATTGCTAAAGGTCTAAAATTCAGCACGGATTTTTCAGTTGACAATTTAAACCAAAACGAAGAAAGTTACTATGGTTCATTAACCTTTAGAAATACAGGCACATCAAATGGAGATGGGCAGAATATTTCAACTTTCGTAATCAACACCAATACCAATAACTTTTTTAGCTATAACACCGCTATCGGAAAAAGTTCAGTTGATGCTGTTTTAGGTACAAGTTATCAAAAATCAACAACTAAATACAGTACTATTGAAGGACAGGATTTTCCTAGCGACTCTTATATTAAACTGGGCTCTGCGGCAACAAAAGTAATTGCAACCAGTAATGAAGGTGCATTCAGCTTTTTATCTTACTTTTTCAGGGCTAATTATAAATATAATGATCGTTATTTAGTTGGCTTTAGTGTAAGGGCTGATGGTTCATCACGCTTCGGTACCAACAACAGGTATGGTTATTTCCCTGCAGGATCATTGGCATGGATTATGTCGGAAGAAGATTTCTTAAAACAAAGTGAAACCATCAGCCTATTAAAATTAAGGGCCAGTTATGGTTTAACGGGTAATGCGGAAATTGGAAATTATTCTGCCCGTGGTTTATTTAGCGGAACAGGCGCTTATGGTGGCTTGCCAGGGCAAATACCTTCGCGGATTGCCAATCCAGATTTGACCTGGGAAAAAACCAAACAGCTGGATATCGGTTTCGATTTCGGAATCTTAAAAAACAGGATCACAGGAGTTTTTGATTTCTATCAAAAAAACACAACAGATTTATTATTGGATGTCCCTATCCCACAAACAACAGGTTTTTCTACTAAAACGCAAAACTTAGGATCGTTAAAAAACACAGGTTTTGAATTAGGCATCAATACCGAAAATTTTGTAGGTGCATTTAAATGGTCAACAGCTATAACAGGCGCAATTAATAATAACAAAATTACCAATTTGGGTGGACAGGTTTTAAACAGCAATGAAATTAATGCCGCTATTTCCGGCCAGCCGATTGGTGTATTTTATCTTCCTGAATATGCCGGGGTAAATCCGGCCAATGGAGATGCTTTATATTACCTGAACACTACGGATGCATCAGGTAATATCGACCGGTCAACCACAACTGATATTAACAAGGCACAAAGGATCTTTGCCGGGAATCCGAATCCTAAATACACGTTTGGTATAAACAATACTTTTTCTTTCAAAAATTTTGATTTGGGAATATTTTTCCAGGGCGTAAAAGGTAATAAGATTTTTAATTCAGGTGGTCAGTATATGAGTGCAAATGGCTCAAATGGTTATGATAACCAAACGACCGATCAGATGGATTATTGGGACAAACCAGGCGATATAACTACAGTTCCGGAGCCACGATTGTTTGCTGGCAATGGTGTTGGCAACTCTACCAGGTACTTATCTGATGGTTCATATCTCCGCTTAAAAACGTTAACACTTGGCTATACTTTTCCGGCTTCCGTATTAACCAAAATTAAACTGAGTAAATTAAGACTATATGCTACCGCACAAAATTTAGCTACAATTACAGGTTACAAAGGCTGGGATCCTGAAGTTAATGCCGATTATCAATCAACCAACATTAATCAGGGGGTTGATTTTTATTCTGCACCTCAACCACGTGTAATTTCATTTGGTATAAACATCGGGCTATAATTAAACAAGAATCAAAATGAAAAAGACATACATAAATAATATCATATTTACCTGCATATTGTTGATGATGCTATCATCATGCAAGAAAGCATTGGATATAAACCCTGTTGATACTATCGAGCAAAAAAACGCTTTAAATACGTCAAAAGATGTGGAAGGTGCATTAGTTGGTGCTTATTCTGATCTTGGCAGCCGTAATTTCTTTGGTGGGCGACCATTTTTAATGGCAGATTTCCTGGCTAATACTGATGCTGTAGAATGGTTTGGTACTTATGAAGAATTAACACAGGCTATCAACAAATCACTATTAAAAACAAATGTTTTTGTTGATAACGTTTGGGCTTCCGGTTACACTGCCATTAATGATGCTAATAACGTAATCGCAGCAATTGATAAGGTTGACGCCGCAAAAAAAAGCAGGGTTGAAGGAGAAGCGAAGTTCATCAGAGGGGCTGCCTATTTTGAACTGGTTAGACTGTTTGGAAGGGCCTATAATGATGGTTCGCCAACTACAAATCTGGGAGTCCCTATAGTATTAACACCAACCAATCTCATCAGCGAGGCTAACTATGTAAGCAGGGCTACCGTTACCGCTGTTTACAACCAGGCTATAGCCGATTTAACAGACGCCGAAACTAAGCTTCCGGCAACTAATGGTTTTTTTGCAACCAAATCGGCTGCGGCTGCTATGCTGGCCAGATTATACTTACAAATGGGTAATTACTCCGCTGCAGCTAATGCAGCAAACCGCGTAATTACATCGGGAAATTATCATTTAACCAGTAACTACCTGGATGCTTTCCCAAAAATGCCGGAGAGTGGTAAACCGGCAAAACCTGGAGACAATACCTCGGAAGATGTTTTTGCCATGCAGGTAACAACGCTTACCGGATTTAATGGATTTAACGAGTTTTATGGTTCATCAACTTTTGGTGGACGTGGAGATGCTGTAATTTCGCAAGATTGGATTGATGCAACCTACAGCACCGATGATGACAGGATTAATGCCTTTTACGATGATGACGATATTTTTACCGCTAAATTTGGTAACCAATTTGGTAATGTTCCCGTGATCAGACTTGCAGAGATGTATTTAATCAGGGCAGAATCCAATGTACGTTTGGCATCTGCAGCACCAATCGGAGGCGTAACACCATTGCAGGATTTGGCGACAGTTAGAAGCAGAGCTGGCTTAACGACAATAACAGCTACCCTGGCAGACATCCTTAACGAGAGAAAGCTTGAATTTGCTTTTGAAGGCTTTTCATTGCACGATGCGAAAAGAACTCAAACCAACATCGGTAACATACCATGGAATTCAACCAAATTGGTTTTCCCGATTCCACAAAGAGAAATTGATGCCAATACCAAATTGACTCAAAACGCAGGCTACTAATCATATTTTTCTTAAACAACAAAGCCTCCTGAAAATCAAATCAGGAGGCTTTGTTGCTCAATTAAGTTTATACTAAAGCTTCTTCGCTGCTTCAATAATCTCTTCTACCACACCCGGATCGAGCAAGGTAGAGGTATCACCCAGATTGCTGGTATCGCCTTCGGCAATTTTGCGTAAAATTCTGCGCATAATTTTACCCGAGCGTGTTTTCGGCAAGCCGGAAACAAATAATATTTTATCAGGCTTGGCAATCGCACCGATTACCCGCGTAACCGTTTGTAAAATATCCTTTTTCGATAATTCTGCTTCGCCATGCATTTCAGGGTAAATCACGAAAGCATAAATCCCTTGCCCTTTTACATCATGCGGGTAGCCTACCACTGCACTTTCTACCACACCGGCATGCATATTAATGGCATTTTCTACCTCAGCCGTACCGATTCTGTGTCCTGAAACATTTAAAACGTCATCTACACGACCAGTAATCCGGTAATAACCATCCTCATCACGCAAACAGCCGTCGCCGGTAAAATATAAATTTTCATAAGTAGAAAAATATGTTTGCTTGCATCGCTCGTGATCACCATAAGTGGTACGCAGCATGCCTGGCCATGGGAATTTGATACAAAGGTTGCCCATTACGCCATTCCCTTCAATTTCATTGCCATTCTCATCAACCAAAATCGGCTGGATACCAGGCAACGGCAAAGTTGCAAAACTAGGTTTAGTTGGCGTTACCGTAGCAATGGGCGAAATCATAATCCCTCCGGTTTCGGTTTGCCACCAGGTATCAACAATAGGTGCTTTACCATGACCGATTTTCTCATCGAACCAATGCCAGGCTTCTTCGTTAATCGGCTCTCCTACCGAGCCCAAAACGCGGATAGTGCTTAAATCTTTTCCGTTCAAGGGTTCATCGCCATAACTCATTAACGAACGGATAGCGGTTGGAGCAGTATAAAGTGTATTTACTTTATGTTTTTCTACGATATCCCAAAAGCGCGATGGCGTAGGGTAAGTCGGGATACCTTCGAAAAGCACAGAAGTTGCACCCTGCGAAAGCGGTCCGTAAACAATATAAGAGTGACCGGTAATCCAGCCGATATCGGCCGTACAGAAATAAACTTCACCTGGCTGATAATTAAATACATTCGAAAAAGTATAACCTGCATAAACCATGTAACCGCCACAGGTATGCACCACACCTTTAGGCTTCCCGGTAGAGCCTGAGGTATAAAGGATAAATAACATATCTTCTGCATCCATTTCTTCAGCCTCACAGATATCGTTTACATGTTTTACTTCATCTTCCCACCAAACATCGCGGCCTTTCAGCATCGAAACAGGCGTGCGGACATGTGTTAATACAATACATTTCTCTACCGTTGGGCAACCGATCAATGCATCGTCAATTACATCTTTTAAAGGAATCTGTTTGTTACCACGGTAAGAACCATCGGCAGTAATTA
The DNA here is from genome assembly GCF_039538295.1 of Pedobacter jeongneungensis. Classification (NCBI taxonomy): domain Bacteria; kingdom Pseudomonadati; phylum Bacteroidota; class Sphingobacteriia; order Sphingobacteriales; family Sphingobacteriaceae; genus Pedobacter; species Pedobacter jeongneungensis. Next base: position 130,174 of record NZ_BAABBY010000009.1, on the reverse strand, counting down.
CCACTTTACACTGCGAATCGTTAATCCGGTCGGCAATGGATTTTGCAGAAAAGCCACCAAAAATAACCGAGTGCACGGCACCAATCCGGGCGCAGGCCAAAACAGCAATGGCCAGTTCGGGTACCATTGGCATATAAATACAGATGCGGTCGCCTTTTTTAGCACCATTGCGTTTTAACACATTCGCAAAACGGCAAACACGCTCGTGCAACATCTTATAAGTATAGGTAACGCTTTCTTCTTCAGGATTATTTGGTTCCCAGATGATGGCCGGTTTATCGCCATTGGTTGCAAGATGACGGTCTAAACAGTTTTCGGTAATATTAAGTTTAGCGCCTTCAAACCATTTAATACTGGGCTCATTAAAATTCCACGATAAAACCTTAAACCAGGGTTTACGCCATTGAAAATTCTGTGCTACTTCGCCCCAAAACTGTTCGGGGTTTTCTACGCTTTTTTTATAATCTTCTTCGTACTGCTTAAAAGATGTAATTTGCATTGCTCTGTTTTATATTTTGGATTAGTTGCGGCTAATTTAAATAAATAATACCAAGGAAAAATACTCTTATCGTATCAAAATGAATATCAAACGTTTGATTCGAAATATTTTTTTTCAATATATTAAGAATTTAATATTAGGCGTTAATATACATTGCACAAACCTTTGCGGCCTTCAGATATTAATTATAAAAATAATTAGCTAGGCTATTGTCTTTTACAATTATTATTCAGATATTTGCACACTCTTAAAAAAATTAAGCGGACGATATTAACAACTATATTTACAAGTCATGTCAAGAGTTTGTGATTTAACAGGAAAAAAAGCAATGGTAGGTAACAACGTTTCTCACTCAAACGTTAAAACCAAACGCAAATTTTACCCAAACCTACAACTTCAGAAATTTTATATTCCTGAAGAAAACCGTTGGATTACGTTGAAAGTTTCTACTTCAGCGATCAAAACCATCAATAAAGTGGGCATTAGCGAAGCAATTAACCGTTTCGTAAAAAAAGGATTTTTGTAAAAAACATTAACTGTTGAGATTAACAGTTTTCAATTTATAATAAAATGGCAAAAAAAGGTAACAGAGTTCAGGTTATTTTAGAATGTACTGAACATAAAGAAAGTGGCATGCCAGGTATGTCTAGATATATTTCTACCAAGAACCGTAAAAACACTACTGAGAGATTAGAATTGAAAAAATTCAACCCGGTATTGAGAAAAGTAACCGTACATAAAGAAATTAAATAGGTTAAGAATAAAAGACCAAAGCTTAAAGACTAAAGCATTTGCAAGTCTCAAATCTAATGTCTGATATCTCAAATCTAATAATTAAAATTATAAGAACATGGCAAAGAAAGTAGTTGCAACCCTTAAAACAGGTACAGGTAAAGAATATTCGAAAGTTATCACAATGGTAAAATCACCTAAAACCGGTGCTTACTCATTCAAAGAACTTATCGTACACAACGACCACGTAAAAGATGCTATCGCATCTAAATAAGGTTAATATTTTTTAATATAAAAATATTAAAGGCCGTTCCGTTTTAACCGGAAGGGCTTTTTTTGTTAGTGAAATTTACGGTAGGAAATAATTGATTATCTTTGATTAAAAGCATAACCATGGAAGCGTACAAGTTTAAGACAAAGGTTTCTGAAAATGGAACTATTTCTGTTCCCGAAGGATTTGATGTAAAAAACAAAGAAGTTGAAGTCATTATTTTAGTTCAGACGGAACAAAATATTGCTCAAGAAAGATCCTCAGAAATTTCTCAATAAACTTACTGGGCATTTAATACATTCACCCAATTGTAGCTTTTAAACACCTACCGATTTCTTAAAAAACATAAAAAACTAATGGGTTTATTCGATTTTTTCAAAAAGAAAGAAACTGCACCTGAAGCCCAGGAAGCATTGGATAAAGGTTTAGAGAAAACCAAAGATGGTTTTTTCAGTAAAATTACCAAGGCTGTAGCAGGAAAATCCTCTGTTGATGATGAGGTACTTGATAACCTCGAAGAGGTTCTGGTTACTTCTGATGTAGGCGTAAGTACTACCTTAAAAATCATCAAGCGCATCGAAGAGCGTGTCGCAAAAGATAAATACCTTAACACCTCTGAGCTGAACTTTATTCTCCGCGATGAAATCCAGTTGTTGTTATCAGAAAATAACAGTAATGATTTTCGTCAGTTCGAATATGGCGACCATAAACCTTATGTAATTATGGTAGTTGGCGTAAACGGCGTAGGTAAAACCACCACCATCGGAAAACTGGCACATAAACTGAAAGAATCAGGTCTTAAAGTTGTTTTAGGTGCTGCCGATACTTTCAGGGCCGCCGCTGTTGACCAGATTAAACTTTGGGGCGAACGTGTAGGCGTTAGAGTTGTGGCGCAGGCTATGGGTTCTGATCCTGCTTCAGTGGCTTTTGATACTTTACAATCGGCCGTTGCCAATGGTGAAGATGTTGTAATTATCGATACCGCCGGACGTTTGCACAATAAAATTGGCTTAATGAACGAGCTGGGGAAAATTAAACAGGTGATGCAAAAGGTTGTTCCTGGCGCTCCGCACGAAATTTTATTGGTACTGGATGCCTCTACCGGTCAAAATGCTTTTGAGCAATGCAAGCAGTTTACCGAAGCAACAGATGTAAATGCACTGGCCATTACCAAATTAGACGGAACAGCAAAGGGAGGTGTAGTGATCGGGATTTCAGACCAGTTCAAAATCCCTGTTAAATATATCGGCGTAGGTGAAAAAATTGGCGATTTACAGCTTTTTGATAAAAAAGAGTTTGTAAACAGTTTGTTTAAATAGGCGTAGTTATTTTAATGCCATCGTCATGCTGAATTTATTTCAGCATCTTTTAAAAAAGCCCTGAAATAAATTCAGGGTGACGGCTATATTAATACAGTAAAGATCAAGTGTAAAAGATGAATACCAAAATAGTAAGAAGTAAAAGCGCAATTAAACAACCTAAAATCAATGTCATTACATTAGGTTGTTCAAAAAACATATACGATTCGGAAGTATTGATGGGGCAATTGCGTGGCAACAATTTAAATGTTGTGCACGAATCAGATAAGATGGGTAAAGATGATATCGTTGTAATTAATACCTGCGGTTTTATCGATAATGCTAAACAGGAATCAATAGATACCATCCTGCAGTTCAGTGAGCTTAAAGAAGCTGGCAAAATTGGTAAAGTGGTGGTTACCGGCTGCTTATCTGAGCGTTACAAACCCGAATTAGAATCAGAAATTACCAACGTTGATGCCTTTTTTGGCACGAACGATTTACAGAATATCTTACATGAGTTAGGTGCCAATTACAAACATGAGCTTATTGGCGAGCGTTTGCTTACTACCCCATCGCATTTTGCTTATTTCAAAATTGCCGAAGGCTGTAACCGTCCATGCTCTTTCTGTGCCATTCCGTTAATGCGTGGCAAGCACATGAGCAAGCCAATGGAAGAATTGGTTAACGAAGCAAAAATTCTGGCTAAAAACGGCACAAAAGAACTTATTTTAATTGCCCAGGACCTTACTTATTATGGTTTGGATCTTTATGGTGTACGTAAATTAGATGAACTGATGCGCCGGTTATCTGATGTACCAGGTATCGAATGGATCCGTTTGCAATATGCCTACCCTTCTGGTTTCCCGATGGAAATTTTAGATGCGATGAATGAACGCGATAACATCTGCAAATATCTGGATATGCCATTACAGCACATTACCGATAACATGCTAAAATCGATGCGCCGTGGTACCACCAAACAAAAAACCATCGATTTAGTGAACCAGATCCGCGATAAAGTACCAAACATTGCCATGCGTACCACATTAATCTGCGGTTACCCGGGAGAAACAGAATACGATTTTGATGAAATGAAGGAATGGGTTGCTGAGACAAAATTCGACCGTTTAGGCTGTTTTACCTATTCGCACGAAGAAAAAACCCATGCACATACTTTAGTTGATGATATTCCGGACGAAGTAAAACAACAACGCGTGGATGATATTATGGAAATTCAGCAAGGTATTTCATTTGATATCAATCAGGAAAAAGTAGGCAAAACCTTTAAAGTATTGGTGGATAAAAAAGAAGACGATTTCTTTGTCGGAAGAACTGAATTCGATTCACCGGAAGTGGATAACGAAGTGTTAATTGATGCTGCAACAGGTTATGCTGCAAACGGAAGCTTTGTTAATGTAAAAATCGATCGCGCTGAAGATTTCGATTTATACGGAACCATTGTATAAAATAAAATCCTCGTAGATGTTAACATCTACGAGGATTTTTCTATAAACTTTAACCTTCTATTTTTTAGGTTCAGGTCTGTTTTTAATCTGACTAGGTTTTAACCAGATTTTAGCACCTTTAGAGTTTACATAATATTTTTCATTTTTAGCATTAATGTAAACATCAGTTCCGTCTGGTGCCATTTTACCTTTCCAGGTTTTATCTGCAACTTTCGAGCTTCCTTTTACAGCAACTTCTGCTGTTTTATTACCTACAGATTTAGCACCTTTTCCGATTGCTTTACCTGTATGGTCTAACGCTTTACCAACTTCTGTTTTTTTCTTTTCCTGAGCATTTACATTTAGGGCTGCACCACCAAACAAGGCAAGTGTTAATAAACCCATTACTAATTTCTTTTTCATGACAGCTATATTTTGTTTAGGTGATAACAGTTGATCATTAGATTTGTTTTATTTCTGTTACATAAATAAAGATAAAATTTTAAAATATTATTTTTTAAGCCGGCCACACCAATCAATGGGTACGAAGCAAATAATTAAGCCCATTTAGTTCCTGAAACGTTCTTTGTTTACTTCGCAAACTAAAAATGCCTAAACAACCCTCACAAAAAGATAATAGCGGTAAGAAAAGGACTGCCTTAACTGATAAGCAAGAAACCTGCTTTACAAAATAAACTTTAATTCTTTTTTTGGAGCGCAGTGCCAGAGCTGCTATTCAAGTTTGTTCCCGTGCTGCGCTATATCCCTCCGCTGCGCTTCAGGGATGCCGCTGCGCCCGGGGCTACAAACACAGGTGCTGCAATAAACAAGGCACAAAACATCTAATAATAGGCAAAGCGCCGGTTTGTTCCTTACGCTGCCCCCCGTTTAATAAACCTTATTGCAGCGGCTATCCTTTTTGTTGCACAAACCAAAGATACTCCACAACCCCTCACAAAAAGATAATAGCGGAAAGAAGGACTGCCCCAACCGAAAAGCAAGGAACCAGCTTTACAAAATAAACTTTAATTCTTTTTTTGGAGCGCAGTGCCAGAGCTACTATTCAAGTTTGTTCCCGTGCTGCGCTATATCCCTCCGCTGCGCTTCAGGGATGCCGCTGCGCCCGGGGCTAAGAAACACAGGTGCTGCAATAATCAAGGCACAAAACATAGGCAAAGCGCCGGTTTGTTCCTTCAGCTGCCCCCGGTTTAATAAACCTTATTGCAGCGGCTATCCTTTTTGTTGCACATCCTAAAATAATCTGCTAACGCTCACAAAGATAATAGCGGAAAGAAGGACTGCCCCAACCGAAAAGCAAGGAACCTTGATTTACAAAACAAATATGAAATAAAAATAACGCCTGATGCTTGGCGTTAGTTTAATTTTTCTGCCAGTAATTTCATCTCAATGCGCGGCGAACGGTTCTCATAGATAATGCTATGCACCGCCTTACAAATTGGCATATCTACGTTATAGGCCTGATTTTTAATGTGCATGCATTTTACGGCATAATAACCTTCGGCAACCATATTCATCTCCAACTGGGCCGATTTTACGGTGTAACCCTTCCCTACCATGTTGCCAAAAGTGCGGTTGCGGCTAAATTGCGAATAAGCGGTAACCAATAAATCGCCGAGATAAGCAGACTCCTTAATGTCGCGATCGATCGGGTGAACCGCATCTACAAAGCGTTTAATCTCGCGGATGGCATTGCTGATCAGTACCGCCTGAAAATTATCGCCATAACCGATTCCATGACAGATACCGCTGGCCACGGCATAAATATTTTTTAAAACCGCAGCATATTCCGTCCCGAAAATATCGTCGGACACATTGGTTTTAATATAACGGGTATTTAAAAAAGACGCAAAGGTTGATGCCTGTTCTATACTGGTGCAGGCAATGGTTAAGTAAGAAAGCTTTTCTAAGGCAACCTCTTCGGCATGGCATGGTCCGCTTACCACTAAAATATCGTGGTATGGTACGCCATATTTTTCGTGCATAAACTCACCGATAATCAAATTATCTTCCGGCACGATGCCTTTTATGGCAGAAATGATTTTTTTACCTTTTAAATCCTCAGCAGTGACAGAAGCTAATGTGGTTTTTAAAAATGCCGCAGGAACGTTTAAAATCACAAAATCGGCAGATTTTATAATGGAATTGATATCCGATGAAATATGATCATCCTGACCAAGTTTAATCTCAACAGAACTGATGTAATTGGGATTATGCTTAAATTTCTTGATGTGCTCTATGGCACTCTCATTACGCATCCACCAAAAAATTTCCTTTTCAGCTAAATTATCTGCAAGCATTTTTACAATGGCAGTAGCCCAGCTCCCACCCCCTATCATTGCTATTTTAGGTACCATGATTATAAAATAAAAATCCCGGTTTAATGTTTTAAACCGGGACAATTTAAATATTTATTATGGTTAAATATACCTTACTTTTTGCCGTCTTTGTTAAACAATTGGTCTTTAGCGGTTTTTTCTACGATCATTCCATCTTTTAATTTGTTCTGGATGGCAGAATAAGGTCCTGTTACAATTTCTTGTCCTGCTTTAACACCAGATTTTACAATTATGAACTGATCGTTCTGGATACCTGTGGTTACTTCTGTTTTTTTAACCTTTTTGGTTTTTGCATCGTAAGCATAAATATATTGCTTAACCTTTTTATCGGCCAGTTTAGATTTTTGTTTATCGGTATTTTCCTGGTTACCCTGGTTTTCGCCAGATTTTCCGTTATCGGTAAATACCGCCTGGATTGGAATGGCTAAACCTGTTAACGATTCGCTTTCGATATCAACCGTGGCCGACATACCCGGACGGAAAATAGATTGTTGTTTACCTGCCAGTTCTTCAGTAATCCTGATTTTTACCGAGAAATTCGTTACCTGATCAACCGAGGTAGACACCGCAGTTCCCACAGCGGTTGATGAACTTGCAATTTCGGTTACCACCCCTCTGAACTTTTTATCAGAGAAAGCATCTACTTCAATCGAAGCTTTATCGCCAACTTTAACACGGGTAATATCATTTTCGTTTACATCAACATTAACTTCCATTGATGACAGGTTAGAGATACGCATAATTTCGGTACCAGCCATTTGCGAAGTTCCAAGAATACGATCGCCCAATTCGATTGATAATTTTGAAACTACACCATCTACCGGAGCATAAATGGTAGTTTTAGCTAAGTTTGCACCTGCTTCTTTTACATTTGCACCAGTTTGCTCTAAGGTAAATTTAGCACCGGTTACGTTTTCTTTTGCGCTGGCCAGGTTGGCTTTAGCAGTTAAATAGGCAGCTTTGGCCGAATCGAACTCTGAAGCTGATATTACTTTTTTATTAAAAAGCTCTACATTACGTTTATAAGTTGCTTCTGCATTTACAAAATTAGCCTGGTTTTGCACTAGCTGCTGTTGTGCTGCAGCCACACTGGCTTTTTGAGCATTAAAACTCGCCACTGTTCTTTCGTAGCCTGATTGTAATACATCCGGGCGTACTTTACAAAGCAACTGACCTGCCTTAACAATATCACCTTCTTTTACCTTTAATTCTACTACCTCTCCAGATACTTCCGAACTTAGTTTAACCTCAGTTTCCGGCTGGATTTTACCACTTGCCGTAACTGTTTCTACAACAGTTTTATCTGATGCTTTTTCTGTAGTTACTTTTTCGGTTTTGTCTCCACCTATCACTCCGGCCAGTTTAAGTATAACCAGAAGGGCTACGATAGCAACTACGGTGATAATAATATGCTTCAGTTTCATAATTTATTTATTGTATTTCGTTTGTTTGTATTAAAGTTGTAGGTTTTTAGGGTTCTAAAGTTGAAAGGTTTTAATGTTGAATGCCATGTATTTTCAGCCTTAGTCTTTAGTCTTAAAAAACAATCTGTTTGCCTAAATAATAATCAATCACTTTGGCGCGGAACAGTAAATCGTATTTCGCTAAGATAAAATCTATTTCGGCTTTATTTCTATTGGTTTGTGCAGTACTGTAATCCAGAGAATTTACCAAACCAACATTATAACGCTGATCGATTACATAAAAAGCATCTTTCTGAGCCTGAAACGCATTTTGGGTAGATGAATACCGGCTTTGTGCTGCATTTAAATCAGCAACAGCCTGATTGATTACTTTGATCAGGTTATTTTTTGAAATTTGCTCATCAGTTCTACGCTGCATCCAGGTAATCTTTGCCTTCCTAACCGACGATCTGGTTGTAAAACCGTTAAAGATCGGAATCGAAATACCCATGCTCACATATTGACCAAAGTTATCAGATAACTGATTAGTAAATTTTGAAATCGGAAAATTCGAATTAAACTGATAATAATAAGCTGATCCTAAACCTCCACCTAAACTGATTTGAGGAAAAAAACCACCTTTGGCAATGTCAATTGCTTTTTCGGCTGCTTTACTATTCAGTTCTGCTAACTTAATATCGGGGAAAGTATTAAGCGCTTGTTTATAAATATCACTTGGAACGTAGGTGTTTTGAATGTTATTCAATTCGTTAACCAATGGCGCCTGCACTTTAAATGTCATTGGTGGCTGAATTTCCATTAACTGGCCTAATGTTAAATAGGATATAGTTAACTGATTCTGTGCATTGGTTAAATTAAGTTCAGCGGTTGCGGCCTGAGATTTGGCCTGTGAAATATCGGCTAGAGTTTTGTTACCCACATCTAAGAGCGCCTGCTCTCTTTTTAAGGTAGAATTTGCTACATCCAGTTGTTGTTGCGTAGCTTTAACCTGATCCTGGTTATTTAAAACCTGAAGATATGCCGTTACCACCTGAAGAATGAGGTCATTTTTTACCTTTTCTACATTGGTTTGGTTGGCAGCCAATAAAATTTTATTCTGTCTGATCTGGTTTATTTTAGTTCCACCGCCAAAAAGCGAAACATTGGTACTCACATTTGGACTTAAATTATAATTCTGAGTGTTTTCGAATAAACCCGATACCTGCTGACTCCTACCCCATTGCATGGATTGGTTAATGGTACCATTTACGGTTGGCAGTAGGGCATTTTTAGATTGGCGCACATTTTCTTCACTTAAAGAAGCACTAAATGCTGCCTGTTTAATGTTTAGATTGTTTTTTAAGGTATTTTCGACCGCCTGTTCAATGCTGATCACTTCCTGAGCCCTAATTTGCTGACTAAAACTTAATGCCACTAATAACGCAGATCCGGTAATTAACTTATTCTTGGTAAACATCTTCATAATTTGTTTCAAATCTATATAAACAACTTTAATAATTTCAATCTGTACAGGCATTTACTAACTTTGGTTCTAAATGTACCTGATCAAATCACCGCTTCTGCTAAAATGGTATTATCCATCACTGTTGTGGAATAAATCCCGCACCGAAAAAGTTATTTATTTGACCTTTGACGATGGACCTATACCCAATGTTACAGATTTTGTATTAAAAACTTTAAAAGCTTTCAATGCTAAAGCTACATTTTTTTGCATTGGCGATAATATTGTAAAACACCCCGAGGTTTTTGAACGTGTAAAAAACGACGGGCATGCCATCGGCAACCACACTTTTAACCATTTAAAAGGCTGGAAAACCGATGATGAAACCTATCTCGAAAATACACTAAAATGCCAGAAACTTACGCAAACTAATCTTTTTCGCCCACCTTACGGGAGGATTAAGAAAAGCCAGATTAAAAGTCTGAAGTCCAAAGTCCGAAGTCCAAAGTCGGACTCAGGACTGAAGACTAAAGACTCAAGACTGAACATTGTAATGTGGGACGTGCTCAGTGGTGATTTCGATATTAATCTTGCACCCGAAAAATGCTATCAAAATGTGATAAAACATACCGAGAATGGCTCTATAATTGTTTTTCACGATAGTTTAAAAGCATTTGATCGTTTATCTTATACACTTCCCAAGGCATTAGCTTATTTTACTGAAAAAGGTTTCACTTTTTCAACGTTATAGCGCCAAGCCAATCTTATGCCAAGCATAAAAAAAGCAAACAAACACCTCACTATCAATATCTTAAAATAGCACCAAACAAAAAACTGTTCAAAACCGTACAAATATGTCCGATTTTGAACAGCAAATAAATAAATGAAATTTTTAATTTAACGGAAGCGATGCCGTGGTATTTTTAATAAAGATAATGGCATCAAAATCATTACCCACCCGGATTGGCATGGCATAAGGTGCCCTCCAATCTGCCCAGATATTGGTGATCGAATCTTTTACTCCTGAGAAAGGATTAATGTTCCGAAAATCAATAAAAAAATTATCGTATCTGGCTTTTGCAAATAGCGCTGTAAAACCAGTGGCCGGGGTTTCAAGCTGATGGGCTGTTACCTCGCTGGTACCATCATCATTAACACTGATGGTATTCACTTTCCCCTCATAAGTATCAAAAGCAATGTTAAAGAAGTCGGTTTTGTAATGCTTATTCAGGAAATAGCCGAATGCTTTATAGCCGCCCGTAGTATCTTTTAATAAATGCAGGTTATGCGACCAAACCACCATTTTAGCCTTGGTTTTTGTTTGCCGCTCTACCGCATTCTTAGCCATCAGGCTATCGCGTTCAAATGGATTGGTATAGCCAGCGTTATCGAAGCCAAAAACCTCAATTTTAGTATGCTTTGGGTCAAGGTTATAATTTTTTACCCATTCGAAAAGATCGAAAAAGGATTTTGTATGGTACAACCTGAAATCTTTTAGTAATAGTTTTAAATCGCCTTTACCAGAGGTAACATAATCGTTTACCTTTGCCATGGCCTCATCCGGAACTTCGAACCCGATCTGAGTATATTTCTGATCAGTGATCAGGTATTCAACTATTTTGTTTTTTTCCCGAAAGAATTCTTCTGTACCGTGCGAAGCCTCTCCCAGGCCCACCATAACGTTTTGGCCTAATTGTGCTGAAAGTGTTTTCAGGTAAGCAGATTTCAGATCAACCGCATTTTTATTCAGCCACTTTAGCTTTTCGCCATTATTTTCCTGGCTTTTTGCATTAAAAGTTGCGCAGAGCAACAACATCAGGTAACATATTTTTCTCATTATCTTTTATCAGATTGATGATCAGAACATCCAGATTCCATAAAACTTAATGACTCATTTGCAATAAAATTAAAAATTTATTCTCCGCTAACTATTTAGAATATTTCCAAATAATACAATGATCTAAGGATGACCTTAAGAGGTCTATTTTTTTTGTAAATTCGCAGCTATTAGAATAGAAGTATTACCTTTTAACCAATAAAAATCGATGGCTTTTGATATAGACATGATTAAAAAGGTTTATGCGAACTTCGGTAGCCGTGTTGAGGCTGCGCGTAAAATAGTTGGCAGGCCTTTAACATTATCTGAAAAAATATTGTACGCACACCTTTGGGATGGAGATCCTAAAACGGCGTTTAAACGTGGTTCTGATTACGTAGATTTTGCACCAGATCGCGTGGCGATGCAGGATGCAACAGCACAAATGGCATTATTGCAATTTATGCAGGCAGGCAGGCCACAGGTGGCTGTTCCTTCTACTGTTCACTGTGATCACTTAATTACGGCTAAAGAGGGTGCTTCAATAGATTTACCTCATGCTAAAACTGAAAGTGCTGAGGTTTTTGATTTCTTATCTTCTGTATCAAATAAATATGGCATCGGTTTCTGGAAACCAGGTGCAGGTATTATCCACCAGGTAGTTTTAGAAAATTATGCTTTCCCGGGTGGAATGATGATCGGAACCGACTCACACACTGTAAATGCAGGTGGTTTGGGTATGGTTGCTATTGGTGTTGGTGGTGCTGATGCCTGTGATGTAATGGCTGGCTTACCATGGGAGCTTAAATTCCCTAAATTAATCGGTGTTAAATTAACAGGAAAATTGAACGGCTGGACTGCTGCGAAAGATGTTATCCTTAAAGTTGCAGGTATCCTTACCGTAAAAGGTGGTACCGGTGCAATTGTAGAATATTTTGGCGATGGTGCTATCAACTTAAGCTGTACGGGTAAAGGTACCATCTGTAACATGGGTGCAGAAATTGGTGCTACCACATCTACCTTCGGTTACGATGAAAGCATGGAGCGTTATTTACGTGCTACAGGCAGAGATGAAGTGGCTGATGAAGCTAACAAAATTGCTGCATATTTAACAGGTGATGATGAAGTTTATGCTGATCCGGAAAATTATTTCGATCAGGTGATCGAAATTAATCTTGATGAATTAGAACCCTATTTAAACGGTCCGTTTACACCTGATTTAGCTACTCCGGTTTCTCAGATGAAAGTGGAAGCAGAGAAAAACGGCTGGCCTTTAAAAGTAGAATGGGGACTGATCGGTTCTTGTACCAACTCTTCTTACGAAGATTTATCAAGAGCGGCTTCTATCGCAAACCAGGCTATTGCTAAAGGTTTGGTTACTAAATCGGCTTTCGGTATTAACCCGGGCTCTGAGCAGGTGCGTTACACGGCTAACCGTGATGGTTTCTTAAAAACTTTCGAAGATTTAGATGCAACAATCTTCACCAACGCCTGCGGACCATGTATTGGTATGTGGGACCGTACAGGTGCAGAAAAAGCAGAAAAAAATACAATTGTACACTCGTTTAACAGAAACTTTGCTAAACGTGCTGACGGTAACCCTAATACTTTTGCTTTCGTAGCGTCGCCAGAAATGGTTGCTGCAATTGCCATTTCTGGTAATTTAGGTTTTAATCCATTAACCGATACGTTAACAAACGATAAAGGCGAGCAGGTTAAATTGGATCCACCTACAGGTGATGAATTGCCAACAAAAGGTTTCGCTGTAGAAGATGCAGGTTTCCAGGCACCAGCTGCTGATGGTTCTAAAGTTGAGGTTTTGGTTTCTCCAACTTCTCACCGTTTACAATTATTAGATCCATTTACCCCTTGGGAAGGTACAGATTTAAAAGGTTTAAAACTTTTAATCAAAGCCAAAGGAAAGTGTACAACCGATCACATTTCTATGGCTGGTCCATGGTTAAAATTCCGTGGTCACTTAGATAACATTTCTAACAACATGCTTATCGGTGCAGTTAACTTCTTCAACGATAAAACAGATAATGTTAAAAATGAACTCACCGGCGAATACGGTCCGGTTCCTGCAACACAACGCGATTACAAAGCGGCTGGTTTAGGATCGATCGTTGTGGGTGATGAAAACTATGGTGAAGGTTCATCTCGTGAGCATGCTGCTATGGAGCCTCGTCACTTAGGTGTGCGTGCTGTATTGGTAAAATCTTTTGCCCGTATCCACGAAACCAACCTTAAGAAACAAGGAATGCTGGGTTTAACGTTTGCCAATAAAGAAGATTACGATAAAATCCTGGAAGATGATACCATCGATATCTTAGGCTTAACAACCTTTGCTCCTGACCAACCATTAACTTTGCTTTTACACCACGCTGATGGCACAGAAGAATCGTTCCCTGTAAACCACAGTTATAACGCTCAACAAATTGAGTGGTTTAAAGCTGGAGGTGCATTAAATATCATCAGGGCTGAAGCAGCGGCTAAGTCAGCGCTTTAATTAGTCCAGAGTCTTTATTCCTAAGTCTGGAGTCTAAAATATCAATCCCGTTTTGTTAAATCAGAACGGGATTTTTTATTGTAAAACTCGTTTGCGAGAAGGCTTTTTAAGCCGGCGAAGCAATCTCTACCGTTATTTTGGAAGGCTAAATAAATGAGATTTTTTTTTTATTTGGAAAGCAGGTGTAGTAATGCTTAGGTTGGGGTTGGTCCCGCTAATGCTGCTGCTGTTTAGAAAAAACCAGCATACGCGTATATCGGGTTTAGAGATCAGAAGCAGGAATACTTTTTACCCAAAAAATGCTTTATTCAACAAATACCTGCTTGAATACAATGAAGTGAGGTTTTGTCTTTCCTGCAGTAAAGGAACTTTCTAGCCCCGGGCGCAGCGGCATCCCTGAAGCGAAGCGCAAGGATACAGCGAAGCACGGGAACCAACTTTAATATGGCTACTGACACTGCGCTTCAAAAAATGTTCTCAATCTTATTTAAACTCGTAACCACAATTGTAGCAATGGTAACACTTATTAGCTTTAATTGGCGTGGTAAATGTTAAAAAGGCAAGTATAGTAGCCCAAAGGCTATATTTTTTATCGGTAGCCATTCCATAACCTACATTTTTTGAACCGCATTTTGGGCAATCAGGCTGTTCTTCTGCTGGTTCTTCATTATCGCCCGTTTCATCAGCTGATCCAATATTCAGGCTATTATCTTCCGCCAGCAAATTATTGATTGCTTCTACATCTCTTTCAAAAACGATCAGTTTTACGCCGCCGATGGCCTGATTGTAAAGAGGGTTTAATGTAGCTACATTTTCATCGGCAAGGAAACAGGCAAAACCGCTGTCTTCCAGTTTGGCCTTTATAATATTGGCTTCTATGGGATTATAGTAGGTGCTGTAAACAATTGTTCTATCGTTCATAAACCAAACATAAGAATTTGTTCAGCAAAGAAAGAGAAAACCGCAGCTTATCCGCTACCTTTTCAGAAAATCCTGCCACCAATACCCGGAATCTTTAATGGTGCGCTGCTGGGTTTTAAAATCGTTGTAAATTAAGCCGAATCTGGCTGTAAAACCTTCGGCCCACTCAAAATTATCCATCAATGTCCAGGCCATGTAACCGGTAACATTTACGCCGTCGTTTTTTAGCTTCAAAAGCGCACTGAGATAAAGCTTAAAATATTCAATCCGTTCAGGGTCTTCTACTCTGCCATTAGCTAGCTTGTCGTGATAAGCTGCACCATTTTCAGTAATGATGATATTTTTAACATTTGGATAGGCCGCAAACTGCTTTACGATATTGTAAAAACTATCGGCATTAATTTCCCAGCCCATGGCAGTATGCGGCTTTTTCCGGCTTTTGGCTTTTACTTCCCAAGCCTGGATTACAGGAATAAAAGCATTATATTTTACCACCAGCGGAAAATAATTTTGAAGGCCGATAAAGTCGAAATCAAACTTCATCCGCTCCTGTAGCCGCCATGTACCATATTCGATCTGAAATTTTTCGAGCAAATCCCAGTCAGCGGTTGGAAAACCCATTCCTTGTGCAGGCTCTATAAATAAACGGTTCATTAAACAATCTACGCGTTTTGCGGCAAGGATGTCGTTATCACTTTGTGTATTCGGGATAATTTCTGAGCAGGAATAAGTGGTACCAATATTGGCATTGCTAATTTCTGCACGTAAAATCTTGCCCCCTTCGGCCTGTGCCAGAGCAGTATGCAATACAGCAGGAAAGAAATTGCTTAGGCCCGTTTTACCGGGTGCATGGATGCCGAGCATATAACCTAAAGAGGTATAACCAAAAGGTTCGTTCAATACAATCCAGTTTTTTACCTTGTCGCCATATTCTAAAGCACAGATGCTTACAAAAGCATTAAAAGCGGCATTGATACTGAAGCTGGTCCAACCGCCTTCATCTTCTAAAGCCTGGGGCAAATCCCAGTGATAAAGTGTAATGTAAGGGATAATTCCGTTTGATAGACACTCATCGATTAAATTGTGATAAAACCTGATGCCTTCCTGATTGATTTCTCCCCTGCCTCCGGGCAAAATCCGCGACCATGCAATAGAAAACCTGAAGACTTTAAAACCTAAAAGTTTAACCAGGGCAACATCTTCGGTATAACGGTGGTAAAAATCGCAGGCCGGATCTAATTTGTGGTTCTTTTTTATTTTTCCATTTTTTGCGGTAAAGGTATCCCAAATGGAAGGACCTTTGCCATATTGGGTTGCAGTACCCTCTATCTGGGCGGCAGCAGTAGCTACTCCCCACAAAAAATCCTGACCAAAATTGCTCGCATTGACCATTGTTTACCAATTAATTGCCATAAGTTGCAAGTTTAATATTAACAAATCGTTAAGCAATAACTTTTTAACAGAAAGCGCGCTAAACAGTAATGAAATGACTGTTTTTCGATATTACTATGGCTTAACAACTGTGGTATCCTGCGCAAGCATTGGTACTTTATAATTTCCGGTATCTAGGCTCACTTTCGGTAAAAGTTTTTTTATACTGGCCAAATCTGCTTTATTTACACCAGTTTGGTAGATGTACAAAAATTTTAAATTTTGAAGTTTTTTTAACTGATTAATCCCTTTAGCGGTAATTTTTGTTCCTACTAAACTCAGCGATTGTAACTGATCTAAATCTTTTAACGCTATTAAACCGGCGTCAGTTATTTTGGTATTGTTCAGGTTTAACCTGCTTAAGTTTTTACAATTTTTAATGGCGGTTAATGTTTGATCGTTTACCTTAGCATTTTCTAACTTAAGCCAAAGCAATTGTTTATCGATTGATTTAAGGAGATCCAAAACGTCTTTTCCCATTGATTGCGCATTGACAAAGTTTGCAGAAAGATAATTTGTATTTTGTGCAACCGGAACGATTGTAATACCTGCATCTGCCAATTTTTTCAGCACTTTATCATCAGCAGCAGAAACCTCATCTTTGGGGATATCACTATCTTTTATTTCAGCTCCTGCATTTTCTCCTTTTTGCAAACTGGCCAGTACCGGTTCCATTTCATCATTTTGCGGCAGATCTTTAAATTTCTTTTTAAAATCAGCACCATTATTGATCCACCATTTTAACAACGCAATTTCATTGGTAGTAAGCTGTGGTTTTTCTTTTGGCGCCATGTGGTCTTCATCGCTTAAAGGAAGGAGAATCCGCTTGATCAGTTCACTTTCCTCCGCTTTTCCTTTAACAACTGTATGCCCGTCTTCGCCGCCTTTTAAAATATACTCCTCCTGATCTAACCGTAACCTGCCTTTTTGCTTTTCGCTACCATGGCAGCTGTAACAACGGCTTTTTAATAATGGTTGAATAGCATTTTGATAAATAATAGCTTCTTGCACATTGGGAATTGGCGGGATGGCGGCTCCTCCTTTTGTACTTCCTGATGTAAGCGGAGCAGTTAAATAATCGGCTCCATGGGTTAAAGAACCACCGAGATGGCCAGTAATGGAAATCACCAACACAAGAATTGCTGCAACTGCCCCCAATATACCGTTGGATTTAACCTTTTTATAAATGGCCCATAAAATGATTGATAAAATAGCCACACTAATGCCCATCCATTGGTGATAACTCACCAGGTTACCCTCATAATCACCGCCATTGGCCAAAAGATATCCTGTTATACAGGAAACAACAGCACTTAAAGATCCTAAAAGCAGCATCAACGGGATGGCAAACTTTAAACCGGTAAATTTTGGCTTAAAAGATAAAAGAATACAAATGCAGGCCAATAATAAAATCCCAATCGGCAGGTGGACAAAAACCGGGTGAAAACGGCCAAAAAAATCTAACATTTTACTGATACCTTTTTCTTAACAAGTTCATCATATAAACATTTATTGCCCACTGATCAGCAACAGGTTGGCGGGTGTAAGGCAAAGTTGGCATATAATCAGCCGGACCAAATTCGGTAAGGATGGTCATCCTTTCTCCGTTTTTCTTTTTACGTTCAATTACCTTGTCCCACCAGGCCAGGTGAGCTTCTACTACTTTTGTCCACTCTGGTGCACGAGGATCGTTAACCTGCGGTCCTTCGGGATGCCCTACCCGCGAGTGGATATGATCTGTTTTTTCCAGAATAAAATCGATGGTCTGTTTCTGATCAGACAATAAACTTTCGTGCACATTACACCAATGCGAAATATCCAGCGTAAACCTGAGCTCAGGGCTTTTTTCTGCAAAATTCCTGGCAACCGGTGCCGCGAACATCATCCGGCTGCGATGGGTTTCATGGTAAATCGGTATCCCGGATGATGTTCTTTTAGCTGTTACGTAATCGATAATCTGTTTGTTTTCCTCATAAGTGAAATAATCTTTTCCCGAATGGCAATTGATGTAAACCGGTTTTTGATAACTATTAGCGCAAATGGCATCCAGGCTCTTTTTGAAGGAAGCCAGGTGTTCTGTTATATTTGATTGCGATCCTGCACATAAAAAACCAATCTCCAGTTTATACTTTTTTACAGCATCGAACAGCTCTTTTACCGCTTTATCCTCACCTGGCCACCACACTTCTATCCCTTCGTAACCTTCTTTTTTAGCCGCAGCACAAAATTCGTCCCGTGTACCTTCGAAACCCCAATCGGTTTGCATAAATAACAGTTCGTATCCTGCCTTAGCTTTCATATTTTTAAACGGGTTAGCACTGATATTCTGTATTGGAGCCAGCATGGAAGCCGCCGTAACAACCGCTGTATTTTGTAAAAATTTTCTTCTTGTTTGGTTCATTGGTTCATTTAGCATTTGTTTATTGGTCAATAGTTGATTGGTTCATAGTCCATAGCCAATTGTTAACTATTTCATTGTCAATTGGTTATTGAATATTGATTATTGGTTGATAGTCTGATCGACTTCGGACTTCGGACTTCGCACTAATTAAGCTACAATCTCGGTTATCACTTTCCCTGCTACATCGGTTAACCTGAACGGACGGCCCTGGAAAGGATAGGTAAATTGCTCGTGATCAAAACCAAGCTGGTTTAATATCGTAGCCTGAATATCGAAGGCATCAACTTTTCCGCTAATGGCACTATAGCCTATTTCGTCGGTTTCGCCATGTGTAAAGCCTTTTTTAACACCGCCTCCGGCCATCCAAATGGTAAATGCCTCAGTATGATGATCTCTTCCTTTAAATGGGTTTTGTATCCCGTTCCGGTTTTCCATCATCGGTGTACGGCCAAATTCGCCGCCCCAAACTACGAGGGTTTCTTCTAATAAACCGCGTTGTTTTAAATCAAGCAATAGCGCTGTGATTGGCCTGTCGATGCTTCTGCATTTATTTTTCAAACCTATATTAAGCGAATTGTGCGGGTTATCGCCATGCGCATCCCAGCCCCAATCGAATAACTGAATGTACCGCACGCCTTTTTCTACCAGTTTCCGTGCAAGCAACACATTGTTGGCAAAACAGGCCTTACCGGGCTGTGTGCCATACATTTCGTGGATGTAGGCGGGTTCATCATTAATATTCATTACTTCAGGTGCCGATATCTGCATGCGGTAAGCCATTTCATACTGGGCTATCCGCGACAAAATTTCCGGATCGTTATATTCCTGATATTGCTGCTCGTTGGCTTTGTTAATGGCTTCTATGGAGGCTTTTCTCAAATCACGGTTCATTCCATCAGGATCTTTAATAAACAACACCGGATCGCCTTCGCTCCTGCATTGTACGCCCTGGTAAACCGATGGCAAGAAACCACTTCCCCAAACACTTTTACCGGCATCAGGGAAACTGCCTCCGCTGGTTAACACCACATAACCCGGCAGGTTCTGGTTTTCTGAACCCAAACCATAAGTTACCCAGCTGCCCATACTCGGCCGGCCTAACCGGGGCGAACCCGTGTGTACCAGAAGCTGCGCCGGTGCGTGATTAAACTGATCGGTTTTTACGGCCTTTAAAAAGGTTACATCATCTACCATGGTAGAAAAATGAGGTAAATTATCACTCACCAAAGCACCAGACTGACCGTGTTTGGCAAAAACTGCCTGCGGACCGAGCATTTTAGGCACCCCGGTAATAAAAGCAAACTTTTTACCGGCCAGTAAAGAAGGTGGACAATCCTGTCCATCCATTTTCATTAGTTCGGGTTTAAAATCGAATAGTTCCAGTTGTGAGGGCGCACCAGCCATGTGCAAATAAATTACACTTTTAGCCTTACCAACAAGTGGAGGCGATTTTGGCAATAAAGGATGTGCAGGATCATAGGCGATCCTGGTTTGTTTAGCTGAAAAAAGATTGCCACAGCTCCCCAATAACGATCCCATTGCCAAAGCACCAAGCCCCATGGCACTTTCTTTTAAAAACTGCCGTCTGGAGTGGAGCCTTGCGTTTGCCTCATGCGCTTCTTTAATTAACCGATGTGCATTTAATTCGTCTCTCGTCATAACCTGATCAGATTAATTTTTAGTAACTACTTCATCCAGATTGAGCATGGCATTGGCCACTAACACCATTGCAGCATCTTCCGGTTTATATTTTTTTTGTTTATCGCCCATAAATGCCGAAACACTTGCCGAATTCTTTTTAAACTCCTCAAAAGCCTTGGCGTAAAGGTCTTCAAATACCTTTAATCTGTTTTGAGGAATGCTTTTATATAAAATCATTTCGTAGCCCTTTGCAATTTTGGTTTTACTGGTATTTCCGCCTGTTTTTTCCATACGGAGGGCAAGTTTTCTCGCCAGATCGATATAAACACTATCATTTAGGGTAACCAATGCCTGCAACGGCGTGTTGGTACGAATACGCCGCGGACTGCAAACTACTCTTGAAGCGCCATCAAAAGCGATGGCAGATGGATAAGGGGCTGTGCGTTTCCAATAGGTATAAATTCCCCTGCGATATTGTTCTTCGCCCCCACTGGTTATCCATTTGGCACCGTTATAAGGCGAAAACCAAATCCCTTCAGGCTGCCATGGCATTACCGGCGGACCATACATTTTATTGCTCAACACCCCACAAACGGCTAAACTCTGGTCTCTGATCTGCTCTGCACTTAACCTCACCCTCGAGCCGCGTGCATAAAACTTATTAAAGAGGTCTTTTTCTTTTAATTCATTCGATACTTTACTGTCCTGCCGGTAAGTAGCCATCATAACAAGCTCTTTCAGCATTTTTTTAACACTCCAGTTGTATTTATACATAAACTGGTAAGCCATAAAATCTAAAAGTTCCTGGTGGGATGGCGCCATCCCCTGCGTGCCCATATCTTCGAGGGTCTCAACCAAACCGGCACCGTAAAGCTGCTCCCATAAACGGTTTACCATGGTACGGGATACGAGCGGATTTCTTTTATCGGTAAGCCACATCGCTAAACCCATCCGGTTATCTGGTGCATTTTTAGGCATGGCAAAAGCCAGCGAATTCGGTACCCCTGCTTTTACTTCTTTACCTTTTGACGTCCAGGCACCACGCTCAAATACATAATTTTTACGCTGCATACTTAATGGATTTTCGACCATAATTGGTGTAGTAGGCACCTGCGCATCCATTAAAGTATTAAATGTTTTTTTATAGGTTAAGTACTCTGGCCTGCCTTTTCCGGGAAACTGTCTGGTAAAATAAAACCAATCGAAGTACACCATAAATTCGTCAGGATTTTTTACTGAAGCATTGGTGTATTTCAGGTACACATCTTTTACCCCGGTTTGCTTTGGGAAATCGATTTCCACATTCTGATAGCCACTGGTTTGCGCCAGCTTCCACGATTTTAAAACCGGCCCGTTTGGCGAACCTGAATGTAAACTCATGGTGCCGTTTGCTTTGCTGCAGTTATAACGCATGATCAGCTGATCAACATTTGCGAGGTTAACCATTTTTAATCTCGCTGACGAACTGTTTTTAAAGTACAAGGCAATATTATTATTGCCAATAACCGAATTTACCAATTGATCGGCTGTGGTAGAATTGATGGCAGGCTGACCGGTTTTTAAAAACAATTCAACTTCTGATGCCCTTTCTTTGCCTGCAACATTTTTAACCCAGCTGGTTAACAGGTTAAGCTGATTTTTAAGACTATCGTTGAAATTTTTAAACAGCGGATATTCTTCTGAAACATCTTCATCCCTGGTGTTATTAAAATACGACATGAATTTATAGTATTCGTCGTGTTTAAAGGGATCGTAAGGGTGACTATGGCATTGTACGCATGAAAATGTAGTGCTCATCAAACCTTCCCATGTGGCATTTACACGGTCTAAAACGGCTGCTGTTCTAAATTCTTCGTTATTGGTCCCGCCTTCATCATTGGTAGGGGTATTTCTGCTAAAGGCTGTTGCAATATATTGAGCATCGGTTGGTTTTGGAAACAAATCGCCGGCAATCTGATCAGTAATAAACTGATTGTAAGGCATATCTTTGTTAAAGGCCTTAATTACCCAATCGCGGTAACTCCAGATATTCCGGTTCGGATCGCTCTCATAACCCTTGGTATCAGCATAACGGGCAATATCAAGCCACATAGATGCCCAGCGTTCGCCAAATTTCGGCGAAGCCAATAAACTATCAACCAGTACATTGTAAGCCTGCTGTTCGTTAGTACTGTTGAGGTAAAATTTCGCCAGCTGATCTGAAGGATAGGTACCAATCAGATCCAGGCTTACCCTTCTTAATAAGGTAGCTTTATCAGCCGTTTTAGAAGGTTCGAGTTTATTTTCTTCCAGTTTGGCAAAAATAAACTTATCCAGATCGTTACGGATCCAGTCGTTACTTACATCGGGCACCTCAGTTGGCTTTACACTTACATAGGCCCAGTGGTTACCCCATTTTGCCCCTTGTTTTATCCAGCCACTCAGTATATCAATTTCATCAGTATTTAAGGCAGGGTGCTTATATGGCATCCTTTCTTCAGGATCGTTGGATTTTAAGCGTTTGATAAATTCGCTATCTTCCGGATTTCCGGGGATAATTGCAGGTTTACCACTTTTGGTTTTGGCCAAAGCTTCTTCTCTAAACAACACACTAAAACCACCCTGTTGCTTAACCCCGCCATGGCACGAAATACATTTTTTATTCAGAATAGGTTTTACCTGCGCGTTAAAATCAATCTGTTTTTCTGAAGAAAAAAGTGAAAAGGCAATTAAAGTGATCACAACCAGTGCGAAGCCGGCCGTAAATAACATTTTCTTTTTCAATACCATTGGTTAGAATAAACTTAAATTAATTTTTAGCAGTTTTGTATTTATACACAAAGTTAAACCAAGCTAAACATCTGTCAAAACCATAACGGGAGCAGCTCTTAGCCTAAATTGCTAATTTACAGTTACTGTAAAACCAAAGGTGAATAAAAATATAATAGCCAAAAATGTATTAATTTGTGCAAAAGATGGATTATTTTACTTTTTCTTTAGAAATTAAATATGGAAAAACGTCCGATTAGAGAAAAAAATGATTTCGATTTCCAAAAATCCATTATCATTCCAAAGAATGTACTTTTAAAACAATGCATTGCCAACGGAATAATCAACAATTTATTTGTTACCGATATTGGCTATTACCGTAAGGCACTGAATCACTACGCCCGAAGAAACCATGGAGCTGATCAGCACATTTTAATTTATTGTACCGAAGGCAAGGGAAATGTTGAATTTCAGGGCACGTCTTATCATGTAGAAGCCGGTAACTTCATCATCATCCCTAAAAAAACACCACATATTTATCAGGCTGATCCGATTTTACCATGGACTATTTATTGGTTCCACTTTTCAGGGACCGGTGCCGACAATATTGTGGAGTCATTACAGCAATACAAAGCCTATGCAGGTTTTAACGAAGAACGGAAGATCCTGTTTGATACCATTTATAACCGGCTGGAGAGAGGCTTTAGCAAAGAAAACATCATTTATGCCAATTTATGTTTCCACCACTACATTGCAGAAATTATTTTTACCGATAAACAGACTGACAAAATTATTGAGCCTGATAAAGTAGAAGAAGTTATTGATTTTATGCGGAACAATATTGAAAAAATGCTGAGTTTAAAAGAACTGGCTTTGGCGGTTTACCTATCACCATCTTATTTATCAGCGATCTTTAAAAAGAAAACAGGAACCTCTCCTATCGATTACTTTAACCAGCTCAAAATTCAGAAAACCACCCAATATTTACTGTTCACCAATTTGCGGATCAATGAAATCGCCCAAAAAATCGGCATTAACGATCCTTATTATTTCAGCAGACTTTTTTCGAGCATTATAGGCATTTCGCCAAAACAGTACCGGGATAACAGGTTTAATTAACGTGCAGGCTGTGCAATTTTTAAATTAATTTAGCCTGGCTTTCTTCATTTCTTAGTGCATAAACCCTCATGCAAATAAAGGTAATGAGAAATGTAGGACCATATGTGATTAAGAATTCATCAATTGAAAGGTACATTAATTTTTCCCGAAACCATAGATAAACCAAAAAGATCGCAATTGAAGTCATCATTGCATTGGTTATAATATTAGGTTTATTATAAGTTACTGGTGCGGTGCCGCCAATTTTCCTCATATTAAATAAAAGTGTGCAGAAAGTTAATACAATAAATACAGCAGCATCTTTTATATCCAGGTTAACATTGAAACTGTAATTTGAAGATATAAGTGGCAACAGCCTAAGATAGCCCATCATGATTGCGAAAGTAATCGGTGTGCAAAGCAACAGAGTGGTTAATGTTACTTTTAAAGTATAAGTGAGCGATTGTTTCATATACATTTAATTTAGATTGAGTTTAGCGTTTTTTTAAACCAAGATAAAAATTCTATGGATTTTCTAATTCTATTTTCCTGTGCAGTTTGGAGTTACATCCGATTAATATAAATATCTTTCTACAGTGCTGCTGATACCTCACTAATCCAAAGTCAGCCCAATTTCTTTCAGTAAAATGGCAGCATTAAAAGTTTTGCAGGGTCCTTGTTTAAGCAGATAATCAAATTTCATTTCGCCTTCTGTAATCTGGATATCGAAATGGAAATTACGAACCGTTTCCGGGTGGTCAATAATCAGATCGGCCAGTTGCAGATCATGAGTGGCAAAAAGCGCAGGTGTTTTTTCGGCAATCAGTTTTTCTACAAAAACTTTCGACCCCAGGTATTTATCCCTGCTATTGGTACCACGGAGCATTTCATCAATCAGTACAAGGGTATCTTTGTCTTTTACCACATGATCTAAAATCATTTTCAAACGGTTTAATTCTGCCTTAAATGTAGAAGTGCTTTCGTTTAGCGAATCTTTAATCCGCATGTAAGTATTAATCGAGAAAACAGATAATTCCATACTTTTGGCACAAACCGGTGCACCTGCATAAGCCAATATCATATTAATGCCCAAAGTGCGGAGAAAAGTGCTTTTACCCGCCATGTTAGATCCCGTTACAATATCAACGGTTGGTTTTGCTTTCAGATGAAAATCATTGTTTATCCTTAATTTTTCATTAATAAGCGGATGCCCGATATTGATAGCCGAAAGGGCAAAGTCATCAGTAAGTACCGGAAAAATCCAGTCAGGATGATTATGAGCTGTGGTGGCCAGCGAAATCAGTTCTTCAAAATCTCCCAGGTGATGGAGGGCTGTAACTACATCATTTGAAGACGATTTATACCATTTATCAAGATTAACACAACACCTTAAATCCCATAATAAAATTGCATTCAATATTCCACCAACGATAATATTAAGCCTTGCATCAAAATTTTCGATAATTTTAGACAGGCTTTTAATTTCTTTACTCACCGGAATTTTCGAGTCTAATAAATTCAAGGTGTAAGGGCTCTTCCAGTTTTGATTTTCTGTCCATAAAATAGCGCTTGCATATCCGTTTAACAGGTTAGAACTTCCACCGAAACTATAAAAAACCTTATTGATCTTTGCTCCCAATAATACGTTCCATCCAATGTGGATAATGCAAAGCAGGATTAAAACTTTCCAGAAAACACTGCTTACAAATAATCCCGCCAAAACCAGCGCGATAGACAGGTAAGGGACTAATTTAACGTAAATCCGTAAAAATTTTCCGGCTACAAATTCCAGTTGCGCTCCCAACTGATACTTCAACTGCATTTTAATCTGCTCTATCTTATCCGGATCGTAGCCATGCAGATTAGCCCTGAAACTATAGGTCTCATCTATCTTTTCAATTATTTCTTTTACCGCTTCCTGTCTCTGCAGCATCTTATCGCGTGTAGATTTTTCTCCTAAATTTTTGGCCAAAATATTATTTCCGCTTTTGGTGCTGCAACGGTTAACCAGCGCGAATAATGAGGCATGTCCAAAAATATCAAGATCAGCAGCATAAGGATGCAATTCCGATTCAAAAGCAGTACCCTGGTCGTATCCGTTCACGTTTCCGTTTAAAACATTCCACTCGTTCTGATAAACCCACAAAAGCTGTTTTTTATAATCGATTTCGCGATCGAGCTTACTTTGCCGGCGCACAATAAAGGCAAATGCAATTACAGGCAGCATTAAACCGATCTGAATTAAAGTTCGCAGATTATCATCTGCCGAGCTAACCAGTGCAATAAATAGTAAAATTTCGGCCAGGAATAAACCAATGCGCACAAAAGAAAGCTGATCAATCAGTTTTTTGCTCTGACTGATGGCTGTTGTTACTTCTTTAATTTTCTGATCGTAAGCGGCAATTATTTCTTGTTTTTGTTTTAGCATGATTTATATTCAATATACATTTCCGGAGCTATCAGATGGATAGATTGTATTTTTTGTTACAATTTTCTCTAAGTTTGGAACTCCAAATTCTAAAGATAGGCAAAATATTAAATGAAGATTACCCTGATCGCCATTGGCAAAACTGAAGATAAATATCTAATTGAGGGAATTGATAAATACATCAACCGCCTGAAACATTATATTAACTTTAGTTTTTTAGCCATACCTGATGTAAAAAACGTTAAAAACCTGAGTGAGGCGCAGCAAAAAGCAAAAGAAGCGGAGTTACTGCACAAACAAATTAATAATGGCGATGTTGTGATTTTATTAGATGAAAAAGGAAAAAAATATTCGTCGGTAGAATTTTCCAACTATTTAAATAAACAGATGGTTGGTAGCGTACAGCACCTTATTTTTATTATCGGCGGGCCCTATGGTTTTGACGAAAGTATTTACAAAAGGGCAAATGGTTTAATTTCTCTATCGGATATGACTTTTTCGCACCAAATGATCAGGTTATTTTTTGTTGAGCAGCTTTACCGCGGATTTAGCATTTTAAAAGGAGAACCTTATCATCACGCTTAGGGATGGAAGATGTCAAATGGAAGATGGAGAGTGGGGCTGAAATATGGAAAAACTAGATTAAAATCATCATTAAATAAAAGAAATTATGCTATTAGATAAATATAAACGGGAATACAGGTACAAAAGTGATCAGAACCGCAACAATAAATACTTATGGATCAGCATCATTGCTTCATTGGTAATTGTAGCCTTGCTTTGGTATTTCTTCGATTAAACCCATAAAAAAACACCAGACAGATCTGCCTGGTGTTTTTATTGCAAAGTAAATAAAGCTTAAACGCCTTTTTTACTTGTCATGCTTGCTTTCTTTGCAGGAGCCGAAGTTTTAGTAGTTGCTTTAGCACTTGCTGATGCTTTTGCGCCACCAGCTTTAGTTTTCTTATCTGCTGCTGCTTTTTCTTCTGATAATTTAACTTCTGCTGCTGTTCCTGGAGTTTCCGGAGTTTCTTCAGTAAATAAAGGAAGATCTTTCAACAGGTTATACCAGGTAATGATTTTCTTCATATCCGAAGCATAAACCTTATCCTGATCGTGGCCCGGAGCTACTTCTAAGAAGTAAGCACGTAAATCGCCTTTTAAATCCGGAGTGGATCCCTTTTCAGAAATTTTAGCAAAAATATCTGCCAGTTTAATTTCTTCCTCTTCACCATATACAGTAATGTCTTCTAACGAAGCCAGTTTAGTATTGGTAATGTTGGCTACAATTTTAGTTTTTTGGGCATCTAAACCCTCTAAAATATAACCCACTTTATTTTGTCCAACCAGTTTAAACAAACCTGGTCTGCCGGATACGGCAACAATTCCTCTTAAATTCATATTTTTTTGAGATATGAGATTCGAGATATGAGATATGAGAAATCACTCAAATCAAATAACTAAAGCTCTTTGTTCAATTATTAATGAGATAGGAGCATCAATCAGAGAAAATCAAGTCTCAAATCTAATGTCTCAAATCTCGCATCTATTTTTTAGTCTTCTAAAACCTCTATGTTCAAAATTTTATCGCCCTGGCGGATATCGTCAACAAGATCTACATTCTCAACAACTTTACCAAAACAAGTATGGTTACGGTCTAAATGCGCAGTATTGGCTCTGCTGTGGCAGATAAAAAATTGTGACCCACCGGTGTTACGGCCGGCATGTGCCATTGATAATACGCCTCGGTCATGATATTGGTTTTCTCCGTCAAGTTCGCAATCGATTTTGTAACCCGGTCCACCAGTACCTGCCAAATGTGCTTTAGCCGGATCTTTTGAATTCGGGCATCCACCCTGAACCATAAAATTAGGGATTACACGGTGAAAAGTTACACCATCATAAAAGCCTTCTTTAGCTAATTTTTTAAAGTTTGCAACGGCTTTCGGCGCATCGTTTTCGTAGAATTCTACGGTCATTTCGCCTTTTTCTGTTTTTATTATTGCTTTACTCATATTAATATCGGTACTAATTTTAAATTTTATTTGCCTAAAAAAATTGCTCATTTTTTTTGGTAGAGGGCAAAAATAACAAAATTGTATAACTTATAACATCATTAAATTTTTCTATCCAGTTTAAATGCGGTATTTTAGTGTTTTAAGCATACCGATTTGATAAAGAAATATTATATCCTCCTCTTTTGCCTGCTTTGTTCTTTAGGACTCAGGGCTTCATCGCTCTTAATTTATATGGATGAAGACCAAAAAAACCACCTGAAAGCATACGGAATTGCCTACTGGACCATCAGCAAGCAGCTGGAGGTTGACTGGCTGTTGAATTACCGTGGCGGAAGCTTTTTAATCAAATACAACAAAGCGGTAGAAGATGAATTGAAAATCCGCGGGGTATCTTACGAAGTAATTGCTGATGGTAAAGTAGTGAGTTTACTGAACGAAATCAGCGATCCCTCCGTAAATATGGAAATGGTGAAACTGGAGAAAACACCCAAAATCGCGGTATATTCTCCTAAAAGTAAATTACCGTGGGATGATGCGGTTACTTTGGTGCTTACTTATGCCGAAATTCCTTACGATGTGATTTATGATGACGACATACTTCAGGATAAACTAAGCAAATACGACTGGCTGCATTTGCACCATGAGGATTTTACCGGGCAATACGGGCGTTTCTGGGCCAATTTCAGGTATGCCACCTGGTACCAGGAAGATGTTAAAAACCAGGAAGCTTTAGCAAAACGCATGGGCTATAAAAAAGTATCAGAAATGAAACTGGCGGTGGCCAAACACATTAAAGAGTATTGTGCAGGCGGAGGTTTTCTCTTTGCCATGTGCTCTGGTACGGATAGTTTTGATATTGCGCTGGCTGCTGATGGGGTAGATATCTGTTCACAAATGTTCGACGGCGATCCTGCAGACCCAAATGCGCAGGCTAAACTGGATTTTAACAAAACATTGGCCTTCCAGAATTTTAAGCTGGACAATAATCCGATGAATTATGAATTTTCGGATATTGATGCTACGCAGACGCGTACGCTAAACCAAAGCAACGATTACTTTACCTTATTCGATTTTTCTGCCAAATGGGACCTGGTGCCCACCATGCTTACCCAGGATCATGATAAGGTGATTAAAGGTTTTATGGGCCAAACAACCTCTTTTAGAAAAAGCCTGGTTAAAACCAGTGTAACTGTTCTGGGCGAAAATAAAGGTGCTGCCGAGGTAAGGTATTTGCATGGCGAGATAGGAAAAGGTCAGTTTACTTTTTATGGTGGCCACGATCCGGAAGATTACCAGCACGCGGTTGGCGATCCACCAACAGATTTAAGTTTGCATCCTAATTCGCCGGGTTACCGTTTAATTTTAAATAATGTACTTTTCCCTGCAGCCAAAAAGAAACCGCAAAAAACTTAACTTTTAATATTATCACCATTTTGGCATTATTCCTTTCAGGATTAAAAAAATCTTAATTTTTGCTGATATTCCTGTTAACTATACAGTAAAAATGCTGCATTGGTATCACTATTCATCAATATCACTCCACCAAAAATTCTTAAAAAAGACACTGTAAACCAGCATATTAGATACTTAAATGTAACAGACTTGATACTTTGGCACAGCTTTTGGAATTGAGGCTTGTAATTAACAACAGGTGAGAGCCTGAAATTTTAAAACAAGATTCTTCTAAAAGAAAAATATTATGAAAAAGTTATTATTAAGCGCTTCGGTTATTTTATTGGCAACAGGTGCATTTGCACAAACAAAAATGACTGGTGAAACTGCTCGTTTTGGAATTAAAGCCGGTGTTAACTTATCAAAGTTCCATGCCGGTGGCGATGATGCAGCAGCAAATGCTTTTAACGACAATGCAAAAAACAATGTAGGTTTTAATGTTACAGCATTTGGTGATTTTGGTGTAGGAAATAACTTCTTTATCCAACCAGGTGTTTCGTTACAGAACAAGGGTAACAAATTTGAATCGACAGGTACTTCAACTATTGGAAACAATACCGTTACCACAACTTCATCTGTTAAAACAAATTTAATGGCTATTGAAGTTCCAATTAATGCGGTATTCAGAATCCCTACAGGTGATGCAGGTGCAGTTCAGATCAGTGCCGGTCCTTACATTGGTTTTAACATCTCGGGTAAAGACAAAGGACAAACAACAATCACTACGGTTAACAACAGCAATAATACAAGTGCTACTGTTACCAACTCGAATGACAGGGATTTATCTTTTGGTAGTGCAAGCGACAAAAACTATGGTAGCACAGAATTTGGTGCAAACTTTGGTTTAGCTTACCGTACAAACTCTGGCTTTTTAGTAGGTGCTAACTACGGTTTAGGTTTAACTGATTTAACACCAAAAGACAGACAGGCTAACGCCAACAAATTAACTAACCGTGTGTTAGGTTTCTCAGTTGGTTATTCGTTCTAAGAAAAGCCTTAAAAGTAAAAAACCGTCCCGATGTAAAATCGGGGCGGTTTTTTTATGCCTTAAATTTATTAGTCGTAAAAATTCCAGGTTACGCCAAACTTTAACAATGCATCCTGCATCGGGTACCGGTTTACAGTGTAGTATCCCCGCTGAAATAAACCCTGGTTTACGAAATCGTATTTCACAAATATGTTTGCCCGTTTTAAATTGGCTTTAAAGAAAACATCTACAATTGGTTTTGAGGCAAATGTTATCGGATTGGTTTCATCTATATAAAACTGCGCAGTAGCAGGCGAATACAGGTAATTTGCATATTCAGAATTGTACCTTACATCAAAACCGATGTTTGCTTTTAGTACCTTAAAAAAGGTATTATCGAAATAAATACTGTTATAAGTATAAAAATCAGGAGTTCTTAAGATGGCATTGTTATCGGTTTTCTGGTAGGCGATGTAATTTTCCATTGCAAACCTTCCAAACCTCCATTTTTTAGATACATCTATCCTGATCAGGCTGATATCGGCAGTGGCCTGTTTAGGTAAAATAGCCGTGGTACCATTAGAATGATCGGCTCCGAAATACAGGTAATTACTGGTTAAAATATACCGGGCCCCTGCATTCAGGCCATATTTATCATTGATATAATTGAATGATAAGTTGGCAATTTTAGTGTTTTTAAAATCGTTATTGGTCCACTGGTAGTGGTTGCCATGGTAATAATTAAATATGGTTGCCGGCGATTGGTTCTGTGCGTAAGCACCCAGCTCTATCCGTCCGATTGATTTGCTCAGCAAAATTTTACTTTTAGCTTCGTAGAGGTAATCGCCCGCGTTTTCGCCCTGCAAAATCTGCTCAACATTTAAGTTAAAATCAATATTGGAAGAGAAACGATATCCTGCAGCACCCAAAATGGTTATATTCTGATAAGCAAAACGGCTTCGCTCGTAATTTGTTCCATCCTGTTTAATGCCCAAAAATTCGTGTTTGTAATAATCGTGCCTTACCCCGGCATCAACCTTTAATTCATTTTTAATCAGTGAAGAATTTTTTGGCCTTAAGAAAAAGCTATAAATAAATTCATTTTTAATGTGCTGCACATGGGTAGAATCGTTTGTAAAGGTTGTACTGTTTATCCCTGGAGGCAATACATTGTTCGGATCGGTACCATTTTTATAAAAATCGTAACTGTCGTTATTGTACTCAAAAGTATAGGTAACCTTATTAGTCGGCAAAACAGCATTATTTGCATTTGCCGAAGTATCAATCCGGCCAACGTAATAAGTCTGCTTTAAAAACACGGTATTTTTCTTATACATGTTTCTTGAATCCGTCAGGTTTACAGCCTCACCATCCCTGCTGATGGCGTTATATCCCGGATCGAAGATATTCTGTGCCACAACCGATCCATTCTCGTAACCCCGCATGGTGTTAAAAATTGCAGAGGCCCACATGTTATAACGCTTGCTTGGCGATTGGTACCAGGAGAAAACGGCAACATTTAAATTATCACCGCGTTGCCTTACATAGAAACCCTTGGAATCTCCCCGGTTAAAATTTACGCCAACATTCCAGTTTTTCTTGATGTTCTGGCTGTGTATAGCCCTGAAAAGCTGTTCCTTTTGTCCGGCACTAACAAAGTATAAACTGGTAAAGGGGGTTCTGGCCTGATAGTAAATGATATCTTCAGGCGTTAAGGCGTAATAATCGAGCGAGTGGAAACCTACATCGAAACCGATTCTTTTACTTGGCTCGTACAATAAAGGCCTTGCAGATAAGCCCATGTTTCCGGTGCTGATGGTAGGGTGCATGGGTTGCAAAAGCGGACTATAATTCTGAATGTTAACCGTAGAGGTATCTAAAGGCAACAGTACAATGCTATCTTTACTGAGGCCAAGTTTGGTATAACGGATATACCTTGCAGTAAAAACCACCGAATCTTTTCCGCCATCCAGTTTCTTCCGAACAGAATCGAGCTCTTTGTTGGTACCCACATTTGTTTTTAAATCTTGTGCAAAGGCTTTATTGATGCCGGCAAGCATGAAGACTAAAAAACAGATTTGAACGATTTTACGCATGTTACAATTCAGAAATTAAGCGGGTTAAAATTTCTGTCATCTTCGGTTCGGCCTTTGCCGCAGCGGCTAAAATTTCATCTAAGTTAAAAGGCTGCAGATCTTCAGGGAAACCTTCATCAGTAAGTACAGAAATGGCGAAAACCGGTAAACCGGCATGATTGGCCACAATTACTTCCGGTACGGTACTCATACCCACAGCGTCGGCACCAATTAAACGTAAATATTTATATTCTGCCTTGGTTTCTAAATTCGGACCAGAAACGGCAACATATACGCCTTTATGGCATTTTATATCTACATTTTTTGCAATTTCTAAAGCTTTGGCAATAATATCGCGTTTATAAGGCTGGCTCATATCTGGAAAACGCGGACCTAATTCACTTTCAATGATGCCACGTAAGGGATTATCGGGCTGTAAGTTAATGTGATCTTCAATAATCATTAAATCGCCTTTTTTAAATTCAGGGTTTAATGAGCCTGCTGCATTGGAAACGATCAGGTTTTCGATACCCAAACCTTTCATTACCCTTACCGGAAAGGTAATCTGCTGCATGCTGTATCCTTCGTAATAGTGCAAACGACCCTGCATGGCAATAATTTTCTTACCATTCAGTGTACCAAAAATAAGTTTGCCGCTATGAAATTCTAATGTGGAAATGGGAAAGTTTGGGATATTAGAATACATCAACTGATGTTCTACTTCGATTTCTTTTACCAGGCCACCTAAGCCAGTACCTAAAATAATGCCAATTTCTGGTTTAAAATTTTCGGTTTTGCGTTTTATATATTCAACGGTTTCTTCTATTGCTCTTAACATAATTTAAAATGAGTTCGTCAAAGGTAATCTTATCTTCTTCAAATAATTCAACCTCTATGGGTAAATAATATACAGGTAAATCTAACAGTAAATCTTCAAATCCGGTAGCTCTTAAACGCTTGCTATCCTTTTCTGTTGTGATGATGATTTTTTCTTTTTTAATCCCGGCCAGAAAAGTGTTTTTAAACTTTCTGATATCAGCTTCCTTAAAAGCATAATGATCAGGAAATTCTTCGTGTTTAATGGTTTTGGAATATTTTCCAAGTTCTTCTATTAAAGGTTCCGGATTGGCAATACCGGTTAAAAGGTAAATTTCAAAATCTTTTACCGATTCGAGTTCGCGGGTTTCTTTTCCATATAAATGAACCAGCTTACCATACTTTAAATACGAATGTAATACAGGCTGACTGGTATTGGGCTGAAGCTCATTTATTGAGGCTTGTTGTGCTACGTGTAATAGAGGAACCGGCGATTTGGTAACCAATAATACATCTGCCCGTTTACGCGAAGAAAAAACATCCCTCAAATTACCCGCCGGCAGTAAAAACTGTAAAGTCCCTAATTTTCTGAATTCGAACAGCAGGATATTAAAACCTGCCTGTACCGCACGGTGCTGAAAGGCATCATCGAGGATAATGAGATCATGGTTTTCTTTTAGCTGGTTGATACCTTTTACACGGTCTTCGCACACGGCAACAGTTACGCTGCTAAATTTCTGATGGTACTGTAAAGGTTCATCACCAATGGTTTCGGCGGTTGCAGTGGCATCGGCAAGGATAAATCCCTTCGTTTTGCGGCCATAACCCCTGCTTAAAATCGCGATTTTATGATCGGCAAGCAACCTCACCAGATATTCAACGGTGGGTGTTTTTCCAGATCCGCCAACAGCCAGATTCCCCACGCAGATTACGGGCAGATCAAACTTTACAGAACGCAGCATCCCCCAATCGTATAATTTTTTACGGAGGGTAATCGCCAATCCATATAGCAGTGAAAAAGGGAGCAGTAAAAGACGCAGGTAGTTTAGTAACATATCGTGGTTTCAAAAATACTGATTATTTAAAAAAGAAAGGCATTTGTACCGGCATGCCATTAAAGCAACCCCTGAGCGGAGGAAATGGTTTGGAAAGATGTATAATGGAAGATGGATGATGGAAGATGGGAGATGGAATGATCAATAATCAATTTCAAATGATCAGTAACTAAGTGCACTAATGAACAATGAACCCATAACCTGTTTTCAGTTGGCGATTACCAATCAACAAATGACTAATGAACAATTTAGCCACAGATGCACTGATTTACACTAAATATTTTTTTGCATCATGCTGACCAATGAACTAATGACTAATGAACAATTGAACTAATAAATCAACTATAATTTAAGTTTTTTTATTATCATTGTTATTTATCAAAACATAATTTAATGTCTCCTAGTAAAAGATTAGTTGTTGGCCAGGGCCAGATCAGTGGATATATTTCTATTTTCTTAGCCGTACTGGCACTTTTAGGGATCCTATGTTTTCATTATCCTGAAAAGCTAACCACCCCCGAATTCCGCGAAATATACACCAAAGAAAGCATGGAAGCTTTAATGCTGGGTGGCGTTATTGCCTGTTTCTTTTTTTCTTTGTTGAGTTTAATCCTCAGCAAAAAAATTAAATGGGCCTGGCCGGGTTTTGCATTGGGCGCCTTAGCGGTAATATTAGGCGCATTAAGTGTAGAAGGCAGGGATGTAGCCAAATCGAGCTGGCATTTCGGTTTAGACTGGATGATCTTAGACCTGCTTTTGATGGTCGCTATTTTTGTTCCTTTGGAGTTATTCTTTCCAAAAAATAACGAGCAAACCAAATTTCACGAAGAGTGGCGCACTGATTTAACCTATTTTGTAATCAGCCACCTGTTTATTCAGTTTTTTGGCATTATTACACAAAAACCGGCCGTATTATTTTTTGGCTGGATGGGATTAGATAAAGTACATGCATGGGTACAGGGTTTGCCTTTTATAGTGGCTTTGTTCCTGGCATTCTTTAGTACAGATCTGTTTCAGTATTGGGCACATCGTTTTTTCCATACTCGTGTAGCTTTATGGCGTTTCCATTCGATACACCACTCTACGCAGAATATGGATTGGCTGGCCGGAAGCCGCACCCATTTTATCGATATCTTTTTTACCCGGGCCATGACTTTTATTCCGCTTTACGTTTTAGGTTTCTCATCGACGGTTTTTAACGTGTACATTATTTTCATTGCGATACACGCCGTATTGATCCATGCCAACACCCGCATTAATTTCGGGCCGCTTAAATACATTTTTACTACCCCACAATACCACCACTGGCACCATTGCGAAGACCCGAAATATTACGGACATAATTTTGCCTCTATATTTCCATTTATCGACATGATGTTCGGCACCTATTACTTACCGGGCAAGGAATGGCCGGCCGGAACGGGCGTACACGAGGCAGCCTACCCGAAAGGTTTTGTTAAACAATCTATTTATCCTTTTACCAAAAGTCCGTTTGATACCGATTTAAATATGGAAGAACGGAGCGACAGGTAGTGCTAACGCTCGTTTCTAACGAGCGTTGAATAAATCATCGTTTTAAACGATGTAATCATAAAGCGATTATACATCCTAATCATTAGGAAAGCAATGCCTGCAGTAAAGATCAATGTTAGCCGGGCTTTTTAAGCTAACGCTCGTTTCTAACGAGTGTTGAATAAATCATCGTTTTAAACGATGTAATCATAAAGCGATTATACATCCTAATCATTAGAAAAGCAATGCCTGCAGTAAAGATCAATGTTAGCCGGGCTTGCCGCTAAATCTTTTGTTTTTGAAGGAAAACAAAAGTATATCGCTGCAATCCCGTTTAATTAATACCGGCAGTGCTGCTGTTAAAGGTTTTTAAACCCGGTGAGGCTGTTAATTTTTAAGCTAGCGCTCGTTTCTAACGAGTGTTCAATAACTCATCGTTTTAAACGATGTAATCATAAAGCGATTTCTGCACTCGTTTGGAAACGGGCGCAAACGCGTTAAAGACTTGCAACCGGAACAAACAGAAATTTAAAGTGTTATATTAGCGTTCCATCTCATCTTATGCAGTCCGAAACAGAAATTTTAATTATTGGAGGCGGATTGGCAGGCTTAACTGCTGCACTCCACCTGAATAAGCTCGGGCTAAACGTGATACTGATTGAGCAAGATCCCTATCCCCATCATAAAGTTTGCGGCGAATACATTTCGAACGAAGTACTGCCCTATTTTAAATGGCTCGGCCTCAATATTGAAAGCCTTATGCCTGCTTTAATCAGCGAGCTGCTTTTTACTTCCCTTTCTGGCAAAAGCATACAAACGAAATTACCACTTGGCGGTTTCGGACTTAGCAGGTACACGATAGACCACTACCTCTATACCGAACTTATCAGTAGAAATGTAAAGGTAATCCACGATCGCGTTGTGCAGGTGAATTTCGCTAACGATCAATTTATAGTAGAAACAGCAACCAATAGTTTTACTGCAGCCTATGTTATCGGCGCTTATGGAAAAAGATCAGCAATCGATGTTAAACTAAACCGGAAATTCATCAGCAAGCAATCGCCATATCTGGCTGTAAAGGCACACTATCAGGCAGATTTCCCTAACGATGTGGTTAGCCTGCATAATTTCGAAGGCGGCTATTGCGGGGTTTCCAAAGTAGAAAATAACCGGTTAAACATTTGTTACCTCGCCAATTACGAAAGTTTTAAAAAGCACAAAAACATTCTGGCCTATCAGGAAAATATCCTTTACAAAAACAGTTACCTGAAAGCGATTTTTGAAAAAGCAGAAAATTTATTCGACACGCCTTTAACCATCAGTCAGGTTTCCTTTGAAGCCAAAGAACCGGTATATAACCACATTTTAATGACTGGAGATACCGCCGGACTTATCCATCCACTTTGTGGAAATGGCATGGCGATGGCTATTCACAGTGCCAAAATCGTTTCAACACTATTACATCAAAAAATAAATGGTAAAATCAGCTCCCGCGCCACGCTGGAAAATTATTATACCATGCAATGGAACAGGGAATTTAAAAACCGCTTAAAAATGGGCAGGATTTTATCTTCTTTGCTTAAAAATAATAACCTTGAGCGTTTTACGATGAATACTTTAGGTAAAATGCCCTTTTTGCTCAACCAAATTATTAAACAAACCCACGGAAAACCGATTACCATTACAACATAAATGCCTGTAGATACCACATATAGAAGCAATGCACCCGAAATTATGGACGATTTTGCCATGGAAGGCGAAATATTACGCGATGCACTGGATAAAATAGCCAGCATTAACCAACTCCTGGGCGGCAATAAAGTTACATTAGACGGAGTTAAAAAATTAACCGGCAGCAAACCAAAGGATGAACTGATACGTATTACTGATATTGGCTGCGGAAACGGCGATATGCTGCGCACTTTAGCCGGTTATGCCAAAAGGAAAGGTTTAAATTTTATCTTAAAAGGAATTGATGCCAACAGGTTTACCATCGATCATGCGAAAAGTTTATCCGGAAACTATCCCAATATCACTTACGATTGCAGCGATATTTTTGAAGACCTGGGCAAAGATGAACCCTGCGACATTATGCTTTGCACCTTAACCCTGCATCATTTTAAGGATGAAGAAATTATTGCGCTGCTGGAAAATTTTAAAAGATCGGCCAGATTGGGCATTGTGATTAACGATTTGCAGCGAAGTGCACTGGCTTACCGGCTTTTTAAAGCCTTATGTTATGTGTTCCGTTTAAACGATATGTCGCGCGAGGATGGATTGGTATCAATCCTCCGCGGGTTTAAAAGAGCCGACCTGGTTAAATATGCGAAACAATTACACCTTAAATCGGGTTCGATAAAATGGAAATGGGCTTTCCGCTACCAATGGATAATTAAAACAATATGAGCGTAACCGTAAAAGCAGTAAGCAAAGCCTTGCCCGAATTCTGGCGATCAACAGATGAGATTTTGCCATTCCTCGATGTTTGGTTAAAAGACCAGGACGAACGCTTCGTAAGAAAAGTAAAAAAGATTTTCGAAGGTGCAGCGGTTGATAAACGCTATTCGTTTATGTCGCCCGAAGAAGTTTTTAGTGATTTAAGCTTTGAAGAGCGGAATAAGATTTATGTACGCGAAGGCATCAAACTAGGCGCTAAATGTTTGGGCTCGGCACTCGAAAAAGCAGGCTGGCAGGCGCAGGATCTGGATTACATCATTACGGTGAGCTGTACCGGTATTATGATCCCCTCTCTGGATGCCTACCTGATCAATTTATTAAAACTCCGTCAGGATGTGGTGCGTTTGCCCGTAACCGAAATGGGCTGTGCCGCGGGTGTATCAGGTATGATCTACGCCAAAAACTTTCTGAAAGCAAACCCAGGCAAACGGGCAGCAGTTGTGGCTGTAGAATCGCCAACCGCAACCTTTCAGCTTAACGATTTCTCGATGGCCAATATTGTGAGTGCGGCCATATTTGGCGATGGCGCTGCCTGTGTACTCTTAAGTTCGGACGAAGAAGACAGCGGACCAGAGATCTTAGCCGAAGAAATGTACCATTTTTACGATGCAGAAGAAATGATGGGTTTTCAGCTTACCAACACCGGCTTGCAAATGGTATTGGATATTGCGGTGCCCGAAACCATTGCAGCGCATTTCCCTGATATTATCCATCCCTTTCTGGCCAAAAATAACCTCGAAATTAAAGACATCGACCATTTGATTTTTCACCCGGGAGGGAAAAAAATTATTCAGATTGTAGAAGAATTATTCAGCGAACTCGGTAAAAACATAAACGAAACAAAAGAAGTTTTACGGCTTTACGGAAATATGAGCAGCGCAACAGTTCTTTATGTTTTAGAACGCATGATGGATAAAAATCCCGCACCCGGAGAAAAAGGTTTGATGCTTAGTTTTGGCCCGGGTTTTTCTGCACAAAGAATATTATTGCAATGGTAAGTTCATTCCATCATTCACTCATTCCATCCCTCAATCATTCACACATTCAATCCTTCTTTCATTCCATCATTCAATAATCCATGACAAAACACGAAATATTAGCTAAACTCCCCTATGGCAAATCCTTTCTATTTGTTGATGAGTTATTGCACGTTGACGAAAACGGCGCGAAGGGAGCATTTACTTATGCCGAAAACCTCTTCTTTTATGAAGGCCATTTTAAAAACCATCCGGTTACTCCGGCGGTTATCCTCACCGAAACCATGGCACAGATCGGTTTGGTATGTCTGGGAATTTATTTGTTAAAAGATAACCACACTGAACATCAGCTATCAATTGCGATGACTTCGAACGCCATCGACTTTTTAAAACCGGTTTATCCTGGCGAAAAAGTGGTGGTTACGAGTGAGAAAGTTTATTTCAGGTTTAACAAACTGAATTGCAAAGTAAAAATGGAAAATGAGGGTGGTGAGTTGGTTTGCAAAGGAAATATTTCGGGCATGTTAATTACAAAAAGCAAT
The DNA here is from genome assembly GCF_039538295.1 of Pedobacter jeongneungensis. Taxonomy (NCBI): domain Bacteria; kingdom Pseudomonadati; phylum Bacteroidota; class Sphingobacteriia; order Sphingobacteriales; family Sphingobacteriaceae; genus Pedobacter; species Pedobacter jeongneungensis. The sequence goes on along the minus strand of NZ_BAABBY010000009.1, from coordinate 89,840 downwards.
GGATAACAGGGTTGTAATTACCGGTTTGGGCGTATGCGCGCCGAATGGAACCACGATTCCGGAATTTTCGGATGCGATTAAAAACGGACGTTCGGGCATTCGCCATCAGCCTGACCTGGAAGCGTTAAATTTCTCCTGTCAGATTGCCGGCAAACCCGAATTGAGCGAAGAAAGGATCAGTCAGTATTTTACCCCGCTCGAGCTCCGCAATTTAAACAGCAGCGGTATTGTTTACGGTGTAATTGCAGGATTGGATGCCTGGAAAGATGCAGGTTTACCAATAGAGAATAACGATGAACCCGATTGGAACAGCGGAACTGTTTTCGGAACGGGAACTTCAGGTATCGATAAATTCAGATGGGCCATTAATAAAATTGATGAGCTCGAAATCAAAAAACTGGGAAGCACGGTAGTGATACAGACCATGGCCAGCGGAGTGAGTGCATTTATCAGCGGCAAACTCGGATTGGGCAACCAGGTGAGCACCAATTCATCGGCCTGTGCAACCGGAGCCGAAAGCATTTTACTGGCTTACGAAAGGATTAAATCCGGTCAGGCTACAAGAATGCTGGCGGGGAGCACCAGCGATAGCGGCCCGTACATTTGGGGCGGTTTTGATGCCATGAAGGTTTGCACCTTTAAACACAATCACGAACCGGAAAGCGGCAGCAGGCCAATGAGTACAACCGCAAGTGGTTTTGTGCCGGGAAGCGGTGCAGGTGCACTGGTGTTAGAATCGCTTGAAAGTGCCCTTGCCAGAAATGCCAGAATTTATGGCGAAGTACTGGGTGGGCATGTCAACTCTGGCGGTCAGCGGGGTTCAGGTACGATGACTGCACCTAATCCTGATGCCGTTCAGCGATGTATTAAAGCGGCACTGCAAAGCGCAGGCATACAAGCGGCAGAAATTGATGTGATTAACGGTCACCTTACCGCTACCACCAAAGATGCCCTCGAAATCCAAAACTGGAAAGCAGCATTGCAACTACCTGCAGGTCGTTTTCCCTACATTAACTCATTAAAAGGCATGATCGGGCATTGTATTGCCGCTTCGGGCAGTATAGAATGTGTGGCTTCCATACTCGAATTGGCCGAAGATTTCATTTTCCCGAACATCAACTGTGAAGATTTAAGTGCAGAAATTAAGGAATTAATCCCTGAAAAAAGCATTCCCCAAACCTTAATCCTCGAGCCGGTTAATATCTTAGCTAAAGCCAGTTTCGGGTTTGGCGACATTAACGCCTGCGTAATTTTTAAAAAATACATCTCATGAATAAAGAACAAATTATCGAAGCTTTAAAAACCATCGTTCAGCCTTATAGCGAAGAAACCTCGGCTTTGGCCCATATTGATGAAAATACCGATTTTATCAACGATTTAAAGATCAACTCAGCCAACCTGGTTGATATTATTCTTGATATTGAAGAGAAATTTAATATCGAAATAGACAACGATTCGATGGCAAAAATGCTCAATGTAAAAGCTACAACAGCTATTATAGCATCAAAACTGGAAGCGCGTGACGGGCAATGATATTGTTGATTTAGACCTTGCCAAAACACAGAGCAACTGGCGGCGTAAAAATTACCTCAATAAGATTTTTACTGCTGAAGAACAGCTATTGATTGCATCTGCAGAAAATCCTGATGCGATGGTCTGGCTGTTGTGGAGCATGAAAGAATCGGCCTATAAAATCCATAACCGTAAAACCGGCCTCCGGAATTTTGCTCCTAAAGGTTTAAAGTGTATGATTCATTCGAATACTTATGGCGAAGTAAATATTGATGGCGATACCTATTTCACCAAAAGTAATATCCAGACACCGTTTGTGCATACCATTGCCTCAGCTGTTTACAAGCACCTGGAGGAGATTAAAATCTCGATTTATGGAGCTCCGGATCATCTTTTCGATTATAAAAGTACTAACCCGGCCTGTGTGAGCCATCATGGCAGGTACCTGGCTTTGGTGTATTAATTCCAGAGTTGGCAACTTTATTAGCAGTGTAACCAGAAAGTTGTCAACACTCAGAAACCACCTGTATTGGTGCTGGCCTAACATATAACAAGTATGTTTTTTTAAATTCCACAACAAAAAAAGATGCACTAAAAACTATTTGTAAGTATAAAAAGCCGTTTAATACCACCTTTTTAGAATACTCCCTGGCGGCAAGTCGCCCCACAAAAAACATTCAGATAAAAATTCCTTAAAAAAATAATACTAATTTATAATTTATTAAAAAATCTCTTAAATTAGCTATCGGAATATAATTAATATTACATTTCAGCTCATCCCGATTATTAAATCTAAAGCAATCCCTGGCTTTAGGCAAATCATCCCACAGTAACCGTATTAAAGATGAAACATTTAATAATAAACATATGAGTACATCTAATCAAATTTCACTGGAAATACCCGCAGCGGTAATTGCAAAAGCCCTGAAAGCCTTGCAGGAAAGCAAAGCTGCCCTGGCCCCTTATTTACGTGCCCTTAGCGATGACGAAAAAAAATCGTTGTTTAAAATGGGCGATAAAACCATAGCAACTGTAAAAAAGGTGAAGTCGTATATCGAAACAAATCCGGAATTTGTTCCTGCTTACATGGATAAGGCTGAGTTTTTAAAAGATGAGCAACTTGCCGCACAACTTAGTCCTTTAAGCAGTTTGGCAGAACAACTTGCTTCCGATCTTGATGACACCGTGGTGCTCGCCGGAAGCGATGCAATATCATCGGCATTGCTTTATTATGGACAGGTTAAAGAAGCTTACGCTAAAGGAGTACCTGCTTCTAAGCCAATTTATGAAGATTTAAGCCAAAGATTTGCAAGAAAAGGGTCTAAATCAATTTAAGATTGAACTAAAAGGCACTTAGAACATATTTTACCTTCTAAGTGCCTTTGCATGATAGAGATTAGTATTAAAAAACAAAGAAAACACCATCCGCTTCTTCCTATCGATACCTCCGTCATCATCATTTGAGTATCTTATACCCGTAATTGACACTATTTACCTCAACCGCGAGACTATTAGTCTCAAATTTGAGTCTTTTATACTCACCATCCACACTATTTACCTCAACCACGAGACTATTAGTCTCAAATTTGAGTCTTTTATACTCACCGCCCACACTATTTACCTCAATCACGAGACTATTAGTCTCAAATTTGAGTCTTTTATACTCACCACCCACACTATTTACCTCAACCGCGATACAAATTATCTTTTCATATCCCCTGATCAGGAATTATTCTACTATTTTTTGATTATCATCATCGCTACCGCAGTGAAGAAATTTCAAACCACGCCGTTATTTCTTTACTTCTAGCTTCTGAAGATTAAAATCTTTTGCGATGCTGCGGCCTAAAGATTCAGCTATTTCACCAAAGAGAAGAACAGTTAAAACAATACTCCAGATGATAGATAATGTCTTTTTTTCCATTGTAGTAATTTTTAAAAAATGGTTGATAAGATCAGTTAATTTACTTTTTTAAAGTAAGTAAATATAAGGAATAACAGATTCATACCACCATTCAGATTAGCCGGATTTTAACCACAACTCCTTTAAAATTATCTGTTCAATAATTCCCTTTCCACAAACAAACGTTTGCCCTGTTTTCTTACAGAATTATAGAATTGCCTAGCTCAAAAAGCCTTATCTTTGCTCAAATCATAAAAAATAAAATATGCTTAAAGGATTTTTTAACGTACCCACTCCGGTAAACGAACCTATATTAAATTATGGCCCGGGCAGTAAAGAACGTGCACTTTTAAAAGAAGCACTTGCCGAAGCCCGCGCACAGCAACAGGATATTCCGATGTATATCGGCGGAAAACAGGTTCATACTGCCAAAAAAGGTAAAGTTGTTCCTCCACACGATCACCAACATATTTTAGCCCAGTTCAGCATTGGCGATAAAACACATATTTCACAAGCGATTGATGCAGCTTTGGCGGCAAAACAAGACTGGGAAAACCTGGCCTGGGAACACCGTGCGGCCATTTTCTTAAAAGCTGCCGATCTGATTGCCGGTAAATACCGCTATAAATTAAACGCTGCGACCATGTTGGGTCAAAGTAAAAATGCTTACCAGGCCGAAATTGATGCTGCCTGCGAGCTGATCGATTTCTTACGTTTTAATGTAAGCTACATGGTTGATATTTACAAACAACAACCTCCTGTTTCTCCCCGCGGAAGCTGGAACCGTGTAGAGCAACGCCCTTTAGAAGGTTTTGTTTTCGCCCTTACCCCTTTCAACTTTACTGCAATTGCAGCTAATTTACCGGCATCTGCAGCCATGATGGGTAATGTTGTGGTTTGGAAACCAGCCGATACACAGGTTTATGCTGCCAACCTTTTAATGGAAATTTTCCGCGAAGCAGGTGTACCTGATGGTGTAATCAATCTGGTATATGCCGATGGTCCTGAAACCGGCGAGGTTATTTTTAACCACCCTGATTTTGCAGGTATCCACTTTACAGGATCAACCAAAGTATTCCAGGAAATCTGGAAAACAATCGGAACAAACATCCACAAATACAAATCATATCCACGTATTGTGGGCGAAACCGGAGGAAAAGATTTTATCCTTGTTCACCCCTCAGCACAAACAAAAGCAGCCAGTACCGCTATCGTACGTGGTGCTTTCGAATACCAGGGACAAAAATGTTCTGCGGCCAGCCGTGTGTACATTGCAGAAAGCCTTTGGCCTGAAATTAAAGAGCAAATGTTAGCCGATCTTGCCACTTTTAAAATGGGCGGAACGGAAGATTTCAGCAATTTTATCAACGCCGTTATCGACGAGCGTTCTTTTGATAAACTGGCTAAATACATTGATCAGGCTAAACAGGATCAGGGTGTAGAAATTATTGCCGGTGGTAACTACGATAAATCTAAAGGTTATTTCATAGAACCAACCATTTTAGTGGTTGATGATCCGAAATATACCACCATGAGCGAAGAATTGTTCGGTCCGGTTTTAACCGTGTATGTTTATGCCGATCAGGATTTCGATCAGGTGCTGGAACTAATTGATACTACTTCGCCTTATGCTTTAACCGGTGCTTTAATTGCTCAGGACAGGTATGCGATTGAAAAAGCGAGTCATGCCCTACGTAATTCGGCTGGTAACTTTTACATCAACGATAAATGTACCGGTGCCGTTGTAGGCCAGCAACCATTTGGTGGTGCAAGAGGTTCGGGTACTAATGATAAAGCCGGATCGATGATCAATTTATTGCGCTGGGTTTCTCCACGTACCATTAAAGAGGTTTTCGAATCGCCGACTGATTACCGTTACCCTTTCTTAGCAGAAGATTAATATTTACACATCAGGCCAGGCAATTATTGTCTGGCCTTTTTTATGCCTGACCGAATACCCTTTCTAACCATGAACCACAAATTTTTACTTTCCTTATTAGCTTTTTTAGCAAGCTTTAATTTTTACGCATCCGCACAAAAGAAACCCAACGTTATTATCATCTATGCTGATGATTTAGGTTATGGCGACCTGAGCTGTTATGGCGCAACAAAAATAAAAACCCCTAATATTGATGCGCTGGCCAAAAACGGATTAAGGTTTACCAATGGCCATGCCACGGCTGCTACCTGTACCCCTTCGCGTTATTCGTTAATGACCGGACGATATGCCTGGCGCAAAAAAGGAACCGGCGTTTTACCTGGCGATGCGGCATTGATTGTCCCAACCGATAACACTTCGCTCCCATCCATTTTCCAGCAGGCGGGCTATAAAACCGGTCTCGTGGGTAAGTGGCATTTAGGTTTAGGTACTGCCGTAGAAAAAGACTGGAATAAAGAAGTAAAACCTGGCCCCAAAGAAGTAGGATTCGATTATTCGTTCATTTTTCCGGCCACTGCCGATCGTGTGCCGACTGTTTTTATGGAAAATCAACTGGTGGTGGGTTTAGATGCGAAAGATCCGATTACGGTTGACTACAAAAACCCGATTGGCACCGATCCAACAGGAAAAGATCATCCGGAATTGTTAAAAATGCCTGCGGAAGTAAATCACGGACATAACATGACGATTGTAAACGGCATTGGCCGGATTGGTTACATGCAAGGTGGAAAACTGGCCCGCTGGACCGATGAGGAACTCCCTTTTACTTTTTTAACCAAAGCCAAAAATTTTATTGAAGACCATAAGGAACAGCCATTTTTTCTGTACTATGCCTTAACCGAACCACATGTACCACGTTTACCAGCTACCATGTTTAAAGGCAAAAGTGAACTCGGCTACCGCGGTGATGTAATTTTACAACTCGATTGGGCGGTTGGCGAAATCACCAAACAACTGAAATACTTAGGCCTGGACAAAAACACCATGATTATTTTCAGTAGCGACAATGGTCCGGTAATTATGGATGGATATGAAGATCAGGGTGCTGAAAAATTAAACGGACATAGCCCCGCTGGGCCGTTACGCGGCGGGAAATACAGCATTTTAGAAGGCGGCACCCGCGAACCTTTTATCATTTCGTGGCCGGCAAAAATAAAACCCGGCGTTTCTGATGCCCTGGTATCGCAGATTGATTTTCTGGCATCCTTTGCCGGTTTTTTCAACTTAGAAAGTAAAAATGCGATTGATAGCAAAAACCAATGGAATGCTTTTATTGGAAAAGACCCGAAAGGACGTGATTTTTTTATCGAACAGAGCGGCCAGCTGGCAATAGTTAAAGATCACTGGAAATACATCAGGCCATCAAAAGGAGAAGCATATTATAAACTTACCCATACGGATAGCGGCAACCTGCCAGCTGCCCAATTGTATAATTTAAGCGATGATGTTGGCGAAAAGAATAACCTTGCATCAAAATATCCCGAAAAAATAAAAGAACTGGAAGCTTTGCTGAGCGCAGAAGAAGCAAGGACGAGGTAAGAGAACAATACTTAACAACAATTTCATCAAAGAGTCGTCATTGCGAGAAGGCTTTTTCAGCCGACGAAGCAATCTTTCATACCCGCGAGTCTGGGAACAAAGATTGCTTCGTCGTTCCTCCTCGCAATGACGACTTTTCGCCCTACCCAACCACCAACATCCTCTTATACTCTTTCGGCGTAACCCTTTTGCCTGTTTAAAAAATTATTAAAGTGAAAAAGGTTTTTAAAACCACAAGCATAAGCCGGCTGGTGTAAATCCGAAATAACACTTTCTCCATGATGAAGAGAATATAATGGACTACGATTGGTCATCCGGGATAAAAACCCGCAGATTGCTGCCAAATAAACCAAAACCAATCTGCAACTGTGCTGTTCTATATAAATAGTTAATACCTGAAATTATGGAAAGTACAAAAGATAACAACGAGAATTTAGGCGATAAAAATGCAGATAATTCGGCAGATAAAACCAACATGCCCGATCAGCTGGTTCCGCGCCACCGCAGCAACGATAGCGAAAAGAAAAACACCGTAGAAAGCGATGCCGGTAACCTGGGCAGGAATTTTGGAAGAGGCGATTTTGGCTCTGAAGAAGCCAGGGAAGATGCCGAAAAAGGCAATAAAGGCCATGCAGGCAATATGCCGAACAGCACCGAAAAATAAAAGCCCCCGATGTAAAATCGGGAGCTTCTCCTAACAACTAAAAAATAACACCTGTAGGGTGTTTTATCCTACTTTAAATGCAGGGGCAACATCATCAAGGCAAGTACAGGTTACTTTTAAATCTTTGATGATTCCTGTTTTTAAGCTATAAACCCAGGCATGCACGGCTAATTCCTGTCCGTTGGCCCATGCACTTTGTACAATCGAAGTATTGGTTACATTCGCAGCGCCCTCAATCGCATTTAATTCTACCAGGCGGTCAAAACGTTGATCCGGATCTTTAATGGTAGCCATCTCACGTTCGTGCGTACGGTACACATCCCGGATATTTCTCAACCAGTTGTCGATAATGCCAACCTGTTTATTGCCCAAAGCAGCTTTAACACCACCGCAACCATAATGGCCGCAAACAATAACATGTTTTACTTTTAACACATTAATCGAATAATCGAGTACCGAAAGCAAGTTCATATCCGTATGCACCACCACATTGGCAATGTTTCTGTGTACGAAAATATCGCCTGGCCTGGTATTCGTAATCTGGTTGGCCGGCACTCGGCTGTCAGAACAGCCAATCCATAATACCGGCGGACTCTGCCCTTCTGAAAGTTTATCAAAAAAGGCAGGATCACTGTCTATCGTATCTTTAACCCAGTCTTTATTACCCTGTAATAAGCTCTCGTAGGTTATATCTTTCGTATCTATTGTTTTTGCGCACATAATTATATTTTATTAATGTCTTCTTCTACTTTTATATTCAATTTCGGTACAGAATAATGTTTCTGTATGTTTTCTAAAGTTACGATAATGCCCTTTGTATAAGCATTATGTTTGTAATTGTAAATGGTTTCCAATACATCCGGATCAATGTACCTGGCATTCGAACCATCAATGATTACATTGGTTTCTTTGGGGATATTTGTTAAAACTACCTGTATCGCTGCTTTATTTAAAAAGGAAACCTCTTCTGCCAGTTTAATCCTGATGTTCTTTTTATCCCCTTCGTTCGAGATCCTGTAAAAGAAGGGGTTGCGCATATTCGTCCTCAACAAATAGAAAACCGAAACCAGCATACCAACGGCCACACCTTTTAACAAATCGGTAAACAAAACCGCCACAACGGTAATTACAAACGGAACAAACTGGTCCCAGCCTTTGTGGTACATGTGTTTAAACAAACCAATGCGGGTTAATTTATAACCGGTTACCAATAAAATAGCGGCTAAACAGGATAGCGGAATCATATTGATCAAACCCGGAATAAACAACAGCGATAACAACAGCCAGGTACCGTGAAAAATGGCCGACATTTTGGTTCTCCCACCCGCATTTACATTGGCCGAACTCCGCACAATTACCGATGTCATAGGCAAACCACCAACCATTCCGCTGGTAATGTTACCTATACCCTGTGCAATTAATTCCCTGTTTGTTGGGGTTACCCGCTTAATCGGATCTATTTTATCCACCGCCTCAATACTCAGCAAGGTTTCTAAACTGGCCACAATAGCAATGGTTAAAGCTACAATGTAAACATTTTTATTGGCCAGTTGTGAAAAATCAGGCAGGGTAAATAAGCCCAGAAATTCGCCAAAACCGCTTACCACCGGAATTTTAACCATCTGGTCAGCACGTAGCGGATGATCGGTACCGGCAAACAACAGCGTTCCTAAAACACCCAAAGTTACCACCAGCAAAGGTGCAGGTACCACGGCCAGTTTCGGAAATTTAGGCCAGATAATCAAAATGGCAATCGATAATAAGCTGATAACCACCGCTGCCAAACTAAAATGGCTTAGCGCTGCTGTAATCGCAGAAAAAGTATTTTCGTGATCTTGTTGAAAGAATCCTTCATCACCTGTAAAATCGGTATCAACGCCCAGCGCATGCGGCAACTGTTTTAAAATCAAAATCAGTCCGATGGCTGCAAGCATCCCTTCAATTACGCTCGATGGAAAGTAATTACCAATCGTTCCGGCTTTAACCAGGCCTAAAATCAACTGGAAAACCCCGGCCAGTACCACAGCAAGTAAAAAGGTTTGATAGTTGCCCAAAGAGGTAATGGCACCCAGCACAATAACGGTTAAACCTGCCGCGGGGCCACTTACACTCAGCTGTGAGCCACTAAAAGAAGCAACCACTATTCCGCCTATAATGCCGGTTATTAAACCCGCAAACAATGGTGCACCCGAGGCCAGTGCAATACCCAAACACAATGGCAATGCCACTAAAAACACTACAATACTTGCAGGTAAATCTTTCTTTAAATTCTTTTTAAGAATATATTTCTTCACATCCGAACCTGAAAAGGCCGGGTTAAACTTTTGCATAACGATATAATTATCTGGTAAATTTTAACGAATAAATCGCGGGGGAAATATTAATGGCATACTGAGCATAGCAGAACAAAACCACGTAAAATTTATTAACATGGCAATACTCCATTAAAAAATCAGGTACAAATAATTTACCCCAATAACAAGAACTAGATAAAGTTAGGCGGCGGTGTGGGCACCGTAGGATGATATGGATCTACATATCTTTTGAAGTGTTCGATAAAACTGCTCTTCAAAATGAAGTGACTAGAAGAGAACTCGTAGGAAAAGATAGGATGATTGAGTTCTACAAGTTTAAAATCAGTAAACTTTGCGGTGTCTTTGGCGGTATCCTTCCCGCCGTCATGCTCTAACTCAATCTGCATGATTACGGCGTTCATGATTTCCTTGTCGATACTTGTACAAAAAACCGGTGCACCAGAAATACCCATCTTCGCCATGAAGATGAACATGAATGCGGTGACGATTATATACTTGTATTTCCTTAAAAACATTTGCTGATTCTAATGTCGTTTTAATACTAACGTTTACAAAAATAAACGGATAATTGGTTTTTCAATGCTTTAGGCTGTAAAAAAAATGTAATTTAAGTAAAATGCAGGCAGGCATGATGCAAAAAAAGGTTATTGGTTTGTTTTCGCCTCATTCAAACCTCAAAGGTTTTTAAAACTTTAAAATGTTCTTTAGTTATTCTTAGATGGCTAAGGTGGTTATTTTTTTTGGAAATGAAGGGTTCGGTTTCTATGGCGGCTTCAGTCCCGCTATCGCTTTACTCCGTTGCACTTCGTGTTCGCTCCTATCGGGTTTATTAACAAGGGCAGTGGCGCCATCGCATTATTCAAACCCCGCATCCTAAACAGCACTTGCGCTCGTTTCTAACGAGTGCTCGAATAGCTAAGCGATTTTATCGTTTTAAACGATAAACCATTCAACGCCCGTTAAAAACTGTTTGTTTCCAATACAAAATCATTCACTCCTGACTATTTTCTTATCCCCTTAGCCTTGCATTACCGCCAGTAATTTTTAATTTTAAAATCTCATAGCTTCAGCAATGGATAAAAAAATAGCATTACTTAAAGATAAAATCAACCAGGCCAATCTTGGCGGCGGTCAGGCCCGTATTGATAGTCAGCATAAAAAAGGTAAACTTACTGCCCGCGAGCGCATCCATTTTTTAATGGACGAAGGCAGTTTCGAAGAAATCGGCATGTTGGTTACCCACCGCAGCACCGATTTCGGCATGGAACGTGAAAAATACCTAGGTGATGGTGTGGTAACCGGTTACGGAACCATTAACGGGCGCTTAACCTATGTTTTCTCTCAGGATTTTACCGTATTTGGTGGCTCCTTATCCGAAACCCATGCCGAAAAAATCTGCAAGTTAATGGATATGGCCATGAAAAATGGTGCACCGCTAATCGGCTTAAACGATAGTGGTGGTGCACGTATTCAGGAAGGTGTGGTTTCTTTAGGTGGTTACGCCGATATTTTCTATAAAAACGTACAGGCATCAGGTGTTATTCCGCAGCTATCGGCCATTATGGGTCCATGTGCCGGTGGAGCGGTATATTCTCCCGCCATTACCGATTTTATCCTGATGGTAGAAAATACCTCTTACATGTTTGTTACCGGTCCTAATGTGGTAAAAACGGTAACACACGAAGAAGTAACTTCAGAAGAATTGGGCGGTGCCAGCACTCATGCTACAAAATCGGGTGTCACCCATTTTGCCTGTGCCAACGAAATCGATGCCATTAACCATGTAAAAAAATTACTGAGCTATATGCCTCAGAACTGTGAGGAAATTGCCGGTCATTTACCTTACGAAGCTGCCGACGAAAACCGTCCGGAGCTGAATACTTTTATGCCCGAAAACGCTTCACAACCTTACGATATCCGCGAAGTAATTAGCACAGTGACAGATACCGATAGCTTTTTAGAAGTACATGCTGCTTTTGCAGAAAATATTGTGGTAGGCTTTGCCCGTTTAGCAGGCAGAAGCATTGGCATTGTAGCCAATCAGCCCGCTTATCTGGCAGGTGTTTTAGATAGCAATTCTTCGAATAAAGCCGCTCGTTTTGTCCGCTTTTGCGATTGTTTTAACATTCCTTTACTCGTATTTGAAGATGTTCCCGGCTTTTTGCCCGGTACTGATCAGGAGTGGAACGGCATTATTACCAACGGGGCAAAATTATTATATGCCTTTAGCGAAGCTACGGTGCCACGCATTACCGTGATTACCCGAAAAGCCTATGGTGGCGCCTACGATGTAATGAACAGTAAACACATTGGTGCAGATATGAACTATGCCTGGCCAAGTGCCGAAATTGCGGTAATGGGTGCCAAGGGTGCGGCAGAAATCATTTTTAAAAGAGAAATTACCTCAGCAGAAAACCCCGAAGAAAAATGGCTGGAGAAAGAAAAACTCTATTCTGATATCTTTGCTAATCCTTACCGTGCAGCAGAACGCGGCTTTGTTGATGAAGTAATCGAACCTGCCCAAACCCGTATAAAGTTGATAAAAGCTTTCAGGATGTTAGAAAATAAGGTAGTAAATAACCCCCGAAAGAAACATGGAAATATACCTTTGTAATGATGGAAAATGGATGAGGTAAGATGGATAATGGACTAATTTCCCTTCACCCATTTTACATATTTACATTATACTTCATGGAAGATGGATGAGATAAGATGGATAATGGACTAATTCCCATCACCCATTTTACATATTTACATTATACGTCATGGAAGATGGATGAGGTAAGATGGATAATGGACTAATTTTCCATCACCCATTTTACATATTTATGTTACACTTAACGGAAGATGGATAAAGTAAGATGGTAAATGGACTAATTCCACCCTCATCCATTTTACATTATACATCTTACATATTAACACCATCATCCGTTTTACATACTTACATCTTATATTTCTAATTACATTTTACATCATCCTACATGTTAAAAAAAGCAGACATCTTGCTCATGGCTTTTTGCACAGGCCTCATTGTTGCAAATATTTACTACTGCCAGCCATTGGTAATCTTAATTGCTAAAGATTTTAATCTTACAGAAACCGATGCAGGAAAAATTACCTACCTCACGCAAATTGGTTACGCTTTAGGACTTTTTCTTTTAGTGCCGCTCGGTGATATGTTTGAGCGTAAAAAGCAAATCCTCATTATAACCGGTCTGGCTATTTTTGCCTTGCTGGTGGCAGCTCTCTCACATACCTTTTTCATATTGGAAGTAGCTTCCATCCTGATCGGAACCTGTTCCATCGTACCTCAATTAATTTTGCCTTTGGCAGCCAATTTAAGCACCGATGAAAACCGTGGGGCAAATATTGGTATGATTATGAGCGGTTTACTGGTTGGTATTTTAGCCTCGCGTGCAGTAAGCGGAAGCATTGGCTTCTGGCTGGGCTGGAGAGCGGTTTATTATATTGCTGCCGCAATTTGCGGATTACTAATTTTCCTGATGGCTAAACGTTTTCCGCAAAGTTACCCTGCATTTAAGGGCACCTACAAAGAACTGATGCGCTCGATGTTCAGCTACATCAAAACCCAGCCTGCATTAAGGGAAACATCAATCATTAACTTTTTGGCCTTTGCCATTATCAGTGCATTCTGGACCACCATGGTGCTATTTCTCGCCAATCCGCCATTTAATTTTCAAACTTTACAAATCGGATTATTTGGCATAGCAGGCGCTGCAGGTGCACTTGCCGCACCACTGGTTGGGAAACTAAGCGATGGCAACAATCCACGGAAAAACCTGATGATCGGCTTTATCCTGCAGATCGTTAGTATCGCTTTATTCTATTTTACAGGCGATCATCTATTCCTGTTTGTAATCGGCATTGTATTAATCGATATCGGTCAGCAGGCCATCCATGTAACCAACCAAACCCGCATTTATACGTTAATACCCGAAGCAAGAAACCGGCTGAATACTATTTTTATGTCGGTAAGCTTTATCGGTGCCAGTTGTGGCTCTGCACTGGGTTTGTGGCTTTGGGGTCAGGGTGGCTGGGCATTGTTTTGCTACGGCATGACGGCGATCATCGTTCTCAATATTTTAATTTATCAGTTTTACGGAAGAAAAAAACAAATAACTAACCAATAAAATTTTATGAAATCTAAAAACGTAATCAAAACATTTTCAATACTGTTTATTTGCCTGGCCATTTGGGGTAAGGCCAAGGCGCAGGACAGTACGAAGGTAGAACAGCCAACCGAAGTAAAATCGCTGAATAAAATACGACTTAACCTCCTGTCGCTTCATTACGAAAGGGAACAAAAAATCGGAAAATTAACTACTGTGTATGTGGGTGCAGGTGTAGCCGGAACCTTTTTAATTGAATACAATTACAATTACATTAACGGAGGTGACACCAAAACCTATTTTGATCTTTCGCCAAATGTTTATGCCGGCATCAGGAAATATTACAATTTCGAAAACAGGGTAAAAAAAGGAAAAAAAACCATTAATAATTCTTCTAATTATTTTGGTCTTGATGTGGCCAGCTATTTTTCACCTTTGATAAAAGGAGGTAATATGGATCAATACAATCTGGTAAATTTTGAAATCGGAATTACCCCGCAATGGGGCATCCAGCGTAGTATCGGTAAAAAAACAAATTTCGAACTTTCATTAGGCCCAACCATGCGCATCAATAAATATGAAACCTATTATGGTGTTGACGGAAGAATAGGTTTTAGCTTTTTGCTTTAATTATGGTTCAGATTGAACAAATATTTCCTTCATTAACCTGGCGGATCAGGCACGAAACGATGTACCCTGACGAGCCTTTCGACATTGTAAAACTGAAAGATGATTTTGATGGTATCCATTTTGGATTATACCTCGAGCATAGGTTAACCGGTGTAGTTTCGCTCTTTCATGAGGGTGATGTGTACCAGTTCAGGAAACTGGCTATTCTGCCTTCAGCGCAAAAACTCGGCTTAGGTTCGCAGCTGATGGATTATATCCTTGATTTTTGTAAAATTCAAAAAGCGACAAAACTATGGTGCAATGCCCGTATAAATGCTAAAGAATTTTATTATAAATTTGGCTTCCACGAAACCGATAAAACCTTTTTCAAAGATGGGCACGATTTTGTGGTTATGGAAAAAGAATTATCAAGTTAAGTTAAAAATGAGTATGATGTCTCAAATCTGAATACTCAAATCACATATCTATTAAAATGGCTAAGAAAAAAGACGACGAAAAAAAGAAACACACAGCTGTAGTAACCAAAAAATCGTTACAGTTTCTTGAAGAATACATTAACAACCCTGCTCCTACAGGTTATGAGTGGGAAGGACAAAAACTTTGGTTAAACTATTTGAAACCTTATATCGATGAACATTTTATCGATAATTATGGTACGGCTGTTGGTGTAATTAACCCAAAAGCTGCTTTTAAAGTGGTTATTGAAGCCCATGCTGATGAAATTTCGTGGTATGTAAACTACATCACCAGCGACGGGTTGATTTATGTGATCCGTAACGGTGGCTCAGATCATCAGATTGCCCCTTCAAAACGGGTTAACATCCACACCGAAAAAGGATTGGTTAAAGCGGTATTCGGCTGGCCGGCTATCCATACCCGTCATGGCGAAAAAGAACAGGCACCAGAGTTAAAAAACATCTTTTTAGATTGTGGCTGCACTTCAAAAGAAGAGGTAGAAAAGCTGGGTATCCATGTAGGCTGTGTAATTACCTACGAAGACGAATTTATGGTTTTAAACGACCGTTATTATGTTGGTCGTGCATTGGATAACCGCGTAGGTGGTTTTATGATTGCCGAGGTTGCCCGTTTATTAAAAGAAAACAAGAAAAAACTTCCGTTCGGATTGTATATTGTGAACTCGGTACAGGAAGAAATCGGGTTACGCGGTGCAGAAATGATTGCCCAACGCATTAAACCCAATGTGGCTATCATTACCGATGTAACGCACGATACCACTACCCCGATGATCAATAAAAATGTTCAGGGCGATTTAGCTTCAGGTAAAGGACCAGTGGTTTCTTACGCACCGGCTGTGCAAACCAACCTGAATAAATTACTGATCAAAACAGCTGAGAAAAACAACATTCCGTTCCAGCGCCAGGCCTCATCACGTTCTACCGGAACGGATACCGATGCTTTTGCCTACTCAAACGGCGGCGTACCTTCAGCATTAATTTCTTTACCATTGCGCTACATGCATACTACGGTAGAAATGGTACACAAAGAAGATGTTGATAATGTAATCAGCCTGATTTATGAAAGCTTGCTGAACATTACCGACGGGCAGGATTTCAGGGAATTTAAATAATGGAAAAAGTTAATTATCAAAAAATTATCATCAGAACTTTACTCAAGTTTCTGTTGATGGTTTTTATTATTTTCACGATAAACTCCTGGCCCAGTATTAAGCAAAGTTTTAGTGGCAACACACCTCCATTAAATTACTGGCTCGATCATAGTTTCAAGATTAGTAATATTATTCTGATTTTAGGTTTTACCGCCTATTTCTATTATAAAGATTTAACCGATCAGAAAGAACTGATCGAAAAAGCGAATAAACAGGATTAAATAAAAGACCGTCTTCTCGACTGGAGCGCAGCGCAATAGAGAGATCTATCTAGACAGATTTCTCGACTACGTTGTGCTTCGCTCGAAAGGACGAAATCACGAGAACGGCCAATGCGCCAGCAAACCTGACTTCTTTTTTTAAAATAAAATTCGTCATCTCGACTGGAACGCAGTGGAATGGAGAGATCTATCTCGAGATACGCTCAAAATGACGATTCTTCGCGGCCTTTCAATTCGCTAAAATCTTCTGTCATTCATTTTTACACAATAGATTGGAAGCCATAATAACTGTTGATGAAGAAAGCTATCTAAGCAGATTTCTCGACTACGCTGCGCTTCGCTCGAAATGACGAAATTACGAGCACGGCCAATGCGCCAGTAAACTTGACTTCTTTTAAAAAACAAAATTCGTCATCTCGACTGGAACGCAGTGGAATGGAGAGATCTATCTCGAGATAGATTTAGCTTTGCCGAGCACTTCCGTGGTTCTCGACTGCGCTTCGCTCGAAATTACGAAATAACAAGAACGGCCAATGCGCCAGTAAACTTGACTTTTTTTAAAAATAAAATTCGTCATCTTCACTGGAACGCAGTGGAATGGTAAAAACCTGTTTTCTTTTTTTAAGATCCTATTAACAATTACCCGACAATCATTTCAGAACATTTCACACTTTATTTGTTTAATCAATTATGAAGAAGATTGTGCTCATTCGCCACGGACAAAGTGTTTGGAACCTCGAAAACCGTTTTACGGGCTGGACTGATGTAGATTTATCAGAAAACGGATATTTAGAAGCCAAAAAAGCCGGCGAAATTTTAAAAAAGCACGATTACAATTTTGATATTGCTTTTACTTCTTTACTAAAAAGAGCCATTAAAACCCTCCATATTATTTTAGAAGATCTTGATCATCTTTGGATACCCGAACATAAAAGCTGGCATTTAAACGAACGTTTTTACGGCGCCTTGCAAGGCTTAAATAAAGCGGAAACGGCCGAAAAATATGGTACAGACCAGGTTTATAGATGGAGAAGGGATCCTGATGAAGAACCGCCGCAGATTAGCAAAGAGGACGAACGTTATCCGGGCAACGATCTTCGCTATCAACTTTTAAAACCCGAAGAGCTCCCTTTAACCGAAAATTTAAGCGATACCATTGCAAGGGTTTTGCCTTACTGGAACGAAAGTATAGTGCCGGCAATAAGCAGGAATGAAAAAGTAATTATTTCTGCCCATGGCAATAGTTTAAGGGCGTTGATTAAATACATCGATAACTTATCAAACGAAGAAGTAACTGCACTCGAAATCCCAACGGGTGTTCCCCTGGTTTACGAACTGGATGATGACCTAAAAAAAATAAGGCATTATTATCTCGAATAAGCCTAATTAGCACTGCGTTTATCAGGATTAAACCACTAAAACTTTAGGGATTACGTTTATGTTATTTATACCCGAAATTATATCTACATTGTTTTTATAATTTAACAACGTCAGATATCCTTATTATGAGATCAAACAAAAGAAGCGTCGATCTCTCAATTATCTGTAATGATCATTGGGATGTAGTATTCGACCATGTTGGTATGGGTTTTTGGGAATTAAGTGTAGCCACAGGCATACTTCGCTCAACCCAATCGTTTAAAAAAAACTTTGGTTACCCGCCAGATGGGGTTTTAAGTTATGAAACCGTTTTAGGTTTAATCCTTGCTGAAGATCTGGACCATGTTCAGGATGAAATTGAGCATACGGTGACCAGAGAAAAAAACAGTTATGATGTGCTATACCGGATTCGCCGCCCGGATGGAGAAATCCGATGGATTAAAGCCGACGGAATATTATCTCAACAGGACGGCGAATCGCTAAAATTAATCGGAACAACTTTAGATGTTACGGATTTAAAAAAAACACTGCTATAATTACAAATCATTCAGCTCTATCCATACAGGTCCGTGGTCGCTTGTTTTTTCCCATCCCCTAACCTGCTTGTCTACTCCTGCCGATTTCAAGCGATCGCTTACCTGAGGACTGAGCAAAAAGTGATCAATCCGTAAACCTGCGTTTCTGCCATAGGCATTGCGGAAATAATCCCAAAAAGTGTATATAGTTTCTTCAGGATATAGCTTTCTAATGGCATCTGTCCATCCCTGTGCAAGTAAATTTTTAAAAGCCTCCCGTGTTTCCGGGCGGAACAAGGCGTCTTCAACCCATCTTTCAGGTTTATAGGCATCCAACTCTGTCGGAATCACATTATAATCGCCTGCTAAAACCACAGGTAAATTTTGTGCCAGCAAATCTGCTGTATGGGCTGCAAAACGCTCAAACCACTGTAATTTATAATCGAACTTGGGCCCTGGTGCAGGATTTCCATTCGGGAGGTACAAACAGCCAATTACCACTCCGTTTACCAACGCCTGAATGTACCTGCTTTGGAGGTCTTCCGGATCGCCTTCTAAACCACGCTTTAATTCTTTTATTTCTAAGTTTCGGGCAAGGATAGCCACTCCGTTCCAGCTTTTCTGACCATGCCAGATGGCATTATAGCCTGCATCTTTAATGGCCTGCTCAGGGAATTTTTCCTGCGGAGCCTTTAATTCCTGTAAACACACTACATCCGGTTGGGTTTCTGCCAGCCAGCGTAATAAAACAGGTAAGCGTCCATTCACGCCGTTTACATTATAAGTAGCTATTTTCATTTTATAAATCTCCGCAATAAAAGCCGAAAAAGGAAGATTGTTGCGTTTTTGATTTTAAAACCATTCAATCCGGCCCATAATGAGCCATATTTTGAACAAATTATTAAGATAATTCAAAATTTGGAATTATCTTGCGGCTCATTAAGCGTAACCGTTCAAACATCCATGTTCAAAGCAGTTTTAAACATCCCTTCTGCCGAACCAAAAGACATTCGCTGGTTTTATGATCAGTATGCCCCCATGCTGCTTGGCTATATCAATGGCATTGTGCAAGATCATCAAAAATCAGAAGATCACCTGGTTTCCATCCTTACTTCCTTTGTTAAGGATGTTGTTTTACAGGAAAAAAGCCGGTTAAATATCTGGCTGGAATTGCGCCAGTATGCACAAAGCAAATTAACTTTGTTTACGGCAAACGATCATCAGTTAAAAGCTAACCAGTTTGTAAACCAGGGGAAGTTAGATTTGTTAGATGATTTACAGCAGCAAATATTTTGTTCGGTATATTATCATGGAAAATCAATTTCCGATCTGGCAGCAAAAATGAACAGTGATGAAAACGAAATCCGCAATCAGTTAAAATTATCAATCGATAAAATGAGGAGGGCAAGTGGAAATTAATAAAATCATCGAAAGCGGTTTAATGGAAACCTATGTAATGGGGATTGCAACCAAAGAAGAGGTACAGAAAGTTTTATCGCTTAAGGAAGAGTATCCTGCATTTAAAGATGCCTTAAAGCAGCTCGAATATGACATGGAAGTGCTTGCGCAAAGCATGAGCATTGAGCCACCTGCCGGCACATTGGCTAAAATTGAGCACGAGATTAATGAAATCCAACGCCGCAACCAGGCCATACAAACAGCCCCTGAGCCTGAATACAAGCATGATAAAAACAATCAGGAAAGCAAGCAGGAAAAATATATAGAGGTAGAATCAGAATCTAACCAAATGCGCGTAAATAAAGCCTGGAAGTGGGTATTTATTGCCGTTTTTGTGCTGGGTAAGGTATTTTTAGCCAGTGCCATTTATTTTTACCTGGAGAACCGGCAGGCACAGGAACAGCTTAAAGAATTAAAAATAGAGCTAAAACAAAAGATGAGGTAAATTTGTGCTGATGATGCCAATAAACTTACCTTTTTAAAACCAATACTAAACTGAAATGTTTAGTTGTTAAGATTCATTCATGTTTGAGCGCATGTTTGAGTTTAGATATAGGGATAGGCTATTAGTCTGTCCCTTTTTTATAATTACCCCACATTTTTGCGTGCTAATAAATGGTTCACCTTTTCAATAAGGTGTGCAATATCAAAAGGTTTTTCGATTACATCATCCGGAATGCAGCCTAAATTGTTGAGGTCGATATTAAGGGCAGACAGTAAGAGCACTGGTATATGTGCTGTTTTTGGATTTTCTTTTAGCCTGTTACAGAGTTCGCGGCCATCGGCATCTCCCATGCGGATATCCATCAAAATGATATCCGGAGAAAAAGCCAGTATGGACTGTTCCAAATTATCGGTTTTTACAACACCCTGTACTAAGTCCTGCTCAAAAATTAAATTAACAATATCATGGATGCTTTCATCATCATCTACGATAAATATTTTCTTAACCTGTATGCTCATTAGAGAGCAAAGCTAAGTTAAGTTACTTAATCAGCGTACCGTATTTATACTTGATTTTATTCCTGATCTGTGTGACCGGTTTTTAGGCGGCTAAACCATCTTTATAGTTTTTAAGCATCTTTTTAAGCAGCCCCCTTGCAACATGTATTTTAGTTTTAACCGTGCCCAGAGGAATATCGAGTTCGGCAGCAATTTCGTGGTATTTGTACCCTTCAAAATAACGGCAGAAACAAAAGCGGCAATCTTCAGGTAAAAGGTTTAAAGAACGCTGAATATCTTCCATCATAAATTTGGCCGATCCGCCGTTGGCTGAGGCACTTGGCACCAGTTGAACAGAGGTGAGGTCATCTTCCTGCTGGATCATTTCATTCTTGCGCTTTACTTTGTAATAATGGTTAAGGAAAGTGTTTTTTAAGATTGTAAAAAGCCAGGCCCTAACGTTACTGCCCATTTCAAATTTAGCCGAAAACCTGAACGCTTTCATAAACGTATCCTGCACCAAATCTGCAGCATCATCTTCATCACGGGTATAGGCTAAAGCGCGGTCGAAAAGCGGCTGTTTATATTGGTAAATGTCGCAATTGAAATTTAATGTTTCCATATTCAGTTAGGGTTGATCTATGTATTCAACAACATACCATCATCCAATGTTATTTGTAGAAATACCCGATTTTTTACGGTTTATTTAAAACCATACAAAAAGGCCCTGAAAACAGCAAAAAATATCAGGAAACGTAACCATTCCGCATGGCAAAACGAACCAGCGAAGCGGAGTTTTTTGTACCGGTTTTATTGATTAAGGCTTCCCTTTGGCTCTCTACGGTACGCCTGCTCAGGTATAATTTATCGGCAATTTCCTGATTGGTTAAGCCATCGGCTATGAGGGTTAGTACATTGATTTCGCGTTCAGAAAAGTTAATTTCAGTGCTTGTTTTTTGCGATAACATATTCAATTCGGTATTAAAACGTTCTAATATCGCAATGCATAAATTGGAAGAAAGATAGCGTTTTCCTTTCATTACATGTTGCAGGCAAAACAACAATTCGTCTTCTTCAATGTCTTTTGAGAGGTAAGCAAAAGCCCCTGAAATAAAGGCGTTTGAAGCATATTTTTCGTCATCTAAAATAGAGAGCACTACAACTTTTGTATCGTACCCACCTGTTTTAATTTTGCTGATCAAACCAATCCCGTCAAGATTTGGCATTACAATATCTGATAAAACAATATCAGCATTTATTCCTTTTTCGAGAAGTTCTAAAACACCTAAACCATCAGATACTTCTGCTACAACTTTAATTCCTTCGTGTTTTTCTATCAGTACTTTTAGTGAGGTCCGGATGATATTGTGATCGTCCGCAAGAATAATGTTAATCATAATCCAAATATAACTTACGGTATTTTAAAATTAAAAACGGCTACTTAGGCAGCTCGATATAGAAGGTAGTTCCGACACCGGTTTTACTCTTAAACCAGATTTTTCCTTGATGTAAATCAACAATTGCTTTGATAATGCCCATTCCGAAACCGCCAGATTCTTCGCCCTTTAAACCAGGTCTTAAGGTTTCCGGCAGGTGGTCAAAAAGTCCGGGTTGTAACTCTTCCGGGATTCCGATTCCATTGTCGGTTACGGTAATCAGCACGGTGTTTTCCAATTCTTCGGCATGCAGGCCAATGTAACCATTATCATCGGTAAACTTAAGTGCATTGGAAATTAAGTTATTAATCACCTGAAGAAACTTCATGCTATCTAAATGCAGGTAAATCTGTTCTGCTGAACTGGTAAACTTAATGTTTTTCACTTTACCTAATTTAGACCGTTTGTAAAAACGGACTACATCTCTAAGTTCCCATACCAGATCGGCCCTTTCTTTACCAATTTCTATCACCGATGATTTTAAGAACTCACGGTTAATCATGCTTCTTACGAGGAGTAAATTACGCTCGCACATGTCTTTTATAAAAGAGAGCGAATTCATCATCTGCTCATCGCCTGTTTGTGCAATGCTGCGTTCCATTGATGAGGCTGTTAATTTCATCATGCCCAGGGGCTCTTTTAAATCGTGAGCCAGTACTTCCAGCGTGATATTTTTACGGGCATTAATCTGTTCGATATGGATTTTGTTATGCCGTGCTACCGTGGTATCTTCTACTGTACCAACTAAACGCCTGTCAGTTTTATCCTGAACGCCAAAAACAATAATCCGCACATATTTCTCCCTGCCTGCAAATAACAAACGGAATTCGTATTTTTTTTCCTTCCCATCTTCCAGGCACTCCTCGTAACAAGATATTACATGTGCTAAATCCTCAGGATGTACCTTTTCTAAAAGTATTTGTGAATGATCA
This sequence comes from Pedobacter jeongneungensis, assembly GCF_039538295.1. Classification (NCBI taxonomy): domain Bacteria; kingdom Pseudomonadati; phylum Bacteroidota; class Sphingobacteriia; order Sphingobacteriales; family Sphingobacteriaceae; genus Pedobacter; species Pedobacter jeongneungensis. The sequence goes on along the minus strand of NZ_BAABBY010000009.1, from coordinate 66,697 downwards.
AAAATTTGATCGGGTTCTAATTCCCAAATGTCGGCAAAGGACTTGTTCAGGTATAAAAACTTTTGCTGCAGGGGTTCAAAAATAAAATATCCATCCGCAGACAAATCGCCTAGTGTACAAAAAAGCTCATTATTTAATTCGACCATGATTTTATCTTTGATAATTTTCGATAGGAAGGGCTACCTAAACCCTATGATGCAATCAAATCACAAACATCAAATACTTAAAAAAGTTTTTGCTTTAAAAAATCTGGTAGAATTACTGCGAAATCTACCCTTTTTGACCAGATTTAATAAATTTATGGAGATATTAACATTTTCCACATGATGTGTAAAATTATTTTGCAAAATAAAACCAACTATTGCCTAAATTGTTAAATATAAAGGAAAGACAAAAAGTCCTGTGAGCGGGAGATCCGCGGAGGGCAGGCACACCATAAAAAAGATGCAAATCTTTTATCAATAGCCATCATTAAGGTGGCTATTTTATTTTGCGGCCAGCCTATTTCAAAATCACTTTCTTTCCTGTTTTAGCCGAAACTTTTGCAGCCTCTAAAATTTTCACTACAATTAAATTATTGTTTAAAGAGGACAGGTCGTTCTCAGGATTGATTTCGCCTTTTAAAATGGCAGATAAATAGTTTAAATGGTTTGCATAGGCAGGCTCCAAAGTTTTAGCAGGATAAACCTTGTAACCTTCTTTACCATTGAGTTTCGATCGTAATTCTTTTTCATTAACTGCCTGGATATAGCCGGTTGCACCAAACACTTCCATATCTTTTATACTGAAAGGCCAGTTCCATGAGGCTTCTACAATTCCTGTAGCGTTAGGGTATTCCAATAAAATGGTTGCATCGTCATCTACATTTGGATAAACGTCTTTTTTAATCTGATGGGTGATGGCCATTACAGAAATGGGTGCCTTGCCATCCATTAACCAGGTCATTAAATTGGCACCGTAACAGCCAAAATCGACCAGTGCACCGGCCCCATTCTTATCGGGATCCGTAAGCCAGCTTAAAAATTCTTTACTCACACTAATTTCCTTTGGTCCCTGGTGCCCATCATGTACAATTATTTTTCTTAACGCACCTATGCTATTACTTTCCTTTACATTTTTATAAATTTCCTGATTACTCGGATACCAGGTGGTTTCGTAATTGGTTAGTATATGTACATTATATTGTTTAGCCAGGGCTGCCATTCGTTCTGCCTGCTTAACCGATATGGCCAAAGGTTTTTCTACCATAACTGATATACCCAGTGGAGCCGCAGCCTCTACCACCGCTAAATGATCGCTAATGGCATTGTAAGCGAGCACCACATCCGGTTTCTTTTTCTTTAATAAATCACTCAGGTTATGATAAAATATGCTATCGGGTATTTTATAACGCGTTTTGAACCGGGTAACCAGTTCAGGATTACTTTCTGCAATGCCAATAATGTTAACTTCGGCTTTTTGGTAGCTGTTCATGATCAGATACACATGATCGTGGTTTAAACCGGCAATGGCCACATTTAATTTTTGCTGCGCATAAACGGTAGCAAAAGAGATTAAAAAGCAAATAATAAAGCTGCCGGCACTTAAAAAATATTTAACCTTGTTATTAATGGCCATAATGCTATTTTTAAATTGATGTATGCCAAATTAGAAATTTATAAAAGGCCTGCCGCCAACACTTAAAAATATTACAAAGTGAAGGATCAGAACATATTGAACAATTTTGCATTAAATCTTATCTTCATCATAAAAAATATGGCACAGAATAAAACCACTGAAAACGATTTAAGCGTAACCGATTTTCTGAATACCATAACCGACGGGAACAAACGGAAAGATTGTTTTATTCTGTTGGATATTATTGCTGAAACCACAGGATTTAAAGCGAAAATGTGGGGACATGCCATTGTTGGTTTTGGCAGCTATCATTATAAATACGAAAGCGGCAGAGAAGGCGATGCACCTTTGGCCGGTTTTTCGCCACGTAAAGATGCCATCTCGCTATATTTATCTCCTGAATTTAAAAACCGTGAAGAACTGTTATCAAGATTCGGAAAACATAAAAGCGCCAAAGCCTGTGTTTATATAAAAAAATTGAGCGATATAGATGTGGAGGTATTAAAGGAAATGGTGAGTAACTCTGTAGCACAGATTAAGGAAATGTATCCTTAAGGATGGAAGATGTAAAATGGATGATGGAATAGGCTCAACCGCCGTCATTTCGAGCAGAGTGCAGCGAAGTCGAGAAATCTAGCGAAACAAATCTACTTACTGGTCTTAGTGTCGCGCTAAGACCCGCAATTATTTTTTTTTACAATTATTTAATGGCCACGGATGCACAGATTAGCACGGAATAGTCCTTTAAGTTATTAAATTCTAAACCTTTGCTTCCTTTGAGCCTACACCCGCACTTCTTTGCGGTTCGATTACCATGTAAATAAGAAGTTACGCTACAATAAGTTAAATTTTGCAATATTTGATCAGTCCTTATTTCGAACAAAAAACTGGAAATGATAAAAAAATTACACCTCTATTTATTAATAGCGGGCGCTTGTGCATCGCTTAATGCGACAGCCCAGGATGCCATCAGCTATCAAACCCCACCGAAAGAAATCGCCGATCTGTTACTTGCCAAGCCAACACCTGGTGTAAGTATTGATGGTAAAGCTGAATGGATCTTATTCAGCGAACGTAACTCCTATCCTTCAGTAGAAGAGTTAGCTATGCCCGAATACCGGATTGCAGGCTTAAGGTTAAACCCGAATAATTATTCGCCCAGCAGGCAAACCTATATCAATAATTTCAGTCTTAAAAATATTAAATCCAACCAGAGTTTTCAGGTTGCTGGTTTGCCAACTCCATTATTTGCAGGCAACATCAGCTGGAACCCTTCTGAAAACAAAATCGCCTTTACCCATACCACACCAAAAGGAGTAGATCTTTACATCATCGATCTGGCAACCAAAAAAGCAACTAAAGCCAATAAAGCGTTTTTAAACGTAGTTTTGGGCAGCGGCCTTACCTGGTTAAACGACAATACCATTATTTACCGTACCGTAACCAAACTGGCAAGCGCAGCGCCTACAAAACCATTGATGCCTAAGGGTCCAACCATCCAGCAAAATTTAGGTAAAGCTGCACCAAGTGTTACCTATCAGGATTTAATTAAATCGCCTTTTGATGAACAGTTATTCGAGTTTTTTGCGACCTCACAATTGGTTAAAAATACCGCTGGTGTAGAAACCCCAATCGGTAAACCGGCCATTTATGGTTCAACGAGTTTATCGCCCGATAAAAATTATATGATGGTAGAAACCATCCGTAAGCCTTTTTCTTACCTCATGTCGGCTTATGGTTTTCCGTCAACAGTAAGCATTACCGATTTAACGGGCAAAACCATTAAAGTTATTGCCGAACTGCCCTCATCAGAAGGTACACCATCAGGTTATGACAATACTCAAAATGTAGCTCGTGGTTTCGATTGGCGCGACGACGAACCGGCCACACTGGTTTGGAGCAAACCGTTAGATAGCGGCTTGATTAAAAAAGATGTTCCATTTCACGATGCTGTTTATGCCCTGAGCGCACCTTTCACCGGAACAGAGAAAGAATTATTTAAAACACAAACACGTTACCGTGGCGTACAATGGGGCGATGCCAGCCTGGCATTAATTTCAGAAGGTTTACGTAGTAAACAAACCAGTAAAGTAAGCCGTTACAACCCAACCACAGGTGCTGTAGAAGAATTATATAGCCGCAACCAAACCGATGCTTATGGCAACCCGGGCTCACCGGTTACCGTTAAAAATAAATACGGTCGTCAGGTAATTAAAACGGTTGATAACGGCACGAAGCTGTTAATGAATAACTTTGTAGGTTCATCAGAAAAAGGAGATTTACCTTTTCTTGCTAAATTCGATTTAACCACCAAAAAGAATGAAATTATCTGGCGCAGTGCAGAGGGTACTTTCGAATATGTAAGTGATGTGATCAACCCTGATAAACTGGTTTTAATTACCCGTAAAGAAAGCCAGAAACTGGCTCCGAATTATTTTATCAAAAATTTGATGCTGCGTATTGCCGATCAGCCGATTACCAGCTTCACCAATCCATACCCATCTTTAGAAGGCATTACCAAAGAAAAAATTTCTTATAAGCGTGCTGATGGAGTAGATTTAACTGGTGACCTGTATTTACCAAAAGGATACAATAAAGAAAAAGACGGACCGCTGCCAGCTTTAATATGGGCATACCCGCGCGAATTTAATTCTGCTGCAGATGCTGCACAGATCCGCGGATCGAAAGATAAGTTTACCACCATTAGCTGGGCCTCTCCTATTTTTTGGGTAACCCGTGGTTATGCCGTTTTAGACAATGCCGAAATGCCAATTGTAGCTAAAGATGGTAAAAAACCAAACGATACTTTTGTAGATCAATTACAGTTAAATGCCGAAGCAGCAATTAATAAACTATCTGATTTAGGCGTTGGCGATAAAAAACGTATGGCAGTTGGCGGCCACAGTTACGGTGCATTTATGACAGCGAATTTATTGGCGCATACCAATCTTTTTGCTGCGGGTATTGCGCGTAGCGGTGCTTACAACCGTACCTTAACGCCTTTTGGTTTCCAGAATGAAGAACGTACTTACTGGCAGGTGCCTCAATTGTATTACGAAATGAGCCCGTTTAGCTATGCAGATAAAATTAAAACACCAATATTATTGATCCACGGCGATTCTGATGATAACCCCGGCACTTTCCCTATCAATAGCGAACGCTTGTTCAATGCTATAAAAGGAGCAGGCGGAACCACCCGTTTTGTATTTTTACCTTACGAAGCACACAGCTACCGTGGTAAAGAAAACCTGTTGCACATGCTTTGGGAGCAAGACCAGTGGTTAGAAAAATATGTAAAAAACAAAAAATAATTTCTCTCTACCTTTATCGATTAAAGTGCTTCTATATGGAGCACTTTTTTTGTTAACAACCTTTCTATTGGATTACGCTAGTCATTTCAAACTGACACATCATCCATTCTTTGCCTTTATCCCCTATTTAGCCTGATTACCTTATCCGCTCCTTTCTCCTCTCCCCTGTACTCCATGCTATTCACTTTTTACCCTATGCACATTTCCGCATTTAAACCTTACATTTATTCCATTAAACTGAACATTACCTTTACTTATTTGTTAAGCCAATATGGACTACATAGACTATTATAAAATCCTCGATTTAAAGAAAGATGCAACAACTGAGGATATTAAAAAAGCTTATAGAAAACTAGCCAGAAAACACCATCCTGATCTCAACCCGGATAATGAGGAAGCCAACAAGAAATTTCAGCAGATTAATGAAGCTAACGAGGTTTTAAGTGATCCGGAGAAAAGGAAGAAGTACGATAAATATGGTAAAGACTGGCAGCACGCCGATCAGTTAGATGCCCAGCAACAGCAGCAAAGGCAATACCAATCGCAAGGTGGAGGTTATGGTGGTGGCAGCAGTTATTCAGGAGGTTTTGGAGGAGATGATTTTTCTGATTTCTTTTCCTCCATGTTTGGAGGTGGTGGTGGCAGAAGCAGCCGTAATTCACCTTTCAAAGGTCAGGATTATAATGCCGATTTGCAGCTCAACCTGCTCGATGCCTATACCACACATAAACAAACTTTAACCGTAAATGGCAAACAGGTACGTATCACTATCCCGGCAGGGGTAGAAAACGGCCAAAAAATTAAACTTCCGGGCTATGGTGCACCGGGCGTTAACAATGGTCCTCCGGGCGATCTTTTTATCAAATTCAACATCACCGACGATCCTAAATTCAGGCGGAAAGGAAACGACATCTACATTCAGGAAGAAATAGATGTGTACACTGCGGTTTTAGGTGGAGAAAAAATTGTAGAAACACTTAACGGCAAGGTAAAACTAAAAGTACCTGAAGGTACACAACCAGATGCCACCCTGCGCTTAAAAGGCAAAGGTTTTCCTGTGTATAAAAAAGAAAACCAGTTCGGCGATCTTTACATCAAATGGCAGGTAAAACTACCCACCAACTTAAACCCTGAGCAAAAGGAACTATTCGAAAAACTTTCCAAATTCTAACCATTATGGAAACCAATTTAATATCAGTAGAAGATATCTGTGCTTATCATCATGTGGAAATTAATTTTATCCAGTCTCTCGAAGATTTTGGACTAATTCGTACAACGATTAAAAAGCAGTCGGTTTTTTTACCTGTTGATGAGTTGTCTAAACTGGAGCAGTATCTCCGCCTGGCGCAAGACCTCGAAATCAATTTAGAGGGGATTCATGCTGTTTCCCATTTGCTAAATCAATTGCAGCATATGCAGGAAAAAATAACCACACTTCAGAACGAATTAAATTATTATAAGCAACTCAATCAGCACTAATAAACAACCGTTTGTGCAATATTTTGCATCAAAAGTGGTAATAAAAACACTACCTTTTTAAGATATCTTTCTTAAATTGGCAGTCTAATTTTAAAAAATGAGCGATCTTTCTTCAAAATTCATCGAAAAAATAAAATCATCCTATGCCCCAACGGGCTCGTACATTTATTTAGGCGCCGGAATTTTAGACGGACAGATTTACAGCGAAGCCGAAGTTAATTTATCACTAAAAATGATGAACAGGCACGGCCTGATTGCCGGAGCAACCGGAACAGGTAAAACGCGCACGCTACAATTACTGGCAGAACAACTTTCGGATGCAGGAGTTCCTGTTTTTATGTTAGATGTTAAAGGCGATCTGTCTGGTTTAAACCAGCCCGGTGCGGTTAACCCTAAAATAGAGGAACGGGCTCAACAGCTTAATAAGCCCTTTACTCCAACCGGTTTTCCAATCGAGGTTTATTCACTTTCCGGTAAAATGGGTGCCCAGATGCGCGCAACAGTTCTCGAGTTTGGTCCTACTCTTTTATCGAAAATTTTAGATTTAAACGATACACAGGCAGGTGTAATGGCGGTAATATTTAAATATGCCGACGATAACAAAATGCCCATCATTGATTTAAATGATTTAAAAAAACTGATTTCCTATTTATCAGAGGGTGCAGGTGCTGCCGAAATTAAAAGCAGTTATGGCAGTATTTCAACAGCTACATCGGGTACCATGTTAAGAAAAATCGTTGCAATAGAACAGCAGGGATTAGGCGGTATGTTTGGCGAAAAATCATTCGATATTGAAGATCTTTTCGAACGGGTTGATGGTAAAGGAACCATTAGTTTATTAAACATTGCCGATGTTCAGAACCAGCCCGTATTATATTCTACATTTTTACTCAGCTTACTGGCCGAGTTATTTAATACCATGCCGGAGGTTGGCGACTTAGATAAGCCAAAACTGGTATTTTTCTTTGATGAAGCACATTTATTATTTAAAAACTCATCAAAAGCATTTTTAGAACAGATAGAAACCATTATCAGGTTAATCCGCTCAAAAGGTATTGGCGTATTCTTTTGTACACAGGCTCCCAGCGATGTCCCTGAAAGTGTTTTAGGTCAGTTGGGTAACCGCGTACAGCATGCATTAAGGGCATTTACCCCAAATGATGTAGATGCGCTGAAAAAGACGGTTAATACTTATCCAAAATCAGATTTTTACGAGATTGATAAAATATTAACCTCATTAGGAACCGGACAGGCTTTGGTTACCGTACTGAATGAGAAGGGTATTCCAACGGAAGTATCGGCAACCCTGCTAACCCCGCCAAGGGCTGTTATGGGACCACTTACTGCTGCAGATTTCGAGCAGCTGGTTCACGCCAGTCCGATGTACACGAAATATAAAGATGCCATTGATCCGGAAAGCGCGTACGAAATTTTAACCAAACGCATTAACGATCAAACTGCGGCAGCCGAACAACAAAAACAAGAAGCAGAAGCCCAAAAGCAGTCCGAACAGGAAAGCAAACCAAAGCCGGGTGAAAAAAGTCTGGTTGAACAGGTTATGGGTGCAACCATCACCCGCCAGATCGGTAAAGAAATTGTCCGTGGTATTTTCGGTATGTTAACCGGAAAAAAAACACGGTCGAAAACCGGCGGAGGATTGTTTGGCTTCTAAAAAAGATTAATTAACCCAATAAAAAACGCAAATTATTAATTTCGCAATATAAACCCGGCATGATTAAATAGATATTTTAATCATATCAGGTCGTCCCACAAATAAATAACAATAAATGAAACCCACCCTATTAATATTGGCTGCAGGTATGGCAAGCCGTTACGGAAGTATGAAACAGATTGATGGTTTTGGCCCTAATGGCGAAACCATTATCGATTATTCGATATATGATGCCATAAATGCAGGCTTTGGTAAAGTTGTATTTATCATTAAAGAAGAGTTTGTAGATAACTTTAAAGCTATTTTTGAGCCTAAACTTGCAGGCAGAATTGAAACTGACTACGTTTTTCAGAATTTCGATTTAAAACAGTTCGGTATCGAAGAAGAAATTTACAGAGAAAAGCCCTGGGGTACTGCCCATGCAATCCTTTCGGGCAGGAATGTAATTAAAGAACCATTCTGCGTAATTAACGCAGATGATTATTATGGTTACGATGCCTTTAAAAAAATGGTTGATTTCTTAACCACAGAAGTAAGCGACAGTAATTATTCAATCATTGGTTACGAAATCGGCAAAACATTATCTGAGTTTGGTGCTGTTTCGCGTGGTGTTTGTAAAGTAGATGCATCAGGTAACCTGGAAGAAATTGTAGAACGCACTAAGGTTTATCCAAAAGATGGCAGTATTTTTTACGAAGAAAATGGTGAAGAATTTCCTTTAGCTTACGAAACACCGGTTTCGATGAATTTCTGGGGCTTTACACCAGCAGTTTTCAAAATTACAGAAGAAATGTTCAGGGATTTTGCAGAAGCAAATAAAGACAAGCCAAAAGCTGAATTTTTTATTCCGCTAATCGGCGAAAACCTGGTAAAAAGAAATATTGCAACCTTTAAAGTAGTACCAACGCCTAACAAATGGTTCGGTGTAACTTATAAGGAAGATAAACCATATGTTCAGGATAGTATTGACCAATTAGTGAAGAACGGAACATATCCGGAAAAACTATGGAACTAAATTTAGATTCCGAAGTTTTAAAAGCCTACGGATATACTAAAGAAAATACAAAAATTACACAAATAGGTACGGGTTTAATTAACCGTACTTATTTGCTTTCGCCCCAAAGCGAAGAACGGAAATACATCCTTCAAAACATCAATACTTCCGTTTTTCAATCACCACAGGCCATTGCCAATAACCTTCGTGCAATTGCAGATTACCTCACCGTTAATTATCCCGAATACCTTTTTATAAAACCTGTTTCTACGATTAACAGCGAAGAAATGGCACATATCTGCAACGAATACTGGCGGATGCTTCCTTTTGTGCCCAATACCATCTCTTTGGATGTGCTTGCTGATCCTAAACAAGCCTATGAAGCTGCCAGGCAATTTGGTAAGCTGAGCAGACTGCTGAATCAATTTGATGCGAAAACACTTCAGCCAACCATCCCGGGTTTTCATGATTTAGATTTAAGGTATGAGCAATTTATGGAAGCCTTAAACCAGGCATCAGAACCTGAAAAAGAGCAGGCGAGTACACAAATCAGAGATGCATTAAGCCATAAGTACATTTTAGATTATTTTAACTCATATGCACATCGCACCGATTTCCCTGACCGTGTAATGCACCATGATACGAAAATCAGCAATGTGTTATTGGATAGCAAAACGTACGAAGGCATCTGCATAATTGATCTGGATACGATTATGCCCGGCAAATTTATTTCCGATCTGGGCGATATGATGCGTACCTACCTCTGTGCTTTCTCCGAAAATGAAACCGATCTGAATAAGATCAAAATTCGTTTGCCTTATTTCGAAGCAATGATAAAAGGTTATTTATCTGAAATGAAAAGTATTTTAACGGAAACAGAAAAGGAGCTTATCTTATTTTCGGGCAAATACATGATTTACATGCAGGCCTTACGCTTTTTAACTGATTTTTTAAGCGGAAACAAGTATTACCCGACAAGTTATCCTGCACAAAACTTAGATCGTGTTAAAAACCAGTTTAAATTGCTTTACGAATTAGCTGTAAACGAAAAAGAATTACAGGATATTATTGAAGAGCATTTGGTTTAGATTTTAAGCCTGACTGTAGCGTCCCGCTACGAAGTACAATATTAAAAATAAACCTACTGCATTATTGACCATATAAACATCTAAGGATCATATAAGTGCTTTTTCAAACCTGCGAGTTTTATAGCATAAGCCCCACACTTAAACCCGACAGCAGCAAAAATCCTTTTTGTTTGCAGCGACCCTGAATATCATGTCATGCTGAGGTACGAAGCAACCGTAAACGATGAAAAAGATGCTTCGTACTCAGCAATGACAGAAGTTAAAAAAGATTGTAGCGAATGGCGGGGCTGCTGTTTCCGAAAAGCACAGAACCCTTCATTTCCTGATTATTTCACCATTTAAGACATTTAAGAAACATATAAGTACTCTTTACAAAATGCGGGGGTTTTTATACCATAACCCCCACTCAATAAACCGACAGCAGCAAAAATCCTTTTTGTTTGCAGCCCCCCTGAATATCCTGTCATGCTGAGGCACGAAGCAACCCTAAGCGATGAAAAAGATGCTTCGTAGCTCAGCATGACAGAAGTTAAAAAAGATTGTAGCGAATGGCGGGGCTGCAGTTTCCGAAAAGTACGGAACCCTTCATTTCCTTATTATTTCACCATTTAAGACATTTAAGAAACATATAAGTACTTTGTACAACATGCGGGATTTTTATACCACAAGCCCTGCACTCTAAACCCGACAGCAGCGATTCCGATCCTTCATCGGAAGTAGCGAATGGCGGGGCTGCTGTTTCCTAAAAGTACGGAACCCTTCATTTCCAAAATCTTTTGAACCATATAAGACATAGGAGAACATATAAGCCCTTTTTGAGCCCCGCGAGGTTTAGCCCACAAAAAAAGCGCTCCTGAAATTAATCAGGAACGCTTTCTATTTTATCCTCCCAAGACTCTCGACTCAGGACTGAAGACTCAAGACCTATTTATCTTCTTTCACTTCTTCAAAATCAACATCGGTAACGTTATCGCCACCACCCTGAGGCTGACCATCAGCTTGTGGTTGTTCGCCACCTTGAGGCTGACCGCCATCTTTATACATTTCCTCAGATGCTGCGTTCCATGCATTTTGCAATTCAGCTTGTGCTGCATCGATATCTGCAAAGTTACGAGAACCGTGAGCTGCTTTTAATTTCTCTAAACCAGCTTCGATTGGTGCTTTTTTATCAGCAGATAATTTATCACCAAACTCTTTCAACTGTTTTTCAGTAGAGAAGATCAATGCATCAGCACCGTTGATTTTATCAGCTTCTTCTTTTTGCTTAGCATCATCTGCAGCATTAGCTTCAGCTTCTTCTTTCATTTTTTTGATCTCAGCATCAGTTAAACCTGAAGATGCTTCGATACGGATTTTTTGCTCTTTACCGGTAGCTTTATCTTTTGCACTTACGTGTAAGATACCGTTGGCATCAATATCAAATGATACTTCTACCTGAGGCACACCACGAGGTGCTGGTGGAATACCATCTAAAATGAAACGGCCAATTGTACGGTTCTGACCGGCCATAGGGCGCTCACCTTGTAAAATGTGGATCTCTACCGAAGGCTGGTTATCAGCTGCAGTTGAGAAAGTCTCCGATTTTTTGGTTGGGATAGTAGTGTTAGACTCGATTAATTTAGTCATTACACCACCCATAGTTTCGATACCTAATGATAGAGGAGTAACGTCTAATAACAATACATCTTTTACATCACCGGTTAACACACCACCTTGAATAGCAGCACCAATAGCCACAACCTCATCAGGGTTAACACCTTTACTTGGCTCTTTACCAAAGAAAGCTTTAACCGCCTCCTGAATAGCAGGGATACGGGTTGAACCACCTACCAAAATAATTTCGTCGATATCGCTTGTGCTTAAACCAGCATTTTTCAAAGCAGATTTACAAGGATCGATAGTACGTTTAATTAAGCTATCAGCCAATTGCTCAAATTTAGCACGAGATAATGTGCGTACCAAGTGTTTAGGGCCGCTGGCATCAGCAGTAATATATGGTAAGTTAATTTCAGTAGAAGTTGTGCTAGATAACTCAATTTTAGCTTTCTCAGCAGCTTCTTTTAAACGTTGTAACGCCATTGGATCTTTTGCAAGGTCCATGTTGTTTTCCGCTTTGAATTCTGAAGTTAACCAATCGATAATAATGTGGTCAAAGTCATCACCACCTAAGTGTGTATCACCGTCAGTAGATTTTACTTCGAAAACTCCATCACCTAACTCTAACACAGATACGTCGTGTGTACCACCACCACAGTCAAACACAACAATTTTCATGTCTTTGTGTGCTTTATCTAAACCATAAGCCAAAGCAGCTGCAGTAGGTTCGTTAATGATACGTTTTACAGATAAACCTGCAATTTCACCAGCTTCTTTAGTAGCCTGACGTTGTGCATCGTTAAAGTAAGCAGGTACAGTAATAACCGCTTCTGTAACTTCCTGACCCAGGAAATCTTCAGCAGTTTTTTTCATTTTTTGTAAAATCATCGCAGAAATCTCTTGTGGAGTATATTTTCTGTCGTCGATTTCTACACGAGGTGTATTGTTATCACCTTTAACTACTTTATAAGGTACACGTCCAGCTTCTTTCGCACTTTCGTCGTAGCTGCTACCCATAAAGCGTTTAATCGAATATATCGTTTTAGTTGGGTTGGTTATAGCCTGACGTTTAGCAGGCTCGCCAACCTTGCGCTCACCGTTTTCTGCAAAAGCAACAATAGACGGTGTAGTACGTTTACCCTCACTGTTTGCGATAACTACAGGCTCATTGCCCTCCATTACGCTCACGCAAGAGTTTGTTGTTCCTAAGTCTATTCCAATAATTTTTCCCATTGTATTTTTAATTTCTCTTTTTAAAGTATTATAATTTCTACTCCTGTTAAACAATGCTTGTGCCAATTGGTTTTTGGCAGAAAATATGGGTAAAAGACTGTTAAAATGTAAAAAAAGAGACTGGTATCTACTGACAGCATGACAGAGAATGATGGGAAATGGAAGATGTAGGATGGAAGATGTGGAATGGAAGATGGATAAGGGGCAAGACCAAAGGTGAAAGCTTAATCAAGACTGAAGTTTCAAGAGTGACTACTTAAAAGTGATTGAAAATGAAAGTTCGAATCTTGTCGGGAGCAGCAGCCCCGCTATCCGCTTTACTTCGTTGCACTCGTGTTCGCTCCTATCGGGTTTATGTACAAGGGCAGGTGCAAAAAATAACCACAAAGTTTACTATATTTAAATTACAATCCATCTGTGCAATCATTTAAATCAGTGTAATCCCTATTATATGCAATTAGCAGCTCAAATCGCAATCGGCTTAGTAGCCTTCATTCACCTCTATATCCTTTGGCTGGAAATGTTCGCATGGACCACCAGGGCACCAAAAGTTTTTAAAACCATCCCGAAAGATTTATTTGTGCCAACTAAAACTCTGGCAGCAAACCAGGGCTTATATAATGGATTTTTAGCAGCGGGTTTAATCTGGTCGTTATGTATAAGCGATCATCAATGGAAATTTTATGTAGCGATATTCTTTTTAACCTGTGTAATTATCGCCGGAATTTATGGCGCCGCAACGGCCAGTAAGAAAATTCTTTATGTACAATCAATACCGGCATTGGTAGCCTTGATTTTATTGCACTTATAAACAACGCTATTGGTTGGTATCATACCGGCTAAGTCAATCCCCTTCTATTGGTCGGTGCCGCACCGACCAAGATGCTTCCCAACATTAGTTATTTATGCTAAAAATATCCGCTCTTCTCATCTTATTTACACTCTTCGGGTTTAAACCCATTGAGAACAACAAAATAAATACCGATAAAATTAATGAAGCCCTAACTTTCTGCAAGAAAAACAACATGGACACTTCCATCGCCATTATGGTTGATATGAGTATCCACTCGGGCAAAAACAGGATTTTTGTTTACGATTTTAAACAAAAAAAGATCACCATCGAAGGTTTATGTGCCCATGGCGTTGGCGGTGGAAGTACTCCAACCAAGCCGGTTTTCAGCAATAAAGAAGGAAGTTATTGCACTTCATTGGGTAAATACAAAGTTAAAGGCCGCGCATACAGCAATTGGGGCATTCATGTCCACTATAAAATGTATGGTTTAGAGGAAACAAACAGTAATGCTTTTAAACGGATTGTGGTTTTACATTCTTACACGCCAGTTCCGGCCCAGGAAATTTATCCGCAAACTTTATTCGGACAAAGTGCCGGCTGCCCTGTTTTATCAGATGCTACCATGAGGAAAATAGATGCGCTGCTAAAAACGAAGAAAAAACCGGTATTGCTTTGGATTTATGTTTAATTAATGGAAAGGAAAGTAAAAAAAAGTAATCGTCATTTTGACTAAAGCGCATTCCCGAAAATTCGGTAGAGAAATCTATGGATTAACAAACTCAAAGATTTCTCCACTGCGGTCGAAATGACGACCTTTCGCGGGCATCTAATCAAGACAACTCCAGCAATCTTTCCAAATGATGGTAACCAATTCCGAAATATTCCTTGCTAGCTTTTATTTTCTGCAGTATCTCCTCTTTCCGCTCTGCGCCATGCCCTTTGCTCTTTATCCCTACTACAAGCACATTCTTAGGCGTATGCGCATCAGAAATAAATTCAAATACTTTTGTTTTATAGCCGAAATATTCTAAAATTAAAGCACGGATACCATCGGTAACCATTTCGGCCTGGCGTTCTAAAAAGATGCCATATTTGGTTAAAAACGAAACATCATTTTTTACTTTGTTTTGCTCAATTTCCCTGCGGATTTGCTTGTGACAACAAGGTGCAACCACAATCAGTTCGGCATTGGCTTTAATTCCTTTAAAAATGGCATCATCAGTTGCCGTATCGCAGGCGTGAAGGGCAATTAGCAGGTTTACATCATCAGCATTATAATCTTCAATCGTACCCTGTACAAAATTGAGTTGGGCAAAAGAAGATTTTTCTGCAACCTGGTTACAAAGATCAACCATATCCTGGCGATATTCGACTCCCACCACTTCGCTTTCCAGCTTTAAAACCGAATGCAGGTAATCGTACAGTGCAAAAGTTAAATAACCTTTCCCCGAACCCATATCTGCAACCTTTTTTATCGTTCCTGCCGGTAATTCTTTAATTAAGGAACTTAAAATTTCAATGTAATGGTTAATCTGGCGGAATTTATCCTGCGCATTTTTAAAAACCTTTCCATCCGCATCGGTAATTTTTAATTCGGTTAAGTACGATTTCGAATCAGGCTTAATTAATCTGGTTTTTTCTTTATCGTGGCCGGCAGACGGGACTTCTTTAGCCGATGCTGTGGTTTCCCTCAAAACCACTTTACCATTATTCAGTTCTTCTAAAATCAGGTCTTTTTCTGTGGTAAACAGAGTGCCGATTTTAAATCCTTTTTCCAGGTAATCAGCAATCAAATCTACAGCTTCATTAATGGCATAGTTTTTTACCACATCGCGGGTTTTATAGCGATAGGTAAAAGCCAGCTTATCATCCCGTTTAATCACCACTTTACGGATAAGTATTTGCTTTAATGCTTCCTCTGCACCTTTATAATTACCTAAAGAAATTTTCACGAAAGTTGCGGCATCCACACATTCTTTTAAAGCTTTAGTAAACTGTTTAATATATTCTGACACGCCCATTGATAATTTTGAACTGCAAAGATAATCAAGTTTATCCGGAGCTGAACATGTGTGGAATAATGTAACAATAGAGCGACCATACAGCGAATGATGGAAGATGTAAAAGGGAAAATGGAATGAATTTCTGCTAGAAAACCATTATCAAAGCATTAAATAAATGAATGACGTAATACGATTTAGAAATGCGTAGTGATATTATTATCTATATTGATTACAAAATAGACAAACGTTTTTTTTTCAAAAAATTAAACTTTAGATTAGGGTATTTAAACAGCTAACCAAAACACATGAGTGACTTTCAGATAAAAAAATCGCCTACCGTATATGATGCCATTATTGTTGGTTCAGGTGCAGGTGGCGGAATGGCAGCCTACGTTCTGGCACATGCAGGACAAAAGGTTTTATTGCTCGAGGCTGGTCAAAATTTCGATCCGCGATTAGATTCACATCAATTAAAATGGCCCTGGGAATCGCCCCGCCGTGGCGCAGGTACCGTTCGTCCGTTTGGAGATTTTGATGCTTCTTACGGTGGCTGGGAATTAGAAGGCGAGCCTTATACCCAGAAAAATAAAAGTGAATTCGAATGGTTCCGTTCGCGCATGCTTGGTGGCCGTACCAATCACTGGGGCAGGATTTCTTTGCGTATGGGTCCGGATGATTTTAAACCCAAAGATGGTTTAACCGATGCCTGGCCTATTACTTACGCGGATGTAAAACCCTTTTACGATAAAGTAGACCGCATGATCGGCATTTATGGAACGGCTGAAGGGATTGAAAGCGAGCCGGATGGCATTTTCATGAAACCCCCAAAACCAAGGTTAAACGAACTTTTCATTAAAAAAGGTGCAGAAAAAGCGGGTGTAAAAGTAATTACCGGCCGTGGATCTGTTCTTACCGAAGCTTTGCCAAATAATAACGACCGTGCACCTTGTTTCTATTGCGGCCAGTGCGGAAGAAGTTGTAAAGTGTATGGCGATTTTTCAGCTTCCTCATGCCTGGTAAACCCGGCAGTAAAAACCGGAAACCTTACTGTAATTACCGATGCCATGGTGCGTGAAGTAATTACCGATAAAGATGGCTCAGCAAAAGGCGTTTCTTATGTAAACCGTAAAGATCTTCAAGAATACCAGGTAAATGGTAAACTGGTTATTTTAGGTGCCAGTGCCTGCGAATCTGCCCGTATATTACTCAATTCAAAATCTGCATCGCATCCAAACGGCCTGGCCAATAGCAGCGGTGTGGTTGGAAAATATTTACACGACTCTACCGGGGCAAGTGTTTCCGGCTTTCTTCCACAATTAATGGATAGAAAACGCTATAATGAAGATGGCGTTGGTAGTGTGCACATTTATTCACCCTGGTGGTTAGATAACCGTAAACTCAACTTTCCACGTGGTTACCACATCGAATATTGGGGCGGAATGGGCATGCCGGCTTATGGTTTTGGTGGTGGAGTCGCTGAAATGAACGGGATGGTACCTGGCCGGGATGGCAAAATGAAAGAAGCGGGAGGTTACGGAAAATCGTTAAAAGATGATTACCGCCGTTTCTACGGAACCGGAGTTGGAATGGCTGGCCGTGGTACGGCAATTGCCAGAGAAAGTAATTATTGCGAAATTGACCCCAACACAGTAGATAAATATGGTATTCCGGTTTTAAGATTTAATTATAAGTGGGATAAGGATGAAATTCTACAGGCGAAACACATGCAGGAAACCTTTCTTTCAATTATGAAGGAAATGGGCGCCGTGGTTACTTCAGAAATTCAGGGTGCAGATACCAATTACGGTTTACTAAACCCGGGCAAAATCATTCACGAGGTAGGAACCATCCGCATGGGCGACGATCCTAAAAAATCGGCACTGAATAAATATTGCCAGGCACATGACTGTAAAAACCTTTTCGTAGTTGATGCAGGTCCATTTGTTCAACAGGGAGATAAAAATGCCACCTGGACAATTTTAGCCCTTTCGATGCGTACTGCCGAATATATTTTAGCTCAAAAGAAAAAACAAAACATTTAAGAATTACCAACTATGAACAGACGTGATTCCATAAAAGCATTAGGTTTAACAGCCATTAGTACAACTGTACTTTTGGATGCCTGTAAACAACCTGAAAAAAAAACAGAAGCCGCTGCACCTGAAGAAACCGCGAAAGAGGCTGGTAGGGAACAATGGGAAATAGACCGCGACAAAAGCCTGAAATCGGAAACTTTTTTCACCAAACATGAAATGGCCACCATAACGGTTTTGGCCGATATCATTATCCCTAAAGATGAGGTTTCGGGCAGTGCATCTGATGCTAAAGTACCCGAGTTTATCGAGTTTATTGTGAAAGATATTCCCGAACATAAAGTACCCATGCGTGGCGGCCTGAAATGGCTGGATGTGTATAGCTTTAATAAATTCCAGAAACCATTTGTTGAAGCTTCTGCCGACCAGCAGATTTCGATCGTAAATGAAATTGCCTATCCTAAAAAAGCCCGGCCGGAAATGCAGGCAGGAGTAACTTTTTTCAATAGAATGAGAAATTTAACGGCATCGGGTTTTTACACCACAGAAATCGGAGTTAAAGACATTGGTTATGTGGGTAATGCCCCAAACCAATGGGCAGGTGTTCCTGCTGATGTACTGAAACAATACGGCATGGAAAATGTGAAGATATAGTTATAAAGGTCAAGTTTTTTAAACTTGACCTTTTTTATTTATTGATGTAGTTCGTGGGGACACAAACCACGGCGCATGGAAAATGTGAAGGTATAATGCAAAAAATCGTCATTGCGAGGCACGAAGCAATCCTACAACTATCGCTACCTTTTAGCGCATTAAGATTGCTTCGTGCCTCGCAATAACGAAAACTTATATAAACTATTCCACTATCAAAATCAAACCTTTTCCTTTTTCTACAGGAACAGATTTTCCCTCAGGATAATTTCCTGCAGTCTGGAATTTCTCAATTGCCGGAGCAGTAATTTTAACTTTCGATGCATCTAAGCCCAATTTAGCCCAATCAAAGGTTAAATTAACCTTAGTATCCCCTTCTGCCCAACTCGCCAAAGCAATCATTGTTTTTCCCTGTTTTTTGTAAACTGTAGCCAACACTTTCGGATTATCCGTTTTAACCGGACAGTTTTCGCTCCAGTAACCCATCATTTCTGAACCTTTAATGCCGAAATTATCCCAGGCTTTCCACAGTGGTTTCGGGTCGCTCTTATCCGACCAGCCTAAACGACTCGTCATGCCATAAATCATGCCACGCCAGGGGTTTCCGTCATCCTGCAACATCTCGCCCATTAATCCGAAAGGAATACCACTTACTTCTGTTAAAAAGAAATCAGGATTATTTTTTTGGTAATCGAAATACTCACCAAACCATAAACGGTTTAAATAAGGAAAATGCTCCAGGTATAAAATGGCGCTGTTGTTAAAACCATCACTCTTATTGTATTGGTTTGCAGAGTGCAGATCGATAATGCCCGGATGGTTATTCTGTGTCAATACACGTTTAATACGTTTCATGGTTACGCGATCGAAGGCTACGTCATCTAGATACACCCCATCTATCCCAACGTTATTTACCAACCAGTTCATGCCTTCTACATAATAATTATGCCAGCGGTTCATTCCGCTGTTAATCACAGCTGCATCTTTAATTTCGGGCACAAACCAGGCAGCAATATAATTGGAATCTAAATGTTCCTGTAACCAGCTAAAACCACCGCCTTTACCAGGAGAATATACCTCGGTACCCAAACTCCGTAAGGCAGGCCACTCATATGCATGGTTAGATAACTCACGAACGGTATTGTAAATTTTTACTTTTAAACCTTTCGAATGGGCATTATCGATATAGTTCTTCATCTTTTTCCATTCAATGAAAGGATAATTGATCCATGGATTGATTGGTGTGGCATGGTGAATGTTTACTACTGTTGCACCGGTAGATTTAATCGAATCCAAATCGCCATATTTATGATAAAAGCGGTTATCCCATTGAAAATCGGTATTGATTAAATGGAAAGGCGTAATCAATAAATTGAAATTATAATAAAGCACATCGCCCTTTTTCATGCTTCTGGCACCTGTAAAATTATCGGCCAGCATCGAACTGCCTTTTACATTGATCTGGATACCACCTTTATCAACATTACCCCAAGATTTTGGCAATAATAATGGTTTCTGAAGATAAAAATTGGTATTCAATGGGCGAACATAGTTCTCATCTCTCAAATTGTAATACAGACCCGCATTCACGTTTCCGATCCATACCGCATCCTGATTTTTATTGGCTACATCCCACTTCCATTTTACGGTATCAGGTCTAACGCCACCTTTTTCGCCCAATCCCATTAAATATTTAGTAGAGCCTTTATCAAAAGGAATATGAAAATCAACATTACTGAATTCCACATCTTTTAACGCTGTAACCTTAACTACATAATGCACGTAACCATCAAACTCTAAAGCACCTTCCAGATCCATTTTCAGGTTTTCAGAAGTATTTGTCGCCGACCATTTTACCGTTCCGGCTTCTTTACTGGTAATCTGGAAATTGTTGGGAACAAATTTTTCCTGTGTTTTTGGGGTATTGTAAAAATGAAAGTGGATCGGTTCTGCCAGAATATTATTTGGTTTTTCACTGTAACCGGTCATCTCTGCATTAAAGAACGTTTGGATTTGTTTAGGGAAACCATCAGTATTAATCTCGAACTTTCTACCCAAAAGGGAGATTACATTTCCTTCAACCGTTAGTGGTGTATAAGGAGCTACCACAGTATTTGCCTGTGCCAAAGTAGAATTTAACCAGGTTAAACGGGTCTGCTTGTTTGGTGTTCCAACCCCTGCATCGGCTAAAACTTCGTTGGTAACGGTAATCTTCGCATCAATCACTTTAGCTTTTTCGTTTGCTTTAACCGTAAATTTACCTGCGTAGATACCTGCAGATGTAGCCTTAGGAACATTTACAGTAATCCACAATGGTTGTATTTTACCTGCTGTTACATTTACGGTCTCCACCAATGGTTTATTATCGTAACTCGTTCCATTGGTGTTTAAGCAATTGATGTATTTTGAAGATATTACTTTTCCTGTTGTCGTTTTCAAATCACCGAAGCTCACTTCAACATTCTTTAAATCCTTTAATGCATACACGCCTAGTTGAAAGGCATAATTTTCGCCTTTGCTTGCTGTTCCGTTAAATGAATTGCTTGCGCCTTTCTGTACCCAACGATAAGGCAGATCGTTTTGCATTTTGACCGGAAACATTCTATCCTCAGGAAATACGATAAATGCTTCTGAAGAATATTTTGCCTTAATTAAAGCGGTTTCTTTAGCTGTGGCGATGATTTCCATCGGATAAAAGGAATTGAAAGCATCGATAGACTGAATCTCTACCACTGAAGCGTTAACCTTAACCTGCTTTACAGTAGCTAACCAGGCCTGATCTGCTTGTTTAGGTTTGATATACACACCTTTTGGATAATTGCTCCTGCCTTCGTTTTTGTAAGCCAGATAGTACACGTAATACTTGCCTGGGCCAGCGGTTTCGAAATAAACATCTGCACTTTCTCTGGTTAGTTTATCTGTACCAACAACCGAAATGGTTTTACCGCTAGCATCCTGAACAATGATTCCCTTTAATTCAGGATGTTCATCTCTTCTGCGCCAATCGATTTTTGCATGGGCAATTTTGCCGCTACCTGCAAACTGGAGCACAACCCTGTGGTTACCCAACGAATCAGGATTCCAGGCGTTGTTGCCATTGGTATATTTTAGTATTTGTGCATGAAGGGATAGTTGCCCCAACAGACAGAGCAATAGAAAAAGCCTAAATTTCATTATCAATTTGTTTTAGGCTAATTTATGTATAGCAGATTGAATTAAAGCTATGTAATGAAAAAATGAGACAAACGTTTGCCTTGGTTTGGTTTTAATAGTTCATTAGTCAATAGTTTATTGTTTTAAGGTATTGTCATTCTGAGCGCAGCGAAGAATCCCTGACCTATTGATGCAGAAATTTGAGTGCCCACAAATTGTTGTAGCTACGGTTTACTTATGGATTCAGTGTTCTATTGCTTAGAGATTCTTCACTGCGTTCAGAATGACAGAAAACAAAAAAGTCCTGCTCTTTCGAACAGGACTTTTCGTATGCTTAAGGTGAATAAAATTATTCTCCTTTTGGTTCTTCAGTAGCAGGAGCTTCTTCAGCAGGAGCAACTTCTTCGGCAACTTCAGCTTTTGCTTCAGCAACTTTAGGTGCAGCAGCAGCTTTACTTCTACCACGACGAGTTGTTTTCTTCTCTTCTTTAACTTCTACATCTTTACCGTAAACTGTATTGTAATCTACCAATTCAATTAAAGCCATCTCAGCGTTATCACCCTGACGATTGTTTAATTTAATGATACGAGTGTAACCACCTGGACGGTTTGCAACTTTCTCAGCAATTTCGCGGAATAAGATTGTTACTACTTCTTTATCTTGTAAGTAAGCAAATACGGTACGACGTGAGTGAGTAGTATCATTTTTTGATTTAGTAATAATAGGCTCAACATAAGTACGTAAAGCTTTAGCTTTAGCTAAAGTTGTTGTAATTCTTTTGTGCAAAATAAGTGATGAAGCCATGTTAGCTAACATCGCCTTTCTGTGGCTTGCGGTTCTACCTAAGTGGTTTACTTTTTTACCGTGTCTCATTGTTTTTTAATTGAGTGCATACCGTCTCTTTGCAATTAAGCTGAGGGAATTATGCACTGTGAAAAATTATTTATTTTAGTTGAGGTTTTAGAAAGGAAGACTCACGACTCCGAACTAATGACTCATGACTAATCTTACTCTTCGTCTAATTTAAATTTAGACAGGTTCATACCAAATGATAAACCTTTTGATTTTACTAATTCCTGGATCTCTGTTAAAGATTTTTTACCGAAGTTTCTGAATTTTAACATATCAGCAACATCGTAAGAAACTAAATCAGCCAAAGTACGGATATCAGCAGCTTTTAAGCAGTTTAATGCCCTAACTGAAAGGTCCATATCCACTAATTCAGTTTTAAGGATTTTACGCATGTGTAAAATTTCCTCATCAACTTCTTTAGTTTCTTCTTTAGCCTGAGATTCTAATACTAAATTCTCATCCGAGAATAACATAAAGTGTTGGATAAGGATCTTAGCCGCTTCTTTTAATGCTTCTTCAGGATGAATTGAACCGTCAGTAGAGATATCTAAAACCAATTTTTCATAATCCGTTTTTTGCTCAACACGAAAGTTTTCGATCGTGTATTTTACATTTTTCATTGGAGTATAAATCGAATCGATTGCGATTACACCTACAACAGCATCAGCAACTTTATTTTCTTCAGCAGGTACATAACCACGTCCTTTATTGATGGTTAATTCCACTTCCAAAGTAACAGATTTATCCATGTTGCAAATTACATGCTCAGGGTTTAAAACTGTAAAGTTGTTAGAGAATTTAGTGATATCACCAGCTTTAAACTGGTCCTGACCATTAACGATGATGAAAACTTTTTCAGAATCACCTGAATCACCAGTTTTCTTAAAACGAACTTGTTTTAAGTTTAAGATGATGTCGGTTAAATCTTCTACAACACCTTTCATGGTAGAAAACTCGTGAGAAACGCCTGAAAAACGAATAGTAGTAATAGCATAACCTTCTAATGAAGAAAGTAATATTCTTCTTAAGGCATTACCAATTGTTACACCGAAACCGGGCTCTAAAGGACGAAATTCAAATGTGCCATCGAAATCAGTTGATTTCTGCATGATCACTTTGTCTGGTTTCTGAAATGCTAAAATTGCCATTTATATTTTTTTAAATTCGTTATTGAATATATAGTAACAAGAAAAAAGTTAATTACCCTTTTGAGGTAATTAACTGTCTTATTTATTACTTTGAGTATAACTCGATGATTAAGTTTTCCTTGATGTTTTCAGGAATCTCATCACGTTGAGGGTAAGTTAAGAATTTACCGGTTAATTCACCAGCATTCCACTCTAACCATGCGAACTTGTTAATTGTTCTGCCTGCAACTGAGTTACTAATTGATTCTAAAGATTTAGATTTTTCACGAACAGCAACCACATCACCAGCTTTTAACTGATATGAAGGGATATTTACAACTTCACCATTCACGGTTACGTGTTTATGGCTAACTAACTGGCGTGCACCAGAACGGGTTGTTGCAATACCTAAACGGTAAACTGTATTATCTAAACGTGCTTCTAATAATTGAAGTAAGTTATCACCGGTGATACCTGCACGTGAAGATGCTTTTTTAAACAAATTACTGAACTGTTTTTCTAACACACCATAAGTGTATTTTACTTTTTGTTTTTCCATTAACTGGATAGCATATTCAGATTGTTTTCCTCTTCTTTTTGATGAGCCATGTTGCCCAGGAGGATAATTTTTTCTGTCTAACACCTTATCAGGACCGAAGATTGGTTCTCTGAACTTACGGGCGATTTTTGATTTTGGGCCTGTATATCTTGCCATTTTTTTCTGTTTTTAAAGTATCATCCAGCCTGTAACTGGAGATTCTTAGCTTTAAAATTAATTAAACTCTTCTCTTTTTAGGAGGACGACATCCGTTGTGAGGAAGTGGAGTAATATCTTTGATAGATGTTACTTCGATACCTGCTACTTGCAAAGTTCTGATTGCAGATTCACGACCTGAACCCGGACCTTTTACAAATACTTCAACTTTACGTAAACCTAAATCAAACGCAACTTTACCGCAATCTGAAGCTGCCTGACCGGCTGCATACGGAGTGTTCTTTTTAGAACCTTTAAAGCCCATTTTACCAGCAGATGACCATGAAATAGTCTGTCCGTTGTTGTTTGTTAAGGTAACGATGATGTTGTTGAAGGTAGCATTGATATGCGCCTGACCAACAGGCTCAATTACAACGATACGTTTTTTTGTTACTTTTTTACTCTTAGCCATTTTATCTTTTAGATTTTAGATATGAGACTTGAGATATGAGAATTTCTCTACCCCGATACTCAGTATCCTACTTTTTATCTTTTGTTCCAGATCTGAGCAGATTTTAAAGACATGGTTCTCATATCTAAAATCTCACCTCTCCTATCTATCTATTACTTAGTAGCTTTTTTCTTGTTAGCAACTGTTTTTCTCTTACCCTTACGAGTACGTGAGTTGTTTTTAGTACGCTGACCACGAGAAGGTAAACCTTTTCTGTGACGTAAACCGCGGTAACAACCGATATCCATTAAACGTTTGATGTTTAACTGAACTTCAGAGCGTAAAGCACCTTCTACTTTAATCTCATCGTTGATCATTGTACGGATTGCTGATAACTCATCATCAGACCAGTCTTGTACTTTTTTGTTCAAATCGATACCTGCAGTAGTTAAAATACGTTGTGCAGTTGTTCTGCCAATTCCGTAGATGTAGGTTAAACCGATCTCTCCTCTTTTGTTTCTTGGTAAATCAATACCTGAAATCCTTGCCATATTTATTTATGTTTTTACGTAATTCCGAACGGCGGGCCACCGTTGTGCGGTTGATTACAATATTCTTAATTACCCCTGACGTTGCTTGTATTTAGGATTTTTCTTGTTGATTACGTAAAGTTTACCTTTACGGCGAATAATCTTACAATCAGCGCTACGTTTTTTAATTGATGATCTAACTTTCATTTTATTTGTATCTATAAGTAATGCGTCCTTTTGTTAAATCATAAGGAGACATTTCCAATTTAACTTTATCCCCAGGAAGAATTTTGATGTAGTGCATCCTCATCTTACCTGAAATGTGCGCAATAATCTCATGCCCGTTCTCGAGTTCTACTCTGAACATCGCATTAGATAATGCTTCTCTTATTACTCCGTCTTGTTCAATTGAGGCTTGTTTAGCCATATTTTATTGATTGTTACTTAATTAGCTGCTTCTAAACAGGGTTGCAAAATTAAATAAAAAATTTTAATTATTTATTTTTTTTGTTGTAAAACTTCTTCTATTATAGAAAACGTTGATAAAACCTCTCCTTTGCCCTTTTTTACGGCTACTGTGTGTTCAAAATGTGCCGATGGCTTATTGTCTTTACTCGTTACTGTCCACCCATCCTTATGGAATTTAACACCGGCAACGCCTGCATTAATCATGGGTTCTATTGCAATTACCATTCCTTCTTCAAGTTTTGGTCCTGCACCACGCTTTCCATAATTCGGAACTTCTGGTTTCTCATGAAGCTTTACGCCAACACCATGTCCTACAAGTTCTCTTACTACGCCAAATCCATTAGTTTCTGCATGGTTTTGAACAGCGAAGCCAACATCACCGATACGCATACCGGCAACTGCTTTCTCTATTCCCAATTCCAGGCAACGTTTGGTAACCTCAACCAGTTTCTGTTTTTCGGCATCAATTTCCCCGATCGAGAAAGTATAAGCCGAATCGCCAAAATAGTTGTTCTTGATTACGCCACAATCAACTGAAATCAGATCCCCTTCTTGAATCACATACTCACCTGGAAAACCATGAACAACCTGTTCATTTGGTGAAATACATAAAGAATAAGGGAAACCGTTATAGTTTAGAAATGCAGGGATTGCTCCGTTGTCACTTATAAACTCGTATGCCAGTTTATCTAATTGGATAGTAGTCATGCCTGCCTTTATCACTTTAGCCACTTCAGCCAAAGTTTTCGAAACAAGCATGGAACTTTCTCTTATCAACTCGAT
This sequence comes from Pedobacter jeongneungensis, assembly GCF_039538295.1. NCBI lineage: Bacteria > Pseudomonadati > Bacteroidota > Sphingobacteriia > Sphingobacteriales > Sphingobacteriaceae > Pedobacter > Pedobacter jeongneungensis. The sequence continues at coordinate 40,168 of NZ_BAABBY010000009.1, read as the reverse complement.
CTCCTCAAGAGATTTGTAATAGATTTTAGACATTCAGTTAAAGTTTTGAATGAATGAATTTTGAGTGAGTAAAATGCATAAATCAGCTTTTTACTTATTCAATCATTCAAAATTCAATAATTCCATTTCTTACAACGCTGCGTTGCTACTTGCAGCAGGAACACCTGTTCTGCCTGTAACCCTACCCGTTTTCATTAAACCATCGTAGTGGCGCATCAATAAATAGCTTTCGATCTGTTGTAAAGTATCCAATACAACACCAACCAAAATCAATAAAGAAGTACCACCAAAGAAGTGTGCAAACTCTTGTTTAATACCAAACTTAACCGCTAACGAAGGAAGGATAGCAATGATCGCTAAGAATACTGCGCCCGGGAAAGTGATTTTAGAAATTACATCATCAATAAAAGTTGATGTTGCAAAACCTGGTTTAACACCTGGAATGAAACCACCGTTTTTCTTCATATCATCGCTCATTTGAGTTGGATTAACTGTAATGGCAGTATAGAAGAAAGTAAATGCAATAATTAAAATAGCGAACGTTAAGCTATAAGCCAACGAAGTTGTGTTACTGAACTGGATTAACCATGAACCCTGTAAAGAAGGAACAAACTGCATTAAAGCACCTGGAATGAACATTAACGCCTGAGCAAAAATAATCGGCATAACACCTGCAGCATTCACTTTTAAAGGAATGTACTGACGAACACCACCAAACTGGCGGTTACCAACAATTTTCTTAGCGTATTGTACAGGCACTTTACGTACACCCTGAACAATTAAAATGGTAAACATTACCACAGCAAATAATGCAACGATCTCTAAAACCAAAGCAACCGGGCCTCCACCTTCACTGGCAGAACCTACACGGGCACTAAACTCCTGAGAAATTGCAACTGGTAAACGGGCAATAATACCAACCATAATGATTAGTGATGTACCGTTACCAATACCTTTATCCGTAATTTTTTCACCTAACCACATTACAAATAATGTACCTGCCGTTAATACAAACGTAGATAATACTAAAAATAAAGTGTTTGGCAATAAAATAGCTTCTGCAGGAACCTGCGTTTTAACGTAACCAACAGATTGAACGATTGTGATCGCTACCGTTAGGTAACGGGTAATCTGGTTCATTTTCTTTCTACCACTTTCGCCCTCTTTCTGCATTTTTTGGAAAGAAGGAACAGCAATACCCAATAGTTGCACCACGATAGACGCAGAGATATAAGGCATTACCCCCAATGCTAAGATAGACACACGAGAGAAAGATCCTCCGGCAAACATATCCAGTAAGCCTAAAAGTCCCGATTTTTCATTATTGCCTAAAGCAGTTGGATCTACACCTGGTAAAACCACGTGAGATACGAAACGGTATACCAAAAGAATTAAGAGCGTAAACAATATACGCTCTTTTAATTCCTGAATTTTCCAGATATTACTTAAAGTAGTAAATAGCTTCTTCATTTAATAATTACAATTTTACAATAGAACCACCTGCAGCTTCAATAGCTTTTTGTGCGGTTGCAGAGAACGCATGTGCTGTAATTTCTAGCTTTGCTTTAACTTCGCCACGACCTAAAATTTTAACCAAGTCGTTTTTAGAAGCTAAACCATGTGCTTGTAAAGCAGCAAAATCGATAGTTGTTAAGTTGTGTTTTTCAGCTAAAGCTTGTAAAACATCTAAGTTTACACCAATGTACTCAGTACGGTTGATTGGTTTGAAACCAACTTTAGGCACACGACGTTGTAAAGGCATTTGACCACCTTCGAAACCGATTTTGGTTTTGTGACCTGAACGAGAACCCGCACCTTTGTGACCACGGGTTGAAGTACCGCCACGACCAGAACCTGTACCACGACCAATTCTTTTGCTGTTTTTTGTAGAACCTACTGCAGGTTTTAAATTACTTAAATTCATTTTTTTGAATTTGTGTTGCCCTTCGCTTTCACTAAACAGGTACAACGATAAATAAATAATGACTGAATTTTGAATGATTGAATGTTTTGCAATATGCACATTCTTTCACTCAAAATTCATTCATTTGATAATTCTCTTAAATTGCTTCGATTGCTACCAAGTGGTTCACTTTGCGAACCATACCTATAATTTGTGGTGTAGCTTCAACCTCAACACTTTGGTTCATTTTTGATAAACCCAAAGCCTGAACGGTTCTTTTTTGGCGCTCGCTTCTGTCGATAACGCTTTTTACTTGTGTTATTTTGATCTTAGCCATGATTTTATCCGTTAAATACTTTGTTTAAATCAATACCACGGGTTTGAGCTACTGTATAAGCATCGCGCATTTTAGTTAACGCATCAACAGTTGCTTTTACCACGTTGTGTGGGTTAGATGATCCTTTAGATTTTGCCAGTACGTTATGTACACCAGCACTCTCTAATACGGCACGCATCGCACCACCTGCAATTACTCCGGTACCTACTGCAGCTGGTTTGATCAATACAAAACCACCTGAGAATTTACCGATTTGCTCGTGAGGAACGGTACCGTTTAAAATTGGAACCTTTACCAAGTTCTTTTTAGCATCATCCACACCTTTTGCAATTGCTTCAGTTACCTCTTTCGCTTTACCTAAACCGAAACCAACAACACCGTTTTCATCACCTACAACAACAATTGCTGAGAAGCTGAAAGTACGGCCACCTTTGGTTACTTTGGCAACACGTTGTATACTAACCAAACGATCCTTTAATTCGATATCGGTGGTTTTTACTCTTTTTATATTAATAGTTGACATCTTACTTTTTCTTCAGATTAAAATACTAAACCAGCTTCGCGGGCACCCTCTGCCAACGATTTTACACGACCGTGGTATAAATAGCCGTTTCTATCGAAAACAACTTCTTTAACACCTGCAGCGATTGCTTTTTCGGCAACTAATTTGCCTACAGCTACTGATTGGTCGCTCTTGTTTCCAGTACCAGAAAAATCTTTCGATAATGATGATGCTGATGCTATTGTTGTACCGGTTACATCGTTAATTACCTGCGCATAAATCCCTTTATTGCTTCTATATACAGATAACCTTGGACGTTCTTCCGAACCGGTAAGTCTTTTTCTGATCCCTTTTTTAATACGATCTCTTCTTGATAATTTTTTACCTGCCATGATTACTATTTTTTAGATGCTGATTTACCTGCTTTTCTTCTTAACACTTCACCTACAAACTTGATACCTTTACCCTTATATGGCTCTGGTGCACGTAACGAACGGATTTTCGCTGCTACCTGACCGATCAATTGTTTGTCAATACTTTCTAAAATAATTTTAGGCGTCTGACCTTTTTCTGAAGATGTAGTTACTTTAATCTCTTCTGGTAACTGGAATACATAATGGTGAGAATAACCTAGAACCAGATCTAATGTATTACCTGTGTTTGTAGCACGGTAACCAACACCTACTAATTCCTGGGTTAATTTATAACCTTCTGTAACACCAACAACCATGTTGTTAAGCAATGAGCGATATAAACCGTGTAATGCTTTGTGTTTCTTTTGTTCTGAAGGACGTTGAACTGTTAAAATTCCGTCTTCCTGACTTACAGTGATATCTGTATCAACTGCTTGTGTTAATTCACCTTTAGGACCTTTTACAGTTACTACGTTATCATTTGATACGGTAATTGTAACACCTGCAGGGATTGTAATTGGGGCTTTTCCTATTCTTGACATTGTGCTGTTCTCCTAAATATTAATAAACGTGACACAATACCTCACCACCAATGTTTAATTTGGCTGCTTCTTTATCGGTCATTACACCTTTAGAAGTAGATAAGATTGCGATACCTAAACCGTTTAATACTCTTGGCATATTTTCAACACCAGCATAGTTTCTCAAACCTGGTTTACTTACTCGCACTAAAGTACGAATAGCAGGAACTTTAGTAATCGGATTGTATTTCAAAGCGATTTTAATGATGCCTTGAACTGTAGTATCTTCAAACTTGTAGTTCGCGATGTAACCTTTGTCGAAAAGAACTTTAGTAATTTCTTTTTTAAGGTTTGATGCAGGAATTTCTACAACACGGTGGTTGGCCTTAATGGCATTCCTTACTCTTGTTAAATAATCTGCTATTGGATCTGTATTCATTTTTTATTGTTTTTGATAGTGGTTTCCTTCTGCTACCCAGCTGTGGGACCTGCTACCGGTTAAAATTCTTTTAAAAGCAAAAAGACTAAAGCACAAAGACTAAAGCGACATGCATCGCTTTAGACTTTGAGCTTTCAGCTTTAAGCTATATTACCAAGATGCTTTTTTAACACCTGGTATTTTACCGTCTAATGCCATCTGGCGGAACGTTACCCTTGAAATACCAAAGGTACGCATATATCCACGAGGACGACCAGTTAATTTACAACGGTTGTGTAAACGTACCGGAGATGAGTTTTTAGGTAATTTATCTAAACCCTCGAAATCTCCTGCAGCTTTTAATACTGCACGTTTTTCAGCGTATCTAGCTACCAATTTTTGGCGCTTAACTTCGCGTGCTTTTACACCTTCTTTTGCCATTATTCTGCTGTTTTTTGATTTTTAAATGGTAATCCGAATTGTTTCAATAACTCAAGAGCCTCAACGTCAGATTTTGCCGAAGTTACGAAAGTTATATCCATCCCTAAAATTTTATTGATTTTATCTATATTAATCTCAGGAAAGATGATTTGTTCAGTAACGCCTAATGTATAGTTACCTTTTCCATCAAAACCTTTATCGTTAATACCTTTGAAATCGCGGATACGTGGCAAAGCTACAGAGATCAAACGATCTAAGAACTCATACATGTTGTTATCGCGTAAAGTAACGCGTACACCTACCGGCATACCTTTACGTAATTTAAAGTTAGAGATATCTTTCTTAGAGTTAGCCGGAACCGCTTGCTGACCAGTAATGGTAGTCAGCTCAACGATAGTGGTATCCATAATCTTTTTATCTGTAACAGAAAAACGACCAACACCCTGATTGATACAGATTTTTTCCAATTTAGGAACCTGCATTACAGTTTTGTACTGAAATTTCTCTTTTAGTGCATTTACAACTTCTTCTTTGTATTTGCTTTTTAATCTTGGTGTAGCCATTATTTAATCTCCTCTCCTGAAATTTTAGCAACTCTAACTAATTTACCATCTGCGTTAAGTTTACGACCAACGCGGGTAGTTTTACCAGATTTTGGATCAACCAACATCAAGTTAGAAATGTGAAGAGCAGCTTCTTTTTTAATAATACCACCGTTAGGATTAGCAGCATTTGGTTTAGTATGTTTAGATACTAAGTTAACGCCTTCTACAATGGCTCTGTTTTTATCTATTTGTACTGAAAGTACTTTTCCTTGTTGACCTTTTGAATCGCCAGCAATTACTTTAACTAAATCTCCAGTGCGGATTTTAAGTTTTGATGGTGTATTTACTTTGTTTCCCATTTTATAATACCTCCGGTGCTAATGATACAATTTTCATGAATTGTTTTTCACGTAGTTCTCTCGCAACCGGGCCAAAGATACGTGTACCTCTTGGCTCATCCTGTGCGTTCAATAATACAGCTGCATTATCGTCAAAACGGATATAAGAACCATCTTTACGACGAATTTCTTTTTTAGTTCTTACAACAACTGCTTTAGAAACTGTACCTTTTTTAATGTTACCAGAAGGTAACGCGCTTTTTACGGTAACAACTACTTTATCACCAATTGAAGCATAACGTTTGCCGGTTCCACCTAGCACGCGAATTACCAATACTTCTTTTGCGCCGCTGTTATCAGCAACGTTTAATCTCGATTCCTGTTGTACCATCTTATTTAGCTCTTTCTAAAATTTGTACCAATCTCCAGTTCTTGTTTTTACTCAAAGGACGAGTTTCCATAATCAATACGGTATCACCGATACCGCATTCGTTTTTCTCGTCGTGAGCCATAAATTTGGTAGTTTTCTTTACGAACTTACCATAAATCGGGTGTTTTACTTTACGCTCAACGCTCACTACAACAGATTTATCCATCTTGTTGCTTACCACTAACCCCGTTCTTGTTTTTCTTAATTGTCTTTCCATGACTCTCGAATTATTTAGTTTCAGTAGCTGACTCAGTGTTTTTCACTTTAGTCAACTCAGTGTTTAAACGGGCTATGTCTTTCCTTACTTTTGCAATGCGCGAAGGATTTTCGATAGCTGAAATAGTGTGTGCGAACTTTAATTTTGACAAGTTCTCTTTTTCTTCCGCAATCTTAGCTACTAATTCTTCTTTTGAAAGCCCTGTGATTTCTGAATTTTTCATTTTTATTTTTCTTTTACGTTGAGTGTAGCGGTTATAATAAACAAGTATTTACAACATTCATCTCAACACCTTTACTATGCTTCTACGTAATCTCTACGTACTACGAATTTGGTTTGGATTGGTAATTTTTGTGCGGCTAAACGTAATGCTTCTTTAGCAACTTCTAAAGGCACACCTTCAGCTTCGAAAATTACACGTCCAGGTCTTACAACTGCTACCCAATATTCAGGAGCACCTTTACCTTTACCCATACGTACCTCAGCAGGTTTTTTAGTTACTGGTTTGTCCGGGAATATCCTGATCCATACTTGCCCTTCACGTTTCATGAAACGAGTTACGGCAATACGGGCAGCCTCTATCTGACGACTTGTGATCCAAGTAGCTTCTAGAGATTTGATACCGAAAGATCCGAATGCTAATTCAGCTCCACGAGAAGCTAAACCCTTCATTCTGCCTTTTTGCATCTTCCTGAACTTCGTTCTTTTTGGCTGTAACATTTTATTTTGTTCTAATCGTTAAACGATGTTAATAAATCAATTATTTACGAGGACCTCTGTTAGCGCCTGCGCCACCACCTCTGTTTGGACCACCCTGACCCGGACCACGACCGCCCTGGTTTCCACCACGTCTGTCGTTACCACCGCCACGGTTATCTCTTCCACCACCTCTGTTATCTCTTCCGCCGAAAGCTGGTTTATCTGATGCGCCTTTTGGACCGTTGTTTGTTGCACCAATGTTTGGAGACAAATCACGTTTTCCATAAACCTCACCTTTACAGATCCACACTTTAACACCTATTTTACCATAAGTAGTTAAGGCTTCAGCTAAAGCATAATCAATATCAGCACGGAATGTATGTAAAGGCACTCTTCCTTCTTTGTACTGCTCGGTACGTGCCATCTCAGCACCACCTAAACGACCAGAAGTCATGATTTTGATACCTTCAGCACCCATACGCATGGTTGATGCGATAGAAGATTTCATTGCTCTACGGAATGAGATCCTTGCTTCTAATTGTTTTGCAACACCTTCTGCAACTAACTGTGCATCAAGTTCCGGGCGTTTAATTTCGAAGATGTTAATCTGAATTTCCTTTTTAGTCAATTTCTTTAACTCTTCTTTGATTTTATCAACCTCAGCTCCTGCTTTACCGATTACGATACCTGGACGGGCTGTGTGGATAGTTACAGTGATACGTTTTAACGTACGTTCAATAACTACTTTTGCAACACCACCTTTAGCGATACGGGCAGAAAGGTATTTTCTTATTTTCTCATCTTCAACTAATTTATCGGAGTAGTTGTTGCCACCGAACCAGTTAGAATCCCATCCTTTGATAATTCCTAACCTGGCACCTATTGGATTTGCTTTTTGTCCCATTTCCTAATTAGTTTTGAGTTGTTTCTGTGTTTTTACTATCTACAATCAGCGTTACGTGGTTAGAACGTTTACGAATTCTATATCCACGGCCTTGAGGAGCCGGACGTAAGCGTTTTAACTGACGGCCTCCATCAACCATAATTGTTTTAACAAAAAGTTGACTTTCTTCAGGGCGGGCACCATCATTTTTAGCTTCCCAGTTTTTGATAGCAGATAATAATAATTTTTCAACTCTTATTGCTGCTTCTTTATTGGTAAACTTTAAAATGCTTAATGCTTTTTCTACACGTTCACCTCTGATAAGATCTACAACCAAACGCATCTTACGTGGTGAGGTTGGACAATTGTTTAATTTTGCTATTGCTTCCATTGTCTAATTATTTTTTCTTTTCAGCGTGTCCTCTGAATGTTCTGGTTGGAGCAAATTCTCCCAACTTGTGACCAACCATGTTTTCTGTTACGTACACAGGGATAAATTTATTTCCGTTGTGTACTGCAAATGTATGATTCACGAAATCTGGTGATATCATTGATCTGCGAGACCAAGTTTTGATTACAGACTTTTTGCCTGAATCATTCATAGAGTTTACTTTTTTCTCTACGTTATGGTCAATATAAGGTCCTTTTTTTATCGAACGAGCCATTATTTCTTCCTTCTCTCTATGATGTAACGATTAGAATATTTTTTAAGTTCTCTGGTTTTGTAGCCTTTAGCTAACACACCGTTCCTTGAACGTGGGTGACCACCTGATGATCTACCTTCACCACCACCCATTGGGTGATCGACAGGGTTCATCGCTACCGGTCTTGTTCTCGGACGACGGCCCAACCAACGTTTACGACCAGCTTTACCTAATACTTCGTTTGCGTGATCTGAGTTAGATACAGCACCGATAGTAGCAAGACAAGAAGTCAGGATTAAACGGGTTTCGCCTGAAGGCATTTTTAAAGTAGCATATTTACCATCGCGGGCAGCTAATTGTGCGTAAGCACCTGCACTACGAGCTAATTGTGCTCCTTTTCCAGGGTGGATCTCCACGTTGTGGATGATAGAACCTAATGGAATCTTCGATAAAGTTAAAGTGTTACCTACTTCAGGTGCTGCTTTATCGCCCGATAATAATACCGAACCAACTTGCAATCCTTCTGGAGCAATAATATAACGCTTCTCGCCATCTGCATAGTGTAATAATGCGATGCGGGCAGTACGGTTTGGATCGTATTCAACAGTAGCTACTGTTGCAGGAATATCGAATTTATCGCGTTTGAAATCGATTAAACGATATGATTTTTTGTGACCACCGCCCATGTAGCGCATAGTCATTTTACCTGTATTGTTACGTCCACCAGACTTTTTTGATGATACAACCAATGATTTTTCGGGCTTGGTTGCTGTAATCTCCGCAAAACTAGCACCAACTCTGAAGCGGGTACCTGGAGTAACTGGTTTAAATTTTCTTAAGCCCATAGTTATAATGAATTATTAAATTAAAGGGTTGCGTAATAATCTATTGTTTCGCCGTCTTTTAACGTTACGATTGCTTTTTTGTATTTAGGGCTACGGCCTGATACAAAACCTGCTTTAGTGTAACGTGATTTAGCTTTTCCATCAACAACCATTGTGTTAACTGCAACGATGGTTACACCGTACAATTTCTCAATAGCAGCTTTGATCTGGATTTTATTAGCCTTGTGGCTAACGCTAAAAGTGAAACGGTTAGATTTCTCAGTTAAAGCTGAAGCTTTTTCGGTTAATATTGGTTTTTTTAAAATTTCCATATTATTTGGCAAATGCCTCCTCCAAAGTTTTAACAGAATCAGCAGTTAACACAAGTACACCAGCGTTTAATACATCATAAGTATTTAAATCTGCTGCCGAGATTACTTTAGTTTTCTGAACGTTTCTGCTTGATAAATAGATATTATTATTTTGCGCAGGTAAAACCAGTAAAGTTTTTTGAGTACCTACGTTTAACGCAGCCAATAAACTTGTATAGTTTTTAGTTTTAGCTGTATCGAAGTTGAAATCTTCTAAAACTACCACGTTGTTATCTTTTGCTTTATAAGCTAAAGCTGATTTACGTGCTAATGATTTTAATTTCTTGTTCAATTTAAAGCTATAATCACGTGGCTGAGGACCAAAAACACGACCACCACCATTGAATAACGGAGATTTAATGCTTCCGGCACGTGCACCACCTGTACCTTTTTGTTTGTATAGTTTACGGGTAGAACCTGCAATCTCATTACGTTGTTTAGATTTGTGAGTACCCTGACGTTGGTTAGCCAAATACTGTTTTACATCTAAATAAATCGCGTGGTCGTTAGGCTCGATACCAAATACCGATTCAGGAAGTTGCACCTTGGCACCTGTTTCTTTACCTGAAATGTTTAATACTTTAACTTCCATCTGATTACTTGTCTAAGATTACGTAAGAACCTTTAGCTCCTGGAATGGAACCACTAACTACTAATAAGTTTTGATCAGCATAAACTTTCAAAACCTGTAAGTTCTGAATTTTTACCCTGTCTCCACCTGTTCTTCCTGCCATGCGCATTCCTTTGAATACACGTGAAGGGAAAGATGACGCTCCCAATGAACCTGGGGCACGTAAACGGTTATGCTGACCGTGAGTCTGCATACCAACACCGGCGAATCCGTGGCGTTTTACAACACCTTGAAAACCTTTACCTTTTGAGGTACCTACAACATCAACAAAATCGCCTTCTGCGAATGAATCAACAGTTACAACATCACCTAAATTAAGTGCAGTTGTAAATGAATCAAATTCTACCAGCTTGCGTTTCGGAGTTGTGTTTGCTTTCGCGAAATGGCCTTTCAATGGTTGAGTTGTGTTTTTCTCTTTTTTCTCATCGTAACCCAACTGGATTGATGAATAACCATCTACTTCTTCGGTTTTTACCTGTGTAACTACACAAGGTCCAGCCTCGATTACCGTACAAGGAATGTTTCTTCCTTCGGCATCAAAGATACTGGTCATTCCTACTTTTTTTCCAATAATTCCTGACATTTTATCTTTTAATTTTAACACCCATCGAAGCAGTAGGGCTTCGTTCAAGGTGGTTGTACATCCCCCGAAAGGGACGGCAAAGATAGGCAAGAAATATTAATTTTCAAATAGTTAGCCAAATATTTTTTCAAATAAATTGCTGATATGATGGGATTTAACTAAAAAAGAGATGTTAATGTGCTAAACCACCATTTAAACTGATGGTTATGATGGTTAAAATGATGATTCCGATCAGTACATAAAGGTAGTCACGCTCTATTAAAAAGCTAAAAATAGCGAAAACAATACGTGCAATCGGGGTAAAAATGAGCATCAGGATACCAAATTGAACAATGGCATCACCTTTAAAAGTTAATACACCTTTAAATATAGCAGCTATGGAAGAAAACTTGTTAAGTTCGGGTTTAAAAACCTTATAATCGATAACGGCACCCTGATGGTGAACCAAAAAAATTGCCCCGCCAATTAATACGATACCCATCGAAATGATAACACCGGCACGCAAAAGCGTACCCAGAATTAACTGGATATCTTTATCATTGATATTTTCTTTACCTGCCTTATCCATTATAATCCGCTTATTCCTTTATAAATCATCTGCAAGGCCAGAAATACCACCACTACAGCAAATACCATTTTTAGTTTATCGGTTTTGGTACGCAATAAAACTTTTGAGCCTAAAGAAGCGCCTGTTAAAACACCAATACAAACCGGCATGGCAATACCAGGGTCAATCTGCCCGCGGTGTAAATAAACTACCGCACTTGCTGCAGCGGTAACCCCCATCATAAAATTGCTGGTGGTGGTTGATACCTTAAATGGCAAACGCATAATGTTATCCATCGCAATTACTTTTAAGGCTCCGCTGCCAATACCTAACAGTCCGGATAATGTCCCGGCAAATAACATCATTAAAAACCCTCCCGGAACATGTTTTACAGCATAAGCGTGATCTGTACCTTTATCAGGAAAAGATCCGTTTAGTTTAAAAAATCTGGCCCATTTATCGGTATCGTCTAAAGTGGTGTGGTCTACCTTTTTCTTTAAGGTCATGATGGCCGAAAAAATCAGGATGCAGCCAAAAAGAATGGCAATGTAATTTGCATTAAGATATACCGCTACTATGGCACCGCAAACCGCCCCTATGGTGGTCGCGATTTCTAAAAACATCCCGATGCGGATATTGGTAATGCCTTCTTTTACATAGGCAGCTGCCGAACCTGAAGAGGTAGCAATAACCGAAACAATAGATGCACCGATGGCGTAATGAATATCTACCCCCAAAGCCAGAGTAAGCAATGGGATGATAATTACCCCACCACCTAAACCGGTTAGCGAACCCAATAATCCGGCTAAGAAAGCACCTAATAAAACGATAATGGTAAACAGCAATACCGACATGCGGGCAAATATAATGCACTGTTTTTGGGGAAACGAAGGATTAAAGGAATAAAATAAAGTCTATATGTTATATGGATGATGTAAGATGGGAGGTGGAAAACGGATGATCTGAAGGGATAATGTAACAGGTGAGATGGAAAATGGATGAGGGAAAATGATCGACCGAATATCAACCATCGTCCATCCTACATTCTCCCTCATTCATTTTCCATTTTCCATCACTTTCCCAGTCTCTTAATCATCTCGGCACTTAAATCCCTGCCATCATTTAAACGATTGGCAAAAAACGATTTCGCCGCTTCAAAATGTTCTTTATAACCTTTTAAATCGCCGTATCCAATAATCGAAGCCCATTCGTGCACGGCAGTATGAAACTCCAAATCGTCGCCACGGATAGATTTATCATATAAAGCGGTGCTGATCGATTCTTCTAACATCGCTTCATTTTTGAAAAGATACTCGGCAATACCCAACCTTAGTTTAAAGGGCGGCGTTTGGCAGATCAGGTTATCGTATGGGTTTACGCCCATTTTATACCAGGCATAAACCATGCTTAACAAACTTAAATGCGAATTGGGTTTCTGTTTATGGCTGGCATCCGACAGGCTGAATTCTTTCATGATGTTATCGTCTAACAACAGAAGCGAACGGCTTTCATGGAAAACAAAATCGCGGGCAGCATAAATTTTTTCTCTAAACTCAGTCTCGTTTTCGCAGATCATCAGTTTAAACAGTTCTGATTCGGCCTGTGCATAGTACTTTACCTGTTTTTGTGCATAAGGATTTAGAATGGCCAAACCGGCATAGATGTGCGATTTATAGCTAAAAATCCTGAGCGTAGTTAAAATTTTAACATTATCGATTCCCCCTGCGTATGCCGGATTGTCCCATGGAAAGAAACCTGCATTTTTCCAGGCCGATCCCATGCTTTCGAAACCCATGTGCGTAACCGCCTGTGTATCGGCCACAATACGATCATGTTCCCGGTAATCGTCCATTTCAATAATGTTCGATTTTAAAGATTTATAGATTTCCAGGGCCTGTGCATAAACAGCATCAGTTGCACGGTGGCGCACCACCACCAGCGTTTGCCCTTCCGGACTAAAAGCAGGCCCATGCAAAGAGTGGCAGGTTACAATCTGGGTATCCTCAGGAAGGTGTTTTTCAAAAGCAGCGATTTCAGGGTGTTTAACAGAGGTTTGTCCGGCTACTATGGCACCATATTTAGTAGATCGGGCAAAAACAGCCACCACCTCATCAATTTTTTCGGCTTCAACGCAATAGATAATAAAGTCTGATTTACGCGCAACCTCATGGCCATCAATCAAAACTTCGATTCCCTTTGGTTCCAGTTCGTTTTTTAAATCAGCAAAACGCAAAGGCATATCTGCCCCACATACCTTATAACCAGCATTTACAAACGACAGGGCATACAATTTGCCCATATCACCTAAACCAATAATTCCTATTTGCATGCAACAAATGTAACCTATCGTAAATTATTTTATAATAAAACTTAGATAAAATTGTTATTTAGAGGTTAAACCAAAGGCAATTTTATTTATTTTAATAAAAGCTTAATTAAAATATATTAAGCAGGAAATGGATAAAAATGTAGTTTTACAATCTAACACCTATATTAAACTATGCAGAAAATTAAACACACCCTATTGTTTTTAGCCGCTTTGCTATTTGTAAATTTCGCATTTGCACAAACAAAACAAGACACCACAAAGAATACTGATCCTTCTTTAAACGGGCAGTATAACTTCATGTTATCGAAATCTAAAAGCTTGTATGGCGCAAGACTGATCAACCCAATCCGGTTATCGGCCTTATGGAAAAGTGTTACAGATACATTGAAAAAAGAACGCAAACAACTGCAGGAAGCACGCCAGGAGATTAAAGCGCAGGCAGGCAATATTTCGAGCTTAAAGGGCGAAGTATCCGGAAAAGAAAGCTCTTTGGCCAATGCCACTGCCGCAGTTAACGATATTAAATTTTTAGGAATTTCTTTCGATAAGGGTACTTACAATACTATTGTTTGGGCCATTATTATTGTATTGGCAATAGGGCTTGCCTTTGTGATTTTTCAATCGGGCAAATTAAGGCATGAGGCTAAATACAGGACTGAACTTTACCAGGAAGTGGCCGATGAGTTTCAGGCACACAAGGTAAAAGCAAAAGATAAAGAAATGAAACTGGCCCGTGAGTTGCAGGATGAGCGGAATAAATGGGACGAAGGCCGGGGGAGATAGACAAAGCTTAATGATTGAATTTTGAATGATTGAATTTTGAATGATTGAATTTTGAATGACTGAATAATTGAATAATTGAATTTTGAATGATTGAATGATTGAATGATTTAGCGTTATTCGGTCATTCAAAATTCAATCATTTTCTCATTCCAAAGTAAGGGCCAAAGGTAATTTGCCAAAGGCTTTTAAAATACTTATTATTTTAGTTGTAAAGCAGGGCTTGTGGTGCTTCGGTTCTGCTAGCCCCGCCATTCGCTATAGTCCCGATGAAACCTGTGAAACAAGCAAGCACACCTTAAAAAACAAAAAACAGTGCTTAAATCGGGAGCTGCCGCTACTGTCGGGTTTATTACACCCAAAGCAGCACCATTTGTCCACCTAAATCCGATCAAAACAGAAGCGGAACTTTTTTACTAAAAGTTACTGCGAAATTCCCCAAAATAATTTTATCAAACGAGTTGTCAACTTTCTGGTAAAATGGCTATTGAAAATTGACAACCCGATTTACTCAAAGGGAAATTGCCTTCTTAATTCTTAATACTGTATTTCAAGCCCAGCTCGAACTCCCCGTTACTATAATTTAGCATTTTTGAAGTATTGGTGGTGTACTGGAACAGCAGTGAAAACTGGTTTTTATAATTGGTGCCAAAGCCGCCTGTAAAACTGTTTGTACTGTGATATACGCCATTGAGCATTAGTTTATTATCTAAAATCTGCAGATTTACTCCTGCATCGAAAATACCATCATAATTTTGCACGCCTCTGTACACCAGTTTTGGCTCTATACTATTAATCAGTTTATCTGTTGTAAATTTATAACCTGCAGCAATAAAATAGGTAGAACGGTCAACCACATTCCTCAGTACATCTCTTTTAAAAAAACGTTTAAGATTAGGGAGGGCTGCTTGCAGCGTTAGCTTCTCCGTACGGTAAGCGGCACCAAAATCGCCATCTAAATAGAGTTTCCGATCATTAAAGCTATTCAGTACATCATCATCCAAATCGCCTTTTACTTTATTAAAATCTACTGATTCGTTCATAATTCCGGCAGATAAACCAAAATCCAGAAAGTTAGTCCCGCCATTTAATGGTAAATGATAGGCGTAGGTTACGGTTGCCCTTGTGCGATTAATGGCACCTGCAGTTTCATTATAAAAAAGCAGACCTAAACCAACCTTATTGCTGGCTAAACCATAATCGCCGGTAAGATACTGGATTTTTGGAGCCCCCTCTACCCCTGCCCACTGCGTTTTAAAGGCTGCATTCAGGTTTAGTCCTCTTTCTAATCCTGCCATTGCCGGATTGGCCAAAAACTGGTTCTGGTAATAAATACTTCCCATGGGGTTCAGCTGGGCAAATGCTGGTGTAATCAATAAAAACAACAGCGCTATGATATAATATCTCATTTCTCTCCCTGTTATTTTTTATATAAAATTGATATAAAACCCTTAACAGATCCATCGGTGCCCAGATCGAGCATGTAATAGTAAGTATCTTCCATTAATGGTTTTCCGTTAAAATAGCCATCCCAGTTGTTCTGGTAATTCATGGCAGAATAGATCAGTCTTCCCCCCCTATCAAAAATAGTGAGTTTGTTATCGGGATATTTTTCTAAACCTTTAACTACAAAAAAATCGTTTTTACCATCGCCGTTGGGGGTAAGGATATTGTTTATAACCGCAACATCTGCTGTGGTTTGTATAATCAGGAAGGGCTGTAAAAAACCCTGGGTTAATGTGGTACTGCTGGCCTGAAAAGTTTGGATTACTGCCATTTCCCCTATACTAAAATCGTACAGCTGATTATTGATTTTACCATAGGCACTGGCCGAATTAAATATATAAGGTACATTCTGCGCTTTTAGTGTGTTTCCGAAAAACATCAGCAACAAGAATATAAACGGATAGTATATTTTTCTCATCGCATTTAGTTTAAAGAGATCCATGCAGCACCATCACTTTGAATGGTAAAGGTTTTATTTCCTGTAATGGTGGTTAAACTCGAATCATCGTTTAATAGCACCGGATTATTCACGGTTACATCACCAGATGATAAAGCTTTAATAATCACATAAACCCTCCCTTTACAAGTACTGGCTGCCGGAAGGTTAAGTGTTACAGTTGCGCCGGCATTTTTAATCCTAACAGTATAATGACTGGCATCAAGTGTTAAAGTGCCTGCAGCAGTAAATGTTAAAATACTGGCAGAAACGGAACCGTTTATATTTAAGGTACTGGCATTTGCCGGTGCATAAGCGGTAGCAGTTGCTGCAGCTGTTCCGTTAAGTGTTAACGAACCGCCGTTTGTAGTAAAATTACCTGCTATTAAAGGATAAATAGTGTTGTTGTTGGCTACAACCAGCGTATTATTTGCATTTGTGCTGTTGCTGCCCGCATTACTTCCAATAAAAATATTGCCTGCCCCGTTATTTTTTGATCCTGCATTATAACCTATTGCCGTATTATTATCGCCGTTGCTCGCTTCGAGTGCCAAACTACCTACTGCCGTATTGGCAACGCCCGTTCCGTTGGCCATTAAAGTGTGTGTACCTAACGCGGTATTGTTAGAGCCAACCGTATTGGCCGATAATGCCTGCGAGCCAAAACCACTGTTGTTGATACCGCTAAAACTGCGTTGCAATACCTGATAGCCAAATGCACTGCTCTCATAACCTGAGATATTTACCGATAATGCTTCCCTTCCGAATGCACTGTTGTAGAAGCCTGAAACGTTTGCGGTTAGTGTTTTATAGCCATAAGAAATATTGGTTTCTGCAGAATTGCCTAAGCGCCCCGATTTTAATCCGTTAACCAAAAAATTGATGGCTACATCATCGGTATTGCCCAGAAAATTGTTATTCTGATCTATATTTCCGGTATTCCCCCTTAATGCCCATGCATTCGCATTGGCAAATAATGTTCTGCTGATTAGTTCTGGCTTTCCGCTTGTGGCATTGGTAATATACACCTTATTTGCATCGCTCACGCCGCTGGTTGTTAATTTAGCAAGGGTAACCGAGGCATCAGCCAATTTTGGTGTAGTTACCGAGCCATCTGCAAGCTGAAGCGTATTTACTGCAGCATCGTCGATATTAATGTTCTTAACTTCTTTGTTTCCGATTTTAATTGAGGTTACTGCCGCATCAGCCAGTTTTGGTGTGGTTACCGAGCCATCTGCAAGCTGAAGTGTATTCACAGCCACATCGTCTATATTAATATTTTTAATTTCTTTATTCCCGATTTTGATTGAAGTTACTGCTCCATCAGCCAGTTTTGGCGTAGTTACCGATTTATCAGCAAGTTGAAGCGTATTTACAGCAGAATCGGCTATGTTCACATTTTTAACTTCTTTATTCCCGATTTTTACTGAGGTTACTGCTCCATCAGCCAGTTTTGGCGTAGTTACCGAGCCATCAGCTAATTGAAGCGTATTTACTGCAGCATCATCTATATTAATATTCTTAATTTCTTTGCTTCCGATTTTTACCGACGTAACTGCTGCATTTGCCAGTTTGGGTGTGGTTACAGCGCCATCTGCAAGTTTAATGGTACTTACGGCTCCTGCATTAATATCAATTACCACATCTTTTAACAATGCGGTGGAACCATTGGCAGTGATGCTTAAATCGGTTGAGGTCAGAGCTTTGGCACCTGACAACTGGCTAACATCCAATGTTACCGGTTTCCACGCCGTTCCATCAAATAAAAGCACCTGGTTATTGGCTGGTGCCGTTGCACTTAATGTTTTTCCCTGAAGATTAGCTATAGTTGGGTTTGGATAATTTCCGGTTAAATCGCCTCCGGCAGTTCCGGTAGATGGACCAACGGGTCCGATATCCCCTTTGTCTCCCTTATCGCCTTTTACCCCTGGTATTCCCTGCAAACCTTGTAATCCGGTAGCACCCGTTGCACCGGTATCTCCTTTTACACCTTGCGGACCTGTAGCTCCAACTGCGCCCTGTGCACCAGTAGCCCCTGTTAAACCAATTGGTCCCTGGGCACCGGTTGCTCCAGCAATACCCTGCGGGCCTTGCGGACCAACAGCACCAGCCACACCTTGTGCACCTGCCGGGCCTGTAGCACCAGGATCGCCCTTTGGTCCGATTGGTCCGTTGGCGGCATACAATGCATAGGGAACACTTAACAATTGTGCCGTTCCGGCCAGCGTAAAGTTGCTACCGTTATCAGGATCGATTTCTACTTTTACGAATTTTAGTCCACTTGCCCAGGTCACCCCTCCAATTGTACCGGTTACAGAATTTGCCCCCGTTGATCCGATTGCGACTGCATAAAGACCTAAAGTATTGGTTACGACGTTTCTCACTTCCGAATATTGCGTAGTACCCGTTGCTGATGCATCCAGAATACTGATTCGTAGAGATATACTTTTATTTGCCAGCGGAGTACCATTGGTATTTCTGGCTGCTCCTTGATAGTTAAATTGCTGTGGAGCCTGTGCTTTAACAGCCATTGCCAAGCCCATACTCAGCATTGCGATCAGTAAAAATTTTTTCATGAATAGGGATGAGATCTTAAGTGCCTGGCTGCAAAAAATAAGAAGCCGAACGACCAAATCTAATAATTAGTATAAGTACAGTACCCCGCTTTACACGAAAGACTTATCTGAAATATACAAAATACTGAAAATCAGATTTATATATAAAAATGTTATTCATAATTTTACACGAACAGTCCGTTTAGAAGCTTGTAAAAATGATTTTAGCGAATAAAAGAAGGGCAAAAAACCCATAGCCGTTTTAAAACGGTTATGTTTCTGAAGGGAAAGATATTCCTTTAATATTCCGGTATAAATCTACCGCGTAGAGGTCTGTCATTCCCGAAACAAAATCTAATACACTCTGTGTAATGGAATAAATATCGGTTAAATCGGTATGGTACTGTTTTGGGATCAGCTTTACCAGTTTCCTGTAATAATGCGTATTGTTATGGATTAATGCAGGTACAAATTCTTCTAATAAACCTGCCATTATTTTATAACCAGCTACTTCTTTTTGTATTACCGAAGAGAAGTTGTAAATGCGTTCTACTGAAATTTTTTCGACGGCTTTCCAGGCCGAAATGTATGGCTCAGGCAGTAAATCGGTTAAACTTTGATTTAATTCGCCTTTTAACAATTCTACCTGCTTTTCGAAAAAGATAGCTGCGCACTGGTTGGTCAGGGTATTAATGGCTTTTGCCCTTAATAGCCCAATTTTGGCATCATCATCTTCATAATCGTTTTTCAAACGCTCCTCGATTGTGGCAGAGTTGGCAAATGGCAGGAGGTAATTTTTTACTTCTTCGTACGACAGGATCTTTAGGCGGTGTGCATCTTCCAGATCGATTATGCTATAACAAATATCATCTGCAGCTTCAACCAGGTACACCAAAGGATGACGTTTATAAATCAGGTATTCGCTTTCTTCCTGCTCTAAATGAAGTTCTGTAGCGATTTTTTTAAACGTTTCTTCTTCCGACTGGAAGAAACCATATTTTTTGCGGTGCAAAAAGCCCTTTTGTTTACCTGCAATGGATGCACAGGGGTATTTAGCTATCGAAGCCAGGGTTGAGTAGGTTAAAGCATAGGCATCATTGCCTTTTCCTTTTAACGGATGGGTAAGAATGCGGATGGCATTTGCATTTCCTTCGAAGTTGATTAAATCGTGCCACTGCGATTCATTCATGTCTTTTTGGTAAACACGGCCATCGCCATCGGTAAAATACCTCGAAATGGCTGCTTCACCCGAATGGCCAAAAGCAGGGTTACCCAAATCATGCGCCAATGCTGCAGCCGCAACAATGTTACCCACTTCGTTAATTAAAGGCACTTCCTTAATCAGTTCAGGGTTGTGCGTATTTACGCTGTTAAGGAAAATGTTAGCCATGGAGCGGGCTACACTTGCCACTTCTAAACTATGAGTAAGACGGTTGTGCACAAAAACACTTCCCGGCAAAGGGAAAACCTGTGTTTTATTCTGCAATCTTCTAAACGGGGATGAAAAAATTAAGCGGTCGTAATCACGTTGAAAATCAGAACGTGCCCTATCGGTACTGGCACCATACTGTTCTTGTCCGTACCTTTTATTTGACAGTAAATATTTCCACTCCATGCGTTCGATTAATTTTGGGCGAAGTTAATGATTCAGGGGTACTAAATAAAAGATTCGCTTTTAAAACCTTTGCTTTTTTTAGTGTATCATTTATTTTAATGCTATAAAAGGGTAATCAAAGCAGTCCACCCGGTTTGATGGCTGGCGCCCAAACCTTTTCCGTTTTCACCGTTAAAGTATTCGTAATATAAAATGTAGTCTTTAAAATGTTCGTCGTGATTTAACTTGGGATAACCTCCAAATACCGCACGCTCACCTTTATCATTTTTGAGGAATAAATTTTTCATCCTTTTGCTCAATAAATCTGCAATTTCATTTAATGAAAAATATTCGCTTGATCCTGTTGGATATTCTACCCTAAAATCGTCTGTATAATATTCGTGAAAGTGTTTTAAGGCATCAACCAATAAATAGTTTAAAGGCATCCAGATTGGTCCGCGCCAATTGCTGTTGCCACCAAACATGCCTGTATCGCTTTCTGCAGGAATGTATTTTACAGAATAATCACTTCCATTTAACCAATAACTATACGGATGCGTTTCATAAATTTTGGAAACTGACCGGATACCATAATCAGAAAGGAACTCGGTAGTATCCAGCATTCTGCGTAAAAGCATTTTCATCCTGTGGCCGCGCAAAAGTGAAAACAAGTGTTTATCATTTCCGCTTGTATCTGCCCAATGACTCACCAGCTGCACCAAATCAGGCCGCTGAAGCATAAAAGCCTCCAGGTGAGATCTCAGTTTTGGCAAGTCTTTCCAATCTTTATCGCTAAAAACAATTACCGCGAACATGGGGATTAAACCAACAAGAGAGCGGAGGCGTAACCGATCCCAGTTTCCATCGGGATTACGTAATAAATCGTAGTAAAAACCATCATGATCATCCCATAAACCAACGTGATGATCGCCCATATTATCAATTGATCCGGCAATGAATAAGAAATGTTCTGCAAATTTAATCGCCATATCTTCGTATAATGGATTATATAGAGCAAGTTCTATACTTATTTGAAGCATATTCAGAGCATACATGGCCATCCAGCTGGTGCCATCTGCCTGCTCTAAAAAACCACCACCGGGCACAGGCTCACTTCGGTTAAACACCCCAATGTTATCAAGCCCCAGAAAGCCGCCTTCAAAAATATTATTCCCCTCGCTATCCTTTTGGTTTACCCACCACGTAAAATTGAGGAGCAAACGCTGAAACACCTCTTCTAAAAACTTTAAATCACCAGTTCCTTTTATTTTCTTATCTACCAGGTACACCTTATAAGAAGCCAATGCATGTACGGGTGGATTTGCATCTGTAAAATCCCATTCGTATGCGGGTAATTGTCCGTTAGGATGGATATAACTGTTGTTTAACAACAATCGCAATTGCTGTTTGGCAAAATCCGGATCTACAGGTGCAAGCGCTATGCAATGAAAAGCAAGGTCCCAGGCTGCAAACCAGGGATACTCCCATTTATCAGGCATTAGAATAATATCATTGGCCATAAAGTGGCTCCAATGGTAATTTCTGCCACATGTTCTTTCATTTGCAGGTTTAGGTAAGCCGGCATCGCCCTTTAACCAGGTATTTACATCATAATTATAATACTGCTTATTCCATAAAATACCTGCCCAGGCTTGTCGTTGCAGCATTTTTTCTTCATCACTACTATTTGCAGCATATTTATCAGCATAAAACTCATTGGCTTCCTTCTTACGATCTTCAAAAATCTGATCGTAATCTTCAAACGGAGCTTTTAACTGGATACTGCTTAATCTTAATTTTATGCTGATACTTTGTTTTGCAGGGATAAGCTTTGTATAGTGAACCGCAACTTTGGTTCCTGTTTTGGCAGGGTTTACCGCCTTTTTATTTCCATTTATCAGGTAGTCGTTTATGCCATCTTTGACGAAATCTGATGCATTGGCCGATTGATACAAACGTTCATTATTGGTTTCGTTGTCGGTAAATAAAAATTCGGGCCCGCCATCTGTATAGCAATATAATTTACCTTGCTTTTCTGAATGCAAAAGCAATTTATCTTTTCCAATACTGCTAATTGCGGGTTTAGCAGTAGCACCATTCCAGCTCCAGTTGTTACGGTACCATAATTGTGGTAGAATATGAAGCCCGGAATCTTCGTTACTTCTGTTAAAAATGGTGTAGTTAATGAGCAGATCATCCACATCATTCTTTGCATAACTGATAAAAACATCAAAATATTTATCTTCATCAAATATGCCTGTATCCATCAATTCAAATTCGGGTTCTTGCCTGGATCGTTTGGCATTTTCTTCTACAAGCCTGGAGTAAGGGAAAGCAGACTGCGGATATTTATACAACATTTGCATGTAGGTATGCATGGGGGTATTATCCAGATAATAATAAAGCTCCTTAACATCCTCTCCATGATTTCCCTCTCCGTTATTCAAACCAAAAAGCCTTTCTTTTAAAATAGCATCCTTTCCGTTCCACAAAGCTAATCCTACACAAAGCAGCTGCTGGTCATCACTTATACCTGCTATTCCTTCTTCGCCCCACCTAAAAGCTTTGCTCCTTGCCGTATCGTGCGTGGTAAAATCCCAGGCATTTCCATCAGGGCTATAATCTTCCCTCACGGTTCCCCACTGGCGCTCGGTAACGTACGGCCCCCACTTAAGCCATGCTTTTTGATTGGCGTATTGTTGATTAATCCGGTCCTGCTCTGCCTTGCTCATATTTAAAATTAACTAATGGTGCATTTGCTAAACTTACTTATTACCAGCTTGCTTTCAGCTTATCAATATCGGGTTAAATATCAACGATTAAAATAAATATATTCTAAGGCTTAAGTCATGAAATCGGCAATAAAATACAAACCTTTTGGTTTCAGAAACGTTGTTTAAGTGAAATTTAATCTTATTTCTATGAAAACGAGCATCTATAATAAGGAAGAACATACCGAAGGTTATGTAGGGCAGGGTAACCAGCAGGAAGAAAAATCGGATATACAAAAAGCTTACGAAGCCGGTAATGATGTAAACGAGGTAACTGCTTACGGAAAAGAACCAAGTGAATTGATTAAAGGAAACCCAGCTGCAAAAGATGGCTTTGATAATTCGGGTACACAAGGTAAAGATTCACTTAGTGATGATACATACAACAGTGCGGACAAGCATCCTACTGTAAAAAGTGCAGAAAGCCATACCGGAAGTTCATCTGATGATTTTAAAAGCAAATCGGGCCTTAATGAAACAGATGAAGACCATGCGTTAAATACAGGAATATAATTTTTATGGGATTATTAAAATATGCCATTTTAGGCGCAGCAGCAGTTTACGGATTTAAATATGCTACTAAGAAAAGAACTACAGATGGAAAATCGTTAGTTGATGATTTTAAAGAAAAAGCTCCTGAATATGTTGATCAAGTTAAAAACTATGGAGAACGGATCAGGCAGGATTATTCGCAGACTAGTGAATTATACTGACAGCTTGAGACAAACCAGAAAGACATTAACAATTGACATATATCAATAAATATATGGTGATTGCTTTTGTAAATTGGTTATAAATCGTTGAAATTTGCGCCGCTGTAGGATTCGCGACAAAGATTAACTAAAATCAGAGACTAAACGATTTGAGGGCAATTGCCCCTTGATTAACGCATTTCAGTTGTGGAATCCTAATTAATTTCCATCTGCCGGAAAAATGCATCAATATTATTAGGGGATTATTCTATATGAATATTCCCTTTTAAATCATTCATTTACTGATCTTTCCCACTGATGCCTTTATCTGCATCTTTATTTCTGTTCCCAATATCCTCATTCTGACTTAAATTAGAATTTTTAAGCTCTTTATTAACATCATGAGCAGCACCATCAGTTTTCGCTAAATGCGTTTCGTTTGGCTCATTCTTCCGCCTAAAATCAGTACGTTTATGCCCGTAGGTAGCCTCTCCATTGTCCCAGTCTATTTCCTCATCACGATCAATACCCAGTTGTGGATCTATTTCCTTTTTCTTATTCTCATCATTCATTTCCATAGTCGCATTATTTTCAGGTAATTCTATTCTTAACAACAACTGAAAAGATGAAAATGTTTAAGAGATAAGCGATTACTATTTAACCCCTTTACTCTGGTCTATTTTGGTATCGCTATCGAGGTCATCCTTGCTTGATCCATTCTCTTCACGGTGCTTAGGTGGTTTTTCCATTCTGCTTTCTTCCAGTTCAGAGAAATCGCTACCTTTCTGATTGGCTACCTCTCCGTGTGAAGATGGTTTCTTTTTCTGTTCTTCTTCCGGGCTGGCAAAATCCTGTCCCTCTACAGGCAGTTCTTCGTGTTGATTTTCGTCTTTATTCATAACAATTAAACCGAACTCACCCGCTTTTGTTTGAAAATGGCCGGGCATAAAAAAAGGCCGCAATTTTCATCGCGACCTTTTTTGTTTTTTTTAAAAATCAATTAAACTTTGATTTCAACTTCAACACCGCTAGGTAATTCAAGTTTCATTAAAGCATCAACTGTTTTAGAGTTAGAGCTATAAATATCCAATAAACGTTTGTAAGCGCACAATTGGAACTGCTCTCTGGCTTTTTTGTTTACGTGTGGAGAACGTAATACAGTAAAGATTTTTTTCTCTGTTGGAAGTGGAATCGGACCACTAACCACTGCACCCGTAGGTTTAACAGTTTTTACGATTTTCTCAGCAGATTTATCTACCAAGTTGTAATCGTAAGATTTTAATTTAATTCTGATTCTTTGGCTCATCTTATTTTTAATTATGGCTTCCTGTTAGAGCTATTAACAACAGAAACCGGATTTATCATTTTTAGTAGCAAGTATTTTTGTATCGAGAATCAAGACTTAATGCAGGTCTTGATACTTAATACTTTTATCTTGATACTAGTTAGTCTTCAGATTTTACTCTTCCTTTAGACTTAGCAATTACTTCGTCTTGTACGTTTTTAGGCGCTGGCTCGTAGTGATCAAATTCCATTGTAGAAGTTGCACGACCTGAAGTGATGGTACGTAACTGAGTTACATAACCGAACATTTCTGAAAGTGGAACCAATGCTTTGATTACCTGAGAACCATTACGGGTATCCATACCTTGTAACTGGCCACGACGACGGTTCATATCACCGATAACATCACCCATGTTTTCTTCAGGGGTTAAGATTTCGATTTTCATGATTGGCTCCATCAATGATGGTCTACATTTAGGTAAAGCCTCACGATATGCCATACGGGCAGCAAGCTCGAATGATAAAGCATCTGAATCGACTGCGTGGAATGAACCATCAATCAAACGTACTTTCATATCAGGAAGCGGATAACCAGCTAATACACCGTTCGCCATTGCAGAAGCAAATCCTTTCTCAACTGAAGGGATAAATTCACGAGGAATTGAACCACCTACAATTTCGTTTACGAACTGTAAACCGCCTTTTTCGAAGTCTGCATCAATTGGAGAGATTACCACTTTAATATCAGCAAATTTACCACGACCACCTGATTGTTTTTTGTAAACTTCACGGTGTTCTGCTGTACCGAAAATAGCTTCTTTGTAAGCTACCTGTGGTGCACCCTGGTTAACTTCTACTTTAAACTCACGTTTTAAACGGTCGATTAAGATATCTAAGTGAAGCTCACCCATACCAGAGATAACTGTCTGACCAGTTTCCTGATCTGTCTGAACCCTGAACGTAGGATCTTCTTCAGCCAGTTTAGATAAGCCCATACCTAATTTATCAACGTCAGCCTGAGTTTTAGGCTCAATAGCTAAACCGATAACCGGCTCAGGGAATACCATCGATTCAAGAACGATAGGGTTTTTCTCATCACATAGTGTATCACCAGTTTTGATATCTTTAAATCCAACTACCGCAGCAATATCACCAGCAGCCACATTAGGAACCGGGTTTTGCTTGTTTGCGTGCATCTGGAAGATACGCGAAATACGCTCTTTACTTTCTGAACGGGTATTGTAAACGTAAGAACCGGCTTCTAAGTTACCTGAGTAAACGCGGATAAAGCATAAACGGCCTACGAATGGGTCAGTTGCAATTTTAAATGCTAAAGCTGCAAATGGCTCTTCAATGCTTGGTTTTAATAAAACTTCAGCACCTGTATCAGGATTAGTACCAACAACACCTTCAGAATCTAAAGGCGAAGGCAATAATTCCATCACGTAATCCAACATGGTTTGAACACCTTTGTTTTTGAAAGATGAACCACAAACCATAGGAACGATTTTAGCATCTAACACAGCTGCACGTAAAGCGTCTAAAACTTCACGCTCAGTGATGGTATCTGGTGCTTCGAAGAATTTCTCCATCAAAGACTCATCATAATCAGCAACTGATTCTAATAATTTTTCTCTCCACTCAGCAACCTCATCAATCATATCATCAGGAATTGGCACTTCAGTAAACGTCATACCTTTATCATGCTCGTTCCAAACGATACCACGGTTGTTGATCAAATCAACCACACCTTTAAACTGATCTTCAGAACCGATAGGTAATTGCAAAGGAACTGCATTACTACCCAACATATCTTTAACCTGTTTAACAACTTTTAAGAAATCTGCACCTGAACGGTCCATTTTGTTAACGAAACCGATACGGGCAACGTTATAGTTGTTTGCTAAACGCCAGTTGGTTTCTGATTGAGGCTCAACACCATCAACAGCAGAGAACAAGAACACCAAACCATCCAATACACGTAACGAGCGGTTTACCTCTACGGTAAAATCCACGTGTCCCGGTGTATCGATAATGTTCATGTGATAGTTCTGGTTTCTGTATTTCCAGTTAACCGTAGTTGCTGCAGAAGTAATGGTAATACCACGCTCTTGCTCTTGTGCCATCCAGTCCATTGTTGCAGCACCTTCGTGCACTTCACCAATTTTATGACTTACACCAGCATAATAAAGAATACGCTCGGTTGTTGTGGTTTTACCCGCATCAATGTGAGCCGCGATTCCAATATTTCTTGTAAATTTTAAATCTCTTGCCATTGTATTTAATTAGAGAATGATTGAATTAGAGAATGAGCGAATGGTTAAAAAAACATTCATTCATTCAAAATCCAATCATTCAAACATTTTTATTATTAGAATCTGAAGTGAGAGAACGCTTTGTTAGCCTCAGCCATTTTGTGCGTATCTTCTTTCTTTTTAACAGCAGCGCCTTCACCTTTAGCGGCAGCTACGATTTCACCAGCTAATTTCTCTTTCATCGTTTTTTCACCACGACGACGAGCATATAAAATTAACCATTTCATACCTAAAGCTGTTTTACGCTCTGGTCTAACCTCAGTTGGAACCTGGAAGTTAGCACCACCAACACGACGAGATTTAACCTCTACAGCTGGCATAATGTTAGTTAATGCACGTTTAAATACCTCTAAACCGTTTTCACCTGCTTTTTTCTCAGCAATTTCAACAGCATCGTAAAAGATTGAATAAGCGATAGATTTTTTTCCATCGTACATCATGTTATTTACAAAACGGGTTACCTGAACATCATTGAATTTTGGATCAGGAAGAATAATTCTCTTTTTTGGTTTTGACTTTCTCATTTCTTATTTCCTCCCGATTATTTCTTTTTACCTTTAGTTGGCGCCGCAGCTACTTGACCTGGTTTAGGACGTTTAGTACCGTATTTAGAACGACGTTGGTTACGACCAGCTACACCTGATGTATCTAATGCACCACGGATAATGTGGTAACGTACACCTGGTAAATCTTTAACACGACCACCACGGATCAATACGATAGAGTGCTCCTGTAAGTTGTGACCTTCTCCAGGAATGTATGCATTCACCTCTTTACCGTTCGTTAAACGAACACGGGCTACTTTACGCATTGCTGAGTTTGGTTTTTTAGGGGTAGTGGTGTACACACGTGTACATACACCTCTTCGCTGTGGACAGCTGTCCAACGCTGGAGACTTACTCTTGAACTCCAGTGCTACTCTACCTTTTCTAACTAATTGTTGAATGGTTGGCATTGTGCTTTTTTATGTTTTTTATTTAAAAAATTTACCGCTCCCCCGGCATCTTCACAGATAGCCCATAAAACGGACTGCAAAAGTAGAACAATTCTTTTTAAAAATCAAGGGGTTAGCGTAAAAAGTTTGGAGGCAGGAGTTTTTAGTTTCGAGTTGGGAATTAAGAGGTTATAAATGAGTTGGCAACTGATAGTTTTCAGCTGGCAGCTTTTAATTTGCCGGGAGTACGAAATAAATTCGTCACCTCTACTGGAAAGCAGCGGAGAGATCTACCTCGAGATAGATTTACTACGCTGAGCACTTACGTGGTTCTTGATTACGCTGCGCTCCGCTTGAAATAACGGTAACTTTTAAAGGGTTACATATTTAGAATCACTTTAACTACATTCTTTAAATTAGTATGCACTGATGAGGCTCTCTGCAGGGATATGAAGTACTTCATGAAGTTTACGTATCATGGCGAGGCTTAATTTGCGTTTGCCGCTCAATATTTCAGATTGACGGCTCCGTGCTCCCAGAATTTTAGAAAGTTCGCTTGGGCTTTTGCCCAATTGCTCTAACCTGAACTTAATAGCTTCAACCGGTGATGGGGGTAAAATCGGGTAATGAGTTTCCTCGTAATGCTCTATTAATAAGGTAAGTAAATCAAGTTCGTCGGCAAGCTTCGTATTTAACTCAATATCTTTCTGCATCAGCGAATAGGCTTTTTCTAAAGCCAATTCATATTCCTCTTCGGTTTTAATTACTTTTAACATATTTAACCTCCTCAACTTTAATTTTATCATATTCTGCATGTGTACCAACCCATACAATAAAAACGATCTTCAATTTAAACTCAACGTCTATTATTAACCTGTAATGATTACCTTTAATATTAAAAACAAATCGCTTTCCTGTGATCACATCAGCAGTGGCATAAAATTGAACGATATCTCCAGGTTTATCCCAGTTTTGTTCCAACACTTCACCATACCAAGCTGATAACCCTGCCTTTGCAGCAGCATGTTTTTGATAGAAATTAACGAGTGTCTTTTTTGCGATAATGCGCATAACTAAATCAATATAGCAAATATATTACCAAAATGGTAACAAAACAAATTAATTACCTCAATTACAATCCTTAAAACTATCTTTAAGCACTTTTAGTTTAGCTACCGCCGCTTCTAGTTCTTTCGGTGCTTTACCGTACTCGTAGGTAATTTTATATTGTTTGCCATCGGCATTGATTGAAATCCATTCGGCCCCGCCATCGGCACAATCAGGGCACCCGATTACTTCTGGCAGGTTCGAAATCTTATTGATGTTGAGTTCGCTTTTAATGGCATCTATATCTGCTTCCGAAATTGTTTTACTACAGGTTTTGGTATCGGCTGGCTGGGCATTTTTCGATTTGGAAAAGGTAAGTTTTAAGTCGCTGATCACTAAACTGCTGGAGCAATAGCCCACACACATGCCAAAAGATGAACCGTAGGTAATGTTGTTCAGGTTTTTGATGCTGCCTTTTTTACAGCCCGAAAAAGATAATGTTAATATAATGGTGAAAATAAATAGTAGCGTTTTCTTCATAGATAACAGGATAAAATACCACTCAAAGATATTGTTTATCAGTTAATAAACTATACAAAAGAGGCTTTAAACAAGGAAAGCGATCTTAAATAAGATCGCTTTCTTTGAATTTACCATAATTTTAAAGTTTTACATATCCTTCAAAATTAGCGAGGCAAGGGTAACTGGCACCTTCGAGCAAAGTAATTTTGACATAACGGATTGGAGCTGTTGGCGAAACGGCAAATTTTTGCTCATTAACCGTGGTCGGATTAAAATTCCGGTTATCGCCCAATTGGGTAAAAGTTGTACCATCTACACTTCCCGAAATAGAAAATTTGCTAAAACCCTGTTTCGGGTCGGTATGGGCGTTAAGGCCGATGTAAGAAAGTAAACTCGCCTTTTTCATATCAACAATAATCCAATGCGGGTATGGATGTAACACATCGTAATCGACCTGCCAAAACGAGGGAACTTGTGAATCATCAGGTATCGGGCTTTTGGTAGATATAGGATCTACAATCATTGAGGCCAGGTTCAATTCATCGCCCGGAAAATTTACTTCGCTCGAAGCTGTTGCCGTCCACCCTGTTTTGCTCAATGCAATATCGGTAAGCGGTTTTCTTTCCTGCAAACCTGTTACGCTAAATTCTGCTAAAAAAGTAATATTACCCTTTTGCGTTGCAGCTTTTTCTAAAGCGGTTAACTTAAGGTAACGCACATTCCTTGCCGGCGATAAGGTAAATGCCTGTTCGGTATAAGTGGCAGGATTAAACGCAAGCTCGCCAATAGCGGTAAAACTGGTTCCATCATTACTGCCCTCCAGTCTGAATTTGGTAAAACCTTTCGGGTCGCCCTGTTTCGTAGTTAAACCGATTTTTGTTACTATGGTCTGTTTTTTCATATCGATTAATAACCAATGTGGAAATGCAGCTGTAGCATTCGAACTCCAAAAGGTATCCGTATTACCATCTAAAACAGTTGCCGGAAGGTTAGCTGTTTCCTGACTGGAGGCTGTAGCACTCCAGCCTGTACGGTCTAACACAACCTCTTCTAAATTGGAAGTCAGCTCGGCACTCTTCTCCTTTTTACAACTTATTGCCAAACCTGCAAAAAGAAGGTAAATGACATATATTTTTATATTTTTCATCTCTTTAATTTTGATTTCAATGGTGATAAAGCCATGATTGTTACCATAAATGCACTAAGGATTTTGCGTTAGGTTTTTGTTATTGTCTATCTCGTATTGCGGAACATAAAAAATAACACGGGCATCAGTTGGCAAAATGGTTTGCGTAATGTTGGTATTGGGAGTGTTATTTAAGGCATGGGTACCCGGATAGTTTCTTGTCATCGGTCTGTTGTTCCTGAACAAATCGTAAGCGCGCTGTCCTTCAAAAGCAAATTCGAGTCTGCGTTCTTCCAAAACTACATCCAAAGCTGTTTTATTTTCTGCAGCAATGCCTGCAAGCGTTAAAACCGGGATTCCTGCTCTCGTTCTGATCAGGTTTACATCATCAAGTGCCAGTTGCGCATTGCCCAGTTTGGCATTGGCTTCAGCTTTGTTTAAATACATTTCGGCCAAACGCAGGTAAACCGGCGAACTTAAATTTGCAATTCCTTCCTGCAAATTATATTTGGTTACATAATACATCGGCACATTTGGCGCAATCTTGGTATTTACCTGCAACACACCGTTAATTTTGTAAGGAGCAATAAAACTGTGCCTTAAATCTGCAGGATTTTTATCCAGCTCTGCCACATATTGCTGAGAAGCATAAATTTCGCCGTAACCGGTATTACCCTGGGCTCCCGGGGTAGATAAAGCACCTGGCGTACCGCTATAATACATGGAGCCGATGGCGCCAAAATCCTGATCTTCTGTTTTGGTATAACGGATGGCAAAAATAGTTTCCGAATTGGCTTCAGGTGTTTTAGTAAAATAACTGGCATAATCGGCTCCCTGAAGTAATTTATAACGACCGGAAGCAATTACCAGATCAGCATATTTTATCGCATTAGCATTATCGCCCATATTTAAATAAATACGTGACAGCAAAGCATAGGCAACTTCTTTAGAAGCAAAAATGTCTGCTTTTGCTACAGTCATTAAATCGGCTGCTTTTAATAAATCGGCAATGGCAGCAGCATATACTTCTTTAACTGTATTTCTTGCCGGAGTGCCCGCGGGTACACCCTCCTTTAAAATGGGAACACCGGGGTTTTCGCCGTTACCCTGTGTATATGGTCTTCCAAAAACGCGAACCAGGTTAAACTCCATCATTCCTTTCAGGTAAAGATTTTCACCTTTAAGCTGCTTTAAATCCGCACTCGAATTATCCGGAATAGCTGCTATAATCTTATTTGCAGCAACTATAACGTAATAAGCCTGTTTCCAAAAGTTAGCGCCGTGTGTTCCTGTAGGAATGTGGGTATAACGGTAGCACCTTGAAAGATCATCAGAAGATGGTTGTCCCTGGGCCACATTATCCCCCTGAAATTCTGTTAAAAAATGAGCACTGCGCACATAGGTCGCATTCCGCAATACCGCATAAGTACCAATTGTTGCAGTCTCGATATCACCAGGATTTGTCAATGCAGATTCGTCATCTATGGCTGTTGATGGTTTTACTTCCTTTTTACATCTACTTACACTAAAAATCAGTGCAAGTGCAACTATATATATTTTAATTTGATTCGCTTTCATTTTTTCCTCTCCTATAAACTAATGTTTACACCAAACAATATTTTTTTGCTGATCGGGTATCTAAAACTAGAACTACCCGGAATAACATTGGGATCATTATCATCTGGTGCAAGTACAACCTCAGGATCTATACCCGAAAACTTGGTCCCTGTCCATAAATTATCTCCGCTAACAAAAATTCTGGCACTACTTATTTTAATTTTACTTAACCAGCTGGCTGGAATCTGATAACCGAGCGTAATGTTGCGCAAGCGGATATAACTTCCATCTTCCAGGTAACGCGATGATTGCTGATTGGAATCGTGGTTACCACCTAACACCGGTTTTGGGTGTGTAGCAATATCTCCAACTTTTTCCCATCTGCTCCATCCCGATTTTAATACCATGGCATTATAGCTTTCGTACAAGCCATCGTTATCAAAATAAGCACGGCTATTGTTGTACACCTCGTTACCGTAAACAAAATTGAAAAATGCACTCAGTGAAACACCTTTATAGCTAAAGGTATTGGTAAAACCACCGGTAAATTTTGGCGAGGCCGATGTACCTGTATATTGGCGGGTTGCCTGTGAGTAGGTGTTGGTTACCGCAATATGGTTTACCCCGTCTGCATCAGTAATCACTTTTTCCCATAGCGGATCGCCATTATTCGGATCTACACCTGCCCATATCGGCATTTTGTAATCGTAAATATCGTGCCCTACGGCTTTAGGTTGCGAACCACCCGGTGTAATGGCATCTTTTCCCTCTGTTAAGCCTAAAATTGTATTGCGGTTAAAGGCCATATTTAAATTGGTTTCCCATTTAAATTCTCCGGTAAAATTTTTAGTGGTTAAATTGAACTCCAGACCTCTGTTTTTTAAAGCTCCAACGTTTTGAAAAATATAACCGTAACCATCGGTTGATGGCAATGGAACTTTAAACAATAAAGCATTTGAGCGTTTATCATATAAATCAACTGTTAAATCTATCCTGTTCCAAAAACCGATATCAAAACCAATGTTAGCCGTTTTTTGCTTTTCCCAGGTTAAATCAGGATTGCCTTTCTGATCAGGCCTTGCCCCTGGCAAACCACCATAACTGGCCGATGCATCGATGGCATATAATCCTAATGAAGGATAATCGCCAATTTCGGCATTACCTGTTGTACCATAACTGGCTCTTAACTTTAAGAAACTAATTGGTTTAACGTCTTTCAAAAATGTTTCATTACTTAAAATCCATGATGCTCCTAACTGATAAAAGTCGCCCCCACTTTTATTCAAACCAAAACGTGATGAGTTTTCGTGTACAAAAGATGCTATTGCAAAATATTTACCTGCATAGTTATAATCAACCTGGCTTAAATATTTACTAAAATTATACTCGTTGGTTCCACCCGATGGATTGCTGATAATATCGGTTGCAGTAGACATTACCGGCCGGCCGGCCGGAAGGTTTTTCCCGTTTGAGTAAGCGTCATCATAGTACGATTTTTCAGCTTCGCCAACTGCCAGTACGGTTAAATGGTTTTCGCCAAAGCTGTTTTCATATTTCAGTCTGTTAGAGCTTAACAACCTGTTTTTGTAGGTGGTAGAATTGTAAAGCGAGCCATTGGTTGCTCCGCCCTCTTTGGTTCTTTTATCGTAATAATCTACAGCAAACGTGTTGTAAAAAGTGGTTCTGTTATAACTGGAGAAAGTTAAGTTTTTTACAATGTTATAATCTAAATTCACATCAGCACTTAAATTCAGGCTTCTTTGGTAAGAAAGATTGTACTGCGTAGAATGAAGAAAGTTTTCTACATCACGGCCTTTCCAAGTTGGTGTAATCCGCGGATCAACCGGCGTACCATCGGCATTGTAAGCAGGGTCGAAAGGAAGGTTTAAATATCCATCGCCCAAAGAATTACTGTTGGCGTAATTATTTCTTGTAAAAACTCCATTTAGCAATAAACTTAATTTTAGTTTTTTAGTTAACTGGCTATTCAGGTTTGCACGCAGGTTATATGCATTTTTGTCATTATTAACCACTGTTCCCTGCTCCCTGTAAAAATTACCCGCAACATAATACCGTGTTTTTTCGGTACCTCCTGAAGCAGATACAGTATAGTTTTGGGTCATACCGTTCCGCGTTGCCAGATCCCACCAGTTGGTATCATTTTTTAAAACTGATGGATCTGGATTGGAAAATGTTTTTTGATAATCATACAATTGCTGACTGTTCATCAATTTAAAATTACCGGTTGAAGGAGAGTTAAAACCTACCGTTGAACTGAATTCTATTTTAGCTTCGCCTGCTTTACCTGTTTTGGTGGTAACGATAATTACCCCGCTCCCTGCACGCGACCCATACAAACCAGTTGCAGCAGCATCTTTTAAAATGGTAATCGATTCTACATCATTCGGGCTATAGGTAGCACCTTCGGTACCGTAAGCGCCGAGAATATTTCCATCAACCACCAACAAAGGTGCTGTACCACCATTGATACTACCAATACCTCTTATTGTCATTTTAGGTGCAGAAGTTGGATCGCCAGAGCCAGAAGAAACCACTACGCCAGGGGCTTTACCCTGGATCATGGAAATTACATCGTTAGATGCTACACCTTTTAACTTTTCGGCAGAAATTATTGAAACGGAACTCGACAATTCGCCCTGCTTTTTTGATGAGTAACCCACTACAACCACATCGCTCAGGTTGTTATTTTCTTCTTCGAGGCTAATGTTGATTGTAGTTTTGCCCTGCACAGGAATTTCCTGTGTTTTATAACCTACAGATTTAATGATCAAAATGCCATCGGCAGGCACAGTGATTGCAAAATTACCAGCTCCATCGGTAGAAGTGCCTATAGCCGGATTGGATTTTAATGTAATAGTTGCCCCGGGAACCGGACCAGATTTATCGGTTATTTTTCCTTTAATGGTAATATCGGCAAAATGGTTTGGGGCCATTGCCCTGGGATTAAGGGTTGTGTAGTGGTTTACATCGGCAAAAGCTTTACTTTCGTTAAGCCATAATAAGCCAACTGCACCAAAAATCAGTAAAGATTTGATCTTCATGTTAATGTTGTTTTAAGTTAGTTGATAGGATGTGGCGAGATAATTCAGATTTCTTCTTTTTAAATCATAGGCTAACTATCTTTTTTATGCATAAGAATTTTAGGATGTTTGTTGCTCGCTCGTTGAAAAAAGAAGGGCGTATTGAAGCGGGTTAACCTTCATATTTTCTCTTTCCAAACCTAATTTAGGCGATTTAAAACGCACAAAAACTTCAAACACCACGCAAACGTTTGATTATAAAT
Source organism: Pedobacter jeongneungensis (assembly GCF_039538295.1). Lineage (NCBI taxonomy): Bacteria > Pseudomonadati > Bacteroidota > Sphingobacteriia > Sphingobacteriales > Sphingobacteriaceae > Pedobacter > Pedobacter jeongneungensis. The sequence continues at coordinate 4,169 of NZ_BAABBY010000009.1, read as the reverse complement.
AAAGAAATAGGGCGATTTTATAGCTCTTACCGGGTGGCAATAGAAACTTGATACAGGAACATCCTTTTAATATTATTGAAACTGTTTTTTCGAATCAATAATTCAGGAAATCTGTATAAGAAAACAGATGAATACCATTTGCTAAAAAAACTAACAAACGTTTGCGTTAAGATTTTTTACCTAAAAGAAATAAAAATACCCCTAAAATCAACTTTGAAGAATAAAAAGAAGGGGAAATGAATTAGTGCCCGGGATTAGCAATAAGTATTTGTGGATGTTGGTTTATTTTTGAAATAATATTTGAAAAAACCTTGTCCCTACTTTCAGCCGGACTTTCGATATGGGTTTTGATAATGAGATCTGCATGTATTGCAGGCTCGAACCTGGCACTAACGCCTGTAAAATTTTTAATCAGGTTTAAGCCGGCATTTTTGTATAAACCTTTCACATCTCTTTTTTGGCAGATGGCCAGCGGACAATCTAAAAAAACTTCAAAGTACTGTTCTCCGATAATTTCGGCAGCCAATGCCCGGTGTTCTACCAATGGCGTAATAAAAGAACAAATGGTAATGATATTACTTTTTAACATCACTTTGGCAATTTCTGCGGCCCGCCTGATGTTTTCTGCCCGATCTGATTCGCTAAAACCCAGGTCTTTATTAATGCCCGTACGAAGTACATCGCCATCTAATGTCACTGTAAAATAACCTTCACCTTCCAGCTTTTCTTTTAACAAGGTAGAAATGGTTGTTTTCCCAGAACCCGACAGGCCAAAAAGCCAGATTACGATTCCGTTTTGACTGAGGCCATCAAAGCCTTTTTTAGATTCGGTTTGGAGAGACATTGCATTAACCGGGATTATTTAGCGAAATAAAAAATTAAATATACAAGGCTAAATTTATAATTAGCACCTAATATATTCAAAAATAGAAAAAGCCCTTAAATTATTTTCTGATTGAAATGTTAAGGGCTTTTCCAGTTTACGATTTGCAGTTCACCGTTAATTAACCGTACTACGCGGATTACTTCTTTCGTTATTTGCCCCTACTTTGGTTAATTTGTAATTTAAAGAAAGGTAGAAGTAACGGGTAATGTTGTTGTAACGCACATCTTCTATCCGGCTGCTGTTTACAATCCTATCGATGCTGGTATTCTGGTTTAAAATATCAAAACCTTTTAAGCTCAGGGTTACCCTTCTTTTCATCAAATATTTATTGATCCCGGCATTAAGCAAAAAATAATTGTTGTTAAATCCATCGGCACGGCCTGCAGAACCAATGTGGTTTACATCAGCCTCTACCCTTAAATCTTTTATAAATTCGTAACTGAGGTTCAGGGTGTTTTCCAAACTGAAATATTTGTTGTTGATAGCCGACTCAGCCTTGTTGTTTACCTTTGTATAACCCACATAAGCAAAAATGCCGGCATTAAATTTATCATCTATATCGTAACTCCAGTTAATATTCGGACCGATTTCGAACCTGTTGGTTATGTTTTTAGCACCGCTGATTAAGTTTGTTCTGTGTTCCGTAAAAAAATTCGCACCATAATTCATTCTTAAACCTTTAAGTTTCGATGGCATTCCGAAATAGGTTCCGGCACGCAGGTAATAGTTGCCATTTACGTTAATGGGTTTAACCGTTTGGATACCATTATTATAGGTAATATCATTCCCGGTATCGTCAAAAGCCAGGTTATAGAGGAAATATCCATTCCAATAATGGTTATTATCCGGACTGAAAGTATTGAAGTTTACCGATAAACGGTGATTTTTTCTTGCTTCAAGATCAGGGTTACCAATTCTTTGATATAGCGGATTGGTATTGTTCTGTACGGGTTGGAGATCCGTAACCGAAGGTAAATTAACACTCGCCCGGTAATTAATGGCAATGGTTTGGTTGGCCTTATTCTTAAAATTAACCGTTAAACGCGGCAATAAATTATAATACGATTTTTCGATATTGCCAATATTTGCGCCAACATTATTAAATACATTGGCATTTAACAAACTCTCCTGTGCATTTAACCCGAAGTTATAAGTCCAGTCTTTTCCGGTGTAAATAAAACCCAAACCAGCAACTTGCTGGGTATTACGGTTATCAAAAGTATTGGTTAAGGAGGGCACAATGGTTTCGTAACGATCGGTAGTGGGGTTATAATCAAAAGTGATCTGCTGCGCATCAACAATGCTACGCGTATAACCATAAGCCAGGTTGGCGCTCCATTTTTGATTTAACTGCCTGGCATAATTTCCGTTTATGGTATAGGTTTTTGAAGCATTTTCCTGATTGGCCTGTTGGTTGATATTAGTAACGGTAGTGCCGCCATTAATATATTGATTAAGCAGCGATTGATTTAACCAGTCAGAATTAAAGGTATTTTGTGTACCATTTAAACGAAGCGAAAATGAACCTTTTTTATTGGACAATCGCCTCAGCACGGTAAACTCACCAAATAACGATGGAGTGAAATTATGCTGGTTATAATACTGGGTTCCATCATTTGCTTTACCCGTAGCATCAAAATTAGCATTAAAAGTACGGTTGTTAATGTTGGTGGTACTATTCAAAATTACATTCGGGCGGAAAACCATATCTGTTAACGAATCGGGATGATATTCTGCCTTAAAATTGAAACGGTGTGCCTGGTTATCGCTGTTGCGGTCGGTATTATCCAAAGTACGCAAGATATCACCCGAGCTTAAATCCTGGATATTGGATAATTTATTGCCCAAACCGGAAGAGAAATAAGTAAAATAACTGCCGCTAATGGCTAGTTTATTGTTTTTGCCCCAGGAGTTGCTGTAATTTACCCCACCACTATGCGTAGTGTACAAACCAATGGCATTGTTATCAAAAACACCGCTGCCGCCAATGGTGGTTTTACCATTATTGCTATTAATCGAGAAACTTCCGCCTGCCGGTGGAGCAAAAATATTACCGATATTGCCCCCGCTGAAACTGCTCAGGTCATCGTAACCAAAACTGGCATCGTTCGTATTGTTGCTCATGCCCAAAACGGCAAATTGCAGGTTCTTATTAAAATGGTTAGCACTTAAATAACTTCCATATTTATCGGTTGTTCCACCGGCAAGGTTAGCATTACCAAACCAGCCTTTTTTCTTGTCTTCTTTAATGGTGAGGTTCAATACTTTTTCGCGCTGGCCATCATCAATTCCTGTGGCTTTCGCTTCCTGCGTTTTGCTGTCAATCAATTGTACTTTTGCAATGGCATCGGCAGGCAGGTTTTTGGTTGCGGTTTTTGGGTCGGTACCAAAAAAGTCTTTACCATCAACAGTTAAGCGGGTAACCTTTTGTCCCTGCACCAAAATACTCCCGTCTTTATCAACCGTTACACCCGGGAGTTTCTTTAAGAGATCTTCTACCGCAGCATTTGGTCTGGTTTTATAGGCATTGGCATTAAATTCCAGCGTATCTTTTTTTACCGTTGCTGTGGCATAACGACCACTTACCGCAACATCTTTTAAAGAGATGGCGTCTTCTTCCAATTTTAAAGTGCCAAGGTTGATCGCCTTTCCGCTCACACTGATGTTTTTGGTGATGGAGTTATATCCCATTGCCGAAATTCTGATTTTATAATCGCCATTGGTCACTGTACTAAAAGAAAATTCCCCGGCTTTATTGGTTACCACCCCTACTTTTTTGGTTGAATCGGCTTTATTCGATAAAATAATTCCTACATATTCAATAGGCTGATCTGTTTTTCTATCAATAATTTTTCCATTTATATTACCCGCCTGTTGTGCGAAGACTTTCGTAGATAATACGCACAGCAATATCCATAAATAGGTTTTCATACTTAAAATTGTCTTTTTTGTTGGTTTGTTTGATTAACCTTTTTTTAAGGTTTCAACTATAAGACACCAAAAAGTGGAAAGTGTGACAAAAAAATATACTTTTTTTCAGAAGTTTAGAAGCCGGAGAAACCTGGAACTTAAAAATTCTACCAAGCTTTGTTGCAAAAGAATTAGCTAGCGAAAAACTATCTGAACATACTCAGCAGATTTCTCCACTTCGCTCGAAATGATTGTTATGATAAAAACAAATTTTAAGCGGCAATATTAAAGTTATTTTTATAGCTCTCCTGGTTTTTAATAACAGCAGCAATTCTTAGCGCTATTTTGTTTCTAACGGCATTAATTACGCTCA
>NZ_BAABBY010000008.1:305832-365362 GCF_039538295.1 Pedobacter jeongneungensis | reverse complement strand
GGCATAAAAACCTTGACGACTTTTTAATGTGCCGCTACCGCTTTAGGTAATCTGATTAATAATTAAGCAAATTAGATATTTGTTATCCTAAAATTAAATATCAAAACAAATCTAAAGGACGATTTGCCGATAACTATCAGACAATAAATAAAAAAGTCTTCCGGTTTTACCTGAAAGACTTCTCTTTTTTAAGCTTAAGCTACTTTCTTTGCATGCTTTTTATGATGGTGTTTTTTATGGCCTTTTTTGGTTTGTGATTTTTCTGTTCCTGCTTTTGCCGGAGTTGTGGTTTGAGCGCTTACGGTATTAATGGTAAAAGCGGCTACCAGGGCGATTACTAAAACTTTAATTGCTTTCATATTTACATTGATTAATAATGAATAAACCTTGTTATTTTGTTTATTAAATCTCGAAAATCAATGTGAAGATTGTATGAATAATCAATTATTGAATGACAGAATTAGAGAATGAATGAATGCAAGAATAATTGATTGAAATTTAGCTTTTTAAGGTAAATCGAATGAGAAAGTATAATTCAGTCTTTTGCCACTCAAAACGTATTCAGAAACCACTTTTCCATCTACCAGAATTTTGTACTCGCCTTTAGCGTCTGTTGCCGCAGTAGCTAATGTTTTAAGTTTGGCGTGGGTACCTGATTTTAAGACCACTGTTTTTCCCCAGGTGCCACTCACCTCTTTTAATTCTGTTTCTTTTCCACTTTCATTCGTATAAGCTACATCAGCTGTTAAGCCGTTGCCAAATTTAGCCTGATACACAACATAATAAGTTTCTTTTTTTGGAACATCAGCTTTTCCACCCGAAATTGAGTAAATTGAAGTCATTACTCCAAGCGCACAGCTGCTTAACGCAAACGTTAGTAAAAAACAGAAGAAAATATTTTTCATTTGATATGGTTTAGATCAAGATGACGACGGTTTTAAAGGAAAGGTTGCAAGGGAGGGAGAAATGATTGAATGATTGAATGACTGAATGAGAGCATGACAGAAGGATCGAATGAGAGAATGTTGGATTAGACTAGCCCATTCAAAATTCAATCATTCCTTCATTCAAAACTCAATCATTCTAAATTCTCTCATTTATGAAACGTATCGAGGTATAACTCTTCAACTTTTTTTCTGGCCCAAGGCATTCTTCTTAAAAATTTTAAGCTTGATTTTATAGATTGATTATTATTAAAACAATCGATTTTGATTAATGATCCCAGTTTTTCCCAACCATAATGTGTTTGGAGATTGGTTACTATTTTCTCTAAGGTGATACCGTGTAAGGGATTATTTTTTTGCTGTTCGGCCATAGGGCAAAGTTAAGGCAAATTACCGGGGTTTATATTGTGCCATCCAAACATTTGCACCTCCACAGTCCGGATCGTTTATTTTGTGTTTGAGCACTTTAAATTGGTTTGACTGGAGCAAGGTTTGATATTCTGTAGTATCAAGTGAAGCATGAAAAAGATTTTCGCCACCATTCATGCCCCATACCTCTCCCCTTTCGGTACCTGAAGTGAAAAGCAGAATACCATTAGGTTTTAGGTGCTGTCTAAAAATACGGAACATATCGGGCTGATCATCTGCAGGGAGATGAAAAAAGCTGTGCCAGGCAATAATCGCATCGAATTTTTCGACAAGTTCTAGTTCACGCATATCTTTTAACAGAAAGCTGGTGGATGGGAAATTGATTTTTGCGAGTTCGATCATTTGCTCACTGGCATCAACGCCTAAAACATTTACATGATGGTTAATAAAATATTCCAATATGGGTTTTCCATCACCACAACCTAAATCCAAAACTTTCGCATCTTGTGGAAGCTTTTGAATGATCTCGTTTAAATAAGCTTTTTCCACCGAATCGGCATAACGGTTTTCGGCAAACCAGCGGCCTATTTTATTGTAAACTTTGTAAACGTTTTTTCTTTCTCCTTTTTCCATCTGTATCATGCTTTAACAATGCCAGATTAATAATATTTTATTGGAAACTAATGTACAATGGTTCTTGGCAAATGCAGTCCTGCCATCCGCTTTATTTCGTTGCACCTCATGCCCGCTACTGTCAGGTTTAGAATGAAAAGTCTGCTCCCAGCATGGCGCTAAATAGCGGGGCCGCACCACTCCCAAAAGAACAGAACCCTTCATTTCCAAAATAATATAGGTTTAATAATAATTCTAACCGGATTTATAAATTAACCAACAGCAACGGCATCAATTTCAATCAACATGCCATTTAAAGCCAGCCTTTGTACCGGAATAAGTGTATTAACCGGAAATTTCTGATCGGGCCATATTTTGTTCGATTCTTCGATCAGCACATGATGTTTATCCTCATCATAACCAACCACCAATGTTGTCAACTTTGCAATATTAGCCATGGTTAAATTTTTGCTTTTTAAAGCTAAGGCAATATTTTCGAAAACAATACTTACCTGCGTCCTAAAATCATTGCTTAAAATGCCGTCTGTTCTGCTCCCGCCCTGGCCGGCAACAAATACCAGTTCACGATCAGCCGGAACGGAGGCAAGGTGAGAATAAGCATGTGGACGGGGATCGTATATGCCAGCGGGATTGGTAATTTCTAAAGTCGGTTTTTCCATATCTGTAAATTTTATAATTGCTAAATTATCCGATAGTTTACAGTAAACCGTCGGTAGTTTGCAATAAAAAACCTCCTGATCTTTTAAAATCAGGAGGTTTTTGCATTATTTAAAATAAGCTTAGTTGCCTGTAGCGGTCCATGTATCGTTATCAGGATTTGAATCCGGCAATACTTTATCCGGATCTAAAGTAACCGACTCAATTTCTTCTGTAGTTGGGTAACGTACCAACCAGCTGGTGTTTTTCATCCAAACATCAACCGGAACTTTAACAATTTCTGTTTTTCCACTTTTGGTTTTGATCTGAAGGATGATCGGCATCGGCATTTTTTCGAGGTTCACAACTTTGATGTTATAACCCACCAGTTTATCGTCTTTTTTAACAGCCTCAACAGTTGCAATGCCCTGATCCATTTTCCAGCTATTTAACCACCAGCTTCTCCAGAACCAGGCTAAATCTTCACCTGCCCCATTTTCCATCGAACGGAAGAAATCAAATGGTGTTGGATGTTTAAATGCCCAGTTTTTAATGTACTGGCGGAAAGCATAATCGAAACGATCTTCGCCCAAAATCTGATTTCTTAAGATATCAAGGCCCCATCCTGGTTTACTGTATAAGTTAACGCCGATATTTCTCTCGGCCATACCGTCAGGCATTTGCATAATGTTTTCGTAAACCGGGTTACCGATTACACTTTTACCAATTCTATGTAAATCAGCAGGAGGACCGGCATATTCGCCTTTATTAAAGTTTTTCTTAGAAATACCGTTGATAAAAGTATTAAAACCTTCGTCCATCCAACCGTATTTACGCTCATTAGACCCCACGATCATCGGGAACCAGGTGTGACCAAATTCGTGATCGATTACCCCCCAGGCACCTGCTTTTTTAGCTGTCCAACCGCAAAATACGATACCCGGATACTCCATACCACCAATATTTGTTGCTACGTTAACAGCCATTGGGTATGGATATTCGAACCATTTTGACGAATAATGTTCGATGGTTGATTTTACATATTCTACCCCACGGCCATAAGAATCAACACCGTTACTTTCTACCGGCTGTGCAGAAACAGCTAAACCTGTTTTACCGCTTGGCAGTTTATACCTTGCAGCATCTAATACGAATGCTTTTGATGAAGCCCAGGCTGCATCGCGTGCATTGGTGATTTTAAATTTCCAGGTTAATTTATCCTTCGCCGGACGCGATTTCGGATCGGTTACTTCTGCTTCGCTACGGATGTGTACAGTAGCATCACTTAGTTTAGCCGCGTTCCATCTTTTTAATTGCTCTGGTGTAAATACTTCGGCAGGGTTTAACAATTCGCCCGAACCCATTACGATATGGCTTGCCGGTGCAGTAATGGCAAAATTGATATCGCCATATTCGCAATAAAACTCACCACCGCCCCAATAAGGCAAAGTATTCCAGCCGATTACATCATCATAAACACACATGCGTGGGAACCATTGCGCAATGGCAAAAATCTCACCGTTTTTGGTGGTTAAATGACCGGTTCTGTCTGATCCTTCTTTAGGTACGATGTACGAGTAATCCATTTTAATGGTTACTAAATCGCCATTGGCAGCCAAAGGCTGATCTAAACGGATCTGCATACGGGTATCTTCAACAATAGAAGTGAATTTTACCGCGCCAGCTTTTTGTGCTACACTGATGTTCTGGATTTTATAGCCACCATCAAATTTTTCGCCCTGCGCACCATAACGGCTGCGTGAAGGGGTAATGGCATAACCGCGTGAAGTTTCTTTAAAGGTATTCTGATCTAGCTGTAACCATAAATAGGGCAATTTATCAGGACTGTTATTTTTATAAGTGATGGTCACCGTTCCCGAAACCATATTTTTGGTTTCATCGAGGTTGGCGGTAATGTTATAATCTACATGGTTTTGCCAGTATTTTGGCCCTGGTGCGCCAATTGCCGAGCGGAATTCATTTCCGTTTTGGGTGTAAAATAGTGGTCCAAAGGCATCAGCGGGATTATAGTTTGTTGCCGGGGCAGGGGTTGTAGCCTGTTGGGCTGATGCTGAAAAAGCAAAAACACAACAAACCAAACCAAAATTAATCAGTTTAGTCAATTTCATGATAATAATAAGGTTGTAATACGGCGGTAAATATAAAAAATAACCACATATAGATTTATATGTGGTTATAATGTTACCAATTATGGCTACTATATGATCAATATTTATTAAATATGCTTAATTAGCTTTTAATTTTGGCAGATCCTGTAATTTTCTTTCCTGTGGTGATAACTTTTTCCATGCAGCAAAGGCACGTGAAATATAAAAAGCATAACGAAACGGTCTTTCTGCCTTTACAGCCTCAATAGAAGGCCTGTAAATAATCATAAAATTTTTAAGTTCTTCGCCTTCCAGTTTGGTAAGATCGGTAATGGCTTTTGGCGTAAAGTTTTCGTCGATTTCATCCTGGTACATTTCTTTTTCTTCTAAATCGGCTTCTTTACGCTGCTGTCTTTTATATTTACCATAACCTAAATTCAGGTTTAAGCCCCCAACCTTATCAGTCATGCGCTTACGGTTTAGGTTACCGCCGGTATTCAATAAAGTATATTTCTCTGCCAACGGATCCTTTGCATCCGTAACCTGGCTGTTCATACGTACTGCGGTAATGTCTACATCTTTTAAACTGTTCGATTTTACAGGAAGGTAAATGGTTCTGTTTAACAGGTTGGTTAAATATAGTGTGTCAGTGTGATAGCCTACCGCAGAAAATTCAATCAGATCGCCAATGTTGGCAGCAATGGTATATTTACCCTCTCTGTTGGTACTGGTAGATTTTTTACTGTTCAGGTTTCTGATGGAAACGCCAGGCAATGAGAGTGTTTTTTTCGAATAATCGAAAACTGTACCCGTAGTTACCGTTTGTGCAAAAACACCCATAGGTAAGGCAAGCAATAGAAAAATGATCAGTTTGTACATACTCAAAAGTAACTTAGTTCGACATTTAAAATCTGCATTTAACAAACTTTAACATTAGAACAAATGAATCAGGCTAGTGTTTTTAAATAATTGTCATCGTCAAATCCAATTAATATGGCTTTGTTGTTCTGCTCAATAACGGGGCGTTTGATGGCGCTTGTATTCTCTTTTAAATAAGCAACAGCAAGTGCCTGATTATCAATTTTTGCCTGCTCTTCTTTAGTCAGTTTTTTCCAGGTCAGGCCTTTTCGGTTCAACACAGTTTCCCAGCCGAAAGTATTACACCATTCGTTTAATTTTTCTTCGGTTATGCCTTTTTTCTTGAAATCGTGAAATTCGAAATCTACCTGATGGGCCTTTAACCAATCGAGCGATTTTTTAACTGTATTGCAATTTGGAATTCCGTAAACGGTCATGTTGAATAATGTAAGATGGAAAATGTATAATGGACGATGGAGAGACGAATCCAGCTATCCGTTTCAAAGATAATAAAAAAGGGAGGATGGAGGAGGAAATAATGTCCAATATCAAATATGTAAAATGGAAGATAAAGAGGAAAAATAACCAATGCCAGGCGTTTGAAAACTAACTCAAAAACCTTAATGTCCTTAAATTCTTAATGGTCGAATAATGGAAGATGGAAAACGGATGATGGAATGACTATTACGATCTTAAAATCCTGTAATCTTCTAAATCCTATTCGTTCGTCACATTTTTTGCGCCATTTGTCACATTTTAAATATTGCAGGCGATTCTCTTTGTAAAATTGTCTCATTAATTAAAATAAAATGGAAATTCTTTCTGGTCATTCATCTGCCATCAAATCCAAAAACATCAACCAGCTTGAATTTTGGATTTCTACAACTCTATATGTGCTGGCCCTAATTGGTATCTGCTCATCTACAATCTATAGTTCGGGCAATTCTTATCGTTTTGAAGAAAGCCATATCGACTATAATGTAATGGCTAACTTCTTTATTCCGGAATTATTTAAGATCACCAGCCTGTATATCAGCTTTTTATTGTTCAATTTTTGCTTCATGCCCCAACTTGCCAATAAGAATAACATAACACTTAATCTTATTCTTACGGTTTTAGTCACAGCGTTCTCTGTAGTTGCCTGGATGGTTTACAACACCTATTCTCAAGCATATCGGTTAGTTGAATATGATAACATCGATAATGCTTACGGGATCTTTTTTGGCGAAGCTTTTACTTATATTTTCTTTTTATATCTACTCTTTAATGCTTATGCCTATTTTAATGAGCGAGGCTTAGAATTACTAAAAAGAATCCCGGTATTAAAAAATTACCATAACAACATCGTTCCGGAACTCTTTGTAAGCACCAAAATCTGGCTGATTACACTAATGATTTTCACTGCAGTACTTTCTGTGAAGATAGATTATGAATTACTGGTGATCTGGAGTATTGTGCCTCCGGTAAATATTTTTGTTGCCTTTTGTGCCATTTATTACATTATTCCAAACCTCAGAAAGGATTTTAAAGGTTTTGGGCGGTATTTTTGGGGAAATGTGGGCATCACCATTATTATCTCACTCCTGCTCTTAATTATCCTTATTCCTTTTATGCGTAATGGCGCAATTGTTCCGGTTACGTTAATTTTAAATGCTATATGCTTAATCTGCATTACTACGCCATCTGCCTGGTATATTTACAAACATAAATTTGAAAAACTAAGCGAAATCCAGATGCTGAAAACGGAACTGGGAAAATCGGATGCGAACCTGAATTTCTTAAAATCGCAGATCAACCCGCACTTTTTGTTTAACGCTTTAAATACCTTGTTTGGAACAGCCTTACAGGAAAATGCAGAAAGAACGGGCGAAGGGATACAGAAACTGGGCGATATGATGCGTTTTATGCTCCATGAAAATACACAGGATAAGATTTCATTAACCCGCGAGGTAGAATACCTGAACAACTATATCGATTTACAAAAGCTCCGCACCTCTCGCTCTGCTGATATCAGGATTGACACCCATATTGAAGAACAATTGAACAATTTGCAGATTACACCCATGTTATTGATCCCCTTTATCGAAAATGCATTTAAACATGGCATTAGTTTGCAGCAGCCATCTTATATTAAAATCACCTTACAAACTAAAGAAAGTACTTTATATTTCGATGTAAGCAACAGCATTTACATTAAGGCAGATAACGACCCTGAGAAATTGAAAAGCGGTATCGGACTCGAGAATGTAAAACAACGTTTATCATTGCTTTACTACGGAAAACACGAACTGATTATCCGCGAAAGTGCCAACGAGTTTTTTGTTCATTTAACTTTGCAGTTGGATTAGTGATACGTATCTTCAGCAATTAAATAACCGGGTAGAATAATTTATATTGATAAATTTGGGTGATTCGTCATTTCGACTGGAGCGCAGCGTAATGGAGAAATCTTTGAATGATGTTTAAAAGATTTCTCCGCTACGGTCGAAATGAAGATCGCTTGTGTATCTACGGAAATGCCTCCTTTCTCAACACAACAAAAAAAGAGAAAAAAGTAAAAGAAAAGACCATAAAAAATGATTGCTATTGCTATAGATGATGAACCGATTGCGCTGGATATTATAAAATCTCATGCCTCAAAAGTTCCGTTTGTAGAGTTGCAGCAAACTTTTACTGATGCTTTTGCGGCCATCAGTTATCTTCAGCATAATAAGGTTGACCTGATTTTTCTGGACATCAAAATGCCTGATATCAGCGGCATTGATTTTTTAAAGAGTTTGAGTAAAGCACCGATGGTGATTTTTACTACAGCTTATACTGAACATGCGGTACAAAGTTTTGAACTGGATGCTGTTGATTATTTGTTAAAACCTTTTTCACTTTCGCGTTTCTTAAAGGCCTGTAATAAAGCACAGGAACTCTTTAATCTTCGAAACCTGAAACTGGACGCAAAAATGGAGTACATTTTTGTAAAGGATGGTTATGAACAAATTAAGGTTAATTTAGACGAAATCCTCTATGTGGAAGCCTCTGGAAATTACACCCAGATTCAACTGAAAGATAAACTATTAAGCTCGCGCATCACCATTAACGACCTGGCCGAATTGTTGCCAAAAACAGATTTTATCCGCTGTCACCGGGCTTTTATTGTGGCCAAAAACAAAGTATCCAAATATGACCGCAACCAAATCTGGATCGGTGATAAAATTATCCCAATTGGGGCCACTTATGGTGGAATACAACTTACTTAATTTAGACCTCGCAGATTTTCGAATAGGCAAGGTGTGGAACAGCGCTATAGAAGGCAGAACCATTGTTAAATAAACCTGATAGTAGCGTAAAACCCGCAGGTGAGGCACGAACCCAGGCTTTGAAGCGGATAGCAGGACTTTCTTAACCCATGTGCACCGGGCCCTGCTTTTCCAAAAAAAATTGAGCACCTGAGTTACTGCGTGTATCTTAACCTCGCAGATTTTAAAAGTCTGCGAGGTTTGTAACGCATTATTTTACGTTTATCCTTATTCCGGCTGAGTGCGTGGTAAATTCAGGTGCATACATGCTCTGCAAACTGGTAATGCCATTCGAAAAGTTTCCGGAATGGGTAACCCGCAGCGGATATTCGAAAACATAAGTTCCTTTTGGCATGTAACTGATAAAGAAATTAGTTGAGGCATCTTTTGTACTCTCATAATAACCCAAACCATCCTGGTATTTATAGCGCGAAATCACATTTACGGGTTCGAAACCTGAGGACCGCATATCTTTTAAATGGATATATTCCATGTCCCTATCGCAGTAAATTTCTATACGTACCTTCAATAAATCGCCCGGTGCTAAAATATTGGCACCAGTAAGTGGAGTGAGCACATCGCCTTTATCGCTGGCTTTCTGAATAAACAATTGTTTTTTAATTTTAACACCGGTATTCGCTGACGTAATTTTATCCAGTTGCTCAAAATATTGCCAGTATAATGCTCCCCAGGCGATAGTTTGATTATTATTTTTAACTTCTACCCTGCCCATTTCGGGTTTAACATTTACACCTGCAATGGTTATTTTCTGATAGCCGGTTCCGGCCTCTTTTGTAGCATTGGGTTGTTGTAATTCCGCCAATTTCTGACCTCCAATGGTTATTTCAGGTTCATTATTTTCAGTTAATAAATCTGTTCCCCTCATTAATAAGGCGTAACAGGCTGCTGTGGTTGCTTTAGTTGTTCTCCAATCGTTTGTTTGTTTATTTTTGAGCAACCAGATTTTCATTTCCTCAACCGCTTTGGTATCATTGGCCACTTCATCAAAAGCTTCAATCAATAAAGCCTGCGTTTCAACCGGACTTTGGTACCACCACCAGCCAGCTTTATTGGTGGCCCAGTACATGCCCAGTTCGTCGTTTTGTTGTGCGGTTTGGGTTAACAGGGTGATGATTTTTTTTGCTTCTACATTATTGCCGTTTCTGTTTAGCACCAATGCTGTTTGCGCCAACTGATAAGTATCGAAGGTTTTCCAGGTGGATGCCAGTTTTTTGAGGTAAAAATCTTTAGCCTTAACGAAATCAGAACTGGTATTTTTTTGATCGGTATAACTTCTGGCAAAAAGGTAATGTAGTGGAAAATAAGCAAATCGTTTTCCTTTTATTTCATCTTTATAATCTTTTACCAGGGCTGCATCTAAATAAATAATGGCTTTATTGAGCATGGCATTAAATTTCGGATAGGCTTTTTCATCAATTAGTTTCAGTTTTTTTAACTGGCCCATGCCTAAAACAATGTGTTGGGTAATGTACCTGTCTTCCTGCATGCCACTAAACCAGGGGAAAGCACCGTTATTAAACTGCATTTTTTCTAACTTTTCAAAATTGGCTTTTAATTCATAAGTCATTCTGTTAAGGTCGAAAAGTACAGCCAAACGTTTTTTACGATCACTTTCATGATCTGCATTACGTACCCACGGGGTTTCTTCTAATAAAATAGATTTCAATTCCTGGTTTTTTTCCAGATTGGATAACAGTGCTTCGCCGTTATTGGTATTTTTCCATTGCTCAAAAACCGTTTTAATTTTTGGCGATGAGTTAATAATCCCCGTTGCAAAACTATTGGCGTAAAAACGGCTGAAAGTTTGTTCGGCACACTCGTAAGGATATTCCATTAAGTATGGCAGGGCTTGTACGGCGTACCAAACCGGGTTGGAGGTAAATTCGAAAGTTAGGCCCTGGTTACGCATGGTTTTGGAACTTCCTGATTTTTCGAGCTTTTCGAAATCGAATGTTTTGGTGGTGTTGCCACGCACATTTATCGGCATACTTTCAGTTACCAACATGGCATTTGCTAAAACCGGAATGGTATTTTCTTCGCCATCGCTAAATTTGCCACTCTGGGCCAAAACTTTATAGGTAATGGCATTAATGCCTGATGGAATAATGAGTGTCCATTTTAAAACGGCATTGCCTTCATTATCCACCTCGAAAGTTTTTTCTGATTTATCATTTGTGCCGAAAATCCGGATTGGTTTTCCTGTTAAAGCATCTGTAAGTGTTAGACTGGCATCACCGATTAGTTTTTTACCAGCCAGGTTATTAAGTTTGGCACTTAATAAAATGGTATCACCCTCACGGAAAAAACGCGGAGCATTAATGGCAATGGCCAATTGTTTTTGCGTAACCAGCTCGTTGGTGATGGATGCGGTTTTTAAATCTTTGGTATGCGCGAAACCCATCATCTTATAACGGGTTAAACTCTGCGGTATGGTAAATTCTATTTTGATTTCGCCTTTGGCATCAGTTAATAACTGCGGATAAAAAAATGCAAGCTCGTTAAAGTTGGTACGGGGAGTAATGTTAGTCTTTTTATCTTTAAGCGCCTCTATTTCTTGATTCACTCCTGCTGATTTTTCATCACCTGCCATGGCAAAAGTCAAAGTATCTGCAGATCTACTACCATAAACCGCTGATGTTGCTAATCCGGCAACTTTTCCCTGTAAAGGAGCCGCTCCGCGTATCTGCATTACTGCCCCGGTCATACTTTCCTTTCTTTGCGCACCATAGCCAACAACTACTACTTCATTTAAAGCCTGTCCATCTTCTTTTAAGGTTATATCAATTCGTTTTTTTGCCCCTACTTTTATCTTCTGATTTTTATAACCGATAAAGCCAACATTTAAGGTTTCGCCAATTTTTGCATCTATGGTATAAATACCAAAAACATTAGTTGTGGTTACCAATTTACCGCATCTTATCTGTACACCTGGTAATATTTCGCCCTGGCTATCGAATACCACGCCATAAATTAGCTTACCATTTTCTAACTCTGCCAGCTTTTTAAATGCTTCAGGAGATAAACCCTTTCTTTTAGGTCTTTGTAAATTATTCATATAGTTACGGTAGCCATAATTGTAGCCTCCGTAATAGTTGTAACCAAATAAATTCAGGCTTTCGTAACCACGTGTAATTACACTATAATTGTTATCAGATCTTAAAAACCATAAGTAACCCGGGTTGGCAACATTGTTTGCATTGAAGTTCCAGTTATAAAAATCATAGTTAAAACTGGTTTGCAAATTCGTATTCCAATTCATTTGTTTAAGGTCATCTAAACTTGCATCGTAAAGTGTGGCCACCATTTCGGCCATTTGCTTCTCACCCTTGTTATTACTGATCTGCAGTTTCCAGCTTTCCTTTTCACCAGGCTGTAATTTATCCCTGAAGGTTAAAAAGCGGATGTTCAGCTCTTTCTTTGGATCTGCAATTTTAACCTGTTGCATGGAATTGTAAACGGTACCTTGATGCACCATGGTAAACTGTACGGCAAAACCATCTTCGTAGTAAGCTTTTGGTTGAATTTTAACAATGGTCTGTTTTGGCGATAAGTTAATCCAGACTTTTTCGGCAATGCTATCGCGATAATAAACCTCGTAATAAGCCTTGCTGTTCTCTGCCAGCCCCGCCAAACGGAATATGGCGCTTTCGGTTGGTTTGATTACGCTAACTTCTGGTGTAATCCATTCGATGTTTGATTGTATTACTGCAGGCTGTGCCTGATAAACGACCAGGTATTTATCTGTTTTAACCGTATCATTTTGCCCGCTTACCGCCGCAATAGTGATTTTATAATATCCTGGTTTCAGGTCTTTTTGGCTGAAGGTTAAATTTCCACGACCGTTTTTAGCCATCAGGTTCTGTTTAAATTCTACCGACTTTATTGGCCATTTGGCTACTTCGAGCTCATTGTTATAATCATCATCCGGAAAGTTTTTAATAAAGGCCTCCCTGCCCATGGTATAATTTTCGGCATAAAACGGACTTTTGTTCGTCAGCCTTGATGGTGCCTGCAACAAATTCCATTCTGCTTTAACATCGGCCTTAACAGGTTCGTTATTTAAATTGGTTACCGAAAAGGAAATGCTATCGGTTTTATTGCTTAAATACACAACTTGCTCACCGCTGATATTAAGTGCAATATCCTTTTTTCCTACATTTATAGTGGTTGTCTTCGAGCGGGTTTCACCATTTAAATCGGTTACATCAGCCACAATTTCGTAGCTATAATTTGCCCGGGTATCAGTTGCCTTTGCGAAAAACGCGATCCCGAATTTACCACCTGCCTGTGTAGTTGTTTTACCAATGGCTACCTGTTTTCTTTCCGCGTACATTCTTGAGCCATAAACAGCACTACGTTGTTCGTAAGTGAAGCGATAATCATCCATCACCCTTCTAAAAACCTTATAATTTACTTTCGCGTTGCTTACGGAGTATCCTGAAAAAGAACTGGCTTTTCCCTGTACTTTAATGCTATCGTTCAGTTTATAATGCTGATCAGGCTTATCAAAAACCACTTCAAAAGTTGGTCGTTTATATTCTTCAACCTGGATATAAATACTTCCATATCCGGTTTCAATTTGCATCTGGCCATTTAATAAACCCATCGGAATGCTAAAAGACCCCTGAAATGTGCCATAATCATTACTCATTGCTTTTGAAGTTGCGATCTCTTTTCTATTGGCATCTTTAAAAGAAACATCAACAGCTTTATTTACTTCAATTTTATTTTTCCCATTTTGGACTTTCAAACATAATCCTTTATAATAAACCGTTTGTCCCGGGCGGTAAATCGGCCTGTCGGTAAATAGAATTATACGTTCTTTATCTTCATCATCATCCCGGTAGCTATTGTAATTATTAATTTTGATCTGTAATTCATCTTTACCAAGCGTTATGGATGCGGCGCTCATACTTCCTTGAATTTCATTGGTACTGGCATAACCGTTATCGTTGGTAGTTAACAAATCTCCATCAATATATTTACGGGTATTGTAATTATACCTGCGCTGCCTGATCTTCACATTTTTTAAAGGAGCACCGTTCTTTAGCTCACTAACAAAATATTCGTGTTTATCCACATTACGTCTATTAATTACCGCCATTGCTGTAACCTTAAAATTGATGTTACTGTAAACAGTATCGTTTTGTGCACGGTTAATGGTTTCAACAATTAAAGTGTAACTACCAAAAGGTAAGGCATCTATTTTATCAACCAGAGTGTGGGTTTGATAATCCTTTGTTTTAGGCGTAGTTATTGCCCATTGCCTGATAACCTTATTCTTTTTTAAAAAGGCTAAAAATTCTGTTTTATCCCTAAACTGTTCATAATCATTTTTAAATTGAGGTGAATTGTACAACCTTAACTGTATGGTATCTGTGTTTTTATATGATAGATATAACTGGCTGGGTTGATCAGGCTGTACAAATTCTTTTACTTTAACCGATAAGTTACTGCTTTTAATTTCTTCGATTAAATTTTGGGCATTTTCTGCACCAATACTTTTTGGAAAAGCATTAATCGCTTTTTCGGCTAAAGCAACTGCCGCAATCAGGTTTTGTTTATTGGTATCAACCGGTAATTGTGCATTTTTATGCATCAGGGCCTGTTCATACAAAATATCAGCATAAACTTCGGTCTGTTTGCTTTGCTCAGCCAACTCACCTAAGGCCTTGTAATATGCTTCAAGGTCTTCACCCGTAAAATGCTGTTGCACAAATTTTAACCGTTTTAAATCCACATCTGCCAGTGCCGAAAAATTATTGCTGCGTTGATGAAACCTGATCAGGTTTTTAAACACCTGTATTGCCTGCGGTTTAAATGAAGTGCTGTCGGCTGGTATTGTAGTGGCAAGGAAAGTTTGCCTGTTGCTAAACCAGTTTACATTAGTCATATCAATTAATTCATCATCATATTGGGTAAGGCCGATCTGTGTATTGCTAAAAACATCGATGGCACGGTGCGCCAGCAGGTCGTATAAAGTTGGCCTAAAGCTTCTGTATTTTTTATCGCCAGCTAAAACTGCATCAAGGGAATCTACTCTAGTCTGCTGTAAAACCTGACTTTCTTGTAACGATAACAGGTAATATTTAACCGTTTCATCATTCAGTTTTTTTATACTCCAGGTTTTAATGTCATCTCCAATATCGCCCTGCACCTGTGTACGCTGGTTAATCTGCCATTGGTTTTGCTGCAGATAATTCCAATAGGTTTCGGCTAAAAGCGATTGCAAAATGCTTTTCTCGGGCTGTTTGGCATTACTGATATCTTTACGTAAATCAACTAAAATCTTATCAAACGCATTCTCTTCCAAATAGCTTTGAAACATCATCCGATAAATAACCGATTTGATTATTAATGGCGTATTGTGTGTTTCATGAGCCTGTTTATTTATTTTTTCTACCAGGGCCAGTGCATCTTTGGGTTTAGCCAGATTAGCAATGGAATCGACCCTGTAAAAATCGTTGGTTGTATATTTTCGTTGCGCGGAGGCATTAAACGTCAGCAAAAAGATTAAAATAAATAATGCAGGGAGGCGTAATAATATGTTCATAAGATAACGTTGCGTTTTAATATAGATGGCTGGCGCGTAGAAATTCCATAAGCCGTTAAAATTTATCTGATTCTTTTACGAATCTAAGTATTAAAGAATTAAATGTTACAACCAGCAAACATTAAGGTTTTTAACATTCGGGCCATAACATTATCTTTGTCCCTATGTCAACACAATTAAAAAATCTATCCGATTTCTCTCACACCACTGTTCCAAGTGGTGCAAACTATAAATTCGGGATTATTGTAGCCGAGTGGAACGCCGAAATTACCGGTGCTCTGTACAATGGTGCATTAAAAACCCTGTTAGCAAATGGCGTTGCCGAAGAAAACATTATTTCTTTACCTGTACCCGGAAGCTTCGAATTAACCGGTGGAGCAGAAATTTTGCTAAGTAAAAGAAGCGATATTGATGCCGTAATCTGCTTAGGCTGTGTAATACAGGGCGATACCAAACATTTCGATTTTATTTGCGATGCAGTGGCGCAAGGTGTAACCAATGTTGGCATTAAATACAGCAAACCCGTTATTTTTGGGGTATTAACCACCAATAATTTAGAGCAGGCGCAAGACCGTGCAGGTGGTAAACATGGCAATAAAGGCGATGAGGCTGCAATTACTGCAATTAAAATGGCCGATTTTTCTGCACAGATTTAAACTTGTGTTTTAATAATTATTTGTAACTTAGAAGTTTAAAATTTATCAGATCGATGAAAAAAGTAGCCATCCTGTTATTGGCGGTGTTCTGCACCATTACCATTTTAGAATCTTGTTCTTCTAAACTTTGCCCTGCTTACGGATCTTACCCTGAAGGCAAACGCAGAAGAAATTAAGCTTCTTATCTACAATCTTCATTTTCAGGTCATTTGCAGAACTTTATTCAACTGCAAGTGTTATCCCTGTAAACAATAATATATATCATGACTTGGGTTAACTTAACTTCAATAGAACAACTTGATGAAATCAAAAATGCAAGCGGTTTTAGCCTTATTTTTAAGCACAGCACGCGTTGCTCCATCAGTTTAATGGCTAAAAAGAATTTCGAATTTGATTGGGATGTGATTCCGGCAGATACCAAACTTTATTTTTTAGACCTGATCAGTTACCGCGATATTTCCAACAAAATTGCCGAAGTATTTCAGGTAGCGCATCAATCACCACAGATTTTATTGATCAAAGACGGCGATTGCGTATTGGAAGCCTCGCACAGCGATATTTCTGCCGAAGAAGTTGCAGAGGTAATTGCAGCTTAACGATAAATAAAAAAACGTCATCCTGAATTTATTTCAGGATCTTAAATGCCTGAAATAAAATTTGGGCATTTTTTTATTTCAAAGGCTTAGGGTTAAAAAATAATTTTCTTTTTTATTAGAAAAGCAATGTCCGGTTTTTCATCGGTTACGGTAGTCCTGCTATACACTGTAGTTCCGATAGAAAAAATCGGAAGCTGCCGTTCCCATCAGGTTTATACCCTTAAGGCCAGTGAACAGAAAATCACCAAACGTTCCTACGGAACGAAGAAACCACCCATCTTGAATATTACCTATGAATCGTTCCTCCGGAACGAAGAATATTGCCGATAGTTAATTAAATACAATGGTACCGTCCCAGCGGGACGAATGATGGGTAGACACAGGTAATTTATTATTTGTGTTCGTTCCGTAGGAACGTTTCGTGTATTGGGATTTATAGTTCCGGTCTGTGAGGACACAAACCGAGGATCGGAGGCTTTTATGTTTTGAAACCACCAAACATTCCTACGGAACCAAAGAAGCCGCTTTTCTTGAATGTTATCTATGAATCGCTTTTCCAGAACGTAGAATATTGCCAATAATTAATTAAATACAAGGGTGCCGTCCCAGCGGAACGAATCATGGGTAGACACAGGTAATTTATTATTTGTGTTCGTTCCGTAGGAACGTTTCGTGTATTGGGATTTATAGTTCCGGTCTGTGAGGACACAGACCGAGGATTGGAGGCTTTTATGTTTTGAAACCACCAAACGTTCCTACGGAACGAAAGAAGCCGCTTTTCTTAAATGTTATCTATGAATCGCTCTTCCGGAACGTAGAATATTGCCAATAATTAATTAAATACAAGGGTGCCGTCCCAGCGGGGCGAATTATGGGTAGACACAGGTAATTTATTATTTGTGTTCGTTCAGTAGGAACGTTTCGTGCATTGGGATTTATAGTTCCGGTCTGTGAGGACACAGACCGAGGATTGGAGGCTTTTATGTTTTGAAACCACCAAACGTTCCTACGGAACGAAAGAAGCCGCTTTTCTTGAATGTTATCTATGAATCGCTCTTCCGGAACGAAGAATATTGCCAATAGTTAATTAAATACAATGGTACCGTTCTAGCGGGACGAATCATGGATAGACACAGGTAATTTATTATTTGTGTTCGTTCCGTAGGAACGTTTCGTGTATTGGGGTTTATGGTTCCGGTCTGTGAGGACACAGACCGAGGATTGGAGGCTTTTATGTTTTGAAACCACCAAACGTTCCTACTGAACGAAAGAAGCCGCTTTTCTTAAATGTTATCTATGAATCGCTCTTACGGAACGTAGAATATTGCCAATAATTAATTAAATACAAGGGTGCCGTCCCAGCGGGACGAATCATGGGTAGACACAGATAATTTATTATTTGTGTTCGTTCAGTAGGAACGTTTCGTGTATTGGGATTTATAGTTCCGGTTTGTGAGGACGCAGACCGAGGATCGGATCAAAAAAAAGGTCCCGATTTACATCAGGACCTTTTAAAATTTATGATTGTTATAGTCTAAGCTACAACAGTATTTTCTATTTTTAATACCTTCGAAGTTTTATTTCTGGTTGCTTTGCAAAGCTCGGCATCCTGCGCAAGTGATTTTCCGTAGGTTGGAATCATCTCTTTAATTTTAGCCTGCCATTCGTCAGTTGCCAGATCTTCAGCAAAACAACGGTTTAACAAATCGAGCATAATCGATACCGCTGTCGAAGCACCAGGCGAAGCACCTAACAAAGCTGCGATAGAACCATCGGCTGCACTTACCACTTCAGTACCAAATTCTAAAATACCACCTTGCTTTTCGTCCTTTTTAATTACCTGAACACGTTGTCCGGCATATTCCAGTTCCCAGTCTTTAAGTTCGGCTGTTGGTAAATATTCTTTTAAAGCTTCCAACCTGTCTTCTGGCGATTGCCTTACCTGCTCGATTAAATATTTCGTTAAATCGAGGTTGTGCAATCCGGCAGAAATCATCGGACGGATATTATTGAATTTAATTGATTTCGGTAAATCTAAAAAAGAACCATTTTTCAAAAATTTGGTCGAAAAACCAGCATAAGGCCCAAACAATAAAGCCTGTTTGCCATTAATCATCCGGGTATCTAAATGCGGTACCGACATTGGTGGCGCACCAACTGCAGCCTTACCATATACCTTTGCATGGTGTTTTTTAATGATTTCCTCGTTGGTACATTTTAACCATTGTCCGCTTACCGGAAAACCGCCAAAACCTTTTCCTTCCGGGATATCCGATTTCTCTAACAATGGTAACGAACCACCACCTGCACCTATAAATACAAATTTTGCTACACGCTTACGTTTATCTCCAGTTTCAAGATCTTTAACCTTAATAATCCAGTTACCATCTTTATTCTTTTTCAGGTCGCGGATTTCGTGGTTAAAATGCATGCTAACATTACTTTGCTCCTTTAAGTTGTTAAACATGTCGCGGGTTAAGGTTCCGAAGTTGACGTCAGTACCAAGATCCATTTTGGTTGCAGCAACTTTTTCACCTTTTTTGCGGCCATCCATAATTAATGGCGCCCAGTTTTTTACCTGCTCCGCATCTTCGGTATATTGCATATCGCTAAACAAATCGCATTGGGTTAATGCATCGTAGCGTTTTTTAAGGTAATCTACATTCTTTTTGCCCCAAACAAAACTCATGTGGGGAATATTGCGGATAAAATTGCAAGGGTCAGAAACCAATCCTTTATTTACCAGGTAAGACCAAAATTGTTTAGATACCTCAAAATGCTCTGCAATCTGCACCGCTTTTTTAATTTCAACCGTACCGTCCTTCTTCTCGGGGGTATAATTTAATTCGCAAAAAGCCGAATGTCCTGTTCCGGCATTATTCCATGCATCAGAACTTTCTGCTGCCGCAATATCCAAACGTTCGTAAATTTCGATACTTAAATTGGGCTCTAGCTGTTTTAATAAAACACCCAGGGTTGCACTCATGATGCCGGCCCCTATTAAAATTACATCAGCGTCAGTTTTACCAACTGTCTTTTTCTTTTTTGTCATCTTACTTTAAAGGATTTACAAATTTAGAATGATTTTAAACATCCCACGAATTTTAAGGCATTAATTCTGAAAAAAATTGCCTAAAAATTAGAAATATTCCCTTTTCTGATAGGCATTTATCAAAGTTTAGTCCAAAGTTTAAAAGCTTAATCCTTAAATTTTAAAAAGACATTAAAACAACATTAGCAAGGCATTGCCAATCTCTTAAAAAGCCCTCTAATTAGACAGGAAATTTTATCATCAACCGTTAAAAGCGCAGTAATTTTTATTAGTTCTTCAATAAAAAATAAAATCACCGTTATAAATTCATACAAACAATGATAAAAAATGATTTTATATTTTTTTCCCAACCAAAAAATTAGCTTTATACATCTATTTATAAAACAATTTACCTCATGAAAAAGTTATTCCTCTTCTGCACTGTACTGTTTTTTACTTCATGCGGTGGAGAGAAAACCGACAAGTTGCTGCTCTAACTCGACAAAAAGAAACTGGAAAAGCATATTAATTATGA
The DNA here is from genome assembly GCF_039538295.1 of Pedobacter jeongneungensis. Taxonomy (NCBI): domain Bacteria; kingdom Pseudomonadati; phylum Bacteroidota; class Sphingobacteriia; order Sphingobacteriales; family Sphingobacteriaceae; genus Pedobacter; species Pedobacter jeongneungensis. Next base: position 345,132 of record NZ_BAABBY010000008.1, on the reverse strand, counting down.
TAAATTAGTCCTCAATATGGCTTAAAATATTAATCAATTTCCCAAAGGGATCGCGGGTGTAAAACCGACGGACGCCCCAAGGTTCATTAACCGGACCATACTCGACAGGAAATCCGGCTGATTTCACTTTTTCAAATACCACATCAACATTTTCAACCTCGATGGATAAATCTGGCGTTGGCGTACCCGATCCGCCTTCGGAAGCGAAACTGATTTGTACACCCATTTTTTGATTAGCAGCTCCATAGGTGGCAATCCAGCCGTGATCCATTATTAAATCTAAACCTAAGACATCTTTATAAAAACCTGCTGCATCGGCAATTTTTTGGGTATCGATGTTGAGTACAATCCTTTTTACCATAACCAGATAATTAAAATTTTAAAAAATAAAAAGCCCTGCAACGTTTATTGCAGGGCTTAACAAAATAAGTATTTAATTTTTAAGTTTCGCTTTAAATACTTTTTCCAGTTTATCTATTTTTGGCTGGATCACCAATCTGCAATAAGGCTCGCTACCATTTTTGTTAAAATAATTCTGGTGGTAGTTTTCGGCTACATAGAATGGTTTGGCGGCCTCAATGACGGTAACTACTTTTTTGCCGTAAGCATTGGTTTTATTTAACTCTGCTTTATATTTTTCTGCCAGCTGTTTCTGCTCAGGTGTGTGGTAAAAAACAACTGAACGGTACTGAGTGCCACTATCAGCTCCCTGACGGTTAAGAGTTGTAGGATCGTGGCTTTTCCAAAAAACTTCCAGTAAGTCATCATAAGAAATCACCATCGGGTTATAGGTAATTTCCAAAACCTCTGCATGCCCGGTTGCACCTGTACAAACTTCTTCGTAAGTAGGATTGGTTAAAGTACCTCCTTCATAACCCGATCTAACCGAAGTTACACCTTTCAAACGTTGAAATATTGCTTCGGTGCACCAAAAGCAACCCATTCCGAAAGTTGCTTTCTCTGTCTTTTTTCCTTGTGCATTCGCCTGGTTTAAGGCCAATACCGCAAACAGGATTAAAATTATTTTTTTCATGTGTGTTTTTATTTGTTAATCGAAAATAATCCATAAACCTCATTGCGGATTGAATTATTTACATCTAATTATACGCAAAAAAACAGGCTGTAGTTTGCATTAAATTAATAATGGATTTTGTATGACAATCGTAACAATTTGTTGATTTCGATATTAATGTTAATAACTTAAATCACTGATTAACAAAATTTTAAATAGCTATTTTACCAGCTAAATGCACTTATTAACAATTCTTTTTTAAATTCGTATAACATTAAAATTTAAAATTATGTCTACACCGTATATTCCTTGTTTAGATTTAGGTTCCTACATCAATGGTTCTGAAGAAGAACGTAAAAAGTTTTCTGATGAATTGGGCAGGGCTTTTAACGATTCGGGTTTTGTTACCATTACCAACCATGGTTTAAGCCAGGAATTAATCGATAAGCTTTATGAAAATATTAAAGCAGCTTTTTCTTTGCCTGTTGAAACGAAAAGAAAATACGAAAAACCAGAATTGGCTGGTCAACGTGGTTACACCAGCGCAGGTAAGGAAACAGCCAAGGGTGCTAAAACGCCAGATTTAAAAGAATTCTGGCAAATTGGTCAGGAAGTGACTGATGGAGATCCGGTTAAAAATGAATATCCTGACAATGAGATTTTAGAAGAACTTCCTGAATTTAACAAAGTAACAGGCGATATCTATAAAAAACTGGAAGAAAACGGAACGCATTTATTACGTGCCATTGCTACCTATTTAGAGTTGCCAATCAACTATTTCGACAAACATGTGCATAATGGAAATTCGATTTTAAGGGGCATTCACTACTTCCCGATCGAAAATCCTGAAATTATTCCTGATGATGCTGTACGTGCGGGAGCCCATGAAGATATTAACCTGATTACCTTATTAATCGGCGCCAGTGCAGATGGACTGGAAGTATTAACCCGCAGCAATGAGTGGTTACCGATTAAAGCGCACCATACGGATATCGTGGTAAATGTTGGCGATATGCTGCAACGTTTAACCAATAACAAATTAAAATCGACCACCCACCGTGTGGTGAACCCTCCGCGCGAACTGATGAAAACTTCGCGTTTCTCAGTACCATTTTTCCTGCACCCACGCAGTGACATGGATTTAACCAGCTTACCATCAACCATAGATGCGGAACATCCAAAAGCTTATAGTGATATGACCGCTGGAGAATACCTGGATGAAAGATTAAGAGAAATTGGATTGAAAAAGTAGTTTGGGAGCCTGGAGTTGTCAGTTTGGAGCCTCCATCCAACCCTAAATAAGAAATTAAGCATCGGCCAGAAACCGGTGCTTTTTTTTGTTAGCGTTTTACTGCCCTTTATAATTACTAATCAAAAACTATATTAATTAAAAGCTAATCTGTACAACTAACGAATAAATATTATATTTGAATTAATCCCCATTTAATTATAGCATCCTGTTAAAAAAAGAATTATGCTAAAAGAGGATTATCCGGAAGCTTACCAAAATTTATTTGCAGTTTTTAATGTCATTCATCTGCTTAGCGATGAACTTAAAGCTGCTATTGTTAACAATAGCCATCTGGTTAATGTTAAAAGAAAAACCATACTGTTAAATGCCGGCGAAAGCAGCAATACCATCTATTTTATTGTATCGGGGGCAGCCAGGGTATATTACCTCAATAAAGACGGCAAACAGACCAACACCTGGTTTCTATTCGAAAATGAACTGCTCATTTCGGTGTATGGCTTTTTCACCGCTCAGCCCAGTTTTGAATATATAGAAACGCTCGAAGATTCGGTATTGATTGCTGTAAAGCGCGAAAAACTTGACGAAATGTACCTGCAGTTTATGGAGTTTAATTTTATCGGCAGAAAACTCACGGAATATTATTACATCCGGAACGAAATACAGGCCAACGACTTGCGGATGTTAAGCGCAAAAGAGCGCTACGGGCAATTGCTTAAAAGGAGTCCGCAGCTTTTTCAAAGGGTTTCTTTGGGGCATATCGCATCATATTTAGGTATCTCGCAGGAAACGTTGAGTAGAATCAGAAAGTAATTGTCTTTTTTGATATTTATCAAAAGTTTGGAGATCAGGTAGATGTAGATTTGGTTAAACTAAAAAACGAAAGTCTATGATATTAAAAACTAAATTCAGCTTTCATCCCAAATTTACTATCCCATTTTTATTTGTTTTTGCTTTAATAGCATTCTGGTCTTGTAAGAAGAATAATTTTCTTCAACAAGATCATGAAGTCATTACGAAAAAGGTACTTTCGAAAGATTCACCTGATTTTTCTTCCAGACTCGCGGCAATAAAGGAAAAATTCTATGCTAATAAACTAGATCAAAAATTAATTCCCAATGTCAAACAATCCATTGTATGGAAACCAGACTGGGAACACCCCAGTACACAGGTGGTAAACGACAGTGTATCCTATATTTTTTACCGCTTAAAGGCCTATCTTAAACAAGATGGCAAATTACTGGAGGCAAAAGAAGTTGGCATGGCCACTTATCTGATGGTAAAAAATGAAAAAGAATTCTTTAAAGCTTTTTATTACCATCCTGTAAATGTAGCAGACAAGGCTCAAAACTCAAAGACATTCTCGGTTGAAAACTTTACAGGGAACCTCCTATTGAAAAACCTGTCAAATGGAAAAAGTTTTCTGTTAGATTATGTAAATGGAACTGTTAGCCAGTCTTATAGTAAAAGAAGGTTACTGGCAGTAAATAGGCAGACAATTAAACGTCCAGATGCCACCTCTTATATAGAAACTCAGTGCCACACTGAATTGAGGAGTTGCCTATTTGCTTCTGACAGCCCTGGGTATTGCAGTGGAATACAGATTGTTTCCAGCGAAACCTGCCAATGGCCGCCGAGTATGTGCGGCGTTACTTATTCTCTTATAGATTCGAGTGAAGAAACTATATGTGAAGATGTTTGGTTTCCAGATCCACCGGCTGATCCTGGGGAGAGCGGTGGCAGTGGGGGTGGCGGTGATGGTGGAGAAGCTAATTCGGGAGTTATGTCAATGCCCCCTCCTCCCGAATCTCCAATAACCGACATGAAAAAATTTTTAAGTTGCTTTGATAAAAGTAAGTCTGCAAGTCTCACTGTTTACGCAGAGAAGATAGCAAATTCATTTCCTGGGCATGCTTTTATATCCATTAAACAGGGATCTAATACTATGGTGTTCGGATTTTACCCTAAAGAAACGTTCCCTAGTACTCTTTCAGGACCTGGAGTAATGGGAGACAATGGTCAGCATGCATATAATGCAGCTACCAATTATGGGGATATCTCAGCTGAAAAACTAGAGAAAATTATTGATACTGCCATCAAATTCTCATCAAGTAATTATACTTTAACCAATAATAACTGTGCTAACTTTGCGCTAGAAGTACTAAGAATAATGGGAGTAACTGATATGACGGGGGTTTGCACTCCAGATAATATATATGATTTAATTAAACCATTTGGAACAATTACGAATGGTAAGGCCCCAAAAACGCAAAGGAGTTGTGATTAATTTAATACTATGAAATACTTAAAAACTTTATCGATCATTTCCTTTCTGCTCATCAATGGATTAGGAGAACACGGGATTCCAATTTTTGCTGGGATTGGGCTTTGTACGTTTCAGTTTGTAGGTGATTTACTCACATACACCCACAATAAAAATGTAGATATTTCTTGGTCATTAGGCCTAGTTGGCCTCTCAACAATTGTTTCTATCTTGATCATATTATTATCAAGGAAATATAAAGATCGCTATCCAATCCTAGTTTCTTTTATAATTTTATGCAGTACTGGAGCCTACATGTCGGGCATTCTTCGTCACTACAATAGAATTGAACCTTGGTTTATATTTCCGTTGTTAGTGTTTGTAATAAGTTCTGCGATATTAACAATAAAGATTTTTAAGCCATTGGATGATCTTAATTCCTCGACAGCTGATTCAAATTATAGTATAAACAAATAACATACGAGAAAAAACATTAGATAATTATCCAAGAATTTGAAAAAGATACTAATAATTTGCCTTTGTATTTTGATACTGATTAATATTCCACCAATATCATGGTTTTGTAAGATCATTACCGAAGATTATACCTATTCATCCTATAATGGAGTAATTCAATATCAAGAAAATTTAAAGAAAGGAACAAATTTTGACACCTACGCTGAAAGCTTTGATAAAAGAATTAAAAGCGATCCAAATATTAAGGACAAACAACTATATAGAACCTTCACACTAAAACCCTGGCGATTTTGGGAATGGCATGAATGGGTTATGCACTATAAAAGATTTACACTTCCCTATATTTCTGAAGAACAAATTTTAGAGAATAGAAAAAAAGAGGGATTACCTGAAAAATATTAAATTCATTGAATTTCATAATCTATCTTAATAGCTGATGACTGTTCATCAGCTATTTTTTGACTTTTATCAAAACCTAATCCGTTAAGTATTAATAGCTTTACTCAACTAAATTTAGGGCAATGATTTTCACTTTCAATTACAGGCACACTGTTCAATTTCTTCTGGTTTTATTGCTTATTCTAACCACCTACATCGGTATTCCTTTAAATGGCGGAGATAAAGGCTGGATGTATGTAAATGGCATATTTCGAGATTATTTAGCGAACAGGACCTATTTCTTAATGTCTTCTGTTCATTTTTCAGTATTTGACTTTTTTGTATTCATCAGTAATATACTTTTATACCTGGCTCCTGTTCTGGTGTTTACCAGGCTTAATAAAATCGGTGCTATTTATATTCCATCCACATTTTTAATATTCAGCCTTATTTATTTTCCGTTAATGATTATTCTGCTTGTTCCTTATCTGGTAATCTGGATTGCTTTACTCCTGTATTCGAGGCGTACGTTGGATAATAGTTAGATAAACTAATCTCTTTTTTGATAAAAGTCAAAAGCTAAGAAAGTAATTCAATATAGTTTTGAGTAAACATTTAACCCGCTATGAAATACTTATTTTTGTTATTGTTAATCGTTTTGCCCTACACTAAATCCAGCGCACAAAGTGTTTCTGATTTTGAAATAGAATTTAAAGAAATAGCCCAGCAGCATTTTCCTGATAAAAAAGTTGATTCCCTATATAAAAAGTACAACCATATATTATTCTGGTTTAATCCCAATAGTCAATTGGCTGCCGGTATGAAAAATATGGAAACTGCCAACTATCCATTAAGCAACTTTAAGCAATCAAATGTTTATAAAGAAAATATTGATGCATTACTCGCTGATACGTTGAATCGAAAATATTCATTTGGATGTTTTCTTGCCTGTGCGGCCAATGATACTTCTAAAACGGACAAAATAACAGCTTTATTAAAAAGGAGTGATTATAAAGATTTCTGGCTTGCTACTATCTTAACTTATTTGCATTCAAAGGATTTTGAACCTATAATAAAATGTATTATCCGCCACAAAGATAATGATGGTACAAGTTACTTAATAGATGATTTTTTAAGAATGGATAAACAGCGCTTAAACAAGTTTGGCATGGATAGTATTAGCAGTAAAGACCGTGTTATTCAATGCCTTGCCATTAGGACTTTAGCTAAAACAGAAAATAGTGCCCAAAAAGAAAAAGTACTTAAAGAAACTGTAATTACAACTGACACAGCTATGAAAGGCTGGGCGATTGCTGTTTTAGCGCATTTACACGCTAAAGAAATGTTTCCTGTTGTAAAGCCATATTTAGCAAATAAAGATCTTCATCAAATTTGTTTAAAGGCAATTGCGAGCAGCACTTCGTTTATTGATATTCAATACCTGGATAGTTTAATTAGAAGTCCGAAATCAGATGATGCATTGTTACATGCACTTTTAAGTTCCGAAAATGATATTTCTTTAAGGAAGTGGTTTGTTCTTGTTAAAGATGAAAAACTTCCGGACAATTACTATATCGACCTTTTTGGAAACAGCTTATTTTATGATGACAGATATTTTGATCAGATATGTGAAATTATCATGAAAACACCCAATGAAAAACAGCTTTATCAACTGATGGATTATTTTAAAAATAAAAAAGATGAGCGATCCATCAACTTTCTTAATAAATGCTTAAATCATCCGGTTGCTTCCGTGAAAGAAAAAGCCAAATATTTTTTAAATAAAAATTGATTATTTAAAGCGATCCGGACATATGGGCTACTCAAGTTTACTAATGGTAAATATTAAATCAACATCATTATTTAACGCCTTGGTTTAACCGCACTGCTATATATTTTTACAAAGTTGAACTAAAAGTTAATTTCATTTATCTTAGAAAAAAAATTAAAATCTATGTATAAACGCTTATTAACCCTCTTGTTTACCTTAACAACGATGCAAACCTGCTTCGCTCAAAGCAAGAGCATTAAAGATCTCTATTGGGATTATTCTCAAATCAGAATGACCGATACCGAGAAACCAAAAGTTATTCAGTTGGCAGAAGAACTGATTAAAAGATCTCCGGAACTTACAAAAACCCAGCTGGGCAATGTGAGTTATCATTTAGGAAGGCTTTATGAAGAAACCGGGCAAACAGAAAAGGCCATCCCACAATATGAAGAAGCCATAAAAATTACGCCGGCCTATTATGTTCCGTACCGTGCCTTAGGTTTTATTTTTGTTAAAAAATGTAATGCTCTAAGCGCCAAAATAAATGAAGCAGGAAAGGCAAAAGATTCAAAATTACAAGGCGAACTTTACGCCCAGTATAAAGTAGTTGCACTTAAAGCATTGCCATATCTGGAAAAATCGCAGGCTTGCGATCCGGATGAAGAAACCAAAACGATTATCACTAATTTGTACCGAAGCCTTAAAGACAATGCTGCTATTGCTTCACTTGATGACAGACTTAAGAAAAATGTAGCAAATTGTGTGAGTTTATTGGAAGACGAGTATTAATACCAGAAGCGAATAGATAAGAGTTGTCAACCTTAGTAAGCAATTAGTCATTAAGGTTGACCGCTCTAAATTTTTAATTCTTCAATAAACTTCGTACGGTAACCTGAGGCACTTCTCCAGCAGGCACAATAAAAATGGCGTCGTTTTCGATTACCTGACCCTGATCGAAATAATAGCCGGCAGTTACCGGCAATAGGGCGGTAATGGCTTTCCCATCCTTATCTTTTGTAGGATAGGTTACATTAATCAGATGGCTTTTCATGCTCACCTGAACCTTTTTTGAGGTTAACCTTGCTCCTGTGGCATTTACACAATCCAATTCTATAATTTTCGAATTACTGATCCCGGTAAGGTCCAGTGAGCTGGCCAAACGAATGTTAAAAGATTTACCGGTATTGTTTTTAACAGAGGCTAAAACTTTATAGCGGTCGAAATTCTGATCTTTTATGGTCAGCTTTTCTTTATTTGTAACAGAATAAGTTACGGCAATTCCGTCTATATTTACAGTTTCACCATCTTTAATCTGCTGTGCATTTGAGGCGGAAGCTATAGCCAAAAAAGGCAGTAAAATTGTTAACGTTCTAGTCCATTTCATAGCATTGATATTAGGTTTATCTTGAAATTAAGCAAAATATTTAAATTGACAGTGCTGCATTATTATTTCTTAGACTCATCAATGGCCTTATTTACCACATCCTGAATTCTTCCCCTGATTTTCAGGTTAGAAAGTTTATCGGTAACGGTAGGATTAACGCGGTTCGACAGAAACACATAAACCAAACCACGTGATGGATCTACCCAAACACAGGTTCCGGTATAACCGGTATGGCCATAAGTTTGTGGCGAAGCCAGTTCTGATGGGTAATGCTTGGTACTGTCCGGATCCCAGCGATCGAAACCCAAACCCCTGCGGCTTACATTCGACTGTTTTGAAGTAAACATATCAACCGTTGAATTTTTGAAATACGCTACCCCACCATAAGTACCGCGGTTTAACAACATCTGATAAATAATGGCAAGATCGTTGGCACTGGCAAACAAGCCGGCATGCCCTGAAACTCCACCTGCCAGCGCTGCTCCCTGATCGTGCACATAGCCTACCAGCAAGGTTTTTCTGAAATATTTATCATCTTCTGTCGGGATAATCTGCTCTGGTTTAAAACGGTTACGCGGCAGGAAACCTGCAGTTTGCATGCCCAATGGTTTATAAAAGTTTTCGTAGGTGTATTGATTGAGCGGCTCTTCGCTAATGTGCTCCACAATATCTTTCATCACATACATGCTGATATCGCTGTACACATATTTACCCCGTGTTTTAATAGGTGCATTGAGCATTTTAGGCCACATAAAATCTTTAAAAAAGCCTTTTTTGATGTAATAATTATCGGCTACTTTGGTAGGATAAGCTGCCGACGAATCTCTGCTGTAATCGCCGGTTTTTACATAATCATGAAAAGGGATGTAAGGAATAAAACCGGCCTGGTGCAACATTACTTCGCGCACCTGGATATTGTTCATTGGTGTAGTACGTGCTTTAGCGATATAAGCGCCAATGTTTGTATCGAGTTTTAGTTTTCCTTCTTCCACTAAACGCATTACGGCCGGAGTAGTTGCGGTTACTTTGGTTACCGAGGCCAGATCGAAAATATCGGTTACTTTATCAGGCACATTAGTATCGTAAGTATGCGTACCATAAGCCTTATTAAAGATTACTTTACCATCTTTAGCTACCAGCACCACAAGACCAGGGGTTGCTTTCTGGCTGATGGCTTCTGCAGCAATGGCATCAATTTCTTTTAAGTTGTTGGAGTTGATTCCGGCATCTTCGGGCACGGTATATTTTAAGCGGGTAGCTGTTGTTGTAAAGCCCGAACCCATGGTATAACGGGCAGAAAATGCTGTGGTTAATTTATTCGCGGCGGCAATACCTCCAAAAATATATTGCGGCACAATTGCAGCGGCATCGGCATTGTTCTGGGCGGTCCATATAATCGGCGATTGCAATAAATCGAATGATTTTAAACCCGGTCCGTTACCAAAGAAAGAGATAATTACTTTTTTATTCTTGCTAATGCTGTTGATAAAGTTGATGTATTTCTCCTTGTTTACATTCTGATCGTCGATGCTGATTAAAATGGTGTTGAAATATTTAAGATCGTCTTCCAGATTGTTCAGATTCAGGCTGTCTTTATACGAATCGGCAGAAAATGAAGTAATTTTATCATATTTATTGGCTAAACTATCGAACACGGCACTGTAAGCAAAGCTTAAACTCACCGAAGCAATATTTTTCTTTTCAAGCGATTTTAGCGGAATAATGGTATCCTGATTATTTAATAATACTGTTGTATTTGATATGGCATTGGCAATGGAAAGTTTCTTTTCGTTTGTGGTATGCTCCTGCGCGCAGGCCATTAAGCATAAAACATTAAAAAAACTCGCCGCAGCCAGGATATACAATTTATTTCGCTTCATATACTTTTTCTCCGTTCAGATAGGTTTTTAAGACTTTGGTTTTTAATATATTCTGTGGTGTTGATTTTAAAATATCGTGGTCGAGAATAACAAAATCGGCCAGTTTGCCTTTTTCTAAACTTCCTTTTTCTTCTTCTTCGAAATTGGCTTTGGCGGCCCAAATGGTCATGCCGCGCAGGGCTTCTTCGGGTGTTAGGGCATTTTCCATCTGAAAGCCTCCTTTCGGAAAGCCTTTTGCATCTTCTCTCACTGTTGCTGCATAAAACGTTAATAATGGATTAATGTTTTCGACCGGGAAATCGGTACCTAAAGGAATCCAACCATTTTGCTTTAACAATTGTTTGTAGGCATAAGCACTTTTTAACCTTTCGGCACCTAAACGCTGCCCGGCCCAATACATATCAGAAGTAGCATGTGTTGGCTGTACGGAAGGAATAATACTGGCTTTGCCGAACAGGCCGAAATCTTTTGTGTTAACCACCTGTGCGTGTTCGATACGCCAGCGCTGATCGTTTTTACCTTTTAAAACTTTATTGTAAATATTGAGGATGACGCGGTTGGCTGAATCGCCAATGGCATGGGTACACATCTGGAAATGATTAGCTGCGATTTTTTGAGCCACTTCTTCAAAATGTTTCTGATTGCTCAACAAAAAACCGGTTTTATTGGGCATATCGCTGTAAGGATGGATTAAACAGGCCCCACGCGAGCCCAAAGCACCATCGGCATAAACCTTAAATGCCCTCACATTTAAGCGGTCGGTTTTTATCGGTCCGCGACTAAATAAATATTTGTAATTATCAGGTTCATCAGAAAGCATTACATAAAGCCTCATTTTGAGTTTATTCTCTTTCTGGAGTTTTTCGATAAAGTCGACCGCCAGATAACTTAAACCGCAATCATCAATGGTAGTTAAACCAGCAGCAAAGCAGTTTTTCTGCGCATCTGTAAATATTTTCTCAGCTAGTTTAGCGTCTGGCGAAGGGATTTTACGTTCTACCAGAGCAACTGCATTATCGATTAAAACCCCGGTTAGTTTCCCGTTTTGCGTTAACATATCGCCACCAACCAGTTTTTGTTCGCCTTTAATGCCTGCAGCATCCAATGCTTTTTGGTTGGCAATTGCAGCATCACCGTCGATGCGGTTTAGAAATACCGGACGACCGGGGAAAAGCGCGGTAAGTTTTTCATTGGTAGGAAAAGCTTTATTTGCCCAATCGTTTTGGTCCCAGCCGTTACCAATCAGCCAGCCATCGGGATGGGTTTTGGCAAAAGCAGTTAAACGGGCCAGCACTTCATCCCACGATTTTGTTTCTCTTAAATCCGCCGTTTGCAGGCTTTGTCCGTAGCCATAAAAATGGGCATGAGCATCAATAAAACCCGGATAAACGGCTTTACCTTCAGCGTCGATCTCTTCTTTAGAAGCATATTTTCCTTTAATCTCATCGTTTTTACCTAGCGAAAGGATTTTACCATTCTTTACGGCGAAAGCTTCAACGGTATCGAAATTGCTATTAACAGTATAAACTTTGGCGTTGTAAACAATTACATCAACTTCCTCTTTTTTGGAGCAGGAAGCGAAAAGCAAAGCCATAAAAAGGCAGGGTAAGATGGATTTCATACCGATAAAGATAGAAAATTGAAAGCATTTGGTTTTGTAAATTCAGCTTTACAGAAAGGACTATTGTCATGCTGAGGCACGAAGCATCTGTAACCGATCAGCACATCTTACCCCTTACCCCGTGGTCTGTGTCCCCACAGACCACTTCTTTTTTCTTCGTTTCGTTAACTATTGATCAGTATTTTTTGCCACGGAGACACGGAAACTCAGAGAATATAGCTTAAGTAGAATAAAATACGTGAATAAGCCGTGCTCTGTGTCTCCACAGACCACTTTCCTTTTTCTTAGCGTTTCGTTAAAACTATTGATCAGTTTTTTGCCACGGAGACACGGAAAATACAGAGAATATAGCTTTAGTAGAATAAAATACGCGAATAAGCTGTGTTCTGTATCCTCACAGAGTACTTTCTTTTTTCTTAGCGTTTCGTTAAAACTATTGATCAGTATTTTTTTGCCACGGAGACACAGAAAATACAGAGAATACAGCTTTAGTAGAATAAAATACGCGAATAAGCTGTGGTCTGTACCCCCCCACAGACCACTTTCTTTTTTTTAAGCATTCGTTAAAACTATTGATCAGTATTTTTTTGCCACGGAGACACGGAAACTCAGAGAATATAGCTTTAGTAGAATAAAATACGCGAATAAGCTGTGGTCTGTATCCCCACAGACAACTTTCTTTTTTCTTAGCGTTTCGTTAAAACTATTGATCAGTATTTTTTTGCCACGGAGACACGGAAACTCAGAGAATATAGCTTTAGTAGAATAAAATACGCGAATAAGCAGTGGTCTGTGTCCCCACAGACCACTGGACTACGAATTTTTGGTTTCCATTATGGGCCTGATTCTTTCCTGCGTACTGCATCACAAGCTTTTGTAAAATAAACCTGATGGGAACGGCATCCCGATTTTTTCTATCGGCATACAGTGTACAGCAGGACTAACCGGAAGCGATTAACGCAGAACCCTGCTTTCCAAAAAAAATAAGGCATTGCTTTTAATGACAATCTTTATCTCCCCTGCATATATTCATTTTTCACCATTTACCATCAGGGATCAAGTAAAAAGAAATCCTTTATCACTAAAAGATTCTTCACTTCGTTCAGAATGACAGAGAAGCAATTAAATCTATTTACCTACAGTCATTTACATGTTGAGTTTTAAACAAATCGGGTTCTTTAAGCTTATTTTGCATAATTTAGCGAATTCACTTTGCCTTAATACATGACTGATATTATTCACTTATTGCCTGATGCTGTTGCCAATCAGATTGCTGCCGGAGAAGTTGTACAACGACCTGCTTCTGCAGTGAAAGAATTGCTCGAAAATTCGATAGATGCCGGCGCAGATAAAATCCAACTGGTGGTAAAAGATGCCGGTAAGGCACTGATTCAGATTGTTGATAATGGCTGTGGAATGAGCGTTACGGATGCCAGGATGTGTTTCGAACGCCATGCTACCTCGAAAGTAAAAAAGGCTGAAGATCTGTTTGCCATCCGCACGATGGGTTTCCGTGGAGAAGCTATGGCCTCTATCGCGGCAATTGCCCAGGTAGAGATGAAAACCCGCAGGCATGAAGATGAAATAGGCACTTGTATTTCTATCGAAGGTGCACAGATAACCAACCAGGAACCTGTTGCTACGCCAGCGGGAACACAGATTTCGATTAAAAATCTGTTTTTTAATACGCCTGCCAGAAGGAATTTCCTGAAAAGCAATCCGGTAGAAATGCGCCACATTTTAGACGAGTTTCAAAGGGTAGCATTGGCGCATCCGGGTGTGTTTTTTAGTCTGCACCACGATGGCGTAGAAATTTTTAACCTGCCCAAAGGCAATTTAAAACAGCGTATTGTCCATCTTTTTGGCAATAATTACAACGAACGTCTGGTTCCGGTTGAGGAGGAAACGACTATCATCAACCTTAAAGGTTATATCGGCAAACCTGCTTTTGCAAAGAAAACCCGGGGCGAACAGTTCTTTTTTGTAAACAACCGTTTCATTAAAGATCCTTATTTAAACCATGCGGTAAGTTCTGCTTTTGAAGAATTATTACCAGATGACAGTTATCCGCTTTATGTGCTATTTATCGAGATTGATCCTTCGAAAATTGATGTAAACGTCCACCCTACCAAAACCGAGATTAAATATCTGGACGAGAAATCCATTTATGCGATCATGAAATCGGCAGTAAAGCGCTCTATTGGTCGTTACAACATTGCGCCAACTTTAGATTTTGATCAGGAAACGGGCTTTAGTAATATGATTACGCACAAAGCGGTTGAAGACATTGTGCCACCGAGTATTAATTTCAACCCTGATTTTAATCCTTTTACCAGCGATAAGAGTTCTGTATCGGGCTACGCTTCATCGCCCAGAAATTATGATGCAAAACCGAGTGCAAAAAACTGGGGCTCACTTTACGATATCACGGAACAGCCTGTTGTTGAGCAAACTTCGATTTACGAGGACGAAACCGTTTTAGAAACTAAGCAAAAGCAGTACATGCAATTGCACAACAGGTATATCGTTTCGCAGATTAAATCGGGATTAATGGTAATCGACCAGCAAATGGCACATGAGCGGATCCTTTACGAGCGTTTTCTCGTACATCTGGATGACCGCAAAGGCGCATCGCAGCAAAGTTTATTTCCACAAACCATTACACTTAACGCCAACGATTTTGAACTGGCCAAAAGTTTACTGGATGATATAAAAAGTTTGGGCTTTGATGTACGTGAGTTTGGAAAAAATACGTTGGTAGTAGAGGGCGTTCCGGTTGATCTGGGCAGCAGCAACATTAACGAAACACAGTTATTTGAACAATTGATTGAAGGGTTTAAAAACTCGCAGCAAGAGCTAAAACTGAGCAAACGCGATAGCCTGGCCCGGAGTTTGGCAAAGAACAGCGCCATTAAAGCCGGCACAAGCCTTGGTCAGGAAGAAATGAATACGCTGATTGATGAGCTTTTTGCCTGCAAAACCCCTAACTTTAGCGTGAGTGGGAAACCGGTAATCCAAACCATTACTTTAGCAGAGCTGGATAAGAAGTTTGAGAAGAACTGAGAAGTTTGGAGTCCTAAGTCAGGAGTCTTTAGTCTAAAGTCGGAGGTCCGAAAGTCCGAAGACGGAGGTCCAGAAGGCCCAGGTTTGGAGTTCGGAGCTTGGAGTTCGGAGACAATTAACCGATTAACCAGTTTAAACAATTAACCTGCTCAAACAATTAAACAATTAACCGATTTTAAAAATAAATGAACAACATACATATTCCACCGGTAGTAAAAAACCTGCTGATTATTAATATTTTATTTTTCGCGGCTACTTACCTGTTAACGAGCCTTCATCTGGAAGATATACTGGCCGTTTACTATTTCGATTCGCCAAAGTTCGAAATATGGCAGCCCATAAGTTACATGTTTATGCACGGTAATTTAGCACACATCTTTTTCAACATGTTTGCGCTGTATTCGTTTGGAAGTTTACTGGAATCACGCTGGGGGGCAAAGAAATTTTTAATATTTTATTTTGTAACGGGCTTGGGTGCCCTGTTTTTACAATGGGCAGTGCAAGCTTTCGAGGTTCATCAGATATTAGGAACTTTTACAGCACAGAATAAGTTAAACCTAAGTGATTTATACAATGCAACCGAAGCTTCGCCAGCTAAAATTAAAACGTTATTCGGCATATATTTTGGCGGAATGCTAGGTGCATCGGGGGCTATTTTCGGTTTACTGGTTGCTTTTGGCATGCTGTATCCAAATGCAGAATTATTAATCATGTTTATCCCAATTCCGGTAAAAGCAAAATACATTATACCCATTTACATCCTGGTAGAATTATCTCTGGGTGTAGCACAGTTTGAAGGCGATTCTGTTGCACATTATGCCCATTTGGGTGGTGCATTAATCGGCTTTATACTTGTTAAATTATGGAAAGATAAAAACGATACATTTTATACACTCTATGAATAATACTTTCAAAGATTTAAAATACAAGGTTTTTCAATCTGGCAACCCGATATTCTTTTACATTGGCATTAATGTGCTGTTATTTCTGATCATCGCCATTGTTGGGGTATTTAGCTGGCTCAGCGGCAAGGGAGATTTGATTAGTCCGCTGGTTAGAGAATATGTGGGCTTACCGGCAAGCATCACCAAATTACCCGAACGTTTTTACACAGTATTTACCTACATGTTTATCCATGATGGGATTCTGCACATCCTGTTTAATATGCTCGGATTGTTCTGGTTCGGCAGCATATTTATGAATTTTTTAAAAAGCAGGCAATTCCATTTTGTGTACCTGGCGGGTGGTTTATTCGGAGGGTTATTTGCAGTTGCAGTATTAAATATATTCCCGGTATATGCAGGTGGATTAGCGGGTGTAACCATTGTTGGTGCCTCTGCAGCGGTAATGGCCATTATTTTTGCGGCGGCAACGCTGGTACCTAACTACACCATTATGCTGTTCATTTTTGGGGAAGTTAAAATTAAATGGATTGCCATTGTGTATTTCGTTCTTGATTTTCTTGCCATCGGATCGGTAAATGCAGGAGGAAGTTTGGCCCATATTGGTGGTGCGCTGCTTGGTTTTGTTTTTATTAAACGCCTGCAAAGCGGAAGCGACTGGAGTAAAATGTTCGGGCGCAAACCTAAACTAAAGGTAGTACGTAACGAAAAACCGGTTAAAAAGCCAGAGTTTAAAGGTGGTGTTTCGCAACAGGAAATTGATGCCATTTTAGATAAAATATCTACTTCGGGATATGATAAACTAAGCGCTGTAGAAAAAGAAAAACTGTTTAAGGCAAGTAAAGATTAATGGCTACAAAAAAGAAGAAGTACAGTTTTCTGGATAAACTCCTCCTGCCCATTGCTGTTGCACTGGCCATAGCCTTGCTTTTGGGGGTGCTTGCCGGGAATATGGATCCGCGCAAACATGCACTGATAGCTTTTTTTGGCCTTGCCTACCCCTTCGTTTTATTTGGTAATATTATTTTTCTGATCTGGTGGTTTTTAAGTAAAAAATGGATTTTCGCCATTGCCACCGTTCTGGTTATTGCCATTGGCGCCAAAACGTTAAAGGCAACCTTTGCCATTGGTGGCGATGAAGGTGGTGCAGAAAAAACAGAAAACAGCATCAGGATGATGACCTATAATGTACATAGCTTTAAACTTTACGGCGAAGACAATACCGAATCGGTGAAGGAAAAAATGCTTCAGGTAGTTAAAGACCAAAATCCGGATATCATCTGTTTTCAGGAGTTTTTTACCCGTTATAAAGGGGCTTTTGATATTGTTGATAGCTTAAAAGTATTGCTGAACACTAAATATTATTACTTCGTTCCAACCAATAAAAACGATTACGAAGCCACTGGTTTAGCCATATTTTCAAAATTCCCCATTAAAAACTCAGGTAAAATCCCTTTTGTTACCGGCTATCCGGGTAACATGAGTATTTATACCGATTTAAACATTAAAGGAAAAACATTAAGGATTTATAATGTACATTTCCAGTCTATTTCTTTTGAAAAACAGGATTACGAATACCTGGATAAGGTAAAAGAAATGAATACAGAATTAAAACCATCCAGACGGATTTTGAGCATGCTGAAAAGTGCTTTTTTAAAACGCAGCGGTCAGGTGGATATTATGAAAAAGGAAATGGCTGCCTGTAAAACGCCTTACCTTATTGCAGGCGATTTTAATGATACACCGGCTTCTTACGTGGTTACGCAGATTACGGCCGGATTGAACAACAGCTTTATTAAAAAGGGAAATGGTTTTGGCAAAACCTATAATGGCAAGTTCCCCAATTTTCAGATCGATTATATTGCTACTTCTAAAGAATTAGAGGTGCTGAACTACAAAATTACCCAGGCCAAATTATCCGACCATTTCCCGGTACGGAGCGATTTGAGGTTTTTGCCTTAGTTTATTTTACGATTATTCCCGTTGACTTCAGTCAACGGTTATTTATTTTCATTTTTGCGATTGCTTCAAAAACCCTTGTTAATAAACCCGATTGAGCGGAATAGCCCGCAGCGTAGCGAGGACTATAAGCGAAAGCGGGACTGCCAACTGCCAAGAACCACAAGCCAATCATTTTCTAATTCTATTTCGCATTTTATTCTCGTTGACTGAAGTCAACGGCTATTGGCTAACGGAGCCTAAACAAAAAATTTTCTTACCATACATCAACATTAGGTTTAAAGCTTATCTGCATATTTGCTGCATAAAATTTAAAAAAAATCTCCAAAAATATGAGCTTAATAGATGCCCTAAACTGGCGTTATGCCGTTAAAAAAATGAACGGTCAGCCTGTTGAACAAGAAAAGGTTGATAAAATTATTGCAGCTGCCCACTTAGCGCCAACTTCATCAGGTTTACAGCCTTTTAAAGTAATCGTGGTAACCAATCAGGAATTAAAAGAGAAAATTGCGCCGATTGCTTTTAATCAATCGCAGGTAATCGATTCTTCTCACCTGTTGATTTTCGCAGCTAATGAAAACTACACTGAAGAAGGAATTGACGCTGTTTTTAACAGAATGAATACTGAGCGCGGTTTGCCATTGGATGCAACAGATGCTTACAAAACACAATTAAAAGGCATGATCTTATCGAGAACTGCCGAAGAAAACTTTAACCATGCTGCCCGTCAGGCTTATATTGGTTTCGGTATTGCCATTGCAGAAGCAGCTTTGTTAAAGGTAGATGCTACCCCAATGGAAGGTTTTAACGGACCAGCATTAGATGAACTTTTAGGTTTAGATAAAAAAGGCTTAAAAAGTGTTACCTTATTACCACTAGGAAACAGAGATGAAGCCGGCGACTGGTTGGTAAACCTTAAAAAAGTACGTTCTCCTAAAGAGGAATTCTTAATCGAGTTTAAATAACAGGCAAACACTATTATATTTAAAACGGGCCGCTTTTAAGCGGCTTGTTTTGTTTGTGCGAATAGCGTAAAGCCGTTGGTGTTTAGTGGCAATTAACCGGTTTCCGGTTATCAGTTTGCAGTTTACAATTAACCGATTTAAACAATTAACCGATTACCCCCCTGAGCGTAGTCGAAGGGCAAACAGTTAATCCAATAAACAAATAACCAGTGAACCAATGACCAATAAACCAATGACTAATGAACCAATGAACTTAAATCTTTTGTAAAAAAATGTTAAACCTCCCTACAATTTAGGCGCTCTCTTTATAATTGGATATATTTACGCGCTTAGCATTTAATAACCAATCCATGAAGATTTTTAGACTATCTTTTATTATACTTTCTCTTTTATCAGCGCTCAGTTTCTCTTCGTCGGCCCAAACCGATACCGTAAGTATAAATACCATCATTACCAAAACCAACAAGGTTTTAAGCGATTATCCAGCCGAAAAAATTTACCTTCATTTCGATAAACCTTATTATGCTGTTGCTGATACCGTTTGGTTTAAGGCTTATGTAACCGAAAATCAGAATTTCTTATCAGGAATCAGTAAAATCATCTATGTAGATGTGATCAACCAGAATGATTCACTTATTCAGACCCTTAAATTACCGGTTACAGGAGGTTTTGCCTATGGGAACTTCCCCTTAGATCAGGTGAATTATAAACAGGGCAATTATCACATCAGGGCCTATACTTTGTGGATGTTGAACAACGATGATCCCGCTTATTTTAACAAAACTTTTTATGTGGGCGAAGCAATTGATAAAGAAGTAAAAACGCACATTACCTATAAAAATACCTCAACGGATAAATTAGAAAAAATTGATGCCAGGGTACAGTTTAAAGATGCAAATAACAAGCCCTATGCCAACAAAAATGTAAGCTGGCAGGTAGTTACGAGTTATACTGTAATTGCCAAAGGCAGGGGCACAACCGATGCCAATGGTTATTTAACCATCGCAATGAGCAATGCACAAAAGGCTGAATACCAATTACAAAAAGGCCAGCTGATTACCGCCATCAATACTACTGATAAAGATGTAGCTAACAGTACTTTTTCATTAAAAAATGCCATTTTAAGCAAAGATTTCCAGTTTTTCCCTGAAGGTGGGAGTTTAATTGCCGGTTTAACCAATAAAGTTGCGTTTAAAGCCATTAAAAGCGATGGTTTGGGCATCAGCTCTAAAGGTACAGTAACCGATAACGATGGCAAAACAGTAGCTACTTTTACCGCTCAGCATTTGGGTATGGGCAGTTTCAATTTAGCTGCTGAGGCTGGAAAAACCTACAAAGCCGCGGTTACTTATGCCGATGGCACCAGTCAGACTTATAATTTACCTTCGGTTGCTGCAAATGGCGTAACCATCAGCATTGATAACAGCAGTGCAGAACAGGTAGCGATAAAAATCTCGGCGAATGATGCTTTTTTTGAGCAGAATCAGGGCAAAAAGCTTTATTTAATTGCACAGAGCAAAGGCGTAATCTGTTATGGTGCGCAAACTGCCTTATCAAACAAAGAATACAATACCACGGTACTTAAATCTAAATTCCCTAATGGAATTGCCCAGTTTACCTTGTTTAACGAGTTTGGTAAACCCTTAAGTGAGAGACTGGTTTTTGTACAGCAAAAAAATACGATGGCGGTTAATCTTACCACCGCTGCAACTACTTATGGAGTTAAGAAAAAGGTAAAAATCAACGTAGCCGCTAAAAAGGATGGCGCTCCGATAGAGGGAAGTTTTTCTGTTACGGTAGCTGATGAAACAAAAGTACCATCCAGCGAGGATGCAACCAGTACCATTTTAACAGGCTTGCTATTAAGCAGTGATGTTAAAGGTTATATTGAAAAGGCAAACTATTACTTTAACGCACCAGATGCCAAGAAAAATGCCGATTTGGATGTATTGTTGCTTACCCAGGGATACCGCAGCTTTAAATACACCGATATAATTGCCAATAAACTGCCTAAAATAGATTTCCTTCCAGAACAGGGAATTGAAATTTCTGGTATTTTACGTCAGAATAATGGTATTCCGGTGAGGAAAGGTGCGTTATTGTTGAGTATTCCGGATAAACGTTTCAATTTGGAAGGCACTACCGACCCGGTTGGAAATTTTAAATTTTCGAACCTGGTTTTTAACGATTCATCGAAAGTGACCATTTCGGCTAAATACAATGTAAACTATAAAAACATGACCTTAAGTTTAAATGGTGCACCGGTTCCTTCGTTAACCAGAAACTTTAGTGCAGCAGAAGAGGTTTTAAATATAGACAGTGCTTTAACGAGTTACCTGGATAACAGCAAAAGACAATATGCTTATTTACATACTTTAAAAGATGTAACCATTAAGGCAGCCGTGGTTCCGAAAGTAAGTCATAAAGACTACCCGGCATTAACGGGACTTAGTCAGATGGCTGACCACGAGATCAGTGGCGATCGTTTAAAGGGCTGTGGCCTTTTAATTAATTGTTTACAAGGCATGCTTGCCGGGGTAACCTTTGTTGATAACAACTTCTATGTGAGCAGAGATTATAACCAGGGCAAAAAAATCCCGATGGGTATTTTTATCAATGGAATGAACGTTGATGTAAACCAGATTAATACACTTGATGCCAACCAGATCGAATCGGTTGAGGTATTTTTAAGAGATGAGTTAGGTTTGGTAAACCGTGCCAACAATGTAAATGGTGTAATTGTATTTAACCAGAAGAAAGCACCTAAAGGGACTAAAATTTCGAAAGCGCAGTTAATGGATATGCTGCCTAAATATTACGAGCTTACTTTCTCACCACAAGGATATAACAAGGAAAAACAGTTCTATTCGCCAAAATATGACGTGCCTGCAAGCATGAACCGCAGCGATTTAAGAACAACAATCTACTGGAATCCTAAAGTAGTAACAGATGCAACAGGAAATGCCTCTTTCGAATATTATAACGCAGATGGCAAAGGCCAGTACAAAGTGATTATTGAAGGTATTGATGCTAACGGAAATTTAGGACGATCGGTGCTGAGATATACGGTTAAGTAAGACGGCAAAAGGCCTAAATGGAAAATGTAAGAGGTAAAATGGATGATGGAAATGACTTTTCGACCCTAATCCATCTTACATCTCAAAGCATCCGTTAAAATGGAAAATGTAAGATGGATGATGGAATTGGCATTTCGCCCCTTATCCATCTTACATCTCAAAGCATCCGTTAAAATGGAAAATGTAAGATGGATGATGGAATTGGCATTTCGCCCCTTATCCATCTTACATCTCAAAGCATCCGTTAAAATGGAAAATGTAAGATGAATGATGGAAATGACTTTTCGCCCCTTATCCATCTTACATCAAACATCTTCCATCAACCATTATACCTCAAAAGGTAGTTTCTCCCCTTTCAGTCCGGCTAAAATATTCTTTACAATAATCTGTGCCATGGCTGCGCGGGTTTCTTCGGTGGCAGAACCGATATGCGGTAAAACCGCAACGTTTTCCATCAATAACAAAGGATTATCTTTATCCATCGGTTCGGGGTTGGTAACATCCAAACCTGCCCCCCAGATTATTTTTTCTTCTAAAGCTTTAATCAGATCTTTTTCATTGTGAATGCCGCCTCTGGCCGTGTTAATGAAAATCGAATTGGGTTTCATTTGTTTAAACACATCAAGCGTAAATTTATCCTTTGTTTCTGGTGTAAGCGCGGTATGAATGGAAAGCACATCACTTTGTGCCAAAAGTTCTTCGAAAGATACATACCTGGCACCGATTTCCTTTTCAGCTTCTTCATTGCGTGAGCGGTTATGGTAAATTACCGACATATTATATGCGCCAATGCATTTTTTTGCCATCTCCAAACCAATTTTCCCAAGGCCGAAAATACCAAGGGTTTTGCCATTTACCTCAATCCCCAATTCAGGGCTGGGTTCATAGTTTTTCCATTCGCCTTTTATAATTTTTTTATGTGAGTAGAAGGCCTTTCTCGAAACAGCAAGCATCAATAAAAAAGCTGTATCGGCGGTGGCAGCGCTTAACACGCCTGGCGTATTACCGATTGGAATATTTAATGCTTTTGCTGCAGGTACGTCAACATTATCGTAACCTACCGAATGGAGCGCAATCACTTTTAAATGACTACAGGCTTTCAGAAATTCAGTGGTAATCTTATTCGGACCTACGCTGATCAATGCATCCTGATCCTTACAGGCCTCAATCAGTTCTTCTGGTGTAATCTGCCTGTTTTCTTTCCATTGGGTAACCGAAATGTTGTTCTCTTCCAGTTCTTTTAATCCAACCGGAGCAATGTTGCCGCTTATAAATACTTTCATGTTTTATTTAACAGTAAAACTTTTGAGGTGTTTTGGATAATGCGAATCAATAAAATATTATTTCACTGTTGCTGACAGCACCTCATAAGTATTCGCGCTAAAATAGCCCAAAGCCTGATTCGAAATATTAGAAGTTGGATTAGCAGGTGTAGTCCCCTGGTTTGGCCCGCGGTTAGATTGCTGACTTAGCGCATACCAGTAATCGAAAATATTCGAATCTATACACTCCATTTCTATTCTGATTTTATCGTTGGAATTCAGCTCGTCGCTGTCATGATCGTTGGTAGGCGGTTTAAAAAACAACTGAAGCCTGAGGTCGTTACCGTTTGTTAACCGATCGTTATTGACATAAAAACGCTCAGATAATATATCGTTTACGTATAAATTAAAGTGATAAAAATTAGTTTCGTTAGCCGGATCTTTTAAAAATACAGCTGCGGTTTTGCGCTCTCTTCCAAAGAAAAAGTTTTTAATTACGCCGATCGAATCCATTTTAACCACATTGGGCATTTTCGAACTGGCCGTATAGGTTTGTCCTTCGGCAGTAACGTTTAAGCTGTAAGTTACACCCGGTACCCCTTTCATTTTATTGATATAAGTGCCTGGTGTGGTACCTTCTTTAAAAACATAGGTATTTCCCTTATTATCGGTTACGGTTACGCTCGCTCCCGAAACTTTAGGAAAAACATTGGCCTCGGTATAACCGATGGTTTTGCTGATCTTAATCTGCTGATCGATCAGTTGATCATTAATTTTCCCTTCAATTACAATCTGGGGATCGGCATTCTCGGTATCAATAGAGATAATTTTCTTACAACCGGCAAAAGAAAAAGTGAACAGCGAAAGATATATAATCAGTTTTTTCATTGTTTTAAAATTTAAAGTTCCAGGTAACTGAAGGTATAAGGCCAAACAGAGAAGTTTGCTGCGCAGCCGTTTTATTCGGGTCGTTCGGATCGGTAATAAACTCGATAGAATAAGGATTTTTCCTTCCTAATAAGTTGTACACGCCAAAATTCCAGCTCGACTGGTATTTCCTTCCGGGTTTTCCTTCTAAAGTGGCGCTTACATCTAAACGCATATTATAAGGCATCCGGCCGGCATTTCTCTGTGTATAATAATAAGCCATTTGGCCGCCAATGCTATATTTTCCTGCCGGATAAGTTACCGCATTTCCTGTGCTGTAAATAAAGCTTGAGGAGAACGTCCATCGCTTGCTCATGTTGTAAATACCTACCACCGAAACATCATGCGTACGGTCTTGCCTTGCCGGGAAATACTTGCCATTGTTCAATTCTGTAAATTTGCGCTCGGTGCGCGATAAGGTATAACCCACCCAACCATTCAGTTTACCGAATTTCTTTTTAAAAAACAGCTCCAGTCCGTAAGCACGGCCTACGCCATATAACAATTCTGATTCTACATTCGAATTGGCCAACAATTCTGCCGCATTTTTATAATCGATCTGGTTTTGCAGCCATTTATAATAAACCTCTCCCGAAAATTCGTAATTGTT
This sequence comes from Pedobacter jeongneungensis, assembly GCF_039538295.1. Taxonomy (NCBI): domain Bacteria; kingdom Pseudomonadati; phylum Bacteroidota; class Sphingobacteriia; order Sphingobacteriales; family Sphingobacteriaceae; genus Pedobacter; species Pedobacter jeongneungensis. The sequence continues at coordinate 320,332 of NZ_BAABBY010000008.1, read as the reverse complement.
ATCTTCAATATTTTTAAAATAACCTAAAGCTACCTGATCGGCAATTTCGGGTTTAATGTTATTGCTGCTCAGCACATACTGATCGGTAGGTGAGCTGGAGGTAGCATTGGTTAAAATATGTACGTTTTGCGTATTGCGGTTGTAAGATGCCTTTATTGAGTTTTGCTCATTAAACAGGTAGCTTACCGAAAAACGCGGCTCGAGATTAAAATAGTTTTTATAAAATTTGCCCCTGGCTACATTTTGGGTAGAAAGGATATTTCCATCCGCATCATAAGTACTAAAATTGCCCGGCCCCATTAAAGAGAAAGCAGCTAAACGCATGCCATACAAAAAGTTTAAATGTTCGTTAACGGCCCATTCATCAGAAATATAAGCTGCAGATTCTATACCATAACGTCTTTCCTGTGTAAGCGAGTTTACCTGTGAAGCTTCATCGCTATCAATATCAATCGGCGAAATACGGTGCTGTGTAGCATTTAAACCAAACCTTAAAGTATGTTTATTGCTGAAATACTGAAAATCTTCTTTAAAGTTAAAATCGCGGACCAAAGAAGTAGCCTTAAAATTTGTGGCATCGTTTAATAACCTCACCGTATAATTATAGTTGTTGTAAATTAAGGAGGTATTGGAAAATAACCGGTCGCTAAAAATATGGTTTAAACGAATGGTGGTGGTTACATTGCCCCAGTTGTTTTCAAAAAGGTCTTTTACCCCGATATTATCTTTACCAAAATAGCCTGAGATGTAAATCGTATTCCTATCGTTTATTTTGTAGTTCGCTTTGGCATTGATATCGTAAAAATTTAGCGTACTGCCATTCACAGTCGAATCTGGAGAGGAACGTAAAAACAGATCGATATATGTCCGGCGGAAACTCACCATAAACGAACCCCTGTCTTTTACAATCGGTCCTTCAGCTTTTAAACGCGATGCAATTAAGCCAATTCCGCCCTGAAATTTAAATTCCTTGCTGTTCCCGTCGTCCATTTTAACATCTAAAACAGACGACAAACGGCCGCCATATTGTGCGGGCATGCCACCCTTATATAAGCTCACATCTTTAATGGCATCGGCATTAAAGGTGGAGAAAAACCCCAAAAGATGTGATGAATTGTACACTACGGCTTCATCCAGGATAATCAGGTTTTGATCGGCCGCTCCGCCACGCACATAAAAACCGGTATTCCCTTCCCCGCCCGATTTCACACCCGGCAGCAACTGGATGGTTTTTAAAATGTCCTTTTCACCCAATAATACCGGAATCGAGTTAAGCAGCTTCATATCAATCTTTTCGAGCCCCATTTGTGCACTTTTAACGTTTTCATTTTTACGGTTATTTGCACTTACTGTTACTTCTGCCAAATCATTTGCACTTTTTAGCTCCTCGTTTAACTTGGTGTCTTTTGTTAAATTAATCGTTTTGATTATGGAGGCATAACCCGTATAACTCACTGTTACCGTGTAGGTTCCTTCGGGCTGTGTGAGGGCGAAGTAACCATAATTATTGGTCAGGGTTGCAGCAGCAGGGGTACCAGAAATTTTTACAGTAGCACCAATCAGCGTTTCGCCTGTGCCCGCATCGCGGATGGTACCACTAAGGGTAAATTTATTCTGAGCAAAAAGGGCTGTACCGGAAAAAAGAAGGAGGAATAAAGCTAAGTAGTGTTTTATGAGCATATCGGCTACTATCTAATTTTTAAGATGGAAACCAAATGTACGAAATCCATGCCCTTTTAAGGGGAAATCGGGATTTTCTTAATACAAGTTTGGTTTTATTACTTATTAACGGGATAAATGGCAATATGGTGTGAGCGCAACAGATAAGCACTTAAATCATTTTTACCGGCCTGCTGAAAAGTGATGAGTTTTGAGGGCTCTTTGGGCATATGGCAATCGATACAATTGGTGCTGAGCGATCCTTTTGCCAAAGTAGCCTTGCTGTGTCTGGTAGTTTGATGACAGCTGATACAGCGCTGCGAATAAATAGTTAAGTTGCCTTTTATACTTTCGTGGGTATTATGGCACGATTGGCAGGTCATGGTTTCACTTTTCCGGTAACAGTTGCTGCCCCTTAGCATACTGGCCTGGTTGCCATGTACATCAGGGTTACCACCCCCAAAACCTACAAAATCCTGCTGATAGTACTCATCTAAATTATCGCCGGGTTTAAACCCGAAAACTGATTTCTGGGTAACCAAAGTATTGCCTGAGTGGCAAACGCTACAGGCATCCATTTTCTGCTTGCGTGATAATTTTTTATAAATGGCAATAAATTTTGCGGTTTTTTCTTCAGGGTTTTCCGTGTGGAATATCACATGTTGTTTGCCGGGACCATGGCAGCGTTCGCAATCGATGCCGTAGATTAACGAACCTTTTTCCATTTCCTCATCTATTACAAAAGCTGATTTTTGGCTGAGTTTTTTTTCTACATAAGAACCATGGCATTCGAGACAGCGGCTGGTGATGCCTCTATCATAATAAAATCTGTCGCGGGGAAAACCAGGACTGATGGCCCAGTTTTGAATGGCAGCAAAATACGATAAAGGTAATTCATACAGTTTTTTGCCCTGCCAGTAAGCATAAGTATAAGCTTTTTCACCTGAACCGAACTGAATATCGAACTTTTGGGCACGAAGGGCTTTACCATCCTGATAAGCCACCTGGAAGATTCCGCTATCCCGTTTTTCGATGACTACTTTTTGATGTGCATCAAATAAAAAACTGTTTGAATCAGCGGCAAAAACCTTTAACAGCTGTGCATCTGCCACAGGTTTAGAGGTTGAACCATGTGGACTGTGCGCATAAGACTGAGATAAATCTTTATGGCATTTGATACAGGTAGCGGCCCCGGTATAAGCCTCGCCCCTGATATCTTTTGGCAACTGACCGGCAACATTCATACATCTTGAAAGGACAATAATGACAATTGCCATTGCCGCTAAAATATGCAGGATTCGTTTTGTGCCTTTCAAGATGATGTTTTGGTTAGGTTATTTTACGAACTGAATATAACTAAAATTATAACCTCCTGTAGCGGCCAGTACCTTAATTTTTTGTCTACCTGCTTTTAAAGCAATGTTTTTGATTTCGAAAGGCATAAACTTCTTCGCATTGCCGGTATCTGGAACGGCAACAGCCTTTGCCACCTCTTTCCCATCAATCAGAATGGTAATTTTGCCATCAGCGTTATCGGCAGCAGTATTTAGTTTTAAAGTATAGGTGCCTCTTTGTGCAACATTTACCGTGTATTGCAACCATTCGCCATTTTCGATGTGGTTTACATAATATTTTTCGTACCGGATGGAGTCTTTTGCAATATCTACCCCATCGTTACGGTAAATCCTGCCCCTGTTTCCGGCCGATCTTTTCCCGGTTGAAACATGATAATCAGCTGTATCAGTGTCGAAATAAGCAAAACCGTTTTTACCGAGGTCGTAATCTACGGCATAAACAATGCTTTTATCTTTAATTACACTAGCTTTAAAAGGTCTGGTTTCGTTGCTAAAAGGCTGGCGGATCATTGCATCAATTACATCACGATGGATAATGGTATTTTCCAGTTTCGAATAAATGGCCAGTTCCATTAAGCCGCTGTACACATTACTATCCTTTGGTTTATTGCCACCGTTGTTCATATAACGCACCAATGCATCATAATTGGGATTCGATTTAATTTCCATCGGATTATTTGAACCGATTTTCTTTAAAGGCCACCACGACCAGCCAATATTATTCTTTTCTAAAAGGCGGATGGCATCGGTAAACCACACATTGGAGTTTTCTCCTGTTTCGCCCAGCCAAACCGGTGCATTTTGCTCATCACGAGCTTTCAAAATATGCGCAATTGAGTTCTGATCGTTATAATTCCAGTATTTATGGTAACTCAATACCATATTTTTATCCCAAAGGGGAAAAATACCATTATAATTATTGCCCCAACCGTTTCCTTCGATGATAATGATGTGTTTTTGGTCAACTTCACGGATGGCTTTGGTAATTTCGACCATTAATTTCCGTAACGGTGCATTCGTTTTTTCTTTTGTCCCGTTTTTATCCTCATTCGGGTTTTCGAAACCATAATTCGGCTCGTTTAAAATATCGTAGGCACCGATATAAGCTTCGTTTTTATAGCGCTCGGCCAGTTTTTTCCAAAGGGCAATTGTTTTTTGCTGATTGGCTTCGCTGTCCCACAAATAGGGTTTTGATGGATCTCGGTCGGCAATATTTACATCGTTTCCCTGTCCGCCGGGTGCGGCATGTAAATCTAAAATCAGGTACATTTTATTGGCTTTACACCACGCTAAAAGGCTATCAGTTAAAGCGAAACCTTTTTCCAGCCAGGTATTCTGGCCGGCAACTGGTTCTTGATCTACCGGCAGTGTGTACAAATTGTAATGCATGGGCAAACGGATGGAATTAAAACCCCAGCTCTTCATCGAATCGACATCAATTTTGCGGGTATGATTGGCCAGCCAGGCATCGTAAAACTGCTGTGTCTGTTTGGGGCCCATTAATTCTTCTATCCGCTCTCGGATCCGGTACTGCTGCGATTCTTTATTGATTTTCAACATGTAACCTTCCTGTAACATCCAGCCACCTAAACCAATGCCACGGAGCAGCACATTTTCGCCTTTTTCGTTCACTATTTTTTTACCACCGGCCTTTAAAAACCCCTGACTAAAACCTGTAAATGAAAGGAGAGAGAGCAAAAAAGTATATAAAATTGATTTTGTAAAATTCATAAAAATAAGGTTAGGTTTTAGAGGTTACCAGGTATAAGTAGCTACAGATCCTTTATCGAGCGTGGCTACAAGCGTTTTACCGTTAATGCTGATGTTAAATTCAGTATTATTTTTGCCGCTGCTGGCTACAATTAAAACATGTTTTCCATCAGGTGTTTTAAAAGCAACATTTGGCAGATCGGGTAAATCGTTTGTGGCAATCCGCACTGAACCGGGGCGCACAAATTTAGAAGCATGTGCGATGGAATAATATGCCAGGTTTCTGCTGTAATGATCTTTATCAATGGTTACTGCACCCTGGCACATGGAACAGCCTCCCCTATCGGTGTAAGGTTTATTTTCAGGATCGGCAGCCAGGTTCCACTCGAGTACGTTTTTGCTCCAATTGCGGGTAGCGCCAATAATTAAGCGCCTGACCGGGTTTACAATATTAATTCCTGCAGCGTTTGGCTGCTCAACCACCATTTGTTCTGAAAAGTAGATATTTTTATCGGGATGGGCGTTGTGCACATCAGTTAAGGCATCAATTTTACCGCCGTAAAGGTGAAAGGCAGAGCCATCGATGTATTTTTTGGCTTCGGGATCATCTAAAATGGTGATCGGGTAATCAGGCCGGTCGGCATTATGATCGTATATAAGAATTTTAGTTTTAATACTGGCCTTTGCAAAAGCAGGGCCTAGAAATTTCTTTACAAAAAACGCCTGATCTGGTGCCACCATCAACAAACTCGGGTTATTACCCGGATGCAAAGGCTCGTTCTGAATGGTAATGGCGTCGATCGGGATTCCCTGTTTTTGCATTTCCTGCACATAACGGACCAAATATTTAGCATAAACATCGTAATATTCTGGCTTGAGCATACCTCCACGGGCATCATAAGTGGTTTTCATCCATAAGGGAGGAGACCATGGCGAACCCATAATTTTTAGTTTGGGATTAATTGCAAGGATCTCCTTCATTACCGGAATCACGTCCATTTTATCGGGGCCCAAATCGAATTTTGACTGTGCTAAATCGGTCTGCCCTTCGGGAAGGTCGTTATAAGAAAATACTTTTTCGTTTAAATCGGAAGCGCCGATACTCAAACGGATATAGCTTACACCAATGTTATTTCCATCGGTAGCAAACAGTTCTTTTAATAAAGCCGCCCTGGCGGGTGCCGACATTTTGATGATATGCTGAGCACTGCCACCGGTTAAGGCATAACCAAATCCATCAATGCTTTGAAAAGTTTCTTTTTCATTAACCACAATGGTTGGATAATCGTTTTTTGCAGCAGAAAAACTTAAACCTGTGGCCTGTTTTGTGAATAAGACAGAGCGATCGGCCCTGGTTAACCAAACATCGGCCTGGTTTTGTGCAATAGCCGAAAATGATGAACAGGTAATGATGCAGGCAGCCAAAAGCTGAAATAGTCTTGTAGATAGCATAGGTAAAATATGGTTCAGATTAAAAAACAGGAAGAAAGGTTTAGCTTTCTCCCTGTTGACAATTAAACTTTAAGCATTATAGATGATGAGCAATTATTTTGTTCCACCCCACTCTTTGTTCTGTTCGAGTTTGGTGTTATTCAATTCGTTTTGTGGAATCGGGAAAACTTCGTGACGGCCAGCAATAAAGCCTTTGAATTTCAATGTTGCTGCAGCTTTACCCCAACGTACCAAATCCGGGAAACGCTGACCTTCGCCCGCAAGTTCCAAACGTCTCTCTTTTTCAATATTATCCTGTGTTACTGCAACTGGATTTAAGCCAACCCTTGCACGCACCGCATTCAGTAAAATATAAGCCCTGGAGCCTGCACCAACAGCAGCGCCAGCATTCATTAAAGCTTCTGCTTCCATTAAATATGTATCGGCCAAACGGATTTCGTATTCGTCTATACCGAAATTTAATTCAGGGATAGTTGCCGCAGCCTGAGTGGTTAAGCCCATATATTTAGCAAAGAAATACCCTGTGTTATTATAGCCCGGCGTGTATTTCGCAATGCCATTGGTTTGTAAGCTATCTAAATTTGCTACAGTTGCTGCATTTCTTGGGTCTTTATGAATAAAATCAAAGAAATCTTTGGTAAATACCAGAAAGCTATAGCCACTAAAATAATCAGGTGCTGTACTTAAGACTTTGCTATATCCCCGCGGACCAGTAGTAATGGATAATAAGTTACCTTCACTATTACCAGCAGCCGACCAGTTTCCATTCGATTTACTGCTATGAACAAATTCGATAATTGATTCTGAATTGAATTTATTTGCTGGTTTCCATAAATCGCCAAATACAGGATATAGTTTATAACCATACACTGAGGGTGAAACACCAGGTGCTGTACCATTTACCACAGCAAACTGATCTGCAGCAGCCTGCCATTTTTTCTCATACAATAATACTTTACCCAATAGTGCCTGTGCAGCACCTTTGGTTAAGCGGCCACCTTCTGTTGCAGCAGGAACAGTGTTGGGCAAATTAGGTATAGCATCGTTAAGGTCTTTTTCTACATAAGCATAAATAGAAGCTGGTGGTGCCTGGGTAATGTTATAGATATCGCCAATTTCAACAACTCCTTCAATTAACGGAACGTTTTTAAAAAAAGTAACCAGATCGAAGTAAAATGCTGCACGCATGGCTTTTGTTTCTGCAATGTATCTTGCTTTTAAAGCTGCATCCATCGGGATGGCGTCAATTTTAGACAACAGCACGTTTGCCCTGAATATCCCACTGTAACCCCTGTTCCAAAGGTAGCCATGAGGCCCTGTGCTCGCATTAAGGGTATAGTTTTGCATTACCTGCAGGTCATTAATATCGCCCGAACTACCGCCTCCTGCCAGTTGATCGTCACTGGCAACATCCATTATAGCCGATTTATCATACAAACCGCCTGACTGGAATGCAAATCTATCGTAAATGGCAACTAAGCCTGTAAAAGCATCAGCCTGTGTTTTATAGTAATTATCTAAAGTTATCCTTTCCTGGGGGTTTGTATCTAATTCCTTTTTGCAGGAACCCAACGATACAGCAATTGCCATCACTGTAAAGTATAAAAAATTCTTTTTCATCATGATTTAAATTATATTAAAATCCAACATTTAATCCAAACAAAAATGCCCTTGCCTGTGGATATGCACCACGATCGATGCCATATTGAGCACCGCCACCCGAGTCGCCTGTTACACCCAGTTCAGGATCGTAACCCGTATATTTAGTTATGGTAAATAAGTTTTCGGCAAGTACATATACCCTAAGTCTTTTCATACCCCATTTATTGATGATATCTTTAGGCAAAGAGTAACCCAGCTGCATTGTTCTTAATCTGAAAAAGTTTCCGTTCTCTAAATATAAATCGGTAAAGTTCGAATAGTTTCTGTTTGGATCACCATCAACAATTCTTGGTAATGAAGCACCGGTGTTGGTTGGTGTCCACGCATCTAAGTATTTAGTTTGGTAATTTGCTGTTGAAATATCCAGTCTTCTTAAGCCCTGAAAAATTTTGTTGCCACCCGATCCGCTTCCGAAAGCAGTAAAATCGAAGTTTTTATAAGCCAGGTTAATGGTGATACCATAACTTACTGTTGGATTCGGATTGCCTAAGTAAGTACGGTCGTCAGGATTGATCAGGTTATCGTTAGTTAAATTTGCAAATTTTATATCGCCTGGTTTTGCATTTGGCTGTAATTTGGTTACACCATCAGCACCTACATAACTATCTATCTCTGCCTGGGTTTGGAAAATACCTAAACTCTTATATCCAAAATATTGCTGATATGGCAGGTTTAATCCTGTTCTGGTAATATTTCCCAAATTCTGGAACGTAGCACTGTTATCTTCCTGGAACTGGTTGCCCGGCAACAATTTGGTTGCTTTATTTTTATAAAAAGAAACGTTACCGTTCACTCCGAAGTCTACCTCGCCAAATTTCTTTTTATAGCCAAGTTCGATCTCTAAACCTCTGTTTTGTAAATCAGCAACATTCTGTGCGAAACTTCCATAACCTGCATAACCCGGAATTGGTGGATTTTGAAGGATACCCGTAGTTTTTTTATCGTAAATATCAACTGTTAGGGTTAGGTTTTGAAATAAGGTTGCATCAATACCAATATCTGTTTGACGGGTTTCCTCCCATCTCAGGTTAGGATTAGCCGGAGCACCAGGACTATAACCTACATAAACGGTTTCGTTAGTTGAACCAAACACATAATTACGATCGGCGCCTGCGCCTACAATCGGGATAAAAGAAAAATCACCAATACCATCATTTCCGGTTACCCCATAACTTGCCCTTACTTTAAGGAAGGTTAATACATTGTTTTTAGGGAAAAAATCTTCTAAAGTTGGCACCCAACCTACAGATGCAGAAGGGAAATAACCAAATTTATTATTACCACCAAATCTCGATGATCCGTCACGTCTGATTAAAGCAGATAATAAGTATTTTTCTCCATAGTTATACTGGATCCTCGAAAATAGTGAGTTGATCCTGTGGTCGGTACCATCACCACCAGTACTATTCTGCCTGTCAGCTGGTAACGAATTGTACCTGAAAGATGCTTCATCAAAAGTTTTAGCAGGAATATTATTATAAACAATTGTTGCCCTGCGTGCATTACCATCGCTATATTTTCCCTGCCCGAGTAAGAAGGTAACATTATGCTTGCCAAAAATCTTATTATAAGAAATGGTATTTTCTATATTCCAATTAATTACATAAGTGTTTTCTCTGGTTAATCCAGATTGATTAATTGGTGTAGAAGTATTGTAGTATGCTACCGGACTGAACGAATTACTTCCGTAAAAAGCTAATTTTGTACCTAATGATGAGCGTACATGTAAACCAGGAATCGGCTCAACATCTGCAAAAACATTACCTACAATATTATGATCATAACCGTAATTACCTAGTCTGTTCTGGATCTGGGCAAGCGGGTTTTTCATTTCCTGACCTACGTAAGGAGAAATACCAAATAACTGACCGTCGCCATTTCTAGTTGCAGCATTGTATTGCGGCGAACCTAACGCAGGATAAAAAACAGACTGGCCCGTAGGGTCGGTAATTACCGATGGTGTAATCGGATCTAAATTGATTGCAGAACTTAATATCCCTCCAAATTCGCGGTTGGTTTCGCCAATTCCGCTGTTTACCCCATGGCTATAACCTAAGTTCTCGCCAAAAGTAATTTGTTTAATCGGTTTAAATGAGGTATTGATACGAACGTTTGCCCTGTTAAATTTAGAAACAGGAGAACCTACTATACCCGTAATATCAGTATAGCCAAAAGAGGTAAAATAAGTTGCTTTTTCGCTTCCTCCTGATACGCTAAACTCATGGCTTTGTTTTGGCGCACTGTTATTAAAAATTAAATCCTGCCAGTCTGTTCCTTCGCCAAGAGCAGCCGGGTTGGCAAAAGCCGGAGCCTTACCTGCACTTACCAATGCCTGATTACGCAATGTAGCATATTGTGTAGCATTTAGCAGATCGAGTTTTTTGGCCGGCGATTGTATGCCGTAATAACCACTGTAATTAATGTTCAGCGTACCTGCTTTACCTTTTTTGGTGGTTACCAAAATTACTCCGGCTGCAGCACGTGTACCATAAATAGCTGCAGATGCACCATCTTTTAATACCTCGATTGATTCGATATCATCCTGATTTAGGTAACCAATACCACCGGCATCAATTACCACACCATCGATTACCCAAAGCGGATCGTTCTTACTGTTACCGAAAGAAGTAAAACCCCTTAAACGCACTGTTGAACTCGAACCCGGCTGACCAGATGTAGCCGCAATGGTTAAGCCCGAAGTTCTACCCTGTAACGATTGCTCGATACGCACAACCGGTTGATTTTCCAGATCTGATGCTTTAACGCTCGAAATTGCACCAGTTACCACACTTTTCTTCTGTGTACCATAACCTACTACAACCACCTCGGTTAAATCTTTCGAATCGGCTTTAAGCGAAACATTGATACGGCCGCCTGCCGGAACAGTGACGGTTTGCGTGGCCATGCCAATCAGGCTGATGGTTAATTTTCCACCTACCGGTGCCTGGATAGCGAAAACACCATTGGCATCAGTTGATGCCGCTTTGCTTGTTCCGTCAAGTTTAACCGTTACACCCGGTAACGGCCCGCCATTTTGTTCTGTTACTTTTCCTGTAACCGGAATGTCTTGTGCCAGTAAGGCCAGCGGAAATGCCAGAATACAGAACATGAAGAATACGAATGTAAATCTTCCTCTCATAGAATTTAATTTTAAGTTAATATTTGGTTAGTTAACACCGTGGGCTTTGGTGCCCATTATTAAAATCAAATCTATAGAGGCGCAATACAATAGCACAATTTAGTGCTACTACACAAACCATACACAAGCCCTCATTTAAGAAAAAAAGAAGAAATACAGGCCTACATCAGCCCTACACAGCAAACATAATATAACTGATAAACAGTTATTTAAATAATAACACCATGCAATATTACAATTGTAACAAAAACATTGATTTATGCGTTCTTTTGCCGTGCTATTTCGATCAGAAACTCATATAAATTGGTTTCCGGTTTAAGCTGGAGTTTCTTTCTCAGGCGATAGCGCCCCACTTCGATGGCTTTAATGGTTACATTCATCAGCTGTGCCATTTCTTTTGAAGAAAGATTCATCGATAAATAGGCACAGAACTTCAAATCATTCTGACTTAAATCGGGATAAAGATCTTTAAGTTTATTAAAGAATTCGGTATTTACGTGGTTAAAGTGCACGCTCAGGTGATCCAGTTCCTGGTCTTTCTTCTCCACATCCCTGATCAGCCTGATGAGGTGCCTGAAACTGGGCGAACTTTCGCTGATATCGTGGTTTTTGATTACGGTAGAAATCACCTCTTTAATCTTTGCCAATACCTTACCACGCTGTACCAGATGCATGGTCATGGTAGAGAGTTCTTTATTTTTATAGTTTACATCAGCCTCTAACTTTTCGTTCTGCAGGCGCACAATTTCTTTTTCGTTACGGTCTAGCTCGAGCTGGTGGAGGTAACTCATCCGCTCCTGCTCTTTAATGTGTTTTTGCTTTTGCCACCTGATGATTAACCTGATCAGTAAAACAACCAGGATCAGGTAAACCATCTTCATCCAGATGGTATTATACCAGGCCGGTAAAACCACAAAGGTGTAACCCACCACTGCAGATTCGTTGCCAACATCGGTTCTGGCTCTAACATTAAAGGTGTATTTGCCTGCAGGTAAATTGGTATAGTCTTTTTCACTTTTAACGCCCCATTCCGACCAGTCGCGGTCGAAACCAACCAACTGGTAGCTGAATTTGATATTCCTGTCGTGCTCAAACAGTGTAGATGCATATTCAAAATGGATGGAATTTAAGCTGTTCACATACTCCGGCAAATTCCGTTCGTCCTGTTTACCTGCAACTGCGCCGTTTTTAACAAAATAACCCCCAAAAACCACACTATCCTTTTTACCGAATAATTTAATCATCCCCAACACCACGTTTGGTTTGGTAATGTTCTCGATGTATTTATCATAATTGATGTGGTAAGCACCCTTGTTGGCACCAATAAATATATTGCGGCTATCTAATGCGTAAATGGATTCGAAACCACCCACTGCTTTCCCATCAAGCTCGGGCAGGTAAAATATAGTAAAGGCATTGCCACCGGCGGGCTTTCTGAAATCAATTACACCCACTTTTTTATTGCTCACAAACCAGATATTGCCATCATTATCTTCTTTCATATACTGAATAGATACCCCGTTAAGTGCATTACCCAGCAGTTTTAGCCTGATAAACTTCCTTTTTACCGCATCGTACTCATATACGCCATCAACCGTGGCAATTAACACCCTGTTTTTTACGTGATAAACATAATTATAGAGTTTAGACGGCAATCCATCCTTGTCGGTAAACATAGTGGTACGCAATATGCTTTTATGATCGGGCTTTAATTCTATTTTATACACCCCATGGTAGGGATGCGAGGCCCAGATATGATCGGGATTGTTATTATCAGCTACAATAAAACGCAGGGTTTCTCTTAATCCTTCAATTTTACCGCCATTGGTAAAAGTACTGCCATTATATACCAACCGTTGCAGGCCCCAGTAGGTACCTGCAATTACCTCACTGCTGGGATATACATTATCTACGGTTTGGTACATCCAGGTGCCCGGCAAATTATAGAGCGATCTGGCCGTGTTGTTCTGAATCACAGAAGTACCATCCTCATGCGCCATCAGCAACTGATTGTTGATTTCGTCCAATCCCCACACCTGCCCTTTCGTATTTTTCACTTCCTCAAAATTTGCAGTAGCATAGCTTAAATCGGGGCTGGCAACATTTACTTTCGCCGTGTATAAACCGTTCGAAGTGCCGATATAAACCGTTTGGTTAAACTTCCTGAAAGCATAACTGGTAATCTGCTTGTTGCGGTCGGGGAAGATGTTTTTAATGGCACTGTTAATGGCCACATAGGCAATGCCATCATCCAAAGCCAGCCACATATTTTTATCCCTGTCGAGCAGGATGCCCCTCACATTATTGTTCTGTAAACCTTCCCTATAGTTGTACTTCTGTACCAGTTCGCCGCGTTTGTTCATGATGTACACCCCGCCCGATGTTGTGCCCACTCCATATAAATTTTGGTTAATCCGGTTGGCAAAATAAATCCTGTCGTTAAAAAAAACCGGATCAAGCTTCGTTTTCAGTGGAATAAGCTTACTGTTGGCAATCAGAAAGAAACCCTTTTTCAGGGTAGAAACCAATAAGGTATCTTTGGCGTAGGGTAAAACAGCCGTAACAACAAAACGTTTTAAAATGGTATCGGTGCAAAAGGGCTTCCACAAATCGTGGTCGAAAACCATGAGTCCAACCAACTGGTTCTGCGAGAAAACCTGATTATTGGCCATCCCCATAAACTGCCAGGTAGTGCTGATTTTATAGCTTTTAACTACGCCATCTTTATAATGGAGAATGGCGTTAACCGATCTAAAGAAAACTTCGTCGTTAACGATCGAGATATCCCAGATATCGGCCAGCTTACGCAAATTTTCAGGCACCAGGTTTAATAAAGAGGTGTATTTTAAAATGCCATGTTCGTTTGGATAATAGTAACCAAATTCATCCTGTCCGCCAACGTAAATCCTGTTTTTAGAGTCGATGCCTATAGAGCGGACCGAAGTATAATTAGGCAGGCGGTACAGGTTCCAATACCGGCCGTTAAAGGTGAGTAGCCCCTCATTATTCCCGAAATACAGGATCCCATTTTTATCCTGCTTAACCTCCCAGTTCTGTATCCCCCCGTTATATTGTTCGTTATTGTAATTTACAATCTGCGGAATACCCAAAAGATCCTGAGCGGAGGCATGGTAACCAGTTAGAAAGCATAAAATAACAAGTAGAAATCTGTACATGAGGTTAGGGATGATTTAATCGCAATAATAAATATATAATTTTAATTCCGGTTAACCTTGTTCACAACCGTAAGGTAGGAGTCTAGAAACACCCGGGGTATTCATTCACCACCTTCGTCACAGGTAAGTTTGAAGTACATAATTATTAATCTCATGAAATACTAAGGTGACTTAGGTTGTAAAAATATATTTTTCAGGTGCAATACCTCAAACGGTTTCTAACCATATAAGAAATGTAAGATCATGTAAGTTTATATGTTCTTATATTACTTATATGGTAAAATATCATTAGAAAAATACTTTTATCATGTAGCTGGGTTGGCTAGAAAATGGTGTTTTTTTTGAAG